>NZ_RYYV01000012.1 GCF_003977665.1 Dyella choica | reverse complement strand
CGCCTAGTCGAGGTAGGGGGCAAACGCTTTTTTCAAAGCCGTAAGGGTGCGTTGCATCGCCTCGGGCTCCATCGGCTTCGTGCCTCTTGCCATCCGTTCCAGTCGATCAGCCAACCTCAGTGCCCGCTGCACCCCCAGCACGAGCGCGATACCTTGCATGTGCTGCGCAAAGCGGAGCATCGAAGGCTTGTCATCCTTTGCCCAAGCCTGTTCAAACCCTTGGATGTCTTCGGTGAAACGGACTTGAAACCAGTCATCGGCGTTCTGGATTGGGGGAAGCGATTGTTTCGGTTCATCCTTAAGCGGCAGGTCGAGCCACAACTCAAGCATTGCTCGCAGCGTTTGGGCGCGTAGCGGCTTTTCCAGAACACCTTCTATCCCGCAATCCCCTATGTAGCCTTGCCAAATAAAGGCATCCGACCCAGTTGCCAAGACTATGATCGGAATGCACGGATGATCTGCTCGCGGCTTTCGCATCATCGAACACAGCTTTAATTCGCCGCTCTCCGGGCCCGGTAGCTCGTTGCAAGCCATCAGGATCATGCCGGGTGCGCAAAGATCGATGGATTTCAAGGCCGCCGCGGCGTCAGGAACGACGAGTGGCTCCAGGCCAAGTGTCTTGATGAGATCGACGAGGGTGCTGCGGCTCGGTGGATCAGCCTCTAATACCATGACGCGTGCAGGCGCTTGGATGGGTGCGGCAACCGTGCACGACGTGGCGGGTTCTTTTGCTGCCTTGCGGGCAGGCCGCTTTGCTTTTGGGAAGGTATAACCGACCCATGAGGAAATGATATTCATCACGCGTGCTCCAGGTAGTCACGCCGTACATTGCGCACGGCGTGAGGGGCACAGGGCAGAGCCCTGCTTCGAAGTCAGAAAACGCTGACAGACGATTTCGACTAAGTGCCCTCGACCACCTGGCACCACGCGAGCGGCGTGGTGGTAAAGCGCGGGTTTGGCAAGGGGAAGGACGCGCGTAGGCGCGCAGATGCCGTAAGATCAGGGGTAACCATTGATCAACTCCGTTCAAGTTGGTGGTGGCCAGCGGACCGTATGAGCACCACCTCATGCGGTTCGCGCTTTACCTCTTACGTCGGATGCGGCTTCCGGTTTGCAATCGGCACACCCGACGTGCAGCACCTTTGCATAGACACGTTTGCGTGTCTATCAGACGATACCGAAAAATCAGGTAGGTCGAACTTTCCTTATGGCGGCATGCAAGGCATGGCGATGTGACGGCTCATGCTGCTGATCTGCGTACTCGGCTGCAGCTAGTGGGATTCAGAATGTTCTGACGACTACCGCTCTGCCCCATTTGGCAGCGAAGCATTGTGATGGCATTTCCATTTCATCTACGACTATTGCAGCAACGCACAGCCAGATGAATAGCGGCGCACCCTTGGGTGGTATTCACCAAAGCCGTCGAACCAGCTCATCGCTCCTCTACTTCTCTCGAATCCCCACAATCTCGGCCGCCCCCGCACTGCCCCTTAATGCCGCAGAAAAAATGGGCAATTTACGGTCGCTTCTGACGCCGAACAGCGCATTCGACAAAGAGCAACCAGAACCCGGCATAGGTTACGAGAAAGGTACTCGCCATCCCTCTCGCGAGGAGATCGGAGGGCGATCCGGATGTCATTGAGTAGGAAGGCGACGCATACGATGGCCACCAGAGCGCCGCGAGCGATATTCCACCCATCACCATGGCAACGGACAGCACGCACATCCATCCAGCTTGGCGTTTGCTCTCGATGCGATCCCTGCCCGGCGCATCCTGCTCCTCCGCCACCCCTACTTCGTAGTCTCCCTTCCAGGTGGCATCGATGACATCGAAAGCTATAGCGAGATGTTCCCGGTGCACAAAGAGTCGAACGCCACCCAGGGCATAGAACCACAAGGGATTGATTTGGGTGACATTCGCCCCGGACAAATACGCATCAACGCCTTCGGCCTGCAAGCGGCCAAGCAGGATTTGCGCATTCAAAGGCGAAAGGCCGCGTATCACCTGCCGATAGCCCATGGAATTTGCGTCGCCTGCGCTCCCCGTGCTGGGTACATGGCTCGCTTCTGGGAGAAGCAAGCCTCTCCGACTCAACTCCGCAGTCAGAAGAACGCGTGCATTTTCGTCGAGTTGCGCCCGAACGGCATATTTCTGCAACTCATCATCCGACATCTCAGCGAAACGCCGCACGAACTCGTTTTCCATAACTCCCCCTGAAACCCCTTACCCCTAACCACTCTTTCTTCACGCACAAACGAATCACTTATTGTTTTTCGCGATCTCAACAAAAAGAGCCACTACGGCGTCTGGAACATTGGCACTTTTATTTTTTGAGCAATACACGCTGACCCAATCTGATGCGGTTTGAAGATCCATTGCTGACAGCAGATCCTGTCGGTCGGTTATGGCCACATTGAAGCCGCTGATGAATCCCGCCAACCAACTCTGATCGCCGATGAAATTCAGCGCGTTAAGACCGTTTTGCGCGAGGTTTTTTGCACTTCTTTCATCTTGAAGCCATTTGCTGCAGCTTCTCAAACCAAGGGTGCTGTAAGTTTTCCGCTCAATCGTTTGACCCGTATCGTTCGCACGGACAGGACTGGAGACCAACAGCGGCAAAGAAAGCACTATCCCCAAAACATGGATGACTCTGAAACGGCGCATACGTTACCTCCAGTTGTGTAGGTACACTTTTCCCGGGGTACTTCTTTAGCTGGCCGATCACTGGCGCCTTCTGCGCCAAACTTCGTCGCCCCACTGTACCACGAGGTCGACTAAAACAGCGAAGTGGAAACTGAAATTAACAACAAGATCAGTGCAATAACTTAACCTGAAATCGCTTATTTGCGGTGCGCCCCTTGCACAATTCCGATCAGTTGACTGGAATGACAATCCAACTACTTTCAGGCATGCAATGCTGGGATTGTCATCCCAGCCTACGCGCTTTGCCATCTATTTAGTCTTCAGCCGCATCAATCATGACAGAGGCCGGCGCAAATATTTCGCAAAACGTCTGCGCACCAAGCTTAATGGCGAGTGCAGCCGCACTTGCGGCTAACATCGTTATACAAATACTGATAGATTGAAACGCGGTAACTATAGCTGCAGTTATATATTTTTTATCATAAACCACGCTCAGACCATCACTCCAAGCTTTATATATCTCGCTATTAGGGCTGCAAAGGGCTCTCCAGGCCACACGCTTTAACGCCATCGAAGCTCTTTTCCCCAATTCCTCTTTCTCTTCCACAACGGGCGGTGGCAGGAATTTACGCTCTGGCGCCGGCAATCCTAAAACATAGACGTCGCGAATCTCACCCAACAGATTTAGCGATTTCGGAGGAAGTGATTTCGCCAATTCCGTCAGTATTTCCTCCGCAGTTTCAATTCGAACTAACCGAAGAGTCTCCTCGCTAACTTTGTCAATCGATAAAGGAGGCTTAGTTTTATCAATAAGCCCAGCAAGTATTCCCTCTTCTTCTAGGCGACCAAGCAATCTTTTATGGAATTGTCGCCTTCGAGCATCGGACTTTATATTATTTATATATCTAATTGCATTTTCGATTAACGGGCGTGCACCCTCTAAATTCCCTTCACGCAGGTGGCAGACTGCCAAAAGAGCCACCGCTTCTAAATGCAACCTAGTTTTAGTAGAACTCTTTTTAATTGTTCCAAGAAATCCCATTTTGGCAAATTCAAGACTATTTGCTTCCAAGGCGGTTTCATAAAGCCAGTTTTTTGCCTTGAGGAGCCTAGTTTCGTGTCCTGAAGGCCTGAGCAGCAGTTGAATTTCCGCGGCAACTTCCTTTGCAAGCCGCAAATCCGCGGTCCGTACGCATGCGCGCAATCTTGGCTCCAATACAGCCAGGCGAACCTTTTGCTCTTCGGTTAACGGCTTATTTGGCACGGTAATCCATTCCGGCACAGCCTCAATGATATGAACTAATTACAAAGAACCATCTCGACCCGGCTCAACCGCACTTGCTATATCCGCAGTTAAGGCACGTCTGGCACCCATCCATCAACACCAGCGCCTTGGTATTGCACTTCGCACACAAGGTGGCCCCCGGCGGAAAGCCGGCCGAGTCGTTGGTGTCGGCGTCGGTGGGGCTCAGCTCAGTTTTTTTTTGAGCGGCGTTCTCGTAGGCGGCACGCTTCTCGGCGATCAGGGCGCGCTGGGCGTCGCTCATCTCGGGGTCGTGGATGAGGCCGATGTTCTTCATGTGCTGCTCGATCACCGCGCCGATCTCTGCGACGATGCTGGGCATGTAGACGCCGCCGGCCTTGAAGTAGCCGCCGCGGGGGTCGAACACGGCCTTGAGCTCTTCCACGATGAAGGTCACGTCGCCGCCCTTGCGGAACACGGCGGAGAGAATTCGGGTGAGGGCCACGATCCACTGGAAGTGGTCCATGTTCTTCGAGTTGATGAAGATCTCGAAGGGGCGGCGCTGCTCGTAGGGGGTGCCGGCGTTGAGCACGATGTCGTTGATGGTGACGTACAGGGCGTGCTCGAACAGCGGGGACTTGATCTTGAAGGTGGAGCCGATCAGGGCCTCGGGGCGCTCCAGGCTTTCGTGCATCTGGATGACTTCCGCCATCGGCGCCTCTTTCGGCTGCTCGGTGGTGGCCTGCACGGCGGGCGCGGCCTTGTCTTCAGGTTTGACGACCTCGTAGCCCTTGATCTTCTTCTCGATCTTGATCGTCATGCCGGTGCTTCCTGGTTGGTATGGGGTGGCGCTAATACTAAAGATGGGGTTCGCGAGCGGCTTTAGAAGCGCTACGGCGAGACTGGACCCACCTCAACCCCTCCTTAGGGCGGAGAGGGGAAAAATCCGGGTCTTAAAAAGAAATCCGGCCCGACTCGCGCCGGGCCGGATTTCGGTTTGCTTACTTCTTGCGGGCGGCCTTCTTGGCGGTTTTCTTGGTCGCCTTACGACCGGCCTTCTTGCTGGCAGTGGACCTCTTTACCGTCTTCTTGGCGGTTTTCTTGCTAGCAGCCTTCTTGGCTGTCTTCTTCGATGCGGCCTTGCGGGCCGTCTTCTTGCTGCTGACCTTCTTTGCAGCCTTGCGGGCCGCGCCTTTCTTGGCGGCCTTCTTGCTGGCTTTCTTGGCGGCGCCTTTCTTCGCAGCCTTCTTGGCAGCGCCCTTCTTGGCGGCCTTCTTCGCTGCACCCTTCTTGGCGGCCTTCTTCACCGCTTTCTTGGCGGCGCCCTTCTTGGCCGGAGCGGCTTTCTTGGCTGCCTTCTTGCGACGGGCCTTCTTCGGCGCGGCTGCCGGTGCGGGCTCTTCAGCTACCGGGGCAGCCGGCGTGAGCAGGTCGTCGTTGTGTACTTCGAACTCGGTATCGATGGACATGCGGGTATTCCCCTCCGGTACGTTTGTTATGGAAACTTCTACAGGCTTGCTTACGGTGTGCGGAAACGTAGCGCGATTTCGCGTTGCGTGCCACTACTAAAACTTTCCGTAATAGCCTTCCTTCAAAGCATCGAACAAATTGGCGGCGGTGTGTGTCTCTCCGTCGTACTCCACTTCTTCGTTGCCTTTCAGTTCCACAACACTACCGTCCTCCAATTCGAAGCGGTAGAGGGTGTTCTCCAGGTCGGCTTCCTTGACCAGCACGCCCTGGAATGCAGCGGGGTTGAAGCGGAACGTGGTACAGCCCTTGAGGCCCTGTTTATAGGCGTAGAAGTAGATGTCTTTGAAGTCTTCGTAGGGGTAGTCGGTGGGGACGTTCGCGGTCTTGGAGATGGACGAATCCACCCACAGCTGCGCGGCGGCCTGGATATCCACGTGCTCCTTCGGGCTGATGTCGTCGGCCGCGACGAAGTACTCAGGCAGCTTGGCCTTGGGGTCGTCGCTGAACGGCATGGCATCGGCATTGATGAGTGCGCGATAGGCCAGCAGCTCGAAGCTATAGACCTCCACCTTCTCCTTGGTCTTGCGGCCCTCGCGGATCACGTTGCGCGAATAGTGATGGGCAAAACTGGGCTCGATGCCGTTGCTGGCGTTGTTGGCCAGCGACAGCGAGATGGTGCCGGTCGGCGCGATGGAGCTGTGGTGGGTGAAGCGCGCGCCCGTTTCGGCCAATTCCTTGACCAGATGCGGCGCTACCTCGGCGATGCGCTGCATGTAGCGGCTGTACCTGGCGTGCAGCACGCGGCCGGGAATCAGGTCGCCCGCCTTGTAGCCGTCGGCGGCCATCTCCGGACGCTTGCGCAGCATGTCACCGGTGACGGTGTAGTTCTTGGCGAGCACCGGTGCCGGGCCTTTCTCCCTGGCCAGGTCCAGCGCCACCTCCCAACCGGCCACGGCCATTTCGCGCGACACGTCTTCGGTGAAGGCAACCGCATCGGCGCTGCCGTAACGCAGCTTCAGCATGGTGAGCGTGCTGCCCAAGCCAAGGAAGCCCATGCCGTGGCGGCGCTTGGACAGGATCTCGTCGCGCTGCTGTTCCAGCGGCAGGCCGTTGATCTCCACCACGTTGTCGAGCATGCGGGTGAAGATCTTTACCACTTCGCGGTATTCGTCCCAGTCGAAGCGGGCCTTGGGGCCGAAGGGATCGCGCACGAAGGTGGTGAGGTTGACCGAGCCGAGCAAGCAAGAGCCGTAAGGCGGCAATGGTTGTTCGCCGCACGGGTTGGTAGCGCGAATCTGCTCGCACCACCAGTTGTTGTTCATCTCGTTCACCTTGTCGATGAGGATGAACCCGGGCTCCGCGTAGTCGTAGGTGGAGACCATGATCATGTCCCACAGATGACGCGCACGGATGTGCCCGTAGATCTTGCAGGCGACCAGGCCGTCGTCGCGCACGACGTAGTTCTCACTGGTGGGCCATTCGCGCCACACGACTTTGCTGGCGTCATCAAGGTCGATGTCGTCCTGCTCTTTCACGTGCACCGGGAAGACCATGGGCCAGTCCTGGTCGTGCTCCACCGCCTGCATGAAGCCGTCGGTAATCAGCAGCGACAGATTGAACTGGCGCAAACGACCGTTCTCGCGCTTGGCGCGGATGAACTCCTTGACGTCCGGATGGCTGACGTCGAACGTGCCCATTTGTGCACCGCGGCGACCGCCGGCGGAAGACACGGTGAAGCACATCTTGTCGTAGATATCCATGAAGGACAGCGGGCCGCTGGTGTACGCGCCCGCACCCGACACATATGCGCCACGCGGACGCAGCGTGCTGAATTCATAGCCGATGCCGCAGCCCGCTTTTAACGTAAGCCCCGCCTCGTGCACCTTCTGCAGGATGTCGTCCATCGAATCGCGGATGGTGCCGGACACGGTGCAGTTGATGGTGGAGGTGGCGGGCTTGTGTTCCAGCGCGCCGGCATTGGAGGTGATGCGGCCGGCAGGAATGGCTCCGCGGCGCAACGCCCACAGGAAACGCTCGTGCCAGTGCTCGCGCAACTCCGGCGTGGCTTCCACTTCGGACAACGCGCGCGCGACGCGCTTCCAGGTGTCGTCGATGGCGACGTCCACCGGTTCGCCGTTCTTGGCGCGCAGACGGTACTTCTTGTCCCAGATGTCCTGCGATGCGCTCTGCAGCGGAATGGCGGCATCGCGGCCGGTGTTTGTTGCACGCAGGATGCTCATTGGCTTCCTGACCTCCTGGCATGGCCTTGCGGCCCCGTTGGTTTCTAGTCTTATAGGTGTAAGTGACATCAGTCGCCGGGAAAACGACCCCGTCGTACCCGATTCATGCCCCGCGCATGAAGGTCGGGCCCGGCTCTTTCGCGATCAGCTACAGCCCCCTCCTGACTCGATTCGCCGCCCCAGCACTTGGGTAACACACGGATTGCTGCACACAAGATGTTGTGGTTGCGACGGGCGAACGTTACGCCCGCGCCGGATGGAAGTAAAGGGCTCACAGGCCACATGCGAGGCAATTGGCTGAAAATATTCGCCCGAAATACCGGCTCGCGATCAGGAAAGCCTTACAACGCATGCCCAGATGGATGGCACGCTGTTCATTTAGCATTTGTGCACGCAGCGAAGGCACGGTGCATGCTTGGGAACCGCCCGTGCCGCGCCCAGTCGAATCAGCAGTTTTTCTTCGCACCAGGAGACTTCATGCAAGCGCGTCTGCTCCGCAGTTTCACTGCCCTCTTTGCCGCCGCATCGCTCGCCGTGCTGCCGATGCACGCCCACGCCGGAATGCCCCCGGCAGTCAACGGCCAACCCCTGCCTTCGCTGGCGCCGATGCTGGAGAAGGTGACCCCGGCCGTGGTGAACATTTCCACCAAGACACGGGTGCGGGTGAGCAATCCGTTCTTCAACGATCCGGTGTTCCGCGAGTTTTTCGGCATGCAAGGCGTGCCGCGCGAAAAAGTGGAGCAGAGCCTGGGCTCGGGCGTGATCGTGGATGCGGCGAAGGGCTACATCCTCACCAACAACCATGTCGTGGGCGGCGCGGACGACATCATGGTGACGCTGCAGGACGGACGTAATTTCAAGGGCACGCTGGTGGGCAATGATCCGGGCACCGATGTGGCCGTGGTCAAGATCAACGCGGACAAGCTGCAAGCGCTGCCGATCGCGGATTCGTCGGCACTGCGCGTGGGTGACTTCGTGGTGGCGGTGGGCGACCCGTTCGGCCTTGGCCAGACGGTGACCTCGGGCATCGTATCGGCGCTGCGCCGCTCGGGCCTCGGCGGCTCCAGCTTCCAGAATTTCATCCAGACCGACGCCTCGATCAATCCCGGCAATTCAGGCGGCGCACTGGTGAATCTGCGCGGCGAGCTGATAGGCATCAACACCATGATCTTGTCGCCCTCGGGCGGCAACATCGGCATCGGCTTCGCGATTCCCACCGATATCGCCACCGAGGTAATGCAGCAGCTGATTGCCCACGGCAAGGTGAACCGCGGCAGCCTGGGCGCGCAAACCCAGGACATCACGCCGAATATCGCGCGCATGCTGAGCCTGAAGAGCAATGAGGGCGCGGTGGTGACGCGCGTTCTGCCGGGTTCGGCGGCGGATCGCGCCGGGCTGGAAGTGGGCGACGTGATCACGGCGGTGAACGGCCAATCGCTGCGGAACTCCGACCAGCTCAACAACACGCTGGGCCTGTTGCCCGCCGACAGCACGGTGAACTTGACCGCCCTGCGCAACGGCACGCCACGCAAGCTCACCGCGCAGCTGACGCCGCAAAAGCTCGCCACGCTGGACGGTGCCAAGCTCGATCCGCGCCTCACCGGCGTGACGTTCAGCGAACTGAGCGACGAGCAGGCCAGCCAGGGCGTGGCAGGCGTGACGTTATCCGCTGTGAGTCCCAACAGCCGCGCCGCACAGGCCGGGCTTTCCACCGGCGATGTGATCGTCGGCATCGGCAATCGCCGCATCACCAGCCTGCGGGACCTGCAGGGGCTTGCTGCGGCTCGTCCTCGTCAGCTGGTGCTGCTGGTGTCGACGGATGAAGGATTGAATTACGTGGTGGTGCAGTAGCGAGATGTGCTCCCTCCCCTGCTTGCAGGGGAGGGCTGGGGTGGGGTTGCACGCGCTTGCCACACAGCATGGCTTCTTCGCTAGATTGCTTCACCCCACCCCAACCCTCCCCTACTACACGTAGGGGAGGGAGCAAAGATGCAGTGCGAGGTAAGCAGCAACATTTCGCTTCGTACAGATCACATGCTGACTAGAAGCCAAACGAAGATCGCGCCACGGTCATTGCGCTGCCCGCAAGTTTTCCACGCAACTACATGAACGCATTCGCTGTTCATCGGCGTATTTGCTTGATGTTTTGCCTCCGGGCCGCTGAAATACCGCATTCCGTCACTGTGCCTACGCGGCGCGGACGGCAGACTCACAGCAATTCCCTACACGTTCCTACACGCAGGTCGCGCCTTTCTATGCCAGTACGCATCAATCGTCTGCTCTCCGCCGCCCTCATCGGCGCCGGCCTTTCCACTGCCGCGCTTGCCGCGACCACGCAGTCGCTCACTTGGCGCGGCGACGTGGTCACCGCCAACAGCGTGGTCAAGGGCGTGGCGAAAGCCTGGCAATCGTCAGGGCATGGCTCGGTGCAGATTCAGCCGTTCAACACCGCGTCCGGCCTGGACGCCGTGGCCGGCGGCTCTGCCGATATCGCCGGCAGCGCGCGTCCCAGTTCGGGCAGCGGCCCGGATAGCGGGCTCAGCTTTACGCCGGTGGCATGGGATGGCCTGGTGCTGGTCACCAGCCCGGCGAACCCGGTCAGCAACATCACGCTGCAGCAGGTGCACGACATCTACTTCGGCAAGATCACCAACTGGAAGCAAGTCGGCGGCAACGACGCGCCGATCGACGTGTTCGCGGTGGCGAGCCCGGGCGATGGCGTGGAATACAGCCTGCGCAAGCTGGTGTTTGGCCGCGGCAGCCAGCCGGTGGCGGCGCCCCGCCTGTACGTGAACACCACGCAGTTGGAGCAGTCGATCGCACTGGATCCGCGCGGCTTCGGCGTGACCACCCTGTCGAGCGTGGCCGGCAACGGCAAGATCAAGATGCTGCACATCGACGGCACGGCGCCAAGCGCTGGCACGGTGGCCAGCGGCACGTATCCGCTGTTTGTTCCCCTCTATCTGGTCACCAACCCGTCGAGCCCCAACGCTTCGGCAGCCAAGGAGTTCGTGGACTTCGCGCTGAGCGACAAGGGCGCAGCGACACTGCGCTCGCATTCGCTGGTGCCTTACCAGGCAGGCGGCAGTCTGCTGGCGATGGATGATTCGCGCCGCAGCCGCATCCTGGCCGAGGTCGGCGCACATGCCAGCAGCGAACCCACGCAGATTGCCTCCGCGCCGTCTCGCGTGGCCGCTGCACCGGCTATCGCGGCTGCGCGCCCGGCAACACCGGCTGCGCCGGCGCTGGCCAAAGTCAGCGGCGCAGCGGTGGCCGTGACGCAGCAGAGCAGCTTGAAGGGCGTGCGCGGCGATGCGTTTACGCAGATGGCCGCGGCCGACCGTGGCAGCTTCGCCAAGGTCACCAGCGAGGCCTTCGTGAGCCACGCCAAGGTAGCCCTTGCCAAGGTCTCGGCGAAAGCCGTCGGCAAGACGTCCGGCGTGGCGAACAAGGTTGACGGCAAGAAAAAAATCGCCAGCGTCGACAACCAGCCGGCACAGTCCTATCGCGTCGGGGCCGGGGAAACGCTGTATTCCATCGCGCGCAGGCACGGCGTGGACGTGGCGCAGATTCGCAGCTGGAATCATTTGAAGGACAATACGGTTCGCACCGGCCAGATGCTGCGCATTGAAAGTCGTTGATCATTTGCAGATTCTCGCCATCACCATCGACCTGGACGATACCCTGTGGCCGGTCATGCCGGCCCTGGAACGGGCGGATCGCGACATCAACGACTACCTGCGTCAGCACTACCCGGAGGTAGCGAAGACCTGGCCGATCCCTGCGCTGCGCGAGCTACGCGCACGCGTGGCGGCCGAACGCATCGACCTGGCGCATGACTTCACCGCGCAACGCTACATCACCATGCAGCGTGCGTTCGATGCCTGCGGCATCAGCGAAGCGCCGCTGGACGCGATGTGGGAGGTCTTCGCCGCGGCGCGCAATGCGGTGGAACTGTATCCTGATGCCCTGCCTGCGCTTGAACGCCTGTGCGCAGCATGGCCGGTTGCCAGCCTGACCAACGGCAATGCCGATCTGGAGCGCATCGGCTTGCACCTCCACTTCGCGCACCGCATCTGCGCACGCGACGTGGGTGTGCTGAAGCCTGATGCGCGCATCTTTTTCGCTGCAGCCCAGAAGCTTGGGGTCGCGCCTGAGCACATCCTGCATGTGGGTGATGATCCGGTACTGGACGTGGTGGGCGCGCGTGAGGCAGGGATGCGCACGGCGTGGATCAATCGTGCGGGGCACCCTTGGCCCGCCGCATTGGGGGCGGCGCCGGATCTGGATTTGCGGGATTTGGCCGGCTTGGTTCAGTGGCTGGAAAGCCGCACCTGAGCGCAACGAATGGGGCAGGACCGCGCAGGCCCGAATGGTAATCCCGGCTATTTTTCGCGTCTGCAGCGACAGGGCTTATCATCCTAAGCCTGCTCACTGACTATTTCGAACCGCATGTCCGCCCTGATTGCAAACGCCTCCGGCCGCCGTCCGCCAACACCCATCGAAGCCACTGACGCCGCGCACCTCCCCGCCTTGCGCAAACGCCTGAGCGCAGCGCAACGGAACTGGCTGGACGAAACCGGTTTTGACGCAAATCCCGGCAGTATGTGCCTGATGGCGGATGCCAGCGGCAAGCTGGCGCGCGTGGTGGTGGGCGTGGATCGCCGGGATTCGCTTAGTGCACTGGCGGCACTGCCGCTGACGCTGCCCACCGCCGAATACACGCTCGCCCCGGAAAGCGTGCCGCTGGATCCGCAGCTTTCCGCCCTTGGCTGGGCGCTGGGCGCCTATCAATTCACGCGCTACCGCAACGCCAGGCGCCCGGGTTCGCCGCTAGTGGTCAGCGCTGCAACCCTTGCCAGTCTGACACCGTTGATCGAAGCGACCTGCTTCGTTCGCGACCTGGTCAACACGCCGACCGAGGACATGGGACCCAAGCAGCTGGCCGACCAGGTGAAACAACTGGGCAAGACCTACAAGGCCAAGCTGCGCGAGTGGGTGGGCGATGAGCTGCTGGAGGACAACTTCCCCACCATCCATGCCGTCGGCCGCGCCAGTCATCGCCCGCCGCGTCTGATCGAGCTAAGCTGGGGCAAGGCCAGCGATCCCAAGGTGGTGCTGGTGGGCAAAGGCGTGTGTTTCGACACCGGCGGCCTGGACCTGAAGCCTTCCGATGGCATGCGCTGGATGAAGAAGGATATGGGCGGCGCGGCGCACGCGATCGCGCTGGCCGGCCTGGTGATGGAAGCGAAACTGCCGGTGCGGCTGACGCTGCTGGTGCCGGCGGTGGAGAACGCGGTCGCCGGCAATGCCATGCGCCCGGGAGAGGTGATCACCACCCGCGCCGGCCACCGTGTGGAAGTCGACAACACGGATGCCGAAGGCCGCCTGATCCTGTGCGATGCGCTGGCCTACGCGGCGGAGCAAAAGCCCGAGCTGATCATCGACTTCGCCACGCTCACCGGCGCCGCGCGCGTGGCGCTTGGCCCCGATCTGCCGGCACTGTTCGCCAATGACGATCAGCTTGCTGAAGCTGCGCTCGCCTGCGGCCATGCCGTGGCCGATCCGATGTGGCGGCTGCCGCTGTGGCGTCCTTATCGCAAGCTGTTGGAGTCCTACCTCGCCGACTTCGCCAACGCGGGCGCATCACGGCATGCGGGCGCGATTACCGCGGCGCTGTTCATGGAACGCTTCCTTCCGGACGGCCTGCCATGGCTGCACCTGGACACCTATGCCTGGAACGACAGCGATCGTCCGGGCCGTCCGCGCGGCGGCGAGGCGATGGGCTTGCGGGCCATGTTTGCGTTGTTGAGCAAACGGTACGGGTAGCACTGATCGTAGGCTGGGTTGCGAAACCCAGCATTGCCATGCGTGCACCTCGCGCGATGCTGGGATTGTCTTCCCAGCCTACGCAGCGCCTTTTCGGACAAGCATGACTTCTGGCTTAGTCATGCCGCCACTGGACCCTGCATGATGCACGGATGTCCCTCCGACACCCATGACCCATGCGCCCATTGCGTCCTGCCCTGCTCGCACTCAGTCTCGTCCTCGGCTTTACCGGCTGCGCCAGTGTTCGCACTCCCCAGCCTGCGCTTACCGCGCAGACGGAAAACTCCGGCGGCGTGATGCCGGCCGAGCAAAAGCTCGTGCGCTTCGACCACGCGCAATTGCATATTGCGGTGGATCCGGCGCGGCAACGCATCGATGCCACGGCCGTGCTGAGTTTTACAGCACGCGAACCTACTGGCGTATTGCTGCTGGACCTGGACCGCAATCTGCCGATCAGCGCGATCGAGCTGGATGGCAAGCCGCTGGCATCCACCGCGTGGAGCAATCCCGAGGGGCATCTGCGCATCCAGCTGCCTGGCACACTGAAAGCCGGTGCGCAGGTCTCCGCCACCGTGCACTACGGCGGCAGCCCCCATGTAGCGAAGAAGGCGCCATGGGATGGCGGCTTCGTGTGGAGTCGCACCAAGGATGGCCAGCCATGGGTAGGCAGCGCGGTGGAAGGCGAAGGCTGCGACCTGTTCTGGCCCTGCATCGACCACCCGCAGGGCAAGCCGGATCTGGTCGACCTGTACGTGACCGTACCCAAGCCGCTGGTGGCACCGGGTAATGGCGTGCTGGTCGGTATCAGCGACGAGGGCGACAAGCACACCTATCATTGGCGTACCCGGCATCCGACCACCTATGCCATTTCCATCAACGTAGGTCCGTACCAGGAACTGACCGGCGAATACCACAGCCGCTACGGCAACGTGATTCCCCTGCAGTACTGGTATCTGGCGGGCGAAGAAGAGCAGGCGCGCAAACTGTTTGCCGAATTCCCGCGCTTACTGGCCTTCAACGAGGCGGTGATCGGCCCCTACCCCTTCGGCGATGAAAAGATGGGCGTGGTGGAAACGCCTTACCTCGGCATGGAACACCAAACCATCAATGCCTACGGCAATCGCTATGCGATGGACGGCACCGGTTTCGACTGGCTGCTGCAACATGAATTCGCGCACGAGTGGTTCGGCAACCAGATGACCAATGTCGACTGGGACGACATGTGGCTGCACGAAGCCTTTGCTTCCTACATGCAACCGCTCTACAGCCAGTCGATCAACGGCGACCTGGGTTATTACGCCTGGCTGCAAAAGATGCGCCTGACTTTGCACAATCGCGCGCCGATCGTTTCAGGCAGCAGCAAGACCGAGGAACAGGTCTACGACGGCAGCCGCGGCCCCGGGAACGACATCTACGACAAGGGTGCGCTGATGCTGCACTCGCTGCGCGGCTTGATCGGCGACCGCGACTTCTTCGAATGCCTGCGCGTGCTGGTCTACGGGCGCCCTGATCCCAAGCCGGGCAACTTTACGCCGCATTACGCGGACTCGCGCGATTTCATCGATATCGTGAACAAGGTGACCGGACGCGATTTGAACTGGTTCTTCAATGTGTACCTGTATCAATCAGCGCTACCGGCGCTGGAGGAGCAGCGTCAGGGCGACACGCTGACGCTGCGTTGGCGCGTACCGCAGGACCTGCCTTTCCCGATGCCGGTCGAAGCGCAAGTGGGCGATACCGTACAGGTGCTACCGATGACGCATGGTGAGGGTACGCTGCAGGTGCCGGCGGATACGCTGGTCATGGTCGACCCTCGTTCGAAGCTGCTGCGTGACTTGCCGCAGGTGACGGAGTATCAGCGCTGGCAGAAGGAGCAAAAGGGGAAGGACAAGGCGAAATAGCGCGGCAAGCTTGCGGACGTCGACGCCCTCCCCTTCGTTTAACGGCTCAGAGGGTTGGTTGATCATAGCGAGCCCTGAACCCCTCGCGGTTTCCGCCACCGCGCCGAAAACGCCCGCAGCCCACGGACAATCTTCGGCAGCAGCCAGCCGACCAGCAGCATGAACAGCGCGAGCAAAACCAACAAAACGAGTGGGTGGCGCCACGCCAGGTAAAGAATTCCCAGCAGCGAAAGATCCTCGCCCGCACTTGCTCCCCAGTTGCTGAAGGGCTCGGGCGAAGTGTTGATCAAGGCGCGCGTGCCCGATTTGGCCAGATGCGTGCCAGTAACCACCGCGCCACCCAGCAGGGCGGCCGCTATCTGCTCGTCCACGCCGGCGTTCTTGAACACGCCCCAGGCGAGCAAGGTGCCGACGGGAATGCGAATGAAGGTGTGGATGGCATCCCACACGCTGTCGAACAGCGGAAATTTGTCGGCCAGGAATTCGCCCACCATCAACACGCCGGAGGTGACCAGCACCCAATCGTGGCTGAGTACTGACAGCCCAGGCGGCAGGCTGACGTAACCCAGGCGCCCAAGCAGGCCGGCGATGAACAACGTGGCGTACAGGCGAATACCGCTGGCCCAGGCAAGGCCACCGGCAAGAGCAAGGTTGGAGAGCAGGTTCATGGCGGTGAGTCCTGGTCGCGGCGGGACCTGCACTAGCCTCGCTCCAACCGTCTAGGAAATCCATCCGCATAAAAAAAGCAGCGCCGGAGCGCTGCTTTTGGGTACCCGCGGCGGTCCGCCTTATTTGCTGCTCGACGCCGCCGGCTTGGGTGCCTGCGAGGTGCCCGGTTCCGTCATCGGCGTTGGCAGCGAGACCGGGCCATTGGCCGAGGCCATCGACGGGCTGTCGCCTTGCTTGCCGCCGTACGGCAGCACTTCGGCAGCCAGCTTCGGATTGGCATCGATCAAGCCGACTGCGTCGAACAGGACGTGAGCGGTCTCCTGCAGCTGCGGATCGGGTGCCTTCTTGGCCTCTTCCTGTTCCTTCAGCTCCGACTTCAAGCTGCGCTCATTCGGGTTGAGGCCGTCATCGAGCTGGCCTTGCTCATCGACGTCAGCGGCGGCGCCAGCTATGGATTTGTGGCGTGCACGGAACTCGGCCTGCATCGCATCCAGTTGTTTGCGCTCGGTCTGGCGCTGCTCATAGTTCAGCGAGATGCTGGTGCGGTCGGCCAGCTTCTTGTACTGGTTCAGCTCGTCCAGCATCAGCTGCCACGCCGACGACTTGGCAACGCGTGCATCGTGCATCTGCGTCAGCTGCGGCAGGTAGGCCTTCATGTCGGCCACCGGCTTGTAGTCGGCCGGCGCAATTTGCGTCCACGGCAGCGCATTGTCGTAGGTGGACTCGCCGAAATCCTTGTCGTCGCCGTTGCCGGGATACTGCAGGTCCGGTGTGACACCGCGCAGCTGGGTAGAGCCACCGTTGATGCGGAAGAATTCCTGCACGGTCATCTTCAGTGCGCCAAAGTCCGGCTTGGTGTCGGTGTCGGCGGCGAAACGGTTCAGGTCGATCAAGGTCTGCACCGTGCCCTTGCCGAAGGTCTGCGTACCGATGACCAGTCCGCGGCTGTAGTCCTGGATCGCGGCCGAGAAAATCTCCGAGGCCGAGGCCGTACCGCGATTGACCAGGACCGCCAGCGGGCCGCTCCAGGCCATGCCCGGATCGTCATCGCCCTGCACCTGCACCTGGCCGCGTGCGTCGCGCACCTGTACCACCGGCCCCTTGTCGATGAACAGGCCGGTGAGTTCATTCGCCTCGTACAGCGAACCGCCGCCGTTGTTGCGTAGGTCGATCACCACGCCCTGCACGCCTTCGGTCTTCAGCTCGCCGAGCAGGCGGGCGACGTCGCGGGTGGCGCTCTTGAAGTTCTTGTCGCCTTCGCTGCGGGCGCCGAAGTCGGAATAGAACATCGGCAGCTCGATCACGCCAATTTTGCGGGTGACGCCGCTGTCGGTGATCTCGATGACCTTTTTCTTGGCGGCCTGTTCCTCGATGGTGATTTTCTTGCGCACCATCGTGATGGTTTCGTGCTTGCCCTCGGTGCCCTGGTCGGCGGGCACGATTTCCAGGCGCACGGTGGTGTCCTTCTTGCCTCGGATGAGGTTGACGACGTCGTCGATGCGCCAGCCGACCACGTCCTGAACCTGGCCGCTTTCACCCTGGCCCACGCCCACGACATAGTCGCCCACGTGCAGCTTGGTGGACTTGATCGCCGGGCTGCCCGGCACGAGTTCGCGGATCACGGTGTAATCGTCGCGCTGCTGCAGCACCGCACCGATACCCTCCAGCGACAGCTTCATCGAAATGTCGAAGTTCTCGGCCGCCCGCGGTGCCATGTAATCGGTATGTGGATCGGTGGAGTTCGCATACGCGGTCATGAAGGTCTGGAACGCGTCCTGGCTGTCCACCTGCTTCATGCGATCGATGTAACTGGCGTAGCGCTTGTCCAGCGTCTTGCGGATGTCTTCGTCGCTCTTGCCCGCAAGCTTCAGGCGCAGCCAGTCGTTCATGGTGCGCTTGCGCCACAGGTCGTTGAGCTCGTTCTGGTCCTTGGGCCAGTCCGACTTCTTGCGATCGACGGTGTAGCTGTCGTTGGTGCTGAAGTCGAAACCCTGCTTCAACAGGCTGCGCGCATAGTTCATGCGGTCGATGACGCGCAGAAGGAACTGGTTATAGATGTCGAACGGACCGGCCAGCTCCTTGCTCCAGATCGCGTTGCCGAACTGGTCCTTGTACTTGGCGAACTTGGCCATGTCTTCCTGCGTGAAGAAGACCTTTTCCCCATCCAGCAACTTGAAGTACAGGTTGTAGATCTTCTGCGACATCGCGTTGTCGAGCGGCTGCGCGTCGTAGTGGAAGCGGGTGAGCAGGTGCGCCGAGATCAGCGCTGAGGTGGCTTCATCGCCGGTCGGCTGCAGCGGCAGCTCGGATACCTTGCGCGGCTTGGAGGCGCCCAGATCGGCGGCCGATTGCGCGAAGGCCGCCGAGGTGGTGACGCCGAAGGCGATCAGCAGGGCGAGCAGGGGGCGAAAGCGAAGGGTCATGGGGTTCTCTTCAGGCGTGCTCGGTGACGCCAGCCGCGTGAGCCTGCTGGTCGGCATGATAGGAAGAACGGACTAGGGGGCCGGAAGCGACATGCTGGAAGCCCATCGCCTCACCCGCAACGCGTAGCGCTTCGAATTCGTCCGGCGTCCAATAGCGCAGCACCGGATGATGATGCGGCGTGGGCTGCAGGTATTGGCCGATGGTAACCATGTCCACGTCGTGCGCACGCAAGTCGCGCAGCGTTTCGATCACCTGTTCGTAGGTTTCGCCCAGACCCAGCATGATGCCCGACTTGGTGGGTACGTCCGGATGCTGCGCCTTGAAGCGCTTGAGCAGATCCAGCGACCACTGGTAGTCCGCACCCGGGCGTACTTCACGGTACAAGTGCGGCACCGTCTCGAGATTGTGGTTGAACACATCCGGCGGGAAGTCCTTCAGCACTTCCAGCGCGCGTTCCATGCGGCCCTTGCCGCGAAAATCCGGCGTGAGGATTTCGATGCGAAGGTCCGGATTGGCATGCCGCACGGCGCGGATGCACGCGGCAAAATGCTCGGCGCCACCGTCGCGCAGGTCGTCGCGATCCACCGAAGTGATCACCACGTACTTCAGGCGCATGTCGCGGATGGTGTCGGCCAAGCGCGCCGGCTCCAGCGGATCGGGCGCAGCCGGTCGGCCATGCGCCACGTCGCAGAAGGAACAGCGGCGCGTGCACACCTCGCCCAGGATCATGAAAGTGGCGGTGCCCTTGCTGAAGCATTCGTGGATGTTCGGGCAGGACGCTTCTTCGCACACTGTCACCAGCGCGTTCTCGCGCAGGCGCGCTTTCAGCGCCTGCACCGCATTGCCCTGGGGCAGGCGTACGCGAATCCAGCTCGGCTTGCGGAGCGTAGGCACGTCGGTAGAGAAGCCGGCTCGATTGAGCGCGATCTTGTCGCCGCCGAGTTGCTTTTCGGCGGGTGCGCCGCTGACGACGCTGATCGGAATGATCTTGCTGGAAGATGCAGTGATATCGCTCATGAAATGGCTCAGACCGCCAGACGGGCGGGGAGTTCGGGGATCACGGGAGCGGCCGGTTCAGCTTCGAAGCCGAACTGCCGGCAGAATTCGCCGATCAGCACATCTTCGACGTCCGCCAGCCGCGACGGACCGCCCAAGTCTAGCACTTGCGTGACCGCCAGGCCCTTGTAACCGCAAGGGTTAATGCGGTGAAACGGTTCCAGGTTCATATTCACGTTGAAAGCCAGTCCGTGGAAGCTGCAGCCCCGGCGCACACGCAGGCCCAAGGCCGCCACCTTGGCATCCGCCACATAGACCCCGGGTGCCCCTTCGCGGCGGGCGGCCTCGATGTTCCAGTGCTCGAGGGTATCGATGATGGCCTGCTCGATCCGGCACACCAGCTCGCGCACCCCCAATCCGGCGCGGCGCAGGTCGATCAGCGGATAAGCCACGATCTGGCCGGGGCCGTGGTAGGTGACCTGTCCGCCTCGATCCACCGGCACCACCGGAATCTCGCCCGGCGCCAGGACATGCTCCATCCTGCCGGCCTGTCCGAGCGTGAACACCGGATCGTGCTCCAGCACCCACAGCTCGTCGGCGGTGGCGGCGGTACGGTTGTCGGTGAAGGCGCTCATCGCCCGCCAGACCGGCTCGTAGGGTTGGCGGCCCAAGCGGCGGATGAGGAGCGGGGAACGGGCGATGGGCGACGGGGAGCTGTCGGTCACGGCTAGACCATAGTGCAGGGATTCGATGGACAGCAGATAAGGCTGGCGGCGCGGAGGAACAAGTGCCTGAAGTGCCTGGCTCCCTGCCGCCTGCCTTTCAAAGCGTGTAGCGAATGTCCGGATCCGCCCGCAGCGCGCTGTGCGCCAGGTCATACTGCTCGCGCGTTTCGCAGCGGAAGCTGACGGTGACGGACAAGAAGTTGCCCTCACGCGAATGACGGTGTTTTACCGTCTCATGCAATACGTGCAGGCCGAGGCCTTCGAGAATCTGCGGCACACGGGCCTTCAGGTCCGCACTGGCATTGCCCATGGCGGTGATCTCGAACTCGCCGGGGAATTGAAAACCCTGGCCCTCCTGCTGCGCCTGGATGTCGCTCAGGTCTTTCATGGGCATTCTCCGAATGACGTCTCATCTCATCGGGCCGTCATTCCCGCGAAAGCGGGCCTGGCGGCGATGGAGCGCCCCTCTCCCGCAGGAACCAGGGCGCACAGTATTTACTTTTTGCCGCTGCCGTGGAACCACAACAGGATGCTGTCCCACAGGCGTTTGAAAAAGCCGCCCTGCGGCGCATCGTTCAACGCCACCAGCGGCACGTCCAGCACGGCCTGGCCCTCTTGCGCGATATGCAGCGTACCGACCTGCTGGCCCTTCTTGTAAGGTGCAATCAGCGTGGCCGGAATGTCCATCGTCGCCTTGAGCTTGTCGTAGTCGCCGGTCTTCACGGTCACCAGCACGTTCTGCGCAACGCCGAGCGGCAGCTCATTGAGCTCACCCTTCCACAGGCGCGGCGTGGACAGCGGCTTGCTGGCTTCGTACAGCTTGTGCGTTTCGTAGAACCTGAAGCCGTAGTTCACCAGCGCTATCGCCGCGTCCGCGCGCGCCTTCGCGCTGCTGGACCCCATCACGATCGCGATCATGCGCGCATCACCGTGCTTGGCGGAGGCGGCCAGGCAGAAGCCTGCCTCGGCGGTATGACCGGTCTTGATGCCGTCCACGCTGGAATCACGCCACAGCAGGGTGTTGCGATTGCCTTGCTTGATGCCGTTCCAGGTGAATTCCTTGATCGCCGAGATCGCGTAATCGTCCGGATAATCCTGGATCAGGGCGCGCGAAAGAATGGCGATGTCGTGCGCGGTGGAGTAGTGACTATCGGCGGGGTAGCCGGAGGCGTTCACGAAATGAGTGTTCACCATGCCCAACTGCTTGGCATAGGCGTTCATCAGGTTTGCAAACGTTTCTTCGGAGCCGGCGGTGTGCTCGGCCAGCGCAATGGCCGAGTCGTTGCCGGACTGGATGATCATGCCGTACAGCAGATCCTTCAACGGCACCTGGCTGTTGAGCTTCAGGAAGCTGGTGGAACCGTCGGTGCCCGCGCCGCCCGCACGCCAGGCATGCTCGCTGATCGTGACCTGATCGGTGAAGTGGATCTTGCCGGATGCCAGCTGCGCCGAGATCACATAGTCGGTCATCACCTTGGTCAGCGAGGCCGGCTCCACCCGTTCGTCGGGGCTCTTGGAAGCGAGCACCTGGCCAGTGGTGTAGTCCATCAGCACCCATGCCTTGGCGTCTACGTCCGGCGGCGGGGGCACCGGCACCGCTACGGCGGCTGGCGCCGGCGGCGGGTTCGGCACCGGCTTGGGCGGGGTCTGCTGGGCAACGGCACTGACGCCGAACACCAGGGCGGCGGCGGCAAAAACGTGCAGGGAACGGCGGAACAGATTCATCTTCGGCTTACATCCGTAAATGCGCGGCGCGCGAGGCGCCCTACTTTTTCTAATAAACGCTCAGTCTACCGCGACCTGCGGCTGCGGCAGCCCCATTTGCTCGATCTTGGCGCTGACCTGGTCGGCGCTATCCACGTCGCCCAGCGGCCCGATCCGCACGCGGTGCACCAAGCGGCCGGCTATCGTCGCATCAGACACCTGCACCGGGGCAAAATTCGCCACGCGCAGTTGCGCGGCGATGCGTTCGGCGTTGGCCGGATCGGAGAATGCGCCGACCTGCAGGTAAATACTGGGCGGATGCGCGGGCGTAGCGCTGACGAGTGGCGGTGGCGGCGCTTCTTGTTGTGGCGGCGCCGAAGGGTCGATGCCCTGCACTTCCACCAGCCCGGTGCCCTTGGGCCAGACGCCGATTTTCACGGCCGCGGCGTAGGAAAGGTCGATCACACGGTCCTCGTGGAACGGCCCTCGATCGTTGACGCGCACGATCACGCTCTTGCCGGTCTGCAGATTGGTCACCCTCGCATAGCTCGGCAGCGGCAACACCTTGCTGGCGGCGGTGAACTTGTACATGTCGTAGTCCTCCAGGCTGGAGGTCTTGTAGCCGTGGAACTTGCTGCCGTAGAACGAAGCGATGCCGCGCTCGTCGTAACCGCGCGCCGTCGGCAATACCGAGTAGGTACGGCCCAACACGCTGTACGGGGACTTGTTGCCATACAACGAGCGTGGTTCGACCTGGGGGACCGGCTCCGGCAAATGGCTCACGTCCGGCGGCGGGCCTTCCGGAATGCTGTCGCTGCCATCGCGATAGCGGCTGCCCTGGGGCTTGCTGGTGTCGTCGTAGATGCCGCCGGAATCGCGGCTGGAGCGGCCTGAATTTCCATGCGCTGACGCATTGGAGGGGCGCGTGCCGTGATGGCCGCCGCAACCGATCAGCATCAGGATGATCGCCAGCAGCCAGGACAGGCGCCAGAGCTTCTTCATCAGGGTGCTCGCTCCTGGCCCTGTTGCGCATGGACGACTTCAATGATCGCCTGGGCGAGCTGGTTGACGGCCATCGCGTACATCACGCTGCGGTTGTAGGTGGTGATCACCTGGAAGTTCTTGAAGGTGAACCAGTACTCCGGCCCGGTCGTCCCCTGCAGCGTCTGCAGGCTGCTGGGCGCTCCCGGGTCAAGGTGCTGCAACGGTGCGTAGCCCCATGCTTCGAGTTGCTCTACCGTCCATTGTGGCGAAGCATCTTTGACGCTCAGCGCTTTCGCCATCGCATCGGGCTGAGCACGCGCCGCCACCGGGCCATCGGTAACCCAGCCGTGCTT
Source organism: Dyella choica (assembly GCF_003977665.1). Taxonomy (GTDB): domain Bacteria; phylum Pseudomonadota; class Gammaproteobacteria; order Xanthomonadales; family Rhodanobacteraceae; genus Dyella_B; species Dyella_B choica. Next base: position 126,987 of record NZ_RYYV01000012.1, on the reverse strand, counting down.
CGCGAAGTAGTTGGCCACGCTGCCGAGGATATCGGGCAGCGAGTTCTGCAGGTCGATGCGCCCGTCGCCGTCTTCATCCACGGCGAAGTCACGAATGCTGCTGGGCATGAACTGGCCCCAGCCTTGGGCGCCCGCGTAGGAGCCGGTGAGCGTATCGATCGGACCGGCGAGCTGCGTATCCGGCAGTTCCAGCAGGGTCTTCAGTTCTTGGCGGAAAAACGCCGCGCGCGGAGGGTAGTACAGGCCCAACGTTACCAGCGCATCGAGCACTTTGTACCGGCCGGTATTGTGCCCGTATAGGGTTTCCACGCCGATAATCGCGACGATGTACTGCGGCGCCACACCGTACTTCTTGCCGATCTGTTCCAGCAGCGCCTGATGATCACGGTAGAAGCGGATGCCGGCGTCGACGCGCGCGGGCGTCAGGAAAATCTGGCGGTACTCGCTCCACGGCTTGGCCTCTGCCGGACGGCTGATCGCATCGAGGATGCTTTGCTGTCGCTTCGCGCCATCGAGCAAAGCGTTCAGGGCGCCAGGATCCTTGCCGGTGTCCTTCGCCACTTCACTGACCAGTTGAGTTTGGCCCGGATGTTCGGCCCATGCGGCAAGCGGCATCGCGAAGCATAGCGCTGCCCATGCAGAAATGATCTTTCCCTTCATGCGGTGGAGGTTAGCACGCATGCGCATTCTTGACGGGACGTCAGTCATGCACTTTGCGATTGGCGTGGATCGACATCAATACGCCGAAGCCCACCAGCAGCGACACTGCTGAAGTGCCGCCATAGCTGACCATCGGCATCGGCACACCCACCACCGGCAACAGGCCCGCCACCATGCCGCCGTTGACGAACACGTAGACGAAAAAGCTCATGCCGATCGCGCCCGCAAGCAGGCGCGAGTAGGTGTCCTTGGCTTCCATGGCGATCCACAGGCAGCGACCGATGATGAAGGCGTACAGCGCCAGGATCGCGCACACGCCGACGAGGCCGAATTCTTCGCAGAACACCGCAAAAATGAAGTCGGTGGTGTGTTCGGGCAGGAAGTCCAGGCGCGATTGCGTGCCCTGCTCGAAGCCCTTGCCGAAGACGCCGCCCGAGCCCACCGCAATCTGCGACTGGATGATATGCCAGCCGTTGCCGAGCGGATCGGATTCCGGGTTGAGCATGGTGAGGATGCGTTCGCGCTGGTACTGGTGCATGAAATGCCAGGCCACCGGCACCATGCTCGCAGCACCGGCGAGCAGCATGCCAATACGCCACCAGGCCATGCCGGATAGAAACAGCGCGAAGCCGCCGGCCGCCGCCACCAGCAGGGCCGTGCCCAGATCCGGCTGCTTGGCAATCAGGCCGGCGGGGATGGCAATCATTCCGCCGACCACGACGATATCCTTCCAGCGCGGCGGAAGTTGGCGCGGGTGCAGATACCAGGCGACCATCATCGGCATGGTGAGTTTCATCAGCTCCGACGGCTGGAAACGCATGATGCCCAGATTGAGCCAGCGATCCGCGCCGCGGCCCTCGCCCAGCACCGCCACCACCACCAACAGCATCACGCTGCCGGCATAGAGCCATGGGGTCCAGTTGCGCAGCAGGGAGGGCGGAAGACGCGACATCAGCAGGATGAGGGCACCGCCCAGCGCAAAGCGGGCGGCCTGTCCGCCGACCAGGCCGAGATTGCCGCCGCCGGCGCTATACAGCGTTGTCAGCCCCACGCAGCACAGCAGCAGCAGGGCGAAAGCCAGCGGGAGATCAATGCGCGGACGCATCCAAAGGCGCCGTAGGAAACGATGGAAGCGGATGCGCAGGATATCGATCGTCATTGGTCGTCGTCTCCGGCGCTGGAACTGTCGGGGGCGGGCATGTCGCCCTGCGGAGTGTCCTCGGGTGTCGGTGGCGATTGCGTCGACGCGGCCGGCGACATGACCGACTCCTGCAGCGGCTGGTGCGGTGGCACCGCGCCACCTTGCGCGGACAGCCATGCGTCGAGGATCTTGCGTGCAATCGGACCGGCATCCTTGGCACCCCAGGCGCCCGCTTCCAGCACGACGGCGACCGCGATGCGCGGATTTTCGGCCGGAGTAAAAGCTTCGAACCAGGCACGATGGCGCGCGGCGAGATACGCCGTGTTCTTGTCCTCGTTGTACGCATTGGTGGTGCGCGAGAAGCGCTCAGCCGTACCGCTCTTGCCGGCGATGCGGTACGGGAAGCCGTCAGCCAGCTTGGTGCCGAAACCGGTCGAAGTCGGGTCGTTGCTGTAGATCACCAGCTGCATGCCCTCGTTCACCGCCTCCCAATCCTTCATGTTCTTGATCAGGGAAGGGCCGGTGGGCGGATTGGGCAACGGCGACGGCGGCCTGCTGACATCCGCCGTCGACATCACCACTCGCGGCGCATAGGGTACGCCTCGGCCGGCAAACGTTGCCAAGGCGTGCGCCAGCTGCACGGCGGTGACCGACCAGTAGCCTTGGCCGATGCCCGTGATCACCGTCTCGCCGGGATACCAGTTGCGCTCCTTGGGCGAATGCCTGGCCTTCCATTCGCGCGAAGGCAGGATGCCGGACACCTCGCCGGGAAGATCGACGCCGCTGGGATGCCCGAAGCCGTAGCTGCCCATGAACTCGCTGATGCGGTCGATGCCCAGATCCAGCGCGAGCTTGTAGAAGTACGTATTGACCGAGGCGTAGATCGCCTTATAGAGATTGGTCGTGCCCACGCCGCCGCGCACGTCGTCACGATAACCGCGCGACTGGCCCGGGATGTAGAACACGCCTGTGGAAAGCACCGAGTCCTGGGGGGTACGGATACCGTATTCCAGGCCGGCCAGGCCCATGAACGGTTTCACAGTGGAACCGGGTGGATACGCGCCCCTGAGCGCACGATTGAGCAATGGCTTGTCGGCAGCGGTCATCAGCGCCTTGTAATCGGCGGAGCTGATGCCGTTGACGAACAGGTTGGGGTCGAACGACGGCAAGCTGACCATGGCCAGCACCTGGCCGTTGCGCGGATCGATCGCCACGGCGGCGCCGGGACGGCCTTCGAGCGCATCCTGCGCCGCCTTCTGAATGCGCGCGTCGATGCTGAGATAGAGGTTCTTTCCCGGCACCGGCGCGTCGGTTTTCAGCACGCGCTGAATGCGCCCGTCGGCGTTCACTTCATCCAGCTCGTAACCCGGGGTGCCGTGCAGCATGTCCTCGTAGGAACGCTCGACGCCGGTGCGCCCGATGTGAGTGGTGCCCTTGTAGCGATCGGCATCGAGGTTTTGCAGATCGTCCGCGTCGATGCGGCTGACATAGCCGATGACATGCGCGAACAATGGCCCCAGCGTGTACTGGCGCGTGAGGTACGGCACCACGTCCACGCCCGGAAAGCGCCAGCGGTTCACGGCGAAACGCGCGATGTCGTCCTCGGTCAGGCGCATCTTCAGCGGCACGCTGTCATAGCGGCGCGACTGCTTGAGCTGCTTGCGGAAGGCATCCAGGTCGTCCTGGTCCAGCGCAATCACCGTGCCCAGCTCCGCCAGTACCTGATTCATGTTGTGAATCTGCTCGGGCACCACTTCGAGCCGGAAGGCTGGGACGTTATCGGCCAGCAACACGCCATTGCGGTCGTAGATCAGGCCGCGTGCGGGCGGAATGGCGCGCGGCTTCACGCTGTTGTTGACCGAACGGATGGCGAATTCGTCGTGGCGCAGCACCTGCAGGAACACGTAGCGCCCCACTAGCGCGCACAGGCCAAGCAGAATCAGCGCAAAACCCGCCAGCGCGCGGCGCCGGAACAGCTCGCCTTCGCCGCGCGTGTCCTTGTAGATGCGCAGGCGTTTTGCACCCGGCTTCATTGCAGCCTCAACCGCATCCGCAAATCGTCAAGCAACAGGAACAGGAACGGCCACAACACCGCGCTGACGAACGGCGAGGCCCACCACAGCGCCGGCGGCGTGGATTCGCCGGCAAAGGCCCGCACCACCAGCAGCAGGAAGCGGTCGTTGAGCAGCAGGGCCAGTACCGCCAGCGTCTGCTGCCACATCGGGAAAAAGCGCAGGCGCGAACGAAAGCGCAAAGCAATGAACACCAGCACGCACAAGCGCACTGCCTGTTCGCCGAGCAACACGCCGGTGAGCAGATCCGCACACAGGCCGAACAGGAAGGCGAGGCCCAGCGTGACGCGCTGCTCGCCCGATTCGAGCGCCCAGTACAACAGCACCAGCGCAGGCCAATACGGCTTGAACGCATCGAGCACGTGTGGCAGCGGTACCAGCATCAGCACCAGGGAGGCCGCGAGCGTACCGACGAACCACCAGAAAGACAGTCGCTGGCGGCTCACGTCGACGGGGTCCCGATCGTTTGAGCCGCAGCAGCCCTGGCCGACGTGGTTGGCGTGCCCGGCACCGTAGCGTGCGGCAGCGCCGCTGTGGACGCCGGTGCCGGCGCCTCGCTGGCAGGTGGACCCACCGGCGCAGCCGGCGGTGGCGGACCAGCCGGCTCGGGCAGGTCATGCAGGACCAGGACTTCGTCGGCGCGGTCCAGGTCGGCACTGGGCGCCGCATGCGCCTCCAGGAACATGCCGCTGGCAGAGGGCACCACGCTGCCGATCTCGCCGACCGGAAAGCCCTGCGGGAAACGTCCGCCGAGGCCGGAGGTGAGCAGCTTGTCGCCGGCGTGCACATCCGCCGCCATCGGCACGTTCGGCAAGCTGAGCTGCTGGCTGTTGCGCGAGCCGTAGGCGATGGTCCGCAAGCCGGTGCGCTGGATCATTACCGGCACGGCGTGATCCGGATCGGTCACCAGCATCACCAGGGCGGAATTCGGCAATACCTCGACGATCTGCCCGACCACGCCGTGCGCATCGATCACCGGCTGGCCGGACTTGATGCCGTCGCGTGCCCCCAGGTTGATCATCATGCGATGCCGGGATGCGCCCATGTCCACGCCGATCACGCGCGCCATCTGCACATGCAATTCCAGGCTGTGCTGGGTATCGAGCAGTTCCTTCAGGCGCTGGTTCTGCTCGGCCACCGCGGCCATGCGATTGAGCTTGGCATTGGCCAGTAGCAGGTCTTCGCGCAGGCGCTGGTTCTGCTCGGTGAGCAGGCGGCGGTCGGCGAAGGCTACGCTGAGTGCGTGAAAACCGTCAGCCGGCAGGCTGGCCAAGCGGTACACCGGTTCGACCACAATGGCTGTGGCATAGCGCAGCCGCCACAGCCAGCCATTGCGATGGTCCAGCACCATCAGCACCATCGCCAGGGCAAGATAGAACATCAGCCGCAGGGTTCCCGCGGCAGTACCGGCGAACAGGGGCGAGGATTCCTCGCGCGCGAGCGGCATGGCCTACACCCCTGCGTGCGGATTATTCGGGAGCGAAGAAGTCGCTGCCGTGCTGATCGATCAGCTCCAGCGCCTTGCCGCCGCCGCGGGCCACACAGGTCAGCGGATCGTCGGCCACCTGCACGTGCAGGCCGGTCTCCTCGGACAGCAGGCGGTCCAGGTCGCGCAACAGGGCGCCGCCGCCGGTGAGCACGATGCCGCGCTCGGCCACGTCGGAGCACAGTTCCGGCGGCGTCTGCTCCAGCGCCGACTTCACCGCCGCCACAATGCCAGCCAACGGCTCGTGCAGGGCTTCGAGGATCTCGTTGGAGTTGACGGTGAACATGCGCGGCACGCCTTCAGCCAGGTTACGGCCGGAGATTTCGATCTCCCTGACCTGGCTCTGCGGGAAGGCGCAGCCGATTTCCAGCTTGATGCGCTCGGCGGTGGACTCGCCGATCAGCGTGCCGTGGTTGCGCCGCACGTAGTTGATGATGGCCTCGTCAAAGCGGTCGCCGCCCACGCGCACCGACTGCGAGTAGACGATGCCGTTCAGCGAGATCACCGCCACCTCGGAGGTGCCGCCACCGATGTCCAGCACCATCGAGCCGCGGGCCTCGTGCACCGGGATGCCGGCGCCAATCGCCGCAGCCATCGGCTCCTCGATCAGGAACACGTCGCGGGCGCCGGCGCCCTCGGCCGATTCCTTGATCGCACGGCGTTCCACCTGGGTGGAGCCGCAGGGCACGCAGACCAGCACGCGTGGGCTGGGGCGCAGCAGGCGCGAACGATGCACCTGGCGGATGAAGTGCTGCAACATCGCCTCGGTCATGGTGAAGTCGGCGATCACGCCGTCCTTCATCGGGCGCACGGTGGCGATGTTGCCGGGCGTGCGGCCCAGCATGCGCTTGGCGTCGCCGCCTACAGCCGCGACGGTGCGTGGGCCGCCCGGACCGCGATCCTGGCGGATCGCCACGACGGAAGGTTCGTTCAGGACGATGCCCTGGCCGCGCACGTAAATGAGCGTATTGGCGGTGCCAAGGTCGATGGAAACATCGTTGGAAAACATCCCGCGAAACTTCTTGAACATGGGTCCGCCGCGTATTGACTCTGGCTAAAAAGTAAGCGCGCCAGTCTAGTCAGCAAACCCCTAGTCCGCAAGGACATTGGTGTTAAGAAAGCGGTCTTTTTAAGGGCAATTGTGCGGAACCGGGGTGAAAAGAAGGGAATCGAGAACAGGCGGCTCGCGCTGCCCCGCACGAATTCGCCCCTTCGAATTTTCCGGCCAGGGACGACCGAAGGAGCCCCTTCCCACCGACGAATCCAGCCCTTCCCTGCCCCCGGGCCCTGTTCCCCGTTTCCGGTTCAGCCGCTACGATAACCCGTTTGCCGCCGTGGCCTAAGCCACGCCCAGCCAACTCATTCGGACCACGACAAATGTCTGCCGTCATCTGCGGATCGCTAGCCTACGACACCATCATGGTGTTCCAGGACCAGTTCAAGAACCATATCCTGCCCGACCAGGTGCATATCCTGAACGTGTCGTTCCTGGTGCCGCGGATGCGCCGCGAATTCGGCGGCTGCGCCGGCAACATCGCCTACAACCTCAAGCTGCTGGGCGGCGACCCGCTGCCGGTGGCGGCCGTGGGACAGGATTTCGCCCCCTACCGCGAACATCTCAAGCGCTGCGGCATCCGCATGGATTGCATCCGCGTGTTCGAGGACCAGTTCACGCCGCAGTGCTTCATCACCACGGACCTGGACAACAACCAGATCACCGCCTTCCACCCGGGCGCAATGTCCAGCGCCCATGCCAACCACGTGCGCAACATCCCGGATATCAGCTTCGGCATCGTAGCCCCGGATGGCCGTGAGGCCATGCTGCAGCATGTGGACGAATTCGCCGCGCGCGGCGTGCCGTTCGTGTTCGACCCCGGCCAGGCGATGCCGCTGTTCAACGGCGAGGAGTTCCGGGCGATGATCGAAAAATCCACCTACGTGATCGTCAACGACTATGAATCCCAGCTGCTGCAACAGCGCACCGGCTGGAGCGCACAGGAGATCGCCTCGCGCGTGAAGGCCTATGTGGTGACGCTGGGCCCGCGCGGCTCGCTGATCCACACCGGAGGCACCACGCACGAGATTCCGGCCGCACGCGAACGCCAGGTGGTGGACCCCACCGGTTGCGGTGACGCCTACCGCGCCGGCCTCATCTTTGGCGTCATGAAGGGCCTGGATTGGCCCACCATCGGCCGCATGTCCTCGTTGATGGGTGCGCTCAAAGTGGAGCACCCCGGCACGCAGAACCAGCACTTCACGTACGACCAGTTCGCTGCCGAATTCAAGCAGCAGTTCGGCTACGCGCTGGGCTGAGCGCAGGGAATGGCTGCCATGTCCACCCTCGCCAGCATCGTGGTTACGATCATCGCGCTGATGCACGTATGGTTTCTGGTGCTGGAAATGCTGCTGTGGGACAAGCCCGCTGGCCTGCGTGCGTTCGGCATCACGCCTGAATACGCCGCGCAGACCAAGGTGCTGGCCGGCAACCAGGGCCTGTACAACGGCTTTCTCGCGGCCGGTCTGGGCTGGGGGGTGATCCTCGGCGGCAGCGAAGGCATGCACGTGAAGCTGTTCTTCCTTGCCTGCGTGCTGGTGGCCGGCGTGTATGGGGGCCTGACCGCGACGCGCAAGGTGCTGTGGATCCAGGGACTCCCTGCCGCGATCGGCATCGCCCTGGTGCTGATGAGCTAATATGGGGGAGCACGATCGCGAAGCTGTCGGCCAGCGGTTCGATCCCGCGCTTATGCAGCGCGCGCGCGAACTGAGCTGGCAGGCGCTGCAAGGCATTCGTGAGCGCATGCGGCCGGGCATCAGCGAGGACGAAGCACGCGCCGAAGCCATGCAGGTGTTCGAAACGCTGGGCATGGAGCGGCTGTGGCATCCGGTGATCATCCGCATCGGTCCCAATACCACCCGGACGTACCGGGAACCGTCCCTGCCCGATGTGCGCCTCGGCCCGAACGACAGCTACTTCATCGATCTGGGCCTGGTGTTCGCCGGGCATGAGGGCGATGTGGGCGACACGTTCGTGGTCGGCCATGCGCCCGAGCGGGCGGCCTGCGCGCAGGCTGCACGGGACTTGTTTCAGGATGTCGCCGGCATCTGGCGCAGTGAAGGCTGGAACGGCCGAAAGCTTTATGATTATGCCTGCGAGCGCGCCGAGGAGATGGGCTGGCGCTTCAACCATGCCGTCAAGGGGCATCGGGTGAGCGACTTCCCGCACTCGGTGCACAAGGGCGGCAACCTGGGAGATCTCGACCGCACGCCCGGCCAGGGCTTGTGGGTCCTGGAAGTCCAGATTGCCCACCCGAGCGAACCTTACGGTGCTTTTTATGAAGATTTGCTTGCCGGCCCTGTGGCATGAACAGGCCCGGCCGGCAACCAGGCATACACATTTGAATCGTACGCTGCGGAGCACGGACGCCCCGCCCAACTGTTGACGCTCCCCTTGGAGAGAGCACCCTTTTTCGATCGACCAACGACTTCTACTACGGAACCAACGCTGTGGCCCGCCAAAAACCTCTCAACCTCTATCGCAACATCGGCATCATTGCGCACATCGACGCTGGTAAGACCACCACCACCGAGCGCATCCTGTACTACACCGGCAAGAAGCACCAGATCATCGACGTGCATGACACGAAGGATGGCAAGGGCTCGACCACGACCGACTACCTGGAACAGGAAAAGAAGCGCGGCATCACCATTCAGTCCGCCGCCGTGTCGACCGAGTGGAAGGGTCACCAGATCAACGTGATCGATACCCCAGGGCACGTGGACTTCACCATCGAGGTGAACCGCTCCCTGCGCGTGCTCGACGGCGCCGTGGTGGTGTTCGACGGGGTGGCCGGCGTGGAACCGCAGACTGAAACCAACTGGCGCCTGGCCGACCAGTACAACGTGCCGCGCATGTGCTACATCAACAAGATGGACCGCATCGGCGCGAACTTCAAGCACGCCGTGGACGGCATCAAGAACCGCCTGGGCGCCAAGATCGTGCTCTGCCAGGTGCCGCTGGGCAGCCACGACGACTTCATCGGCATGGCCGACCTGATCGCAGGCCAAGGCTACATCTGGGAAACCAGCGACAAGGACAGCAAGTGGGAGACCATCCCGCTGGACCAGATTGCCGATCACCCCCGGGTGAAAGCTTTCACCACTGCCGCCGACACAGAATGGGTGTCAAAGCTCGCCGAGCTGCGCGCGGAAAGCATCGAAACCGCCGTGGAAATGGACGATGACGCGATGCACGCTTACCTGGAAGGCAACGAGCCGAGCCTGGAAACGCTGAAGAAGTGCATCCGCCAGGGCTGCGTGGCGGGCAAGCTGGTGCCGGTGTTCTGCGGCTCTTCGTACCGCAATAAGGGCGTGCAGCAGATGCTCGACGGTGTGATCGACTACATGCCGTTCCCGGGCGAGAACGGCGGCATCTCGATGGTGGACGAGGACGGCAACATCATCGGCGAGCAGGCGGTGACTGACGACGCCCCGGTTCGTGCGCTGGCCTTCAAGGTGATCAACGACCAGTTCGGCACCCTCACCTTCACCCGCATCTACTCCGGCGTGATCAAGAAGGGCGACACGCTGCAGAACGTCACCCGCGGCAAGAAAGAGCGCATCGGCCGCATCGTGGAAGTGCAGGCCAACGCCACCAAGGAAATCGACGAAGTGCGCGCCGGCGACATCTGTGCCTTCGTCTCGCTGAAAGAAACCGAGACCGGCGACTCGCTCACCGATCCGGCTCACCAGGTTCTCCTGGAGCGCATGCGCTTCCCCGACCCGGTGATCAGCGTGGCGGTGGAACCGAAGAGCCGCAATGACATCGACAAGCTGTCCACCGCGCTCTACAAGATGGTGAAGGCCGACCCGTCGCTGCGCATGGAAGTGGACAAGGAAACCGGGCAGACCGTGCTCAAGGGCATGGGCGAACTGCACCTGGAAATCACCATCGACCGCATGCGCACGGAACTGGGCGTGGAAGCGAACATGGGCAAGCCCAAGGTCAGCTTCCGTGAAGCCTTCGGCCAGACCGTCGAGCATACCTACACGCACAAGAAGCAGTCCGGTGGTTCGGGTCAGTTCGCCGAAGTGAAGATGATCTTCGAACCGGGCGAACCGGGTAGCGGCGTGGTGTTCTCCGACGAAATCGTCGGCGGCCGCGTACCGCGCGAGTACATCCCCGCGGTGGAATACGCCATCACCGTGGAATCGCGCCAGGGCCAGGTGGCCGGCTACGAAGTGCTGGACTTCAAGGCACGCCTGATCGACGGCAAGTTCCACGACGTGGACTCCTCGGCGCTCGCCTTCGAAATCGCCGGCCGCGCCTGCTTCCGCGAAGCGCAGAAGATGTCCAAGCCCAAACTGCTGGAGCCGGTGATGAAGCTGGAAGTCGTCACTGAAGCCGACTACCTCGGCGACGTGATCGGCGATATCAACCGTCGCCGCGGCTCGGTCAGCGAACAGGGCCAGAAGGGCACCAACGCCTTCGTGCAGGGCTTCGTGCCGCTGGCGGAAATGTTCGGCTACATCAACTTCCTGCGCTCGGCCACCAGCGGCCGCGGCACCTTCTCGATGATCTTCGATCATTACGAAGAAGTGCCGGCCAGCATGGTCGCCAAGCTGATGGAAAAGGAAGCGAAGTAAGCTTTCGTTGCCGCACTGGAAAGTCCAAGCCCAGGGAGCCATCCCTGGGCTTTTTTTGTATCCGGACGCTGCGGTCTTGCGCCCCCCGAAGTGACACTTTAGTATCACTTTCATGCGCACCGAACTAGTCACCACCCTCAAGCGGCAGGCCACTGAATTGCTGGCCGACCTGGAGCGCGATCGCGAGCCGATCCTGATTACCCAGCATGGCTTGCCTAGTGCGTACTTGGTCGACGTTGAGTCTTTCGAAACCATGCAACAGCGCATCAAGCTGCTGGAAGGCATCGCACGCGGGGAGCGCGCCCTGGAGGAAGGGCGAACGGTCTCGCACGAGCAGGCGAAGGAACGCCTGAGCCGATGGCTGAAATAATTTGGACCGATCCGGCCCTTAGCGAGCTGGACGAAATCGCCGACTACATCGCACTGGACAATCCCGGGGCCGCGCGCAAACTCGTCGCGCGCGTTGTCAGGCACGTAGAGCAGCTGGCCGACCACCCCGAAAGCGGTTCAAGGCCGCAGGAATTGAAAGGCTGGCGTTATCGCCAGGTTATTGAGCCTCCTTGTCGAATCATCTATCGCGTTGATGGCGAGCGTGTGTTCGTGCTCTATGTGCTACGCAGCGAAAGACGGTTGCGGCCGGGTCAGCTTCGCCGGTGAAACCAAGACTGGGATGCCAATCCGAGCGCGTCCCGGCGAGCCATCCACGCTACAATACGCGGTTCGCCTGCCAGCCCAACCGCCCATGTCCACCCACCTGCAAGAAACCCAGCGCCGCCGCACCTTTGCCATTGTCAGCCACCCCGACGCGGGCAAGACCACGCTGACGGAAAAGCTGCTGCTGTTCGGTGGCGCCATCCAGATGGCCGGCTCAGTGAAAGGCCGCAAGGCCGCGCGCCACGCCACTTCGGACTGGATGGCACTGGAGAAGGAGCGCGGCATTTCGGTGACCTCCTCGGTGATGCAGTTTCCCTACGAGGGCAAGATCGTCAACCTGCTCGACACCCCCGGCCACGCGGACTTCTCCGAGGACACCTATCGCGTGCTTACCGCGGTGGACTCGGCGCTGATGGTGATCGACTGCGCCAAGGGCGTGGAGGAGCGCACGATCAAGCTGATGGAGGTGTGCCGCCTGCGCGACACCCCAATCATGACCTTCATCAACAAGCTCGACCGCGAGGGCCGCTCGCCGATCGAGCTGCTGGACGAAGTGGAATCCGTGCTCGGCATCGCCTGCGCGCCGCTGACCTGGCCGATCGGCATGGGCAAGCGACTGAAGGGCGTGTACCACCTGCTGCTGGACGAAGTGCACGTGTTCGAGCAGGGCAAGAATTTTACGCGCCAGGATTCGACCATCTTCAAGGGCCTGGACGCGCCCGGGCTGGAGCAGGCCATCGGCACGGAGGCCTTGAACGAAATGCGCGAGGAACTGGAACTGGTCCAGGGCGCTTCGCATCCGTTCGACCTGGAGCAATACCTCGCCGGCAAGCTGACCCCGGTATTCTTCGGGTCGGCGGTGAACAACTTCGGTGTGCAGCTGCTGCTGGATTTCTTCGTGGAGCACGCGCCCTCGCCTCGCTCACGCAACACGCTTTCGCGGGAGATAAAACCGGCGGAAGAAAAGCTCACCGGCTTTGTGTTCAAGATCCAGGCCAACATGGATCCGGCACATCGGGACCGTGTCGCCTTCATGCGCATCTGTTCCGGCACCTATACCGCCGGCATGAAAATGATCCAGACGCGCACCAGCAAGGAAGTCCGCATCGCCAACGCGCTCACCTTCATGGCCAGCGATCGCGAAATCGTGGAAAGCGCCTACCCGGGTGACGTGATCGGCCTGCACAACCATGGCACCATCAGCATCGGTGACACCTTCACGGAAGGCGAGGCGATCAGCTTTACCGGCATCCCCAACTTCGCCCCGGAATTGTTCCGGCGTGCGCGCCTGCGCGATCCCTTGAAGATGAAAGCGTTGCAGAAGGGGCTGGCCCAGCTTTCCGAGGAAGGCGCCACGCAGTTCTTCCGTCCGCTGATGAGCAACGATTTGATCCTGGGTGCGGTAGGCGTGCTGCAGTTCGATGTGGTGGCGTACCGCTTGAAGGACGAGTACGGCGTGGAAGCCAGCTTCGAGCCGGTCGGCGTGGTGACGGCCCGCTGGGTGCACTGCGACGACGCCAAGAAGCTGGAAGAATTCCGCGAGAAGAACAGCATGAACCTGGCCATCGATGCGGCCGGCGAGCTGGTCTATCTGGCACCTTCCCGCGTAAACCTGCAGCTGACGCAGGAGCGTGCGCCCGCCGTGCGCTTCTCCGCCACCCGCGAGCACGCCGCTGCGGTGGACGTCTGAGCGACGGCGGCCGGCCTGCCTTCACACAATCGTCATTTTTGCCGGGCAGTACCGCCCGGCAGGGCATCTCGCTAATCTGATTGCCAAGGGGGCCGCCATCCGACCGGAGGCGCGGCCTATCCAAAGTCAACCTCAGCGGGATTTCGCATGGTCAGCTCCAACGTGACGCCGACTCCAAAGAAGTATGGCTGGCTGGCTCACCTGCCCATTCGCTACAAGATCATCCTGGCGATAGGGCTGCTGCTGGGGCTGTTTTTCATCGACAGCCTGATTGACGTCGTGTCAGGGAATCTGCAGTCGGAAACGCGGCGGTGGGTTGAACACACCAATCAAGTCATCCAGCAGATAGGAGAGCTGCAGCGCACGGCCTTGTCCGGGCAGGTCGGGTTGCGCGGGTTCCTGCTCACCCAGGAGCCGCAGGAACTGGACCAAGCGAAGAAGAGCAACGCGGCGTTCCTGACCGAGCTGACGCAGCTGCAGCAAATGACCTCGGACAACCCGCTACAGCAGTCGCGCATCGACCGGATCAAGACGCTGGCCCTGCGCTGGGACCAGGAACTGCAGGCCATGGTTTTCGGGCCCATGACGTCGATCAAGTCCGCTGACAGGCAGACGCTTGCCGCGCAGATCGCACCCATTCGCGAGAACTATCTGGCGCGGCGCACCGTGCACGTCGAAGACTACATGGCAGTGCTTGATGACATGGTCGTTTCGGAACGGCAATTGCTCGCCTCGCGCGTACGCAGTGCGGACAACCTGCTGGACACGACCCGCTATATCGACCTCGTCAGTACGCTGATCGAACTGTCCATCGGCCTGCTGGTGATCTCGCTGACCTCACGCATGGTGGCGCGGCCGATTCGCCGGCTGGGCGAGTCGATGACCCGGCTCGCCAACCACGATCACAACATCCTTATCCGTGGCATCGAGCGGCGCGACGAAATCGGCGAAATCTCGCGCGCCCTGCAGGTGTTCAGGAACATGGTGATGGAGACGCACGAGCAGGCACAGCTGAAATCCCATGTCACGGCGATTTCCACCAACCTGCAGTCGGCGACCAACCACCGCGAGTTCGCGGAAAGGTTTGTCAACCAGCTGGCACCCTCCATCAACGCCGGGGTGGCGCTGTTCTACGGCTTCGACGAGTCCCGCCAGCGGCTCGACCTGCTCGGCAGCTACGGGCTGCGCATCCAGAACAGCCCGGATGCCTACATGCCTGGCGAAGGCCTGGTTGGCCAATGCGCTGCTTCGCGGCTCGCCATCGTGCTGGACGACGTGCCGGCGAACTATTTGCGTATCGACTGGGGCGGTGGCTCGGCGTTGCCACGCCATCTCACCATCCTGCCTTTGATGGTTCGCGACCAACTGGTCGGCGTGCTGGAATTTGCCGGCTTCACGGCGCCCACGGCCCACCACGAGCAATTGCTGGAAGAGCTGTTGCCCCTGGCGGCGCTGACGCTGGAAAACCTCAACCGCACGGTGAACACCGAACAACTGCTCGAACAGACTCGCGAACAGGCAGACGAACTGCGCATTTCTTCCGTCACGATGCGCCAGCAGCAGGAAGCGCTGCGTTCCGCCAACGATACTCTGCAAAGCAAGACCATCGAACTGGAAGAGCAATCCCAGCGCCTGTTGGCGTCCGAGGAGGAACTGCGCGTGCAGGCCGATGAGCTGCAGGCTTCCAATGAAGAGCTGCGCCTGATGACCGAATCGCTGCGCCAGCAGAAGCAACAGGTGGAGGCATTGCAACGGGACACTGCACAGAAGGCCGAGGAGCTGGCGCGCGCCAGCCAGTACAAGAGCGAATTCCTGGCCAATATGTCGCACGAGCTGCGCACGCCGCTCAACAGCCTGCTGATCCTGTCGCGCAGCCTGTCCGACAATCGCGAAGGCCATCTGGACGACGAGGAAGTGGAGTCGGCCCGTATCATTCACGACTCGGGCTCGGGCTTGCTGCGCCTGATCAACGACATTCTCGATCTGTCCAAGATCGAAGCAGGCAAGATGGAACTGTCGCTGGTCGATTACCCGCTGCAGAGCCTGGCCCGCAACCTGCGCCGCAATTTCGACCACGTGGCGCGCGAAAAGAAGCTTGATTACGAGGTGGCGCTGGATGCAGGGCTGCCTGAAACCATCCATACCGATCCCACCCGGCTGGAGCAGATCGCCAACAACCTGCTCGGCAACGCCTTCAAGTTCACCCAGCAAGGCAGCATCCGCGTGCACATTGGCCGGCCCGGTGGCGATCTGCCGGTAGCGGAAATCGCACAAGGGAGCCCGCTGCTGGCAATCAGCGTGAAGGACACCGGCATCGGCATTCCGGCGAACAAGCTGGAACGCATCTTCAACGCGTTCGAACAGGCCGACAGCAGCACCAGCCGGCAATTCGGCGGCACCGGCTTGGGGCTGAGCATTTCGCGGCGCATGGCGGGGCTGATGGGTGGCGACATCGTGCTGCGTAGCGAAGTCGGCCAGGGTAGCGAATTCGTGCTGCTGCTGCCCGAGCATGGCGCCGGCACTCCCATCCCTACCAAGACGCCTACGGCAACGGCCAATCACACGCCGGTGCCGCGCGCGGCCACGCGTGCCCTGCTCCCGGCCGAAGGCATGCGTGACGATCGCGAACGCATTGCCCCGGGCGACAGCGTAATCCTGGTCGTGGAAGACGATCCGGCCTTCGCGCGCATCCTGGCGGACATGGTGCGGCAGAAGGGCCATCACATGTTGCACGCCCCCAATGGCGAGGCCGGGCTGGAACTGGCGCGCCGCTATCACCCGGTGGGCATCCTGCTCGACGTGATGCTGCCGGGCATGGATGGCTGGACCGTGATCGAACGGCTGAAAGCCGATCCGGTTACCCGGCATATTCCCGTGCACTTTCTTACTGCCACCGACGACGCCGGACGCGGACGCGAACTGGGCGCCGTTGGCTTTCTTACCAAGCCGGTCTCGCGGGAGGCGATCAACCAGGCGTTCGAACGGCTGCTGCATTTCGCCGAGGGGCGCTCCCGTCATTTGCTGGTGATCGACGATGACGCAGCCGCGCGCCGCGCCGTGCACGACCTGCTGAGCCTGGACGACGACGTTGAAGTGGATGAAGTGGGCAACGGCGAGGAAGCCTTGGAGATGATCGCCGGCACCGGCTACGACTGCATCGTGCTCGATCTGGACCTGCCCGGCATGTCCGGCCTGGAACTGCTGGAGAAGCTCGCCACCAGCGGCAGCATTCCGCCGGTAGTGGTGTATTCCGGCCGCGAATTGAGCCGCGAGGAAAACCTGGCGGTGCGCCAGTACACCGACAGCATCGTCATCAAGGGCGCCCGCTCGCCCGAGCGTCTGCTGGATGAAGTCAGCCTGTTCCTGCACAGCATTCGCGACACCAGGCAATCACCAGGCAGCTCCGGCCCCGCTTCCAGCCATGATGGCCTGCGCGATCACAACGTGCTGCTGGTGGATGATGACATGCGTAACCTGTTTGCACTTTCCAAGGTGCTGCGCGACTGGGGCATCCGTGTAAGCATGGCGCAGGATGGCCAGAAAGCCTTGCAGGTGCTGGGCGAGAACCCGCAGATCGAACTGGTGCTGATGGACATCATGATGCCCGGCATGGACGGCTACGAAGCGACGCGGGCGATCCGCGCCCGGCCGGACCTCGCCAGCCTGCCGATCATTGCCCTCACGGCGAAGGCCATGCGCGGTGACCGCGAGCGCTGCCTGGAAGCAGGCGCCAATGATTACCTGTCCAAGCCGATCGACGTGGACAAGCTGGCTTCGCTGATGCGCATGTGGTTGCGTGACTGACCTTAAGGGAGCTGCTCCCATGGATGCCTCCGAGCTGGACTGCATCGAAATGGACCTCTTCGTGCAGGCGCTGCAAAAGCGCCACGGGCACGATTTCACCCAGTATGCGCCGGCTTCGCTCAAGCGCCGCGTGCACCTGCTGGCTGATCAGCTCGAATGCAGGTCCATTACCGGCCTGACCGAACGCATGCTGCACGAACCCGCGCTGCTGCCGCGCGTGCTGGAAGGCCTGACCGTACCTATGTCGGACATGTTCCGCGATCCGGACATGTTCCGTGCGCTGCGCGAGCAGGTGTTTCCGCTGCTGGCGTCCTATCCGCACATCAACATCTGGCAGGCCGGTTGCGCGCACGGGCAGGAGGTGTATTCCCTGGCGATCCTGCTGGAAGAGGCCGGGCTGTACGAGCGCACGCAGATCTTTGCCACCGATTTGAGCGACCGTGCGTTGCAGCGCGCGAGCGAGGGCATTTATCCCGCGCAGGAAGCCCAACAGTGGTCGCGCAATTACCAGGCCGCCGGCGGCCGGCGCTCTTTGGCCGATTACTGCAGCGCCGGCTACAAGCTGCTCAAACTCAACCAGCGCCTGCGCCGGAACGTGACTTTCGCTGTGCACAATCTGGCCACTGACGGCGTCTTTTGCGAGGCGCACGTGATACTGTGCCGCAACGTGCTGATCTATTTTTCCAACACGTTGCAGAACCGCGCGCTGTCGCTGTTTCGCGACAGCCTGGTACGCGCCGGCTTCCTCTGCCTGGGGGCACGCGAGAACATCGACCGCTCGCCTGTCGCGCGGGCCTTCGTGCCGTTCAGCGAGCCGCAGCGCATCTACCGGCTCGCCAGCCACCTGGACGATATCGCCGAATGACCTCACCCGCCGCCATCGCGATCGGCTGTTCGGCGGGCGGTGTGGATGCACTGATGACGTTGCTCGGCGGGCTCGATGCCGGGCTGCAGCAACCCGTGCTGGTCTGCTGCCACCGGTCCGACGCCATGGACATTCTGGGTGACGTGCTGGGACGCAATTCCGTATTGCCGGTGATCGAGGCGGTCGAGCGCCAGCCGGTCCAGCCCGGCGTCGTGCATCTTGCGCCCGCCGGATACCATCTGCTGGTGGAGAGCGATCTCAATTTCGCCCTGTCGGTCGACCCGCGCGTGAACTATTCGCGCCCCTCCATCGACGTGCTGTTCTGTTCCGCCGCCGAAGTTTGGCGCCAGGCCCTGATCGGCGTGATCTTGACCGGCGCCAATGCCGATGGCGCTGCGGGACTGCTACGCATTCGACAGCTCGGCGGAGTCGCCATCGTGCAATCTCCCGCTGACGCCGAGGCCACCGCCATGCCGCAGGCCGCGCTGGACCTGGCCGGCGCCGATTACTGCCTGCCGCTTTCGGACATCGCCCCCGTCCTCAATCAACTCTGCCATGAATACTCACATTCCCAAGATCCTGGTCGTCGATGACACCCGCGCCAACTTGGTCGCCATGCGCCATCTGCTCGCCGACTGCGGCGCCGAACTGGTGGAGGCAAGCAACGGCAACTCGGCGCTGGCGGCCTGCCTGGACCAACAGTTCGCGCTGATCCTGCTCGACGTGAACATGCCTGACATGGACGGCTTCGAAGTCGCGCAATTGCTTGGCGAAACCGAGCACCTGCGCGATACGCCGGTGATCTTCGTCACCGCCGCCTATGCGGACGACATCAACCGCTTGAAAGGTTATAGCTCCGGCGCAGTCGACTATATCGCCAAGCCGATCAACGACACGATCCTGAAATCCAAGGTACGCGTGTTCCTCGAACTGCATAACGCGCGCATGCAATTGCAGGAGACACTCGAGCAACTGTCCGCCCGCAACCGGCAATTGCAGGCCGAGATCGCCGAGCGGCAGCGCGCCGAAGCCCGGGTGCGCCATCAAGCCACCCACGACATGCTGACCGAATTGCCCAATCGCATGCTGTTCCACGAGAGGCTGCGCTCGGCAGTGCAATACAGCATGCTGCACGGCATTCCCTTTGCGCTGGCGCTGGTCGATATCGATGGCTTCAAGGCGGTCAACGATACGTACGGCCATCCGGCAGGTGATGCGCTGTTGCAGGCGATCTCCTCGCGGCTGAACGGTCAGGTGCGTGCCGACGATACCGCGGCGCGCCTGGGCGGCGACGAGTTCGCGCTGATCTTCCAAGGTGCCGATGACATCCAGCCGCTGCTGAATCGCTGCCAGGAAATTTGCAAGGTGCTGGCGCAGCCGTATCCGCTGCAGGGCGAACACGGCGCCTTCCTTGCCCGCGTGAGCGCCAGCATCGGCATCGCGTTGTGGAGCGAAAAAATCGATTCAGACGAGACACTGATCCAAGCCGCAGATCGGGCGCTGTATCAAGTCAAGGAGAGCGGCAAGAACGGCTGTGCGCTGGCGCCGATGTGATCAGTCGCACGGTCGTAGCCTGATTGCTCACCATGGGGAAATGGCCATGCCCGAAAACATCGCCTTTCGTACGCCGGCCTCGGCACCGGCGTGGCAGCGCTGGCTGATTTATTCAGCAGTGGCCCGTATCGCCATCTTTACCGCCATCGCCATCGGCCTTGGCTTCTCGGTGCGTAGCGTCCTGTCCTCGCTGGGCTGGATGAGCAAAACGGCAACGCCGCTGCAAAGTGCGCTAGCCGGCCTGTCGATCGAGCTTTCCGCCACTGTCATTGCCTATCTGGCTTTGGTCTGCCTGATTGAGCGAAGATCGCCAAGCGAATTGTCCTTGCGTGCTTTTCCTGCCTACGGTCTGGCCGGACTGCTGTCAGGCTTTCTCATCTTCAGCACCGTGGTGGGCGTGCTGTGGCTGTGCGGCAGCTATCATGTACTTGGCATCAATGCACACGTGGACTGGCTGTCCGGCGTGCTGATCGCGGGTGCTGGAGCCGGCATCGGCGAAGAAATCGCCATGCGCGGGGTGCTATTCCGCATCGCCGAGGAAGGCCTGGGCACCTGGTGGGCGCTGGCGATTTCTGCCGTCTTTTTCGGCGTCGCACACATCTTCAACCCCAGCGCTACGCCGTGGAGCTCGTTGGCCATCGCCATCGAAGCCGGCATTCTGCTCGCCCTGGTTTTCCACGTGACACGGACGCTTTGGGCATGCATAGGGCTGCATGCCGCCTGGAACATCACGCAGGGGACGATCTACGGCATACCGGTATCCGGCACAGACGCCAAGGGCTGGCTGCTGTCGTCGCGGACCGGCCCGGACTGGCTGAGCGGTGGCGCGTTCGGCGCGGAAGCCTCGGTGGTGGCCCTGCTGGTGTGTACGTCGGTTTCGGCAGTGTTGCTGCGGATTGCCTTGCGACGCAAGAGCATCATCCGCTTGCGCAAGTCGCGCGGCGTCACGCCTTCTTGCGAGGCGACACCCACATCGTGATGCGCGCACGGAACACCGGCGTTCCACTTGGATCCGTCACCTCCACCCGCACCGGCCACTCCTTGCCGGCATCCACGGCATCCATCGGTGCTTCCGGAGCCGCCACCGCGTGCATGCTGCCTTTGGCCCGGCTGAGGTATTCCACGCTCATGCCTTTGGGTATCCAGCGTGCGTCGGGCGGAAGCGTCACCTCGGCCATGACGCCTGCACTCAACTCGGCCAGATTGCACAACGCGATGGCGTGCACCGTGCCGATATGGTTATGCACACGCCTGCGATCGCGCATAAGCACCTCGCAGCGTCCCGGTTCCAGGGCAACGAACAATGGAGCGACGGTGGCGAAGTAAGGGGCTCGCAGGCAGACAGCGCGGGAAAACAGCCAATGGCCGGCTGGCCAGCGCGTGATGCGCTGGTACAAGGACAACAACGGTGCACCCATGAAAGCTCCTGCCGCGTGGGTTGGGGTGCAAACCCCAACGTCAGCACACATCCTACATCCCGAGTTGGGGTTTGCACCCTAACCTATGCTTTCTCCTCAAGCGGCATCAGCCAGCTTCTTGGCATGCTTGCGGGTGACGGCCGACTGCAACTCCGCCGGATCGAAATCGTCCACGGAGATGAACTCGAACACGCCTTCACGCACTCGCCTGAGCAAGGCGGCTTCCGAGCTGTCGATCACGCCGGAACGCATCGCCTCGTCCAGCTGGCCAAGATAGTCGTGCGACTTGAACTGGCCGGCTTTCTGCGCCTTGAGGAACTTGCGCTCCACCGGCTCGGCGGCAATCACATCCGGCAGCAGCTCGTTCATGCGGCCGACGGTGTTGTTGGACGTGGGGGTGAGATAGGCCCATTCCAGCAAGCGATCGCGAGCTTCTCCGGGCGCCGTGATGATTGCGGCGACGCGGCGACCCAGACGATCCGACGGCGGTACCTCACGGCGGCCGAACGGGAACACCAAGGCACGCAGCAGCCAGGACACCGGACGCACCGGGAAATTGCGGATCGCGCCATCGAGCGCCATCTGCGTGCGCCACATGCACTCATGGAACGCCCATGCCAGCAGCGGACGGTCCGCTTCCGGGCGGCCGGTATCCTCATAGCGCTTCAGCATGGCGCTGGCGATATAGAGATAGCTCAGCACGTCGCCCAATCGCGCGGAGAGCTTTTCCTTGAACTTCAGCTTGCCTCCCAGCACGCCCATGAAGGTGTCGGCACACAATGCCAAAGCGGAGGAATAGCGATTGAGCTTGCGGTAGTAACGGCGCACATAGGCATCGCCGGCCGAATCGCCGATGCGCGCGCCGGTGATGCCCAGCGCAAGGCTGCGCACGGCATTGGAAACGCCGAAGCCGAGATGCCCGAACAAGGCTCGGTCAAACGCCTTCAGGCGCTCGCTGTAATCCTCGATCGACAGTGCTTGCATCTCCTTCAATACATAAGGATGGCAACGGATCGCGCCCTGGCCGAAGATCATCAGGCTGCGCGTCATGATGTTCGCGCCTTCGACCGTGATCGCAATCGGCACGCCTTGCCAGGCGCGACCGGCATAATTCTTCGGGCCGAGCTGCACGGCCTTGCCGCCGTGCACGTCCATGGCATCGCCCGCCACGGCACGGCCCCATTCGGTCGCGTGATATTTGGCGATCGCCGAAGGCACCGCCGGCTTCTCGCCGCGGTCAACCGCTGCAGCCGTCGCACGCGAGAGCGCGGCCGTGGCATAAGTGAGGCCGCCGATACGCGCCAAGGCCTCTTCCACGCCCTCGAAACGCGCCACAGCCAGGCCGAACTGCTTGCGCATTCGTGCGTACGCGCCAGTGCCCGCCACCGCCATGCGCACTCCGCCCGTTGCATTGGAAGGCAGCGAAATCGCACGCCCGACCGACAGGCATTCCACCAGCATGCGCCAGCCATGGCCAGCCATGTGCGGGCCGCCGATCAAGGTGGACATCGGCGCAAACACGTCCTTGCCGCGCACCGGTCCGTTTTGGAACGGAACGTTCAACGGAAAATGCCGGCGGCCGATTTCCAGACCCGGCGTGCTGCGCGGCAGCAGCGCAAGCGTGATGCCGAGATCGTCCTTGTCGCCAAGCAGGTGATCGGGGTCGTACAAGCGGAAGGCCAGGCCCACTACGGTGGCAACCGGCGCCAGGGTGATGTAGCGCTTGTCGAAATTCAGGCGCATGCCCAGCGTTTCGACACCATCGACTACTTGCTTGCAGACCACGCCGTAATCGGGAATCGAAGTCGCATCGGAGCCCGCGTACGGGCCGGTAAGCGCAAAACACGGAATTTCTTCGCCCAACGCCAGGCGCGGCAAGTAATAGTTCTTCTGCTCGTCGCTGCCGTAGTGCAGCAACAATTCAGCCGGCCCGAGCGAATT
Organism: Dyella choica; assembly: GCF_003977665.1. Taxonomy (GTDB): domain Bacteria; phylum Pseudomonadota; class Gammaproteobacteria; order Xanthomonadales; family Rhodanobacteraceae; genus Dyella_B; species Dyella_B choica. The sequence goes on along the minus strand of NZ_RYYV01000012.1, from coordinate 104,059 downwards.
GGGCACCGCGACGGTGGAAGCCGCCGTTGCCGACATGCTGGCGAGCTTCTGCAGTACCGCCGAGTGTGCCAGCGCGGAGAAGCCCAGGCCGCCGTACTGCTTGGGAATGATCATGCCGAAGAATTTGTGCTTCTTGATGAAGTCCCACACTTCCGGCGGCAGATCAGCTAGCTCGTGGGTGATCTGCCAGTCGTCGAGCATGCCGCACAGCTGCTCGACCGGCCCATCGAGGAAGGCCTTTTCTTCCACGCTCAACTCAGGTCTGGGCTGCTTGAGCAGTTCGTGCCAGTCCGGCTTGCCGGAGAACAACTCACCCTCGAAGCCGACGGTACCGGCTTCCAGCGCAGTCTGTTCGGTATCCGAAAGCTTCGGTGTCACCTTGGCGAAAACTTTCAACAGCGGTGCGCTGATCTGCTTGCGGCGAAAAGCCAGGTTCAGCAACGGCACCGCGATCAGCACCTCGATCATCAGCAAAATCACCGTCGTGATCGGCGCGCGCGCCAACACGCCCACGGCAAGAGTGGTGACAATCGTGGCGATCGCCCAGGTGCGCAGACTGCTGCGGTGGTAGGCGCTGGCGCCGGTCGCAATGAGCGCGGCCAACACGGTCAATAGGACGGACATTTCAACACCTCATGCAGGTTGCTTAGCTTCGTCCCGCGGACGAAAGGCAGGCTCCAGGCTCCCGATGAAGCCTGCGATCGCGGCCGTGAATGCGTCATTCGCATCCCCAGCCAACATATGGGTAGCGCCAGGCACTTGCGCATGCTGCGCATGCGGTACCAGCGCAAGGAATTCTTCGACCGTGTGCTGCGAGACGACGTCGCTGCGCTCGCCCGACAGCAGCAGCACCGGCACCTCGACTTTGGCCGCCGCTTCCAACAGTCGCGGCTGGTAGCGCTCGCATTCGCTGATCAGGTCGCCGGCCAGCAAGGCTGGATCCCAGTGCCAGCGCAAGCGTCCATCCGCGCCTTCGCGCAACAAGGGACGCAATTGCTGCTCGCTCTTGCGTTCGCGACGTTGCGGCAGATAGGCGGCGATCTGGTCCGCCGCTTCGGCGTAGCTGGCGAAACCGTCCGGATGCGCTTGCATGAAGGCGAGGATACGTTCAACCCCGGCGGTTTCCCAACGTGGCGTGATATCCACCAACACGAGTGCTCGGAACGGCGAAGGCCGCAGCTCTCCGGCCACGACCAGACCGAGCAAACCACCCATCGAAGCACCGACCAGAATCGCCGGTTCCGGCTGGGCGTGAGCGAGCGCGCGCAAGTCGTCAACGAATTGCTGCATATGGTAGTCGCCACCCGACGCCCGGGTGCTTTCACCATGGCCCCGGCTGTCGAACGACACGCAGCGGCAACCACGCGCCGCCATCGTCGTCGCAGCAGCATTCCATGCGCCGCGGGTCTGCCCGAAGCCATGCGCGAACAACAGCGTCGGCTTGCCCGAAGGATTGCGCACGTCCACAGCCAAGGTCAGACCATCGGCAGCAAGGAACGCGGAGGGATGGGTTTGGATGGATTCCATACGCTTGAGTATGGATTGGCTGCCGGGGCGCCGTCAACCTGCCTCGGAAGCGGCCGCGGCCCGCTGCTTTGCCAGCCTGAACAAGCGCAGTTTCGCGCGGCATCGGCTACCATACGGGTATGAATGTCCGCCAAAAGCCTGAACGTACGCGCCTCTCCGCCGAAGACTGGGAAGACGCCGCCCTCAACCTGATCGCCGAACAAGGCGTGGGCGCATTGGCCGTCGAAGCGCTGGCCCGTCAACTAGGCGTTACCAAGGGCAGTTTCTACTGGCATTTCCGTACCCGCGAAGCTTTGCTGCAGGCGGCCCTGGAACGCTGGGAGCAATACGGCGAACGCGAAATCATCGGCCAGATCGAGGCGCTTCCGGACCCGCGCGAACGCCTGCCGGAATTGTTCCGGCGGGTCGCGCACGAGCTGCATCCGCATCGCGTCTACGCGGCGCTGCTCAAGGCCCTGGACCATCCGCTCGTCGTGCCGGTGATGGCCCGCGTCTCTCAGCGCCGCACGGAATTCCTCCACACCGCCTACACCGAGGTTGGCATGGAGTCCGCTGCAGCGCTCAATCGGGCGCGCCTCACCTATGCCGCCTATGTCGGCTTCCTGCAACTGAATTTCACGCTCGGTCTGCCACGGTTGACCCACGAAGAGTTCGACACCTACGTCGAACACATGATCGCCACGCTGATTCCTTCGTAAGCCCGGGCGCGCATCCATTCGAAATTGATCGTGGGAGCGGCTCCGGTCGACTCTCACGTTCAACCTTGCCTCAATCCGCTTTAGTCATACTTATGCTGCACCACACCTTGCCAGGCCCAGTTGTCGTAACTTAGCGTAACTCTTCTGTTTTATGGGCATACCAAAAGTGAGGGAAGCATGACGAGCAAGCTGGCGGCGCTCGAACGATGGGTCAATGAGGTGGCGGCCAAGACCCGCCCTGCGCAGATCCATTGGTGCGACGGTTCCGACGCCGAATATCGCGCACTGGTGCAGCAGATGCTGCAGACAGGCGATCTGATCGAACTGAATCAGCAGACCCATCCGGGCTGTTACCTGCATCGCTCCAACCCTTCCGACGTGGCGCGCGTGGAGCACCTCACCTTTGTATGCACTGAGCACGAACAGGACGCGGGCCCGAACAATCACTGGATGGCGCCGGCCGACGCGCACGCAAAGATCGATGCGCTGTTCGAGGGCAGCATGGAAGGCCGCACCATGTACGTGATTCCCTATTGCATGGGGCCGATCGACTCCCCGCTTTCACGCTGCGGCGTGGAGATCACTGACAGCCCTTACGTGGTGGCCAACATGCGCACGATGACGCGCATGGGAGCCGAGGCGCTGGCGCGCATCGAGCGCGAAGGCTTGCACTCAGACGGCGTGTTCGTGAAGGGCCTGCACTCCATCGGCGAACTCGATCCCGAGCGCCGCTTCATCATGCATTTCCCGGAAGAACTTTCGATCAAATCGTACGGCTCCGGCTATGGCGGCAACGCGCTGTTGGGCAAGAAGTGCCATGCGTTGCGCATCGCCAGCTTCCAGGCGCGGCGCGAGGGCTGGCTGGCCGAGCATATGCTGATCGTCGGCATCGAGAACCCGCAAGGACAAACGCACTACATTGCCGCTGCATTTCCTTCCGCTTGCGGCAAGACCAACCTGGCGATGCTGATTCCGCCGGAAGGGTATCGCAAGAACGGCTGGCGCGTGTGGACCATCGGCGATGACATCTGCTGGATGCGCCCAGGCGAAGACGGCCGTCTCTACGCCATTAATCCCGAGGCCGGCTTCTTCGGCGTCGCGCCGGGCACCAGCGACTCAAGCAATCCCAATGCGCTGACTTCGATCTCGCGCGACACGATCTTTACCAACGTTGCGCTCACTGCCGACAACCAGCCGTGGTGGGAAGGCCTGCCGGGTACGCCGGTGACCGATTGGCAAGGTCGCCCGTACGACCCGGCCAATGGTCCGGCCGCGCATCCGAACTCGCGTTTTACCGTCAGCGCCAAGCAATGTCCCACCTGGTCGTCCAAGGCCGAAGATGCGCAAGGCGTGCCAATCAGCGCCATCGTGTTCGGCGGCCGCCGCCCGTCGCTGCTTCCGCTGGTGATTCAGGCGCAGGATTGGGTGCATGGCGTGCTGATGGGCGCTGCCATGGGTTCGGAAACCACCGCGGCCGCCACCGGCGCCGTAGGCGTGCTGCGTCGCGATTCGATGGCGATGAAGCCGTTTTGCGGCTACCACTACGGCGACTATTTCAATCATTGGCTGTCGTTCGACCGGCCCGGCGCCAAGCTGCCGAAGATCTTCCACGTGAACTGGTTCCGCAAAGGCAAAGACGGCAAGTTCCTGTGGCCCGGCTTCGGCGAAAACCTGCGCGTGCTGGAATGGATGATTGCCCGCGTGGAAGGCAAGGTGCGCGGCCTGGAAACCCCCATCGGCACCCTGCCCGCCAGCGGCGAGCTGAAGCTGGACGACCTGGAGCTGCCTCGCGAGACGCTGGCCGAATTGCTCGATGTCGACCACGCCGGCTGGCAGGCGGAACTGCACGCCATTGGCGAATACCTCGAAAGTTTCGGCAGTCGCCTGCCCTCGCGTCTACGGCAGGAACAGCAACGCGTCCAACAAGCCCTGCAACTGCCGCGCAAGGCGGCGAATGCCTGATGACAAGCTCCTCCCCTCCCTTGCCGGAGGGGAGTGAGAAGAGCGCCCGCCGCACGCACTGGGCTGGCTTCTCCAACAGGATGTTGAGAAAGGGCTTTCCTGCCCTTTCTCAACGTGCCAAGTCCGGCGCAGGTCCGTACTTGGCTACGTCCCATCAAGCGCTTGCAGCGCTTGATGGGCGGCGGGGCATCCGAGCCCCGCATTAGCAGACTGCTTCTCAACAGCCTGCTAAACCCAACTGCCCTGGGCTGCATCCAAGCTGGCAAGATGATTGCCGTTTGCATCGCCACCGGAAGCCCCATGCCACCTGCGCTAGCTGCGGGAAACAACGATAGGGATGACGTGCGTGCGGCCGCCGCGGGCGACCGACAGGCATTCCAGCGCCTGTATCGCGAGCATGCGGGACGGATCCATGGCGCCATGCTGCGGCTCGCCGGCTACGATCACGCGCGCGCCGAGGATCTTACGCAGGATGCCTTTGTGCGGGCCTGGCAGAAGCTGGGCAGCTTCCGCGAGCAAAGTTCATTCGGCACCTGGCTTTATCGCCTGGCAGTGAATGTGGCGCTCATGGACATCCGCGCACGGGGTGCTGACCCGGTCGGCTATGTCGATGAGGACTGCATACCCGAGCACGGCGAAACCCCGTTTTGCGCGGCGGAGCGCGAAGAGCTGGAACGCGCGATCGGCAAGCTGCCGCCACGAGCGCGTGCAGTACTGGTATTGCACGACGTGGAAGGCTGGCGCCATGAGGAAATCGCCAGCGAGCTGGAGATGGCGGTAGGCTCGTCCAAAGCGCAACTGCATCGCGCACGGGGCTTGTTGCGCAGGATTCTTGGAGAAACGCGATGAACGAATTCGAATGGCTGCGCCAGATGCGCGAATTGAACCAGCCGGTCGCGCCGCGGAGTGATCTGTGGTCACGCATCGATGCCGCACTCGACGACAACGCATCGCACGAGGCCTCAGCACCCGCACGGCGGGCACAAACACGGCACGTACGCATGTGGGCGATGGCGGCAAGCGTTGCTGCGGTTGTGGTGCTTGCCTGCGGCATCGTGTGGCACATGCGCGCGGTTCCGCAGGGCGCAACGCAGGTCGCCAGCACCGCCGCGCCCACCGCGGCCGCGCGCTGGAAACCGAGCGACCCGCGCCTGGCCGGCGCCGCGCTCGAACTGGATGCCGCGCGCATGGAATTGCAACAGGCCATGCAGCAAGCTCCCGATTCACCTGCGCTGCAGCGCCTGCTGCAGCGAACCCACGCGCAGCAAGACAGTTTGCGCGAACTCGAGAAACAAGCCGGCTGAGGACATAACAACGATGAAAACCGCCCGCTATCTGCCGCTGCTACTGTGCCTGCTCCCAGGAGGGAAAGCCATTGCCGACACCCCGCTGGATCTCCACCATCCGGCCGCGCCAACTGCGCACATCGACGTCAGCAACGTCAAAGGCGAAGTCACCATCACCGCCTGGGACCGCTCCGAAGTGCACGTCGGCGGTCAGCTTGGCGATGGCGCCGAGCCGCTCGCCATCGAGGGCAGCGACAACAATCTCCGCATCCATGTGCAGGCCAAGGGGCACGGCGGCTGGTTCAACTGGACCGGTGAAAACGCCATGGAACCCAGCACGCTGGACATCAACGTGCCGCGTGGTGCTTCGGTGAAAGTGAACGTCGTCAGCGCGCCAGTGAGCGTGACCGGAATCCATGGCGGGGATATCGAGGCCAATTCGGTCAGCGGACGCGTGCGCATCGATGCGCAGACGCCGATGCTCAACGTCGTTGCCGTGAGTGGCAACATCGCTTTCTCCGGACTTGCCAGGCAAGCGAAGCTGCAAACGGTCAGCGGCGACATCCTCGCACCGACACTGGGCGATACAGTCGAACTGCAAACGGTTTCGGGCCGAATCCAGGCCGGCGGCGGCCCGTGGCATCAACTATCCATCAGCACCGTGTCGGGCAGCGTGCAGCTTACCGGCGTAGTCGGCGCAGATGGCAGCATGAACGTCGACAGCATGAGCGGTGATGTGCAATTGCAGTTTCCGGCGCCATTCAACGCCAGCCTGCATGCCAACACCTTCAGCGGTGATCTGCGCAGCGACTTCGGCACGCCCACGCATACTGAGCACGGCCCGGGCAGCACGCTCGACACCGTAGTCGGCAACGGCAGCGGAAAGATCCACATCGAGAGCTTCAGTGGCGACGTGAAGATCAGGAACGGCGGACGGTGATGAAAAGCAACGAACGGCTCCTCGTTTCCGCCGCAAAACAAAACGCCCCCGTCGGGGGCGTTTTTTTAAATACGGAATGGATTAAAGATCCTGGTGATACTGCACGTACGGGGTACGCGACTGATCCGGTTCCGGTGGACCGGCCGGCGTATTCACGGCATTACCGGACGACCACAAATTTTGAGCGCCGAAACTCAATGAACCTTGCCATGGCAAATGCCAAGTCACACCCAGATCGATGCTGTTCCAACGGCGCTCGGCATTGAGCATGCCCGGCACGGCCATTCCTGGTTCGGGCTGCATGGTGCGACCGACGATGCTGGTGCTCACCGAACCGTGTTCGACTCCGAAGCTCAGCGCTTTCTGGTCCAGCGTGGTCAGGCCCAGTTGATTGCCGGGCAGCAGACGGATGCGGCCCATGCTTGCGCCGAGCAACACGCCGCTGTTGCTGTTCAATGCAAAGCGTCCGCGCGCGTTCAACTGCGTGGCGCTATCGAAATCGGGCAGCCCGTTGACGCCAGGCACGGCACCGGGCAACACACGCGGCAGCGGCGTGGGATTGGGAGCCTGATCCTGTGCCACGCTAACCCCAACGCTATAGCGGCCGGCGTTGTAGGTGGCGCCTACTTCGCTGCTGATGATGCGGGGCTGCGTGGCCCACGAGCGCTGAGTAACGCCTGCCTGCGCTGTAACATTAGAGGTGATGCCGTATTGAACTGCGCTGGACTTGACGGTACCGCCGGCCAGCGGATTGAGCGACAGCGAGCTGTTGCTATCGCCCAGCACGTCCGCTGTCGTTTCGTTCTGCGACCGCACCAGCAGCGAACCCTGCACCGGCGGCGGCTGAGCAGCCGTCTGTAACGTCTGCGATGACTCCATCCACACGGGTTTTACCGGCTGATCACCGGGCAGCGTCTGCCCTGCCGCTAGGAGCGGCATGCAGAGCAGCGGTAATGTGAGCAGCAAGCGGCGCATGAAAGTTCGAAACCCTTGATAACCCCGTCCGTTTCTTTCGATCGACTCCGGACTCCCGTTGGTTCAGTATACCTTGCTTTACTTTTTACTAACACCCTGGAAAGGGAGGTTTTCCGTGCCGGGGTCGCCAAAAACGGATTCACGAAACAAAGACTTGCTGGCACGAGGGATGCTTGGCAAAGGCCATCTCGCCAGCCAGATGGGTGAAAGCCATGGGCACCGCCACATGACGGTATCTTCACGAGATATAGTCACCCGACGTACCGCACATGGACCCGCTCACAGGTCATGAGTTCAGTGCCAGAAAGCCGCAATCTTGCGCCAGCTCCCGGTGGAATTCTGCCGGCGACCCTGCGTGAGATGCTGGAACGGCTGTTCCGGGCAGCAGATGCGGACGGCGTCTTGGAGATTTGCGAGACAGCGCTGAACCGGCTGGGACTGCAAGGGACCCTGCACTGGCTGCCGCCTGAGGCGGACAGCAGCTCGGAGCCGGGCCGGCTCAACCTGGCCATCGACCCGCAAACCCTGCAGATGCTGGTCTGGGAAGGTGACATCGTGCCCGGCCAGGAGGCCGGCGCCGAACTGGCCTGGCTGGGTCGCCTGGCCGGCATTCGCCTGCGGCAACTCAGCGAAACCGGCCGGCTTTACGAATCCATCTCGCGCCTGGCCATGGCCGAACGCCTGCAGCGCGCGTTGTACGCCATTGCCGAGCTGGCAGCTACCACGCACAACATGACCGAGATGATGCAGTCGCTGCATTCCATTGTCGGCATGCTGATGTATGCCGAGAACTTCTACATCTTCCTGTATGACCCGGGCAGCGACAGCGTGCGCTTCCAGTATTATGTGGACACGGTCGATCAGAAGCCGCCTGCACCGGACGAAAGCTATCCTCTGCAGGACATGCGCTACAGCCTGACCTGGAACCTGCTGCAGGGCGCCCAACCGATCATGGGTTCGGTAGAGGAGCTGGCACGTCAGCTCGAAGGGCGCTTCATGCTGGTCGGACCGGCATGCGAACACTGGCTGGGCGTACCGCTCCTGCGCGGCAGCCAGGCAGTGGGCGGCATCGTGGTACAGAGCTATCGGTCCGACACGCACTACACGCATCACGATCGCGACCTGCTCAACTACGTCGCGCAGCATATGCAAACCGCGCTGGAGCGCCGCGAGGCGCACGCCGAACTGGAGCGGCGCGTGGCCGATCGCACCGCGGCGCTGCGCGCCACCAATCGCGTGTTGCGCCAGCAGGTGCTACAGCGCCAGCGCGGCGAGCGCCTGCAGTCCGCGCTGTTCCGCATTGCGGAGCTGGCCAGCGCGCCAGAAAGCCAGCAGAACTTCTATGCCGCCGTCCATCGCGTGGTCGGCGGCTTGCTTTACGCGCGCAACTTCTACATCGCGTTGCTGGACGAAAGCGGCCAGAACATCAGCTTTCCCTACTCGGTGGACGAACTCGATACAGGCCGCACGTCGCGGCCAGTGGCCAACGGCGCCACCGAATACGTGCTCAAGTACGGTAAGCCTTTGCTGGCCGACAGCCAGACCTTCGAGCGCCTGGCCTCTACGGGCGAATGCGTGGAAATGGGGGCGAAATCGGTGTGCTGGCTGGGCGTGCCGCTGGTATGGGACGACCGCGTCAAAGGCGTGCTCGCCGTGCAAAGCTACTCACCCAAGCACATTTATGACGCACGCGACCAGGAACTGCTCACTTTCGTCAGCTACCACATCGCGAACGCGCTGCAACGCAAACAGACCAGCGAATCGCTGAAGCAGGCCTACATCAATCTGGAGCGCCGCGTTACCGAACGCACGCGCGCGCTGGCGCTGGCCAACCGCGACTTGCGCGAGCAGATCGCCGAGCGCGAACGCGTCGAGCGCAGGCTGATGTACGAAACCCTGCACGATTCGCTGACCGGCCTGCCCAACCGTACGTTGCTGCTACAGCGACTGGGCCAGGCGCTCCAGGCGTATCACGCCGATCCAAACAAGCTGTTCGCGGTGCTGTTCATCGACCTGGATCGGTTCAAAGTCATCAACGATTCGGTCGGCCACCTGATCGGCGATGACCTGCTGTTCCAGGCCGGCAGCCGTATCCGGGCCTGCCTCAAGACGCGCGACCTGGTCGCGCGCCTGGGCGGCGACGAGTTCGCCGTTCTGCTGGAAGGCATCAGCGACGCCGGCAAGGCCCGCGTGGTCGCCGAGCGTATCATTGCGGAATTGCACGTGCCGTTCCGCTTGGGCGTCAAGGAGATTTTCACCTCTGCCTCGGTCGGCATCGCGCTGCCCGGCCCGCACTATCAACAGCCGGAAGAATTGTTGCGCGACGCGGATGCCGCCATGTATCGCGCCAAGGACGAAGGCCGTCATCGCGCCGCGGTGTTCGACGACCGCCTGCGCCGCGAAGTGCTGTCGCTGCTGGAAATGGAAGGCGACTTGCGCCGCGCGTTAAGCCGCAATGAATTCGTACCTTTCTATCAGCCCATCGTATCGCTGGAGGACGGTCGCACCGTCGGCTACGAAGCATTGCTGCGCTGGCGCCACCCGGTGCGCGGATTGCTGGCCCCGGGCGACTTCCTCGCCGTGGCCGAAGAAAACGGCAGCGCGGAGAGCATCGACTGGCAGATCTTTGAACAGATCGCTTCGCAAGCAGGCACGCTGGCAGGCGCCGAAGGATTCGTCAGCCTCAACGTGTCGGGCCGCCATTTCCGCCAGTCCGATCTGGACGACCGCCTGCTCAACTTGATGAGCGCGCATCGCGTCAATCCTCGCTCGCTGCGCATCGAGGTGACCGAGCGCACGCTGCTGGAAAATCCCGCCCAAGTCAAACGCATGCTTGACAACCTGCGCCAGCATGGCGTGAGCATTGCGCTCGACGATTTCGGCACCGGCTATTCTTCGCTGAGCTATCTGCACCAGTATCCGATCGAAACCTTGAAGATCGATCGCAGCTTCATCACCGAACTGGCCAAAGCCAACAGCCACAGCGTGCCGGTGGTGCGCGCCATCCAGGTGCTTGCCGATTCGTTGCAGATGCAGGTGATCGCCGAAGGCATCGAGGATGATGCGCAACGGCAGGTATTGCGGCATATCGGATGCCGCTTTGGACAGGGCTTCCTGTTTGCCGAGCCGCGGCCAGCCGAAGTATGGGTGAAGTAGGCTGGGATGCTAATCCCAGCATGGCCATGCATTCGGCGCGAGCGATGCTGGGATTGTCATCCCAGCCTACGTAGACCTCAAAACGTGAGGTACGTAGAGCCCCTCATTGCACCGTCGAATTCGCCGCCGCTCCGCCACTCAACAAGTGTTCCGCATCCACGCGGTCAAAATGGTACGTGCGTGCGCAGAACTCGCAGGTAACCTCGATAGTGCCTTGCTGGGTCTCAAGCGTCGCCTCGATCTCCTCGCGCCCCAGCGATCGCAGCATGGCTTCCACCCGCTCGCGCGAGCAGCTGCAGCCGAACGCCAATGGGCGTGGCTTGAACAGGCGCACGGTTTCCTCGTGGTACAGGCGATAGAGCAATTGCTCCGGCGGCGTGCTCAGCAGCTCGTCACGCCCCAAGGTCGCAGTGAGGTGCTCCACGCGCGGCCAGCCATCTTCGTCCTGCTGCGCGTCGTGACCACCCTCGCCCGGCAGCTTCTGCAACATCAGCCCTACAGCGTGCTGCCCATTCGCAGCCAGTACGAAACGGGCCGGCAACTGCTCGGACTGCTGGAAATAGTTCTCCAGCGCCCCTGCCAGATCCGGGTGGCGCAGATCGACCAGTCCTTGATAACGCTGCCCGCGGTCCGCCTGGCCGATGGTGATGGCCATGATGGCTTGCGGCAATTCGCTCAACGAGAGCATTTCGGGCAGTTCCTCGGCGCTCCAGCGCGCCAGGCCACGCAGGCGTCCGGCATCGGTGCATTCGGCGAACAGCAGGCGCAAGACGCCCTGGCTCTTCAATTCGACCGACAGCGCACCTTCGAACTTGATATTGCCGGTCAACAGCGCACTGGCCGCCAGCGTCTGCCCCAGCAGATCCAGCAGCGGCGCAGGATAGTCGGCGCGGCCGGCAACCTCACGCCAAGCGGCACCCAGCCGCACGATCACGCCCCGGACGCCGGCACGTTCCAGCACAAAGCGATGGAGCACATCCTCGGCAAGCACGGTTTCCACGTAGGACTACCTCATAAAACGCAAAGATTTGGACATGGGGACTGGCGTCGGCATGAACAATGGCCGGCCTGTGGCAGCTTTTTTAAGGAAACTCTGAATAAGCTCGAAGTTTCCCCGGGCCAGGGACGGCACGCCGCAGATCAGGCACGCAAGTGCCTGATCTGGCGTAGTTTAAGTCCGGGCGTGTACCGAACTTAAGCGCGTCTGAAAAAGGCCGTGACGGACTTTTTCAGACCATCCTTATAATCCACCGGCTTTCCTTGGCCGTCGACACCATGCCGCATCTTCCGCTTTTTCGCCGCCTGTTGCGTTACGCCGGTATCGTAGTCCTGTCATGGGTGGCCCTGAGCTGGTTCGTGGTGCTGGTCTTGCGTTTCGTGCCACCCTGGACCTCGGCGGTGATGATGGAGCGCCAGTTGCATGCCTGGGTCCTTGGTGAAAAGGATTTCCGGCTACGCCAGCACTGGGTGCCGTGGTCGCGTATTTCGGCGTGGGCGCCGATCGCAATGGTGGCCGGCGAAGACCAGAAATTTCCGTTCCACCACGGCTTCGACTTCGGTTCGATCCAGAACGCGATCGACGCGGCGGATGACGGCAAGCGCTTACGCGGCGCCAGCACGATCAGCCAGCAGACGGCCAAGAACCTGTTCCTGTGGAATGGCCGCAGCTTCATGCGTAAGGGCCTGGAAGCCTACTTCACGGTACTGCTGGAACTGACCTGGTCGAAGCAGCGCATCCTGGAGGTGTACATGAACGTCGCCCAGTTTGGCGACGGCATTTACGGCGTGGGTTCGGCCAGCGAAACTTTTTTCCACGCATCGCCTGCGCAGCTAAGCCCCGGCCAGGCGGCGCGGCTGGCCGCCGTGCTGCCCAATCCGGACCGCTTCCATGTCGACCGCCCAAGCGGCTATGTACTCGAACGCGCGCACTGGATCGAACAGCAAGTCACCCAGTTGGGCGGTCCGGCCTACCTGGAAAGCCGGCGCCCCCCAGGCAACACGCGTACTGCGCGACGACATTAGGACATATCCCGACATTAAACTACGCAAGCTTAGGGATGCCAAATCAAGCGCTTACGCGCCTGATTTGCGGCGGGCCTTCCTTGGCCCGCGGAACCTCTGAAATTATTCAGATGTTCCTTAGGCACCCTTTACACTTCACCGTCTGCCCGCTAGAAGCTATGGATATCCGGCATGCCGCGACTCACTGTTGTCGTTCCCGCTTACAACGAATCGGCCGTGCTTGCCGCCTTTCATGAACGGCTTTCCAAGGTGCTGGACCAGCTTCCGCTGGTGAGCGACGTCCTGTACGTGGACGACGGCAGCGGCGATGACACCTGGACCATCATGCAGGCATTGGCGGCCGCCGATCCGCGCGTAGGCACGCTAAAACTGTCGCGCAATTTCGGCAAGGAAGCGGCGTTGACCGCCGGATTGGATCATGTCGATGCGGATGCTGCCGTGGTGATCGACGCCGACCTGCAGGATCCGCCCGAGGTCATCCCGCAGCTGGTCGACCAATGGCAGGCCGGCTACGACGTGGTCTACGCCACCCGTGCGGCGCGCGCGGGGGAGACCGGCTTGAAACGATTCACCTCGGCGGCGTTCTATCGCACGATGGAAATGCTCTCGGACGTCGCCGTACCGCGCGATACGGGTGATTTCCGGCTGCTTTCGCGCCGCGCGCTGAAAGCACTGGCGCAACTGCGCGAACGGCAGCGCTTCATGAAGGGCCTGTTCGCCTGGATCGGCTATCGCCAGACCGCGGTGAAGTACCTGCGCGACCCACGCCTGGCGGGCAAGACCAAGTGGAACTACTGGCGCCTCACCCAGCTCGCCGTCGAAGGCATTACTTCGTTCTCCAGCGCGCCGTTGAAGCTTGCTACCTGGACCGGGCTCGGTGCATCCGTACTGGCATTCCTGTTCGGGCTGAAGGTGCTGCTGAAGGCGCTGCTGCGGGGCGATCCGGTGCCGGGCTATCCAAGCCTGATGGTGGTGGTCCTGTTCCTGGGCGGTATCCAGCTGCTGGCACTGGGCGTAATCGGCGAATACCTGGGCCGAAATTACAACGAGACCAAGCAGCGGCCGCTGTACTTCATCGAGGAAGAGCACCTTCCGGCCGCATCCCTAGTTCACGCCGGGGCAACGCCACCGCGCTAAACTGGTCTCACGCGGCCATTGCTACGGCCGCCGGGGAGGTCTGATGCGTCAGGTCAAGCATTTGCTGGACAGGAAAGGCAACGACATCTACGCGATCGCGCCGGAAGCACCGGTACTGGAAGCGATCAAACACATGGCAGAACGGCGCGTCGGCGCTTTGCTGGTGATGCGCGGCGAACAACTCGTGGGCATCATTTCCGAACGCGACTACGCGCGCAAAGTCATTTTGCAGGGCCGCTCATCGGCACAGACACCCGTGTCGGAGATCATGAGCAGCCCGGTGCTGACCGTAACCCCGGACACCGATGTGTTCGATTGCATGCGCATGTGCACCGACAGCCGCGTACGTCACTTGCCGGTCGTACAAGGCCACCGAGTAATGGGCGTGATCTCGATCGGCGACCTGGTCATGGAGGTGATCAGTGCGCAGGCAGAACAGATCGAACAGTTGCAGCGTTACATTACGAGCTGAATCGAAACGGGCAACCCTGGGGATGCGCTGATCTATTCCTGGTGACGGGTACGTGGAATGGATCAGGGCATCCCTAACGATCAAACAAGGCTTTCGTTCCCCGCTCCCTGTTCGCCCGTCCCGGCCTTGGTCTCCGGCGCCAGATCCGGCGAGGTAGCCGCTTTGCGCGCCACCCAGGCCGCCAACGAAGCAGCTCCTACGCCGACCAGCGCAATGCTGCTAACGCCGATACCTAGCTTTACCAGGCTGCTGATACCGCTGGTGATCACCACGTCACCGAATCGCCACACCGCCGTTTCCACGAAGTTCTTGCCCTTGTAGCGGGTCTCACGCGGTACTCGCGTGTAGAGCGCATCGCTGGCCGGTTTGGTCATGCCGTACATGAAGCCGCGCGTGCCCACCATCATCAGTACCAGCAACGGTACGCTATAGCCCAGCACGCTTACCTGCGCGTGACCGCCCATCACCACCACGATCAGCAGGCCGAAATTCACCACCTGCGGCAACACGAGCGCCCACACAGCGCCACGACGCATCAGCAACCACGGCGACAGCGTGAGTTGCAACAGCGCCCCGAGCAAATTTACTGCCAGATCGATGTGCGCGTAGAACGCTGTTCGCGTCGTGATCGACGCCAGATGTACCTTGGCGTAATCGGCCACCAGTGCATAAGCAAGCGTGCCGATACCGTCGCCGAGCAGCATCAGAATGGCCATGTAGCGCAAGAAAGGACGCGACCACAGCTCCCGCACGCCAGCCCAAAGCGAGCCGCCAATCGGTTGATCAGTGCCTCCGTCTTCCGCCCGCAGTACGGAAATATGCAGCAGCAGCAGCGCGGCAAAACCGAGCATCAGCGCCGACACCAGCAGCAACGGCGCAACTCCGATCAGGCCAACCAGCGTGCTGGTAATCAACGGACCGAATATCGCACCGGCCATGCCTCCGAGCGCTATCAACGAAAACACTTCGCGCGCACGCCGGCTGTCGAAGACATCCGCCATGAAGCTCCAGAACAGCGACACCACGAACAGGTTGAACACGCTGCCCCAGATATAGAACACCACGCCCAGGGCCCGCGCACCGATGCGGTCCTGCGCCAGGAACGCTGGAATAAACGCCAGCAGGCAGACGATGAAGAAGCTGTAGCTCCAGCCCAGCAGGCGCCGCCGCGGGAACCGCGCCACCAGCATGCCGAACACCGGCGTCAGCAGCAACATGGCCACAAAGGTCGCGAGATAGAACAGCGGCAGCTGCGAGGAACCCACCGCCCCGCCAAGCTGATCGCGCACCGGGCGGATGATGTAGTAAGAGGTCAGCAGGAAAAAGAACGCCAGTGCGGACACCGTCGGCGTGGCGTCCTGGCGTGGGGAATCGGGGGACGGCAAACGCACCGGTCGGCTTCCAGCGGGGGGCCGCGCAAGACTAGCATGCGCGGGTGACACCGGTTCGCTTCCCTAAGGATGGTCTGAAAAAATCCGTCCTGGATTTTTTCAGACGCGTCGCGCGCGGCGCATGTTCGCACGCGGCTACCACGAATCAAACACTTACGTGCTTGCTTCGTGGGCGGTGCATCCTTGCACCGCGTAAGCTCTGAATAAATCCGAGCTTCCCTAAGGGAGGGCGGCGTGGAATACGACTATGTGATCGTCGGTGCCGGCTCGGCCGGCTGCGTGCTGGCCAACCGCCTGAGCGCGCAACCGGGCAGACGCGTGCTGCTGCTGGAGGCGGGCGGGCGCGATTGGCACCCTTTCATCCACATGCCTGCTGGCATTGCGCACCTGGCGAACAACCGCCGGCTCAACTGGAATTACACGACCGAACCCGAGCACGGCTTGCTCGGGCGGCGTCTTTGGTGGCCGCGCGGCAAGACGCTGGGCGGCTCCAGCTCGATCAACGCGATGTGCTACGTGCGCGGCGTGGCGGCTGATTACGACGCCTGGGCACAAGCCACAGGCGATGCGCGCTGGTCGTGGCCGCAAGTGCTGCCGTGGTTCCTGCTCAGCGAAAACAACTCGCGTGGCGCGAGCCCGCTACATGCCTCGAACGGACCGCTTTGCGTATCGGATTTGCGTCATCACAACGCGCTTTCCGCAACGCTGATCGAAGCCGGCGTCAGCGCGGGCTTCGGGCGCAATGCCGACTTCAACGGTCCCGCCCAGGCCGGCTTCGGCTTCTATCAGGTGACCCAACGCGAAGGTGTACGCTGCTCCACTGCGGTGGCCTATCTGCGTCCGGCGCAGACACGCTCGAATCTGCACGTGCAAACGCATGCGTTGGTGGAACGCATCCTGATCGAGCAGGAACGTGCGACCGGCGTGGTGCTGCGACGTTCGGGCGGACAGCGCGTCGTGCGCGCCGGCGAGATCATTCTGGCCGCTGGCGCGATCAATTCACCGCAATTGCTGATGCTGTCAGGCATCGGACCGGCCGGCCATCTGAGTACGCACGGCATCACACCGGTCATCGATTTGCCCGGCGTCGGCGCAAACCTGCAGGATCATCTGGATATCTGCACGCTGGTGGGCTGCACACGCGACATCACGTACGACAAGCTCAACGATGTCGCCGTAGGTTGGCGCTATTTGCGCCACCGCGACGGTCCCGGTAGCTCCAACATTGCCGAATCCGGCGGCTTTGTACGCAGCCGGCTGGCCACTGATGCACGTTGCGACATCCAGTTCCATTTCGTGCCGGCCTTGCTGGATGACCATGGCCGCCACCGGCTGCCCGGCCACGGTTACACCCTCCACGCCTGCTATCTGCATCCACGCAGCCGCGGAAGCTTGCGTTTGCGTTCAGCCGACCCGTCGACCCCGATCGCCATCCATGCGGGCTATCTCAGCGATCCGGAAGGACACGATCTTGCGCGCATGATCGAGGCAGCCAAGCTTTCCCGCGACCTCCTTGCGCAACCTGCCTTCGATCCCTATCGCGGCAAGCCGGTTTTCCCGGCATCGGCGCCGACCGGCGATGCGGAATGGGCGGCCTTCATCCGCCGCAAGGCCGAGACCATTTACCACCCCGTTGGCAGCTGCCGGATGGGAACGAACCATCAGGCCGTGGTGGACAGCGAACTGCGGGTGCGCGGCATGGCGGGCTTGCGCGTAGTGGATGCCTCGGTGATGCCAGCCTTGCCAAGCGGGAACACCAACGCAGCGGTCGTCATGATCGCTGAACGCGCGGCCGCTCTGCTGCTGGGGTGATGGACCATGGGGCGAGTCATTCCTCGCTGCATCGGGCTCATGGCGATTCCGATGCAGTGCAGCAGAAACGCCTGTTTGCGGCGTCACGGCGTTGTGACCCTGTTCGAAGTACAGGACAATCCGGCACTCACTCATGGACGACTCCACCAGCCCATGCATAAGGGCGCGACATCACGCCCGTAAGAAGCGGAGTAGCATGCAGTTCCGTAAGCTTCCTTTGCTGATCGCCAGCCTGCTCGGCGCCGCCGCGTCCTGGCTGCCTGTTACGGCCGCGAAGGCATCCACCGATACGCCGTCGGCAACCGACATTCGCCAGGCGCGCCACGATGCCGCCGACGTCAATGCCGCCCTTCCGCCCGAACGCATCAAGGCAGCGCTGGAGGCGTATTCGCACTGGTTGGACGTCGTCGCGCAACGAAACGAGGTGGCCGGTCTCGCCACGGCGGTAGTAGTGGACAACAAGGTGGATCTTGAGCGCACCATCGGCTACGCGGATGTCGCCACGCAGGAACCTGTCACCCCCACCACCGTGTTCCGTCTGGCGTCGCTTTCCAAGGCGTTCGCCACGGCGATCACCGGCCTGCTGATCGAGGATGGTCGCTTCACCTGGGATACCAAGCTAGCCGACGCAGTGCCATTCTTCCAGTTGAAGGATGCGCAAGCTTCCAGCCAGGTCACGGTGCGCGACATTCTCGGACAACGGCTGGGGCTGCCGCACAACACCTACGATCAGATGCTGGAAGACAATGTTCCCTATGAGGAATTGGTGCGCAAGCTTGACGAAGTGACGCTGACCTGCAGTGTGGGCCAGTGCTATGGCTACCAGAACGTGGCCTTCAGCCTGATCGGCGACTTGATCTATGCGGAGACCGGCGACTTCTTCTATCACCAGGTCGACAAACGCCTGTTCTTCCCGCTGGGCATGACCACTGCCAGCTACGGCCGCGAGGCGCTGGAAGGCAGCAAGAGCTGGGCGCGTCCGCACCGCCCGCGTGGCGCGCACAACTGGGAATCGTTCGATCCGAAGGAAGCCTATTACCGCGTGGCTCCCGCCGCCGGGGTCAACGCAAGCCTGCGCGACATGGAGCAATGGCTGATCGCGCAGATGGGCGGAAGGCCTGACGTTCTGCCACAAGCCCTGCTGGACGAACTGCACGCGCCCGGGGTGCCCACGCCGACCGAAATGCACAACACGCCATGGCGCCGCGCCCGCGTGACTACAGCGAGTTACGCATTGGGCTGGCGCGTATTCACCTATGCAGGCGAAACGATGGTCTTCCATGGCGGCGCCGTGGAAGGTTATCGCACGATGATCGCGTTCTTTCCGAAATACCGCGTCGGCATGGTATCGATGTGGAACTCGACGGGCTCGGTGGGTACTGACCTGATGCCGATGGTGTTCGACGCGATGCTGGGCTTGCCGCACGTGGATTGGGCCGGCGTGGAAAGCGATCCACCGGCGACCCCGGTGGCGCCGATGAAAGCGCGGCATAAGTCCCGTCGTCACCGCTGAGGCAACCGATTCCGTAGCCTGGAGGGCGTAGGCTGGGATGCGAATCCCAGCCTCATGATGCTGACTAGATGGCCATGCTGGGATTGTCATCCCAGCCTACGGTTCGCGCCTGGGCTAACCCTCTCCCCGCAGAGGAGAGGGTCGCGAAGCGCTACTGCGTGGAACTGAGCTTGAACTCGATCCGCTTCTGCTGCTGCGAAGCGGCGGCCGTGCCGTCGCGCATCGCCGGCGAGAACTTGGCGCGGCGCAACGCATCGACGGCAGCGTTGTCGAATACATGCCGCGGTTCGGCGCCGATCACGGAAATGTTGCTTACGCTGCCATCCACGTTGACGGTGTATTGCACATCCACCCAGCCTTCCTGGTTGTTGCGCAGCGCCGTAGCGGGATAATGCGGCCGGATGGTGGAAACCGGAATGGCATCGCGCGTTTCGCCGCCGCCAGCCGAGCCGACAGCGCCGGCCACCTGGTTGTTTGCAGCGGCTGCCGAAGGCGTCCTGGCTTCGTCTGCCTTGAGCTTTTGCTGCTGTGTGGCCAGCGCGGCCTGCTGCTGTGCGGCCTTGTCCGCCACAGCCTTGTCGGCAAGCAGCTTGTCCGCCGCGGCCTTGTCAGTCGCCGCTTTCTGCGCCGCCAGTTCGGCCTGGTGCTGCTGGTCGAGCTGTTTCTGCTGCTCCTGGTCGAGCGTCTTGCGCTGGGCGTCCAGCTTGGAGCGCAGAATGGTCAGCGTGTAGTTGGTGGGATCCACCTTGGCCAACAAGGTGATTTCGCGGTCCGCTTCTTCGAACTGGCGCTGGTTGATGACCTGCTCGACGTTGCTGGCCGCAAACGGAAAAGTTTCACGCAAGGCATCGGCCGCTACCTGGTTGCCGGGCTGCTTCTGCAGCACCTTGAGGTAGAACTCGAAGGCGTTGTTGCCGGATGGTGCGATCACGCGCTGCTGGTTCATCGCCTTGCGCGCCTCGGACAGCAGCGCGTCGATGCTCAGCGCATCCACGTTCACTGGCGGCGCCGCGGCCTGTTGCTGGTTAAGGTTGACCGGCGTGGACGGATGGCCGCCCGTGTCCGCAGTCAGCAAGTCTTCGTGAGGCTTGATGATGAGGAACCAGGACACGACCGCCAGACCTGCCACGACGGCAAGTACAGCAATGATGACGGGCTTGATGGCCCCGCGCGCAAGCGAGCGCGTATGACGAATGTTTCGGGTATCCATGAATTTTCACAACTGCGGTGGCATTAGATACCCGCGCTTCCCCCCTGTTATCCAGGTGCAGCGCCCCAGGTTCGCCGCGGCGCGGATGAACCAAAGGTAGCGCGATTGGAGTGGTACCGCAAATGGGCTGCGAAGGAAGTCAGTCGAGCCCCGGCCAGCGCGGACGCCCTAGTACGATGAAGATTCTTCGTACCTATTTTCATTTCCAATCCCCGGAAATGAAGCGTCCCGGCACGAGGCCGGGACGAAACGCTTTCGAACTACCTCCCTGCGCTGGGCACCGCAGGGAGACAAATCGAGTGAAACGTCTAGTTGTTGTGCTTACTTCTTGCTGGCCTTGGGGGCCTTGGAGGCCCTGGTGGCCTTCACGACTTTGGCAGCGGCTGCCTTCTTGGCGGTGCGCTTACGGGTCGCCTTCTTGGCGGCCTTCTTGGCGCCAACGCGCTTGGCGGTGGCTTTCTTCGCGCCTACGCGCTTGGCACCCGCCTTCTTGGCGGTCTTGCGCACGGTGCGCTTCTTGGCGGTGGCCTTCTTGGCGACCGGCCGCTTGGCTGCAGCTTTACGAGTGGTCTTCTTGGCGGCTTTCTTCGCCGACTTACGTGCGGTTTTCTTGGCAGTGGCCATAATACGTCTTAGCTCCTCATCAGTTGGCAGTGGTTGCCCAGTAAAAGCGTGGAGGAACGCCTCAACCAGCAGATCGCTGTTGGTGGCGTGCCTCAGATTGTTGACCTGCCGGTACGTGCGCAGGTCCGACAGCAGTCGCAATACATGCATTGGTATCGAAACAGTGATCTTTCTCACCGCGTCGGCTTTTGCGCCATGTTCTACGTAGGGTTGGATGTATTTCGATGCCACCATTGGAAACGTTCCCCGTTTATGGTGCGAAAGCTATTCCCGAACATTTCAACTGTCAATTGATTTTTGCCATGAAATCAATCCCTTCGCCCCGGCGACCGGACCTCGGCACGCTCGGGAGAACGGTATTTCGATGACTCAATGCAATGCATGCAGCCATCCAGACATTCAAAGAATTCGCCTCGCGCGATTTTAGAAAAAGGCCAAAAACAAGCTTAAAAACGTGATTTTTCTCATCCGCGATGATACGCACATGGCGCCGTTGCGAGCCATGCAGTCATGCGGCGTGCCGCGCCACTCCAACTGCCCGAACGGGCAATCCGGGAGCATGAACAAATTTAGACCGGGAGGTGCTCGAGCCGGTGCTGAAAACGGTCCGAAGACCGCTTGAGCACCCTCGAGGCGCTCCGCCGCGACGGACCGGACACGCAAGCGATGGACGATCGCCATGCTCCGTCACGGTGTCCGCCATGCGTTTTCTTCACGCCGCGCAGCCGTCGCGCCGCACGCCTGCGTCATGTAATGCCTTGAACATGAGAACGGCCGCCGAGGCGGCCGTTCTCCGATCAGACGATCGCGCCGTCAGTGATCTTCGTTCTCGATCAGTTCGGCGTAGGCATCCGCGTCGAGCAGTTCGTCCAGCTCGCCGCGATCACTGGGCTTGACCACAAACAGCCAGCCCTCGCCGTAGGCATCTTCATTGATCGTCTCGGGCTTGTCGGCGAGGCTCTCGTTCACTTCGACGATCTCGCCGGACACCGGCGAGTAGATGTCGGAAGCGGCCTTGACCGACTCCACCGTGGCCGCACCGTTGCCCGCCTGCACCTGGGCGCCGACTTCGGGCAGCTCGACGTAGACCAGGTCGCCCAACTGCTCCTGTGCATGGTCGGAAATGCCCACGCGGACCAACCCCTTGTCTTCGACACGGGCCCACTCGTGGGATTTGAGGAATTTCAGATCGCCGGGAATCTCGCTCGCGCTCATGGTCGGGTCCAGTGATTGATTTCGGTGAGGATTGAATTGCGGATTCTAACTGCTGACGATGCGGGAATGGGACACTCCCGCACCGGCGCTCAGATGCCTTCGCAGGCCTTGCCGTCGCGCACGAATGGAAACTTCACCAGCCGGACCGGCACTTCGCGGCCGCGGATGTCCACTCGCAGTTGCTCGGTGGCCCCCGCAGGAACGCGCGCGAACGCCACCGACTTGTTCAAGCTGGGCGCGAAACTGCCGGAAAGGATTTCACCCTCACCTTGCGGCGTCAGCACTTTCTGACCATGGCGCAGCACGCCTTTTTCGTCCAGCACCAGGCCGACCATGGTGCGCGGCACGCCGGCGGCCTGCTGCGCCTCGAGCGCCTTGCGGCCGATGAAGTCGCGGCCCGCGTCCAGTGCAATGGTCCAGGCCAGGCCCGCTTCCCATGGGGTGACGTTTTCGTCCATGTCCTGGCCGTAAAGATTCATGCCCGCTTCAAGGCGCAAGGTGTCGCGCGCACCCAGTCCGCACGCGGCGACGCCTGCCGTGGCGAGCTCCTTCCACAGCGCGACCGCGTGCTCTTCCGGCAGGATGATCTCGAAACCATCCTCGCCGGTGTATCCGGTGCGCGCGATGAACAGCGGCATGCCGTGCGGCCCCTGCGCAGCGGCAGCGGCAAAGCGGCCGAGCTTTTCGATGCGCGGACGGTCCACCTCATGCAGCAGACCGATCACTTTGGCGCGTGCATGCGGGCCTTGCACGGCGATCATCGCGAATTCGGGGCGCTCTTTGGCCGCCACGTCGAACGCCTTGGCCTGCCGTTCGATCCAGGCCAGATCCTTTTCGCGCGTGGCGGCGTTGACGACCAGGCGGAAGTGCTCGTCACCCAACAGATAAACAATCAGGTCGTCGATGACCCCGCCCTGTTCGTTGAGCATGCAGCTATACAGCGCCTTGCCCTGCACTTTCAGCTTGTCGACGCTGTTGGCCAGGAGGTGGCGCAGAAACTCCCGCGCGCGTGCGCCGTGCAGATCGACTACCGTCATATGCGAGACGTCGAACATGCCCGCATCGCGGCGCACGACGTGATGTTCTTCGATCTGCGAGCCGTAGCTGATCGGCATGTCCCAGCCGCCGAAATCGACCATGCGCGCACCGAGTTCGCGATGGAGGGCGTTGAGTACGGTCTTCTGGGTCATTGCGGGCCTGCTCGGGTTGGGGAACGGGAAGGATCGCGCATTATCCCCACCGTTCCCGGTCAATCCAAGCTGCAGGGCGTCATCGGTGGCATGTGTGCCGAATTGATCATGCGAAACGTTAGATTTATGCGCGATCCGGACGTGCCTGTGCTCTTGGGCAAATCATGCTGGTAATGATGCTGGGTATCACCCGCCATGCACAGCAGACTGCCATGCGACAGGGTGAGGCCAACAGGTCGTGCCGTGCCTGTTCCCGGCGGCACCCGGCGGCGGAAACGAAAACGGCGTTCCACGCCGAGGCTGATCGACGCAATGATCGGTTGCGCGCCAAGTTCAGGCTCGTCGTCGCTGTGCCAGCCCATGGAATCCTGACCGCTGCGGTACAGATTCGCCAGCACGCTGTTGAAGCGCGCAGCGCAAGCCAGCTCGACTCGCGCGCGCAAGCTGAGCAGCGACGGCGTCCATGGCCTCGGCTCGAAACGGCTGCGCGAGTACACGTAAATGGCGCCTGGATCGCCGATCCAGCAGCTCAGGCGCGGCGCGTCGACCTCGCGCCCGAACACCCGTAGGCGATGGCGCTCCCAAGGAACTTCGTCGAGCAGGTGCCCAAGCAGCTCGTCCGCTTCCCCCGCAGCAAGCCAGCACGGCGAGTAATACACATCGGCGTCTGCCAAAGGCAGCCGCTGCCAAGCGCCACCGGCAAGTTCACCGACCATCGCGAAAACCAGGATACTCGGGCGCCGCATCGAGCGTGGCAGACCACACCGCTGCCAGTTCGAGCAGGCGCAGGTCCGAACCGCGCGCGCCGATCAGCTGCATGCCGATCGGCAGGCCGTTCGGCAACGTACCCATGGGCATGCTTACCGCCGGGCAACCGGCGAGGTTGGCCAAGCTGGTGAGATCGCCTTGTGTGTCCGGTATCGGCCCGTCCAGCGGAAAAGCCGCTTGCGGAGTAGTGGGCGTGACCAGCACGTCGATCTGCGCGAACAGGCGGCGCATCTTGAGCGCAGCAGCATCGAGCACACGATCGGCGGCGGCGTAATCGGCAGCGGTCTTGCGCGCCGCGTAATCGAGCAGGCGGCGAAACTGCGGCGATACGGGATGCTCGGTGTCGGCGAGCTGTGCTGCAAAAGTGCCGAGCATTTCCGCTTCCATCAGCAGAAAGCCTGCACGGCGCGAACGTGGAAAGTCCCAGTCATCGAAGTCCACCTTACGGCACTCGCCCAGTTCCCGGTCGAGCTTGGCGAGCGCGGCTTCGAAAACATCAGCGACCGATTGCTGTACGCCGAGCGCAGGTAGGTCGGGGAGCACGCCGCAACGCAACTTGCCCGGCTCCCAATCCGGCGGCGACAGGGCGACGCGCCGATGGCGCGAGCGCGGATCTTCCGCATCGTAGCCAGCAAGCACCTGCAGCAGCACGGTGAGATCATCCACGCCTCGTGCCAGCAAACCCACGGTATCAAGCCGGCGCGCCGCCGGCGTCATGCCGCGTGTGGATATTTCGCCTTGAGTCGGCTTCAACGCGAACACGCCACAATAGCTGGCAGGAATGCGGATCGAGCCCAGGCTATCCGATCCGATTGCCGCCACCGCCAGCCCCGCCGCCACTGCAGCGGCGGCGCCACCGGAAGAGCCACCCGCCGTATAGCCATGACGATACGGATTGTGGGTGGCGCCGAAATGCGCGTTATGGGTAATGGCACCCAGCGCCCCTTCATCCATATTGGTCTTGCCAGTCAGCACGGCCCCCGACGCACGCAGCCGTGCCACCACGTGTGCGTCTTGTTCGGCCGGCTTGACGGAACCCGACATACCGCAGCAAGTGGGCCAGCCGGCAATGTCGAAGTTGTCCTTGAGCGCGATGGGAACCCCATCCAGTCGCCCGATCACGCCATCGCGGCGGCGATGCTCGCCCGCCCGCGCCTGCTCTCGCGTCAACGCCGGGCTCATACTGACGTAGACATTGAGTTCAGGATTGATGCGCTCGATGGCTGCGAGATAGACCTCGGCCAAGCGGCCCGGCTGCACCCGGCCGGAAGCCAGCCAGTGCAGGATCTGGCACAGCGTGGCGCGGCGGAGATCGAGGTCGGCGATCGGGGAAAGGGAACTCATGCACGCTCCGGTGGAGGGGATATCCAGCCAAGCTCGTCGGGCTCGGGTTTGCCGCGCAGCGAGCGAACCCGGAGAATACCGTCCCGGTCGCCACGGTAACCACCCGTGCGGACTACCCTCATCAGCCCCAAAGCCACCGACGGAGCCCAGCCTCATGACCGAACGCGAGACGATGGAATACGACGTGATCGTCGTCGGTGCGGGGCCGTCCGGGCTGTCGTTCGCGATACGCCTGAAGCAGCTCAAGCCGGACCTTACGGTGTGCGTGATCGAAAAGGCGTCGACCATCGGCGCGCAGATCCTTTCCGGCGCGGTGATCGAACCGCAGCCGTTGGATGCCCTGCTACCAGGTTGGCGCGACAACCCGCCGCCGATCTGCGTGCCCGCCACCGAAGACGAGTTCTGGCTACTCAGCAAGACCGGTGGCCGCAAGCTGCCGGTGCCACAGAGCCTGAACAATCACGGCAATTTCATCGTCTCGCTTGGCGCCATGTGCGCGTGGCTCGCCCCCCAGGCCGAGAGCTTGGGCGTGGATGTGTTTCCCGGCTTCGCCGCCGCCGACACCATATATAACGAAGACGGCTCCGTGGCCGGCGTGCGCATCGGCGACATGGGCGTCGCCAAGGACGGCTCGCACAAGAGCGGCTACACGCAAGGCATCGACATCAAAGCGAAGGTGACCGTACTCGCCGAGGGCGCGCGCGGCAGCCTCACCAAGCAGCTCATCAAACGTTTCAAGCTCGACCAGGACAGCGATCCGCAGGGCTACTCGATCGGCATCAAGGAGCTGTGGCAGGTGCCCGTCGGACGCGCCACGCCTGGCAAGATCTTCCACAGTTTCGGCTGGCCGGCCGACAACCGCACCTACGGTGGCGCCTTCCTTTACCACCTGGACAAAGACCGCATCGCGCTCGGCTACGTCAGCGGACTCGATTACAAGGACCCCAGCTACCAGCCGTGGGAAGCCTTCCAGCAATGGAAGAACCACCCCATGATCAAGTCGCTGCTCGAAGGCGGCAATATCCTCTCTGCCGGGGCGCGGGCCATCGTCACCGGCGGTTACCAGTCGCTGCCCAAGGTGGAAATGCCCGGCGCCCTGCTCATCGGTGACACCGCGGGCCTGCTCAACGTGCCCAAGATCAAGGGCACTCACCAGGCGATCCGGAGCGGCATGCTCGCCGCCGAACACCTTGCCGCCAACGATCTGAAGCCCGCCGGCTTCGACGCCAGGCTGCGCAGCTCGGAGGTCATGGCCGAGCTGAAGAAGGTGCGCAACATCAAGCCCGGCTTCAAGAGAGGCCTATGGTTCGGCTTGTTCAACTCCGCCTGGGAAACCGTCACGGGCGGCAAGTCGCCCTGGACGCTGAAGAACAAGCCTGACTGGAACTCCCTGCACAAGCTCGGCCAGTACGAAGAACCCAAGCGCGACTATGTACAACGCGAACTGGCGCCCCGCGACCGCCTGGCCGGCGTGTATTTCGCCGCCACCGAGCACGACGAGGACCAGCCCATCCACCTGCGCGTCGCCGATACGTCGGTCTGTGCGACGAAGTGCGCCGAGGAATACGGCAACCCCTGCACGCGGTTCTGCCCCGCCAACGTCTACGAAATCGTCCAGGATGAAGCCGGCAAGCGTTTGCAGATCAACGCCGCCAACTGCGTGCACTGCAAGACCTGCGACATCAAGGATCCGTACGAAATCATCACCTGGGTGCCGCCGGAAGGCGGGTCCGGGCCGAATTATCAGAATTTGTGACACGAAGGCATGCCGCTGTCCGTCAGGCTCATCTGGCGCTTCAGGCGCCTGAATTACATATTGCAGCGATTTCGCGGCAGCGTCGCGCTCCGGGGCTGGCGTGGCACGCTCGCTCGCGTGCGGCAGGAATTCGAGCGTCGACCAGCGTTCGACGATTCGCTTCCCGTTGAACCGCTCGAGGTTCCATTCAAGCCCTTTGCACTGCCCATATCAAACCAGCCAGTTGTATCGGTGATCATCCCGATCCACGGTAAGATCGCCTACACCCTGGCCTGTCTGCGCTCGCTCGTGCGGCATGTGCCCGGCGTGCCATTCGAAGTCATTTTGGTCGACGACGCGTCCCCCGATAATTCGGTTGAGCGACTTGCCGAGATCGCGGGACTTCGATTGCTGCGCAATGAACGCAACCTGGGATTCATCAGCGCTTGCAATGCCGGTGCCGCGGTTGCGCACGGCGAATTCCTGGTGTTCCTCAACAACGACACGCAGGTCATGCCGAACTGGCTCGATGGTCTGCTCTGCTGTTTCGACGATCACGATGATTGCGGCATCGCTGGCAGCCGGCTCGTTTATCCCGACGGACGATTGCAAGAGGCCGGCGGTCTCGTATTCATCGATGGCAGTTGCTGGACATCCGGACGTTTTGAGCATCGCGATGCGCCCCGATGGCAGTACCGTCGTGAGGTCGATTACGTCAGCGGCGCTTCCCTGATGATCCGGCGTAAAGTGTTCGAACAGGTCGGTGGCTTCGACAACCGATATGCACCGGCCTACTACGAGGACGCCGATCTTGCCTTCACCGTACGGCAGTTGGGTTTAAAGGTCTATTACGAACCATCCAGCACCGTCATCCACTGCGAGGGCATTAGTGCCGGCACCGACCTACATGTAGGCATGAAGCGCCACCAGCTAACTAACCAGGCGATTTTTGTAGCGAAATGGAGGGAGACTTTGCGCAATCATCCGCCGGCGGACACGTCGCTGCCGCGGGCGCTGCACTGGCGCCGCCGAGGTCAGATTCTCGTCGTTGACAGCATGACTCCCGATCCCACACGCGATTCAGGCTCACTGAGGCTGAGCGCCATTCTCCGCCTGCTCGATGAGCAGGGCTGGTCCGTATCATTCTTCCCTGATGATGGTCGTGCTAGCGAGGAAGAAGTAAGGGCGCTCGGCGCGCTGGGTACCGAGGTGCTATGCCGCCCCTGGGTCACCGACCTCCCTGACTGGCTGCACACACACGGTAGTGAACTTCGCGCCGTTATGCTCTGCCGACACACCGTTGCCGGCCAGTACGCATCACTGGTGCGCAAACTGGCTCCGAAAGCGCGCGTACTGTTTGATACGGTCGATCTACATTTCCTACGCGAACACCGGGCAGCCGAGCTCAGCGGGAGCGCATCCATGGCTCGCCAAGCACAAGCATCGCGCAAAAGCGAACTGGCTCTAATTGGGCAATGCGACGTTACCTTCGTCGTGAGCGAACACGAGCGGACCCTGCTCGCTGCCGAACTGCCCCATGCAAATATCGAATTACTTTCGAACATCCACGAGATCCATGATTGTCGGCGGCCGCATGAGATTCGCAGGGATTTCGTGTTCATCGGTGGCTTTGGACATCCTCCCAATGCTGATGCAGTACGCTGGATCGCGACTGAGATCCTTCCCGCGCTGCGCGAGCAACTTCCCGAAGCGCGAATACACGTCCTGGGCGACGCGCCCGATACCGCTCGTGCCGAACTCCTCACACCGGGCCTGGAGTTTCATGGCCGTGTTCCCGATCTGGCACCCTGGCTGGATAGCGCACTGGCATCGCTCGCCCCGCTGCGCTTTGGTGCCGGCGTGAAGGGCAAGATCAATATGGCCATGAGCTACGGCGTGCCCGTGATTGCCACGCCGCTGGCCGTCGAAGGCATGCACTTGGTGCAAGGTCAAGACGTATTGCTCGCAGACACCGCACAAGGCTTCGCACAGGCATCGGAAGAGCTGCAGCAGGATGGTGAGCTGTGGAGGCGCCTCTCGGCCGCGTCCATCGACAATGTGAAACGTCATTTTTCCCCGCGCCTCGCATACGAGGCCCTTGAGCGCGCGCTCGGCTCCGCGAACAATTGAGAGGGGACCGGCTGCATGTTGTCACTCGCCAAATTTACAGACTTTCTGCAAGACGCCATCAAGCGTCATGGCGGGGGCATAGCCGGTATCCGATCTATTTTGTTGCGGAGTCTCCGCGTGGGCCGAACACTCGGGTTGCGCGGTCTGTTGACGCGCATTCATGCCGCACAGCGGTGCAGCGTTTCCATTTCCTCACCCGAAGCGATGGCGCTAAACCCATCCGTGCCGCTCGCACAATTGGACCTCACCGTTGGCGTGATGGTACACGTGTTCTATGCCGACCTGCTCGATGAACTAGCCGGGTATCTCTCGCGCATTCCTCACCCGTACACCCTGATGGTATCCGTAATGGACGATGCCGCACGGACTTTGGCCGAAAAGCGGTTTTCG
Organism: Dyella choica; assembly: GCF_003977665.1. Classification (GTDB taxonomy): domain Bacteria; phylum Pseudomonadota; class Gammaproteobacteria; order Xanthomonadales; family Rhodanobacteraceae; genus Dyella_B; species Dyella_B choica. The sequence goes on along the minus strand of NZ_RYYV01000012.1, from coordinate 74,562 downwards.
ACCCTACTTCGACTGGATGCTCTACACATCCGCATCGTACCCAATCGCGGCCGCGACATCGCGCCACTGCTGGTGACTTTCCGCGACGAGATCCTGAGGCTCCAGCTGATTTGTCATGTACACACCAAGAAATCCCTGTACAACGGACAGGAGCAGAACCATTGGCGTGGCTACCTGCTCGATTCACTGCTCGGCTCAGCAGACCGACTGTCTTGGATCCTCGGCATGTTTCAGGCGAATCCAGCGTTAGGCATCGTCTATCCGGAGAGCTACGCCCGCATTCCGCTGTGGGGACACACCTGGCTTGGCAATGCCGAATGGGGGCGCCAGCTGGCAAACCAGCTCGGCTTTGACATCGACACGACCGGCTATTTCGATTATCCGGCCGGTTCTATGTTCTGGGCGCGGACCGACGCGCTTCGCCCTTTGTTTGAGCTTGGCCTTCGCACCAACTCCTTCCCACCGGAACAGGGGCAGATCGATGGTACCCTGCAGCACGCCATCGAACGCATGCTCTGCCTTGTCACTCAGCATCAGGGCTACGTCATTGGCATCCTACCCGGCGACGGCAGACTTACACTAGCGCAGGAGGGTGAGCGCAATCGCCAACTCTATTTCGACACTCCGTTACCGCGGAAGATCGATTACTTTGCGACTAATGCAACATGGGTGTCCTTCGACATCTTCGATACTCTCGTCATTCGGCCTTTCCTCACCCCGCAAGGTGCGCGCAACTTTTTTTCCATGCTTGTGCGAAAGCAGTTCGGCATCGAAGGGTTTGATGAACTGCGCACACAAGCCGAAGTAAAAGCGCGCAGGCAAGCGGGCAAGGACGTTAACCTAAGACGCATCTATGCCGTGCTCCATGAAGACAACTCGTTTGACATGGATGTCCTCGAAGCGATTATGGCGCTTGAGCTTTCCACCGAGTGTCGCTTGCTCAAGCCGCGCTCAGCGCCGGCAGAAGCACTTGAACGCCTCGCTGCGGATCCACGGCGGACAATCGTCGGCGTATCTGACATGTACATTTCCTCGCAAGATCTTAGAACCCTATTGCCACTGGCCATACGCCGGGGATTGAGTCGTCTGCATGTTTCTTGCGATACAGGATGGCGAAAGGACACGGACGATGGCTGGCGTGCGCTCCTGCTGACAGAACATGGTGATCCGAAGCGATGGCTGCATGTCGGGGATAACGAGCATGCCGACGTGATGCGACCGCTGCACGCGGGCATGCTCTTTCCGGTCCATGTGCTGCGACCCGCTCTCTTTTTGGATGTTGTCCCCTCGCTTCGTAGCCTCCGTCCATCTGCCGAACTTCGTGGCCACTGGGCGCATGAACTCTGGCTCGGGCTGATCGCCAACCATCTAGCGCAATTGGGCGACCGACGGCCAGAATGGTTCGCCCAGGCCGTGCGGATCGAAAGTCCTGAAAGCTTCGGCTACGTCGTTCTCGGTCCGCTGATCACGGACTATCTCACGTGGCTGGCTCGAACCGCACTGCAACACGGTTCGAAGAAGATCCTATTTTTTAGCCGCGAAGGTTACCTGCTGCATAAACTCTATCAGCGCATGCAAACACACGTGCCCGCCCTCGCTGACGTTGTGGGCCGCTATTTGCTTATATCACGCCGTAGCATGAATACCTCGGCCCTGCACAACCTCAAGGATCTCGCAAAGGTTTTTCGCAAGCCTTACACTGGCTCGCTCTTCGGTTTGCTCGAATCCCGCCTTGGTCGGGACGTAGCGGAAATGGCACAACAGGAACTAGGGCTAGCCGCGACTCAGAGCGAAGTCTATTTGCCGGAGATGGCTGTCGAACTCACCGAGCGCCTGCGCCCGATCGCCCCGATGCTGGAAGATGTGGCCCAACGGGAAAGGAGTGCCTATCTGCGGTACTGGCGCACGCAAGTTAAAGACGATGACCAGCCGATCGTTACCGACATCGGCTACGCGGGGAGCATTCAGGCTCAGCTTGCCCGTGTCGTCGGTCAGCCTTTAGGTGGCGCTTACTTCGCGGTGACCGCCGAGATCGATGGCATGCTTGCAGCCGACCAATGGGCTGTCGCCCGCTTCCACGATGGCCGCAGCGATGCGGATGCACCGCCGGTATTGAAATACCACCTACTGCTGGAGTCATTGCTGACTTCGCCATCTGGACAGTTCTCCCATTTCGAGCAACACGGAACTGGCCTAATTTCCCGCTATCGAGAGGAAGAAGGGCACTCTCAGCGCTGGACGTTCATCGAAAGGATCCAGGCAGGTGCGGAAGCTTTTCTTGGTGACCTATTGGATGTCGTTGGCGGAAATGTGCTCGATGTCAACCTCGTCCCCCGCGCCGTGCAGGAGCCATTGCACGCCGTAGGGACGGGGCGCTGGCAGCTTGGTGCGTGGAGTGAGTCCCTGATCATCGACGACGGATACACGGGTCGAGGACGTGTTACGACACTTCCTGGCACCTCCTGACAACATCATGGATCAACACCAAAAAAGGCGCTTTCGGCCCTCGGGCTGCCAGGAAGGCGTAACCATTCGCATCCGCATGGAACCCCGAATCCGGTTAGAATGCGCGTTTATACAAACGTTCCAGCGCCCTACGGGCGCCGGCAAATCAAGGAACCGCTGATGAAAATCCTGGTCGGCTACAAGCGCGTCGTTGACTACAACGTCCGCATTCAAGTGAAACCCGACGGTACGGGCGTTGTAACGGATGGCGTGAAACTTTCCGCTAATCCATTTGACGATATTGCCCTGGAGGAAGCACTACGACTCAAAGAAAGGGGCGGTATCGAAGAGGTAGTGGTGGTCGGCATAGGTCCGGCGGACCTGACTGCGCACTTGCGTAATGGCCTGGCGATGGGCGCCAATCGAGCCATTCACGTGGTGACGGCGGAGGCTGTGCAACCTCTCACCGCTGCGCGCGCGTTCCTGAAGCTGATTGAAAAGGAGCAGCCCGGTTTGGTGATCCTGGGTAAGCAGGCCATTGACGACGACGCCAGCCAGACTGGTCAGATGTTGGCCGGGCTATGGGACCGCCCGCAAGCCACTTTCGCCAGCAAAGTGGAGGTCGCGGACGGCAAAGTCACGGTAACGCGCGAAGTCGACGCCGGCCTCGAAATCATCGAAGCGGAACTGCCCGCCGTCATCACCACCGACCTGCGCTTGAATGAACCCCGCTTCATCAAGCTGCCAGACATCATGAAGGCCAAGGCCAAGCCCATCGATACCATCGAATTCTCCTCGCTGGGCGTAGACGCGCACGATCAGCTTAAGATCACGAACTATGCGGCGCCAACGAAGCGCAGCAAGGGGGTGATGGTGAAGGACGCCGCCGAACTGGTGGCGGTTCTGAAGCAGAAGGGGCTGCTGTAAGCAGCCGGCCAGCATTTAGGAGACACCCATGAGCAAGGTCCTGGTTATCGCCGAACATCTGGGCGGCAAGCTGAACCCATCCACCGCCCGCGCCGTTAGCGCAGCCGTCGCCGTCAAGCCCGATGCAATCGATGTCATTGTGCTGTGCGATAGCGTCGACGCCATCGCCGCCGAAGCCGCCAAGATCGAAGGCGTAAGTCGCGTACTTACCGCCGCCCGCGCCGAAAATGCCCATCCCCTAGCTACGGTATTGGCACCGCAGATCGCAAAAGCCGCCGCAGGCTACAGCCACGTATTCGCCCCTTCCACGACATTCGGCAAGGATGTTGCGCCACGTGTGGCCGCCTTGCTTGGGGTCGCTCAGGTGAGCGACATCATGAGCATCGACGGCAGCCATACCTTCAAGCGCCCGATCTACGCCGGCAACGCCATCATTACTGTGCAAGCCGATCCGGCACATGCCGTCGTGGCGACCGTCCGCACGGCCTCCTGGGCGGCAGCAGCCAGCGGCGCGAACAATGCTCCGATCGAACCGCTGAGCCTGGACATTGCCGTGCCCACGCATACCCGATTCGTCGAGCTCTTGCAGGGCAAGAACGATCGCCCGGATCTGCAGAGCGCCAGTAAGGTCGTTTCCGGCGGCCGCGGCGTCGGCTCAAAGGAGAACTTTGAAGTCATCTATCGCTTCGCCGACAAGATCGGGGCGGCGGTGGGTGCATCTCGCGCCGCTGTCGACGCCGGTTATGTCCCGAACGAATTGCAAGTAGGCCAGACCGGCAAGATCATCGCGCCCGAGCTATATATCGCCATCGGCATATCCGGCGCCATCCAGCATCTCACTGGCATCAAGGACGCGGGTACCATCGTCGCCATCAACAAGGACGGAGAGGCGCCGATCTTCGAAGTGGCCGATATCGGCCTGGTGGGCGACCTGTTTAAGCTGATTCCGGAACTTGAACAAGCAATCGGCTGAAAAAAGGGCGGCACCGGGTGCCGCCCTCGCGCCGAGACGATTCCCTCCGCCTTTACGCTGGCTCCGCTGCCACCTGATACAGACGCCCTTCGTACCCAAAAAGCGAGGAGCGCTGGCGATCCGAGTCCGCCGCAGGGCCGGCTTCGTCGTCTTCCCCTCCCCCAGGTTTGTCGGCCGTCAGCGGAAACTGTCACAAGAGGCTTTCCAGAAGGCTGGCGCGCCGGCCACCCAAATTGCAGCTCCAATAATTGTGATTTAAGTCACAATATTGGTTTATCCTTCGCCCCTGGCCCGCATGGGCTCAAGGGGCGCCGTAAAGTCCAATCTGCTTTGCGGCTGGACGTTACGTGCGTTGCACGATTTACTTCCAAGGGGAAATGTGATGAAAAGTCTATTGAAGCCATTCCTGGCGACGCTTGTTATGTCGTTTGCGTTCGCAACGGCAGCGCATGCCCAGGCCACTCGCACTTGGGTTTCGGGTGTTGGCGACGACGCCAATCCTTGCAGCAGAACCGCTCCATGCAAGACCTATGCAGGCGCTATTTCTAAGACCACTGCCAACGGTCAAATTTCGGTCCTCGACCCCGGTGGATTTGGGGCCCTGACCATTACAAAGGGGATCATCATTGATGGGGATGGTGAACTGGCTAGCACGCTCGTGACTGGCACCAATGGCATTGTCATTGCCGCCGGCCCTACCGACACCGTCATTCTGCGAAATCTCCATTTCAGCGGAATAGGCTCGGGCTTGGATGGTGTGCTGATCAATAGCGCCGGAAATGTAATCATCGACCACTGTACTTTCGACGGATTCACCAGCAACGACATCGAGGTGAGCCTGAGCAACACCGGTTACGTGCTTGTACAAAACTCGACCATCACAGGCGGAAGCCAGGGCGTTGTCATCGACGGAACCACGGGACCCGGCCCCATTGCAGTGGCCTTGAAGGATGTCACCATTCAAGGGACCGTAACAGCCCTGCATACTTTGCGTGGGCATATCGACGTGACGCGCTCCATGTTCCAGAACAATTCCTCGTATGCCGCGCATGCGGAGGTTGGCACTATCAACGTGGAGAGCAGCGTGTTCTCATTCAACGGTACGGCAGTGCAGGCCGACTCCCCCAGCGGATCGGTCGGTATATCCAACGTGGACTTCTTTAACAATAATGTCGCCATCGGATCCGGCGGTGGCGTGGTCGTAAGCGCGGGCAATAATCATCAGGTCGCCAACTCGACCCCGGGCGCGCCGAACGCTCAAATGAGCGTCTACTAGCCATACCTCGGAATTTGCAAATGGCGGATTCCAACAGAATTGCAGCCAGAAGACACCAGCGACCACCCTGCTGATGTCCCGGAATGCTTCATTTTTGCCGCGAGGGCGCAACCTCGCGGCAATTCCTTTCACGCCTCATCGATGAAAATTGTCTTCCGGCATAACGCCACTGAATTCTGGGCAGCGGCGTGCCCGGCTACACTTTACTCTTGCTCGTCGACTTCCGTGGGCCGCCTGTGGCCCCAGAGTACCGCTATCCCGGTCATTGACTGGCTGCGCGCAACGGCCGGCCACTGTAACAAAAAAGCAACTTCGGGTTCGACGTGGTAGCGGCGGGCTGAACATTTGCAAAATCATCCTGCGCACGACTCCCGCCCCAAAACTCTCTTATGCGTGAGACTAACGAACGCTAGGTAGTCTGCGTGCATCTACATCCTCTCGATTCCAGCCCCGCCATGCCAAGGTGTTGTAAGCAAGGAGACAGCATGACGTCAGGCAGCAGTAATCCAATTGGTCTAGCATCCCACGGTGCCGCAACAGGCCATCTCCACAAACTTGCCGAGACCGACCCGTGAGCACCAGGGTTCACTCCTCGACTGAACCCCGCCAAACATTGCCGCGGCGCAACATTTTAACCCGTTAGCTGACGCAAAACTGACGGATTCTCGTCAGATTTCGATGAATTCACCTCAATTTCATCGGAATCTGGATGATCATTTCAAAAGTCCGAAGGTCAAACGTCTGCATCAGACGGAAAAAATTCTTGAAAGTTCGCAGGGGATCATCGCTTTGAACCAAGCACGCCTTTACTCGCCTCGATGGTGGCCGCAATATTCCTGTTGAGTACGAATGCATCTGGTCCGATAACGTCAGCGGCAGTCGAGAATTCGTTATCGAGAATGCCGGATCGGCGCCCTGGGCGCCGACCGAGCATGCACTGAGTTGATTCGGCCTCCGCCACCGTTTATCGAGCTGCCTGGCGACATCGAGATCAGACCAGAAAAGCGCCGGTTAGACGTCGCGTAGCAGGCTAGAACGATACATTTCACGCTTGGGAGATAGCGGTTGCCATCAGCATTCAATCATGACCGGTTCGGGCCACTGCCGATGATGGCATTGGCATCCATCGCCGTCATAGCCCTCTTTGTCTGGCAAGGCAACAATAGCTTCAGCCTCTGGGATGAAGGCTTTCTTTGGTATGGCGCTCAGCGGGTCATGCTGGGGGAGGTCCCCATACGCGACTTCATGGCTTATGACCCTGGTCGCTACTATTGGGCTGCCGCGCTCATGCATCTATGCGGCAACAACGGGATCATGGTTCTACGTGCAGCCCTTGCGATCTTCCAGGCAATGGGCTTGTCGGTGGGACTTTTGCTCATTGCACGTACCGTCAAAGGGCGGAGTTTTGTTTATCTGCTTCTCTCAGCGGTGATATTGATAGTGTGGATGTATCCACGCCACAAGCTCTTTGATATTTCGTTGTCAATCTTTCTAATTGGCGCGCTTACCCATCTCGTCGAAAAAACCAGCGGTCGGAGCTACTTTTTAGCGGGCTTTGTGGTGGGCTTGGCTGCCGTCTTTGGACGAAATCACGGCGTATATGGTGCGGTGGGCAGCCTCGGCATCCTTTGCTGGCTAAGCATCAAACGCTCTGACCCAACTCATCTTGCCAGAGTACTGATGCTCTGGTCGGTGGGCGTCCTAACTGGCTATAGCCCCATATTGCTCATGTTGATTCTGGTCCCCGGGTTTCCCGCCGCGTTCCTGGAGGACGTTCGCTATTTGTTCGAAGTCAAGGCCACGAATATCCCGCTGCCTGTGCCGTGGCCATGGTCGGTCAGCCTCACCTCTTTACCCGCCGAGGACGCCATTCGAGGAATATTAATTGGCGTCTTTTTCATGAGCATACTCGTCTTCGGCACGTTTGCCACACTATGGGTGGTTAAGCAAAAACTGCTACGCCGGCCGGTTGCTCCAGCGCTAGTACCTGCGTCATTTTTGACGCTACCGTACGCGCACTTTGCATTTTCCAGAGCCGACGTCAGCCATCTGGCGCAGGGTGTCTTTCCGATGCTGATCGGTGTCCTGGTGCTGCTTTCCTATCAGCCAGGACGAATCAAATGGCCCTTGGTATTGGCTCTCTGCGTTGCAAGCGTATGGGTAATGACCCCCTTTCAGCCCGGATGGGAATGTAGAGAGGCAAAGTGCGCCGAGGTCAAAATTTCCCACAGCACCTTGAAAATCGATCCTGGAACAGCCCAGGACATAGCGCTTTTGCGTAGCCTCGCCGACAAATACGCGAAACAAGGGCGCGGCTTTATCGCAGCCCCCTTCTGGCCTGGAGCTTACGCTTTGCTCGAACAAAAATCGCCGATGTGGGAAATCTATCCCTTGCTCCCACGCTCGGAAGCGTTCGAGTTGGATGAGATCCGACGAATTGAAGCTTCGAATCCGGGATTTGCATTAATCTACGACATGCCGCTCGATGAGCACGAGGCGTTGCGCTTTAAAAATACGCACCCGCTTATATACCAATACATCCTAAACAACTTCACCCTGCTTCCTGGCTCTCCGAATCCCTATTATCAAATTTACAGAGCCAAGAGATAAGCACAACGATGAAGATTGCCATCGCCCAGTCCAACCGCTGCCTGGACGTCCGCTGCCAAATGAAACAAGCATCCACATGAAACTCTCCATCGTCGCCACGCTCTACCATTCAGCACCCTATCTCGCTGAGTTTCATCGCAGAGCGAGCGAACAGGCTCGGGAACTCGTAGGTGAGGAGTTCGAAATCGTGCTGGTCAACGACGGATCGCCCGATGACAGCCTTGGCCTAGCCGTAGCACTTACTGAGACCGATGACCATGTCGTCGTAGTCGATCTCTCCCGCAACTTTGGGCATCATAAGGCCATGATGACTGGTCTCGCGCAATCGAGAGGCGAACGAGTCTTTCTCATCGACGTCGACCTGGAAGAGGAACCTGAATACTTAGGTATTTTTGCCGCGCAGATGCAAAACGAGCCTTGCGACGTTGTATATGGTGTTCAAGCGCAGCGCAAGGGTGGATGGGTCGAGCGTTGGACTGGCCAATGGTTCTATGTCCTGTTCCGTGCAACCACTGGACTGGCGCTGCCAGCGAACGCCGTTACTGCTCGGCTGATGACCCGTCGTTACGTTGATGCATTATTGCGTCATGAAGAAAGGGAAATCTTCATAAATGGTTTATGGTATATAACCGGTTTTACCCAAATCCCAAAACCGATCAACAAGCACAACACGAGCACCACCACCTACTCGCTTCGAAAGAAGCTGTCCCTGTTCGTCGATTCGATCACCTCATTCAGCAACGCGCCACTTGTCGGCATTTTTTATACGGGATTGTTCATATCTCTATCATCCATCATTTACACGATTTACCTGATATTCCGATGGCTTTTTTTCTCCAGGCCATTGATTGGCTGGACATCCGTGATGTCGTCAATCTGGCTCATCGGCGGCCTCATCATTTCGTTTATAGGCGTTGTTGGCATTTATCTGTCAAAGATATTCTCCGAAACCAAGCGTCGCCCTTACACTATCGTGAGGCAAATCTATGGAAAATAAGACAGATGATCTGTTAGGCCAGGTTTCCAGGTATTTTACCGACAAGCTTGCCGAACATGGCGAAACGGCACGCGGTGTTGACTGGAATGGCGAGGAAAGCCAAACGACCAGGTTCAAACAGCTCAGCAGAATTATCGAGACTTCCGAACCATTTTCAGTCAATGATCTCGGCTGCGGCTATGGCGCGCTCTATAGCTTCCTCGCCTCGTCGCATAGTTCATTTTCCTACAGCGGAATCGACATTGCCGAAGACATGATCAGGTCAGCAAAAAATCGCCACGCGGGACTGTCTAACGCGAAATTCGCAATCGGGAGCGCACCTCAGAGCATTGCTGACTACAGTATCGCTAGCGGCATTTTCAACGTTCACTTCGGCAGATCGCCTGAGCAATGGTTCGGCCATATCGAGGCAACACTGGATTTGCTAGATCAAAACAGCCTTCGCGGTTTTGCCTTCAACTGCCTGACCACCTACTCAGATGCGGATAAAATGCGTGACTATCTCTACTACGCAGATCCATGCAGCCTCTTCGATCTGTGTAAGCGACGCTATTCTCGCAATGTAGCGCTGCTACATGATTACGGGCTATTCGAGTTCACCATGCTAGTCAAGAAGCAACCATGAGGAAGATCATCGCCGTATCCGGCCCGTGCCGTATCGTCCTGCTCGTTTGTCTTTGCATTTGACTATGGCATCGACTTCAATAGCGAACTGGTCTAAATTTACCGAATTTGCGTACGTTGCCTCCGCACCTTCATGAGCAAACATATCGTTGGGGCCGTTCAATCGTCCTACCTTCCCTGGAAGGGATATTTCGACATCATCCAGAATGTTGACACTTTCGTTTTCTATGACGACGTCCAGTTCACGAAATCAGACTGGCGCTCACGCAATCGTGTAAAGACTCCGAATGGGCCTCTTTGGCTGAGCATACCGGCCGGACCAAGCATTGATCGCCTTATATGCGAAGTTGAACTAAGATCCCACGACTGGCAGCGCAAGCATTGGACTTCCATCAAACAGAGTTATGCGAAAGCACCTTATTTCAAGATGTATCAGAAGGTGTTCGAGGATATTTATCTCGGGCATTATTGGCGATCGCTCTCGGAGCTAAATCAATTCATCATCCGGACAATCGCCAAAGATATTCTTGGAATAAATACCCAGTTCCGGGATTCGCGAGAATTCGGACTTCAAGGAAAGCGGCAGGATCGCCTGCTGAATCTTCTTCGTTCCCTCGGAGCCACCCACTATGTTTCCGGTCCGTCGGCCCAAGATTACATTGATCAGAAAGCCTTTGAAGAAGCCGGCATTCATCTTGGATATCATTCTTATAGCGGCTATCCTGAGTATCCTCAGCTCTACCCTCCCTTTGAACATCAAGTCAGCGTACTTGACCTGATCTTCAACACCGGTCCACAGGCGCCGCACTACATCTGGGGGCATCGCGAAAGCAGATCATGAACTCCACCTATGCCGACTGAAATTTACATGACGATTCCCTTCAACCGCCCCTATCTCGTCGGCAAGGAACTGGACTACATCGCGCAAGCGCACGCCAACGGGCATATTTCCGGTGACGGCAGCTTTACCAGGCAATGTCACACTTTGCTTGAGCAAATAACCGGTGCCGGCAAGGCATTGCTTACCCACTCCTGCACCGCCGCATTGGAGATGGCCGCGATGCTGCTCGAAATTGCTCCGGGGGACGAGGTGATCATGCCATCTTTCACCTTTGTCTCCACCGCCAATGCATTTGTATTGAGGGGCGCCGTCCCGGTGTTCGTAGACATACGACCCGATACCCTCAATATCGACGAAAGCCTGATAGAGGCAGCCATTACCCCGCGCACCAAGGCAATTTGCGTCGTTCATTATGCCGGGGTCTCATGCGATATGAACACTATCATGGCGATCGCGAGGCGCCACGAACTGCCCGTCATTGAAGATGCGGCACAGGGAATTTTGTCAACCTACGAAGGCCGACCACTCGGCAGCTTCGGCGACCTGGCAGCACTGAGCTTTCACGAAACTAAGAACGTCATTTCCGGCGAGGGTGGCGCGCTTTTGATCAACAATCCGAATTTGATCGAACGAGCGGAAGTCATTCGCGAAAAAGGCACCAATCGCAGCAAATTTTTTCGCGGTCAAGTCGATAAATATACCTGGGTGGATATCGGATCGTCTTATCTCCCCAGCGAATTGATCGCTGCATTTCTGGCCGCCCAGCTCGAACAAGCAGAAGAGCTCACGCGTCGTCGTATCGACATTTGGAATCGCTATCACGCCTGGGCGGAGTCAATCGAGGATGCCGGATTCGCCCGGCGGCCGATCGTGCCCGTCAGTTGCAATCACAATGCGCACATGTACTATCTACTCCTGAGCGATCTTGCGGCGCGCACACAATTCATTGAAGCGATGAAGGCTGCCGGAGTCGGCACGGTTTTTCATTATGTGCCCTTGCACAGCTCACCCGCTGGCACGCGATATGGGCGGAGCGTCGGCCAATTGCCGGTCACAGGCGGGACCAGCGATCGCTTGGTACGCCTCCCCCTTTGGATAGGTATTGAGGAGCATTTGGATCAGGTTATGCGAGCTGCGGAGCGCGCCCTTGCGCCCCGTCCGACAATGCATCGTTCAATCAGCGAATGATGACCGGCCCCCTCCTGCCCCGACAACTGCCTTGAATCGTCGTCTTGTCCGCACAATGATCGTTACTCTTGTCACGACAAGTTGCGTGATATGGACGATTCACCTGTTCGATTGGCGTCAGATCGGCGCGACCCTAACGCGGGTGAAGTGGTTTTTCTTTTTGGCTTCAGGATTTGCGTTGGTTATCTGCGCTTTTGGCTTGCGCGGACTTCGTTGGCTAATCGTACTCGGATTGCCGATCAACGGCCGGCGACTATATCTATCGTTCTGCGCCAACGGCGCCGCTTCAGGGCTGGCTTCGCTTACGCCTCTGCAGCTGGGCGAGATCCTCAAAATCAGGATGGTTCCTCAGCGCGATAACGATGGTTGGCAACAAGCAATTGCCGGATTCTTTGTAGAGCGTGCGCTGGATTTGGCTGGCGTCGTCGGCATGGGTCTCTGCGGCCTGGCGCTGCATTTTGGGCAAAAATGGCTCGCCATCCTGGCACTCTTGCTGCCAGCATGGGGTGGGCAGCTGCTCTACTTCCTTGGCCCATTGACGCGCCATCTGCCGACCAGAGTCCAGGATTATGGCAAATTGCTGCATCACTATAAGCGCATTACCTTCTCCAGCCTGATAACTGTGCTGCTATGGCTGGTCTACGCAGCACTTTGGTGGACCGCCATAAGCGCAATGAACGTTTCGATTGCCTTTGACCAGATTAGTCTTCTGCTAGGCGGAGTTATGCTCACCGTGACCGCAAGCATGACGCCCGGCGGACTTGGCGTTGCCGAACTGGGGAGCCAGGGTGTTTTGCTTTGGCTGGGAAGGTCCCATTTGGATGCGGAAGCTGCGGCAATTGCGGTGCGACTTTTGACGCCATTGCTAGCCCTATCGGGAAGCTTATGTATGCTCCTACTGATGCTATTTAACAAACACACGAAGAATCTCGGAAGGACTCCAAGCCAACGCCGATAGGAACAAAACAGGGATTCGAAAAGATTCTCTTTCCGCTCTAGAAACTACGAAGAGCCGTAACGCGTCATTTCTTACCCACTAGATCGATGACATAGGATGCAACTTGATCCGCCAATATTTCCGGCGTCGAAGTATTGGACTGCAAGTGCACCTCGGGACTTTCAGGCATCTCGTACGGCGAATCAATGCCGGTGAAATTCAGAATCTTCCCCTCCCTGGCCTTCCGGTACAGGCCCTTGGGATCTCGTTGCTCACATTCCTCCAGCGGAGTGTCCACAAATACCTCGACAAACTCTCCTTCGGCAAACAGACTGCGGGCAAACTCCCGCTCGCTGCAGAAAGGAGAGATGACGCAAACCAGCACGACCAGCCCGGCATCGACCATCAAATGCGCCACTTCGGCTACTCGACGCACATTTTCAACTCGTGCCTCCGGAGTGAATCCGAGATCGCGGTTAAGCCCATGCCGCAGATTGTCGCCGTCTAGAAGGTAGGTGTGATAGCCCATCGCACTGAGGCGACGCTCCAGCAAATTGGCGATAGTCGACTTACCCGCCCCCGACAGCCCAGTAAACCATATACAGCAGGGGTTCTGCCTCTTGCTATTCGCTCTAGCGCGCTTGTCCAGGTCCAGATGCTGCCATTGCACGTTGGTGGCACGGCGCAGCGCGAAATCCAGCATGCCGCATGCAACCGTGGCATTGCTTTGCCGATCGATCAGGATAAAGCCGCCGAGACTGTGATTGTCGGCGTAGGGTTCAAACGCGATGGGATGATCCAGGTCGACTTCGCAGTAGCCAACTTCATTCAACTCCAGCCTATGCGCCGCCAGCTTGGCCTGCGTGTTCACATCTACCTTGTGCTTGATCGTGGTAATGCGCGCGTTTACCGTGCGCGCACCAACCTTCAACCAGTAGCTACGATTGGGCAGCAGCGGCTCATCACCCATCCACAGTACGTGTGCAGCAAACTGGTCTGCTTCCGGAGCTGGTCGGGCCGCATCGGCCAAGACGTCGCCTCGGCTGATATCCAGCTCGCGATCCAGCGTAAGGGTTACTGCCTGCCCTGCGTACGCCTCGGACAAATCTCCAGCTGCAGTCACTATGCGTACGATACGAGCACTGTGGGCACCGGGCTGCACGACAATCTCTGCTCCCGGATACGTTCTGCCACCACAGATGGTTCCAGCGTAGCCTCGGAAGGACTGATCAGGCCGATTGACCCACTGCACGGGCATGCGGAAGTCGCTTGCCTGTATGGACTCAACCGTGATGGTTTCGAGCAATTGCAGTAGCGTGCAACCGTCATGCCAGGGCATGCGTGGTGAGCGTTGACCTACGTTGTCTCCAACCAGTGCCGCCACTGGCAGGCTATAGACCGTTCCGATACCCATCTGCAATGCCATTTCCCGATAGGCGTCGCGGATAGCTTCAAAAACGTCCTTGCTGTAGCCGACTAGATCCATCTTGTTGACCGCGAGGATCACCTTACGAATCCCTAGCAAGGCGCAAATGTAGGTATGCCTGCGAGTCTGCGGCAACAGTCCTTTACGTGCGTCTACCAGCATCACGGCGATATCCGCGGTAGAAGCACCCGTGGCCATGTTGCGGGTGTACTGTTCATGCCCCGGGCAATCGGCCACTATGAAGTTGCGGCGCTCGCTATGAAAGTAGCGATAGGCGACGTCAATGGTTATGCCCTGCTGGCGCTCGGCGTCCAGACCATCGGTAAGCAGCGAAAAATCCAGCACGTCGCCATTGGGATGTAGCCGGAGGCTGTCCCGCTTTAGTGCCTCGACCTGGTCATCGGGCAGCATGCCCGCGTCGTACAGCAAACGGCCCAGAAGCGTACTCTTGCCGTCATCGACACTACCGCAAGTAATGAAGCGTAACTGACTTCGCTCTGGGGTATCGGAGATAGACATCAGAAGTAGCCCTCCTGCTTCTTATGCTCCATCGATGCCGCAGGGTCCTGGTCTATGACCCTGCCCTGACGTTCTGACGATTTGGAAGACGCCATTTCGGCAAGAATCTCATCTATGTTGACGGCGCTGGATTCAATAGCGCCGGTCAGCGGATAGCAGCCCAAGGTTCGAAAGCGAACCATGCGGCGCTCGACCTTCTCCCCCTCCCGCAGCGCAAAGCGATCATCGTCGATCATGATGAGCGCCCCGTCGCGCGCTACCACAGGCCGCTCCTTGGCGAAATACAGCGGCACGACGGCGATACTTTCCCGACGGATATATCGCCATACGTCCAATTCCGTCCAGTTGGACAGCGGAAACACGCGCACGCTTTCGTGCTTATGGATACACGTGTTGTACAGATTCCACAACTCGGGGCGTTGCCGCTTCGGGTCCCAGCGATGCTGGGTATTGCGGAAGGAAAAGACCCGCTCCTTGGCTCGTGACTTCTCCTCATCACGGCGCGCCCCCCCAATGGCAGCATCGAATCCGAATTTGTCGAGCGCTTGCTTCAAAGCCAGCGTTTTCATAACGTGAGTGTGCACGGCAGCGCCGTGGACCAAGGGGGAAATACCCTGACTAATGCCGTCCTCGTTGACATGCACGAGCATCCGCACGTCCCCCGCAGCCGCCACATGGTCACGAAATGCAATCATTTCGCGAAATTTCCATGTCGTGTCCACATGCAACAATGGAATAGGAGGACGGGCCGGATAGAACGCCTTCCGTAAGAGATGGAGAAGGACCGAAGAGTCCTTGCCAATCGAATACAGCATGACCGGCCGATGAAAATTGGCAACGACCTCCCTGAGCACATAAATGCTTTCGGCTTCAAGGGCACTGAGTTGGCTGAGCATATTGTCAGGTTGGCCGATCAATTAACTTGCCCCTATTTTGCCATGGATACAGATCGATGTTCCTCTAAACAAGCCCCAAAACGAACTATGAGTCAGGTATGAAGCGATGAGCTTACACCCGCCACAAGTTGCCCGCAGGTACCTCACCAGGTCGCCCCCTCCAGAAAAGCGGCTCACGAACGGGGCGGCGATCACAATAAATGCCAAATGCAGACAATTGGCACTGTCTAAAATCGTCATTGATACCGGCAAAACAAACACACTCTAGGCACAATCAGAAAATTGGGCTATATTTTACGCGCTATATCTTAAACTCAATCATTCTTCCATTAAAATCATGCACAACGTAGAAGACTTGTCAATCGCGGTGGTAATACCGGCGTACAAAGTCCGCTCCCATGTAATGGGAGTTATATCAGATATTGGCTCTGAAGTAGATCTCATATACGTTGTCGACGACTGCTGTCCGGAGGGGAGTGGCCATTATGTCCAAAGCCAGTGCAGGGATTCCAGAGTACGCGTAATTTTCAACGAGCAAAATCTTGGTGTAGGAGGGGCGGTGATGGCCGGCTATAGGCAAGCGGTGACCGACGGCGCCTCGATAATTATCAAGATCGACGGTGACGGGCAAATGGATCCCAAGATCGCCATGTCTTTCGCGCTCCCCATAGCGAACGGCGATGCAGATTATACCAAGGGCAATCGCTTTTTCGATCTCCAAAATATACAGCGCATGCCGCGGATCCGAATTTTTGGCAATGCTGTGCTATCTCTTCTCACAAAGCTATCGACCGGTTATTGGAATATCTTTGACCCCACTAATGGCTATACAGCAGTCCATGCAAGCATTGTCAAGCTCCTCCCCTTGGAGAAAATCAGCAAAAGGTATTTTTTCGAAACCGACATGCTCTTTAGACTTGGCACATTTCGCGCCGTTGTACGAGACATACCAATGGACGCCAAATACGAGGATGAGGTCAGCAATTTAAAAATATCCAAGGTCCTCGGCGAATTTCTGGTCAAACACGTCGTAATCTTTTTGAAGCGCATTTTCTATAGTTATTATTTACGCGACATGTCCCTCGCATCCCTTGAGCTACCGATTGGATTGGGGATGTTTATTATTGGCGGAGGATTCGGTATCAGCAGATGGATAAGGTCGGTGGAAACCGGCATTCCAGCCTCCGCAGGCACTGCCGTGATTGCTTCGATGCTCTTGATAGTCGGTCTTCAGTTGATTCTAGGCTTTCTCAGCTACGATATAGAAAACTCTCCAAGTCAGGCACTGCATCCGATTCTGGGCAATTCCAAGACCGCAAAGCGCTACTTTTCCCAAAAAACAGATCTGGGCTAAAAACAATGAATTTCAGGGTCGCACTAGCCACTTTATCCGTGGTGTTTTCGCTTGCAGTAGGACAGCTCCTATTCAAATCAACTGCGTTAGCTTGGGCAACTGATAAGAATTTCCTTTCAGTCAGGGTAATGTTTCGCCTAGTCCCTTCTTTGATTGTTTACGCGATCGCTACGTTGGCTTGGATTTGGGTTCTCCGAACGGCGCCACTCAAAACGGTATATCCGTTCATGGCGTTGGCATTCGTTATCGTCCCAATTGGATCGGCATATTTTTTTGGAGAGCGGGTAACTCTTCAATATTGGATGGGGGCCGCCTTGATCATGTGCGGAGTAATAATCACCGGAACCAGCAATTGATACGCTGACGACACGGCTATTCGTGTATCGCAGTCTCACCCGAGTTGATTGGAGCGGATAGAGATACGCCGCTCCGTACGGTTGATTGCCGAGCCTACAGCTTTTGCGATGATGACCTCCTTCAAGGCTTGCTTCCCGATTGCAAGATCGGCGCACATTTTCGTGTGCCTGGCCAACAGATCGCGCAATCGATGAGCGCTCAAGCATCCATGCCCATATCCGAGCCGCCAGGCATAGTACGTGATTTCAGCAATCCCCGGCTCCAATACGTCCTCGACCTGCCGACTGCCCTCACCCCGCCCCATTTAAGGTGCCGGCTACGTGGCTTTCGGTGAATTGGCTCTTCAGCTTTACCGGGGCTACTTGGCCGACAGTTTGTCTCGAAACTTCAGTTTTGCTTGGGCCAAGCCTGTAAGACGGGGAATCGCCCTGGGCTGAAAGAATCCCCGATCAAAACTGCCGCTCAAGCTGGAAGGTCGCCCCATTGAAATGGCGTCCAGCCCTCCATCTCGATTGATACGCGCTTCTTAACCACTGATCCATGCGCTCTAATTTTTGGCATTCTTTTTGACCGCAAATTTGCTGACTTTGATGTCCGACATCGAGAAGGAGTCTCGCCGGAACACATACGGCACTATCAGCAGGCTAGAAACGTCGCTATCTATGTATATGGTTTTCGAAGTCGTCCAGCTCGATGTGGGGAAGCGATAAACATGGTCCTCCGAGAAGGGGGGAATTCCTTTGGCTGTCCAATAGACCGTCGTGTAATCAAAAATGTAGCCCCCTTTCGAGTCAATGGTTACAGCCGTGACAACCGGCTGATCCGTCGCGATTTGACGCACGTCAAGCCGAAGAATAGAAGGCGCTGCACCATTGTTTTGATAGCAAATATCAGGCCCACAGGGTCTGCCTCGCGCGCTTTCTACGGTGAAGTCTTTCGCCGAAAACGTTTCTAACATCAATGCCTCGCCCGAGGGCAGTTCATGCACCCCCATATACCTGGCCAAGCGATAATGAGACATTTCCGTGTTCTCGTGCGCGGAAAACACATATACACTGTAGCCAACTAGCAGCGACATTACGGTGGTAACAAAGACAGCCGACAAACGTATCATGCGATCCAATCGCACGCCGGCGGCAAAAACCAACTTCATACCCTGATTTTCGGTAGCCTGATTACGCGCCCTTTGGACATGATTGACCGCACGATCTACCAGCGCGCCGAAAACCACAAATACAAAAGGAAGACTTGGATATACGTAGCGCGGCAGCCCATGAAAGGGCATATTCATCAAGGTAAACAAGATGGGAACCGAGCATGCGAATAGCACGCCTAATGACGCTCTGCGAACCAAGAGCGGAATAGCCATAATCGTCGGGACGACTACGGCAATCTGAAGTACCAGAAATGGCCGCAGCGACTTGATAGGATGAACTATCCACTCATCCCACACGTCCCCCCACATATATTGAATGAATCCAAAGATATGCCAGCGGTAAAAGACACCTGAATCAGCACCGCGATTTACACTCAGCACTTCATTTAACGTCTTGTCTGCCGTTGAACTCATGTCAATAAAATACGGCGTATCTCCCCAAGTCTTAGCCCCGGTACCGCCTTCAGACAAAAGAATGAATCTGTGGAAGTCCTCCAGATTCCGAATCCACCAAGGGATCATAAGGATCCCAATGGGCATCAGAAATGCCACGCATTGCCTTAGCTTGCTCGCGTGATTTTTTCCGTTGGCAAGAATTAGCGCAAGCGACACAGCAACAAATGGTGCAGCGTGCGAACGAACATGGATGGCCAAAACGAGAAAGATCCCGGCGAAAGCCAGGTCGACGAGATGACGCCTTGTCACTGCCCTGGTCATAAAAATGGCATAGGCAAGGAAAAAAGCAACAAAAACATGCTCGGTAAGCAGGCGGTCTATATTATATATAAACCCGGGATAAACTGCAGCAACAGCCATTGCAACGACTACAGCCACCTTACGCAATTCAAGCAAAATGAGAAGATAATAAATCATCGCCAACGTGCCGATTGATAGTGCAATCTGCAACGCAAACACGGTCGACTGAGTACCTCCAAGCTTGTAGACGGCTGCTAGAAACAATGGATATCCAGGCGACATCCATGAACTGGGCTCAACAGGTTTCTCGCCCCGATACATTTCGCCCGCGATTTCACGAGTCAAGGTTCCGTATTTGACAATATCCAACGCCGCATAATTATAGGTCGTCTCGTCACCCACATTAAGCTGGCGATGAATATCTGGAAGGTGCAATCGCAATGCGGCACCGATCACAAATATCATGGAGATAACTGTCAGATAACGCCAATTTTTTATTAGCTTATGCATGAGTTGAAAGTTCCATTGACTTGATTTCATTTTCCCGCATTTCGAGGTATCGCCAACGGGTTAATTGCATGTGCCGTGCGGCCTTGGGCTGGAGACAAAAAGCGCGTCACCAACTTACCCCAGTGTATGAAACCCTCATTTAGGGTAGCCAGTATCTATCCGATTCGACCTGATTTTGCATAAACGTTTCTAGAGCTTTTCTTCATGACGATCGGTCTAACATCCCTTTACACTCCATCTATTCAAGGCGGCCACGATGTTCAATTCTAAAGAAGATAAGTATTGGACTCTGGCGTTTACAGCTCTCTTATTCGTTACTTTCGTGATCTGGATTACGTTTGGACTATATCAAAGTCACTACCTCATTGCACTACGGATCTTGGGCGATACGACTACCAATACAATCATTGGCACTCCTAAAGAGGGCCGTGGAGACGAGTGGTCTACATATCTGCCAATGTTTAAACAGGCTTATCATGAAAGCTTTTCGCTATTTTCAACACTAAGACCCTATTACGAACGACTCGACTGGTTCATAGCGATACCTCACGCGAACGCTTCGCTTTTCTTTTTACCTAATCAGGCATTCTATTGGTTGATACCGCCAACCGCCGCCCTTTCGCTCCAAGGTTTTTATTATAACGCCCTTTTTTTAGTCTCGACCGTATGGTTTCTGTCCAATATCGGCGCAAAAAGAAGTATCGCAATCATTACCGCCTTTTCAATTCTTTTCAGCGAATTCTTTCAGATGTGGTGGACCAGCAATTTTCCCGCGCTGGGTGCCTGCATCCTTCCCTTTGCGATCTTTACAAGCCGAGTCCGAGACATCTATAGGTTTGGTCTGCTATTTTGGTCCTTGGGACATTTGCTATTTGGTGAGATGTACCCTCCGTTTTACATGTCGACTGCTATCTGCCTCATACCACTTACCATCGCTTGCCGACCTGACCTTCTCACCCGCAGAAGCCTGCTTTTTGCAAGCTTGGCGGCCGCGTCAGCGGCAGGCTCGTATTTGCTCTTGAATTGGGATTTTGTCCGTCAGGTAGCCAATACCAGCTATCCCGGAAAACATTCCGTTTCAGGGGGAGAGTCGAGTTACAAGGCTGTCCTGAGCCTTTTCTTTCCCGCAATGCCGGACAGTTCAGCGCCATCACTTTACGCAATTTACGAATTCAGCATGGCCGGCTCCATCCTGCCATTAACGGCCCTCGCCTGCATGCCGATCATTCAATGGTCCCGGTCCAATCTCAAGCTAACTGTGCTGGTGGGCATGGTTTCAGGGGCGCTGCTAATCTACATGCTGGCAGGTCTTCCGGACGTTTTAGCCCGATTCACCGGCTCCTATCTGGGTGCAGGCAGGAGAATGCATCTTGGTTTTTCCCTGCTAGTCAATTTTTATTCCGCCATCATCCTTTCCAGGGTGGAGAAATTCAAACTTGAAAGCTTTCTTGTGCCAGCATTATTTTTTTCCATAACGGGATTTTTCTTTCCGCCAACAAAGGAAATGCAAACATATTTTTTCTGCATTAATTACCTCCCCTACGTCCCTCTTCTCGCACTGTTGACTGCTTACATATTCCTTGCATTCGCTTGGAAGACCGAGGATCACGCAATCCGGGCTGGTATTGTCATGTTGACATGCGCCGCGGCCGCGCAGATTGTTGTTTACGGCGCATTTAATCCTCTCATGCGTGCGAATGACATACTAAAGCCGGTAAACAGCCAATTCACAGCGGACTGGCGGGCACTATATAGGAAGAACAACGGCCGGCCGCTCGCAATCATTGGCAACTATGGGCATGTTTTACGAGGGGAAGGCCTGCCGGCGTTGGAAGCCATACACTTGGCAAACGTGGACCTCCACGCTTACGAAACGATATTCCCTACGCTCTCTCCACGTGAGATAGACAGTCTTTTCAATCAGTTCCGTGGCCTAGCGTTTGCAAACATCGACAAAATGGACAAGTCCGGGCCGACAGTGCGCATTCCGATCGAGCCATTTGCCGTGCCATTTGCCCATATGATTTCGCACGATGAATTTGTGACAGGCAATCTGACTCCACGCATCGAGTTACTGAGCACCTCGAAAAGCGGGCTCGGCTCCTATGATGTACGCTGGCAGTCAGTGCTGGTGAGGCCACTTGGAATCGAGGCGCCCCTCACGTTGCATCTGGATTGCCTGACGGGCACGTCCTGGCTTACGCGCTATCCCGTGGTGATTCCAGGACAGCCCCCTGCCGAGGTCGCGCTACAGGGCCTGGCAGGCCGCGTAACCGTATATGCGGAAGATGAGAACGGCGCCAGAACATGCGTCTCAAGACTCAAATTGAGTTCTTCTTAGGTTCCGTGTCAATCGGACGTGCAATCTTTCCGGGCGCCGCGACCACGCAACCGTCCGCGGCGGCGCGCGTAATGCTGAGGTCCTGGCCACAAAACGAAGATGACCTGGACTATCCGCGAATTTTCAGACGATGAAATCAGGAAACCCAGAGATCGCGCGAATGCTTCGGGTGCGCGACTGCTAGGACTGCCGCGCAATCTTTGCCGGTTCCAAAAGACTTCGAGGCGATGCGTTAGTCTTGGTTACCGGCGGCCAACTAAAACACTACCCAATTTCTTTATGTACTTCAGAGCTTTCAGCAACTTGGGATGGCTGACCAAATAGCCATCAACGCGTCCATATCGGGCACGCCAATGCTGAAGTTCGTCGTAGAGTCCGAAACGATGTTCAAATAGATAGTGAGCATTTTTGGCATAGAAACCGATATTCGATCGGAAAATCTCGGCATACGTGTCTACCATGTTCGCTCTAACCTCGCCAAACGACTTCGTGCGAGACTTAGCCTGAATACGATAGTTGAAAAGACAATCGTCCAGCTGGACAACCTCACGCCCAAGATCAACGATCTTAATCCAGAAGTCGTAATCCTCTACGCCATGCCGCAGATTCTCGTTATAGCCGCCCACGACCTCCCAATCCGCTTTTCTATAAAGTGCGGTCACAAAGATCACGTTGTCTATAACGAGTTCCTGGAGCGTGTAAGCAGGTAGATTCCAAAGTCCAGATTCATCGCCAAATTTTCTTGCCTTGCAATAGACCACGCCTACTTCATTACGCGCATCCAAAATTGCTACAGCTTTTGCGACATACTCCGGCTCAATGATGTCATCTGCGTCCAGGGGAAGAATATATGCGCCACTAGCCTCAAGCACTGCTTTGTTACGTGCAGCCGCTGGACCGGCATTTGCTTGATGAATGACCCGCGTGCGCGGCCATTGTGCATTCTTTAGGATCTTTTGCGTTGCTGCGTCCGTGGACCCATCGTCGACAATAATAATCTCGACATTGGGATACGTTTGGGCCAGTGCGGATTGAACCGCTTCATCAAGATAATCCCCTGCGTTATAGCAAGGGATAACTATTGAAACCTTACTTCCCATTTCCCCTGACTCCATCCTGCATATCAACCCCTACCTACCACCTTACGGATCGCCTTGAGCATCGTCGGCCCCAAACCCACCTGATCTATAGATTTGCCAAGCCGGGTCAGAACTCCAGCTGGTACAGGCTGCTGGGACGTAGCCTGATCTCCGGATTGTCGCTGCCTACCCGAGGCACTGGCGTGAGCGATCATTTCCTCATCGCTGCTATCGAACGGCCTCGGCAACTTCTGCCAGAGTTCGCTATCTCGATATGCCATCCGCGCTCGCTGACCAATGGATTGCCCGCTGACATAGGTCGAGTAGCTCCAGCGAGTCTTACCGAGGTTTGCCTGCCCATGTGCTTGCAGCAACTCCTTGTATTGACGGTACAGAGACACAAACGTGTCTTTGTTCGCTTCATCAAGCCACCAGCCAATTGCCTTGTCGATTGTACCGGAATCCAGTCCTGAAAAATGGATAAACCTTAGAGGATCCCCATTTACCACATAGTCACCATCAAGTTGCCGCAGATCGCTCCCCAGCAACGACCATGTCGCAAAATCGTAGCCGTGGTGTTTGAAAACCTTCACGTCAAAGAAGCACGGTGCTAGGTCGATCCATTTTTGGTCGGTAAAAATACCCTTGCTCTTGTCGTCATAACAGTAATGAAACAGGCGCTCAGCCCACCACCCAAGGAATTCGGCCGCGTTCTGCGACCTTCTCAAAGCAAGAAAACCCAGGTTGTACGTGCCATGCGCCAGTGAGCTGATTTCCATATCAACATTGCCGGGGCGCAATAGATGCGGGCAAAGAACAATGGACTCCTTTTCAAGCATGGCGTCCAGCTCGATAAATTCCCCGTACACTAAAACATCCGGGTCAAGATAAACGAACTTATCTTCATCACGGTACGTTTCCATCAAATACTGCATGAAGCGAGGCTTGACCGCCGTGGATGCCTCTACGATGGAGTGACGAAATATGAATGCATCAAAATTCTCCCAACCAGCATCTTCTGCGAGCTTGACATCGTCAAAGTGCGCAAAATTTCTCGCGACGGCAGGTATTTCCCGTTCCACAAGGCACAAAACAAATTTCGCATCTTTGCAATGCTTTTTCACAGATTCTGCCAAGGCCATCGCCTTCGGCAGGTAGTTTGAGCAGATAGATGTATAGAAAATCACGAGAGCACCAGAAGTCGTTTAAATTCTTTACCGTAGCGGATGTCGCGTAACGTCGATCGAATTCGACGATCAACGCGCTACCATTTTAATTGCACGTGCCATCGCCCTGAACGGCCCCATCATCCGCCACGACCAAGATCCCTGAACAGCATCAAGCTCCTTACGAAGCTTGTCATTGGCGAATTCGAGGCCGGCAGAACGCTCCATTGCAATGGTCAAACCTCTACCCATCTGATCTCGTTCATTACAGACTTCCTCCAGATGATTGCGAAGCTGCCGCAACTCATGATGAGCATAATCTAGGTCGTTTCGAATCTTGCTTAGTTCATCGCGAACTTGATCCCGTTCGCTCTGAATTCTTCCCAGCTCCTCACAGACCATGTCCCTTTCGCTTACAATTCGGTCACGCTCTTCACGGAGATTTCGCAGATTCTGGGCCGCCTCTTCTGACCAGGAAATCTGAGCGTTCAATTTACTCGCAACGTCAGAGATCTCGGCTCTGGCCCTTGCTTCGCCCACACTGAATTTATACGCCATCTCGGCCACTGCCGAAACAACTGACCCATATTTACCCCATTCGATTTCCAATGCTCCGGCACATTCTGCCAATGATGCCCAGCTCCGGTCGTCATCTTCGTGCGCGATTCTTGATAACGCCTTGTAGGCTTTCTCCACAATGGGAAATAGCGGCGAGTCATTGCCCGAAAGCGCCTGATGGACATGATGACGGTCAGCACGATCGACAAATTTCGTTAATGCACCTTCATCGACAGCCGAGTTGAACGGCAAATGCACGTCGACCCGAGCCAAAGCCCTAGTAATCGTCGCCGATGGGTCCGCGATTAGATCTTCATACAGAAGCGCCGTTCGCTCGACTTGCCGACTCGCCGACTCGGCTTCGATAACATGCCGAAGCCATAACAATTCACCTATGGGCAATGCCCAATGGTTTCTGGCCTGGATGGAAGCCGCCACTTCACTTGGAGCGCGGACCGCCATCAAGGTGACCGCCCTAATCTCACACTCTCGCAGAACTTCTATCCATAATGGCAACAATCTGCACATTCGAGGGTCTTTTACCGCCCAAACCTCGGCATCCTCGAATTCCCTTTGAATCAGATCTGCTATCTGGGATCTCGCCATTTGCGCCGCATCACTGAGCATCCACTTGTCCGGTAACGGGCGAACATCGTCCCAACGGCGCCCCAGCGCCTCCAGCAGCTGTTCATGGATCACCACTGCGTCACGATGTTCCCAATAACCCTTTGGATTATCTTGACCGGGCTCCAGCAACCGCCGCCCCAAAGAGACGCCAGTTAGCTTAAGCGCGCCCGCCAATGCGGACGTCCCACTGCGGTGCATCCCAGCGACAAGGATAGCCGTCTTTTTTCTCGGTTTCATGAAGCTACTGATATCTGTGGCACTACATCCAAATCAACAAATCCCGTCGCGAGCCTATCGCTGTACGGCATGACACGAAACATTGCGACATCGATCCGTCTATCAACGTATTCTTCACCTTCTTCGAACCCGGCAAGAACGCCCGCGTTCAGGAAATAGGTTCCTGAGGCAAGAAGACATCTAAATCGAAAACGCACGCTCAAAACTTCACCACTTCCGACGATCGAAATGGCGTCTTTGGACATAGCTGTCACCGCTCCTCCAACTTCGATGCCCGTGAGAGACCGAATCATCATGCCACACCGCACGTTGCTGAGTGTGCGTTCCACCCGTACTTTATAGGTATATACGTAGGTCTCCCCGGGGATTAGGACGTTGACCTTTTCTCCAGAAAGCGTCTGTAGGTGAGGCTCGTCAATTCTCGCGCCTCGCTGCTCATACAGGATTGTGCTCGAAGGCTTCAATCCCTCTTCCCAGTACGCTTGGATGCCATCTTCTTCAACCGTTGCGTCAGCAGCTCGCTGGAACCCAGGCCCCTCTTCATCTACAACTTCAATCTCTTTCGAGCTCGCAATACGATTTGTACCAGCCGCAAGTATTTCGGCTCGGATTTGCGCAACTCGATCGGCAGGCGCATACAGAAGTTTCTGATAGGTCGAAACAACCTGCTTCGGCGTGCCCTGCATCAGCAATTCCCCATGATCAAGGAGAATTGCCCTGTCACAAAGATCAACGACCGTGCTTGCGGAGTGCGAGACGAAAAGTACCGTCGCCCCAGAGTCGCGAATCGCATCAATTCTCGCAAAACACTTTCGCTGAAATCCTTCATCGCCAACTGAAAGTGCCTCATCCACTATCAGTATCTCGGGCGAAACATTGATGGCGACCGCGAAAGCCAAGCGCACATACATGCCGCTGGAATAGCTCTTGACAGGCTGATCGATGAAATCGCCGATGTCCGCGAAAGCCTCGATTTCAGCGAATTTCTCTCGAATTTCCGCGTGGGAAAGTCCAAGCACGGCCGCATTCAAGAAAACGTTTTCCCGTCCCGTAAATTCCGGATTGAAGCCCGCCCCAAGCTCCAGGAGCGCGGCAATCCTTCCGTTGACCCGCACCTCACCGGAAGTTGGCGAGAGCGTTCCGCAGATCAGCTGAAGCAGAGTCGATTTGCCTGATCCGTTTCGTCCCACGATGCCAACCGTCTCACCACGGGCCACATCCAAGCTGATGTTCTTGAGCGCGCGAAATTCGCGAAACCAGCGCTCTTTTGGCCCAGGCATCACCATTTGCATCAATCGATGATGCGGCTTGCTGTAAATCGGAAACGCTTTTGAGAGGTCGCGCACCTCTATAGCTGACTTAGAGAACATCTGCAAATCCATTGCGGGTTGCTGCAAACCACGCATATCCCGCGTACGCCACCATGACTGCCATAGCGAGATACAGACTCAAACCCACCAAATCTGGCGCTTTATTCCACAGCAACACGTTCCTGGCTTGATCGATTATGAAAGTCAACGGATTGAATTGAAACACCCATCGATAGGAAATTGGCACAGAATCGAGCGGCATCATCGCTGACGACAGAAATAGTAAGGCCAGCGTCAACACTCCTGTAATTTGCCCAACGTCTCTCATGAAGACACCAAAGGACGCCAAGAACCAGGAAATTCCCATTGACAACACAATCAAAGGAATCAAAACCAACGGAAAGAAAATGGTGGTCCATGAAAAGGCGCCGTCGAGCACCAAGCGCAACACAATAAAAACAATCAGATTCATGAAGACATGAAACAGTGCCGACAACACCATTGGAAAAGGAAGAATTTCGAGCGGGAAAATTACCCGCTTCACAAAATTTGGATTGGCGACAATTAGCAACGGTGACCGATTAATACATTCGGCCAAAAATCCATGAACGATCATGCCCGCAAAAATGATGATCGAATAATGGGCTTCTTCGTTTTTCACCTGCGGCCAGCGTCCACCCATCACGGTTCCGAAAGCGAAGGTATAGACGCATAGCAACAAAAACGGACTTATCAACGACCACAAAAGCCCGAAGCTCGCCCCTCTGTACCTGCCTTCGACGTCACGTTTTGCCAACTCAAATATGAGTGAATGGTTTTTCCCCGTTATTTGGAAGGGAGCAATTATCCATTTCATCGCGCGAAACACCTTTTCACCGATACTGAGTAGAACCACGTAAATTCAAGCAGACTGAGGACGAGCAACATTCAACCTGAAGCGGAAAGTCAAAAGAAGCTGCCTGACTTCACTTACCTAGCGCATCGGCAAGCTCATTCCTGAGATCTGTAACATCCTCAACACCGACCGACAACCTGATAAGGCTGTCGCTAATGCCCAGCCTCTTTCGATTTGCGGGCGGAACGGAAGCATGCGTCATGATAGCCGGGTGCTCTATAAGACTTTCAACGCCGCCCAATGACTCCGCCAACGAAAACAATTGGCATCGCTCAAGCACGCGCCGCGCAGTTTTCAGCCCACCTTTCAGTGTTATAGAAATGATGCCACCAAATCCAGCCATCTGGCGCCGCGCAAGCGCATGTTGCGGATGACTTTTCAGCCCTGGATAGAGCGTCCGCTCCACAGCCTCATGCGTCTCCAGCCAGCGTGCCAGCTCAAGCGCGCTTTCGCAGTGCGCCCTCATGCGCAAATGTAGGGTTTTGAGCCCTCGCATGGCTAGAAACGAATCGAATGGCCCAGCAATCGCGCCGACGGAATTCTGCAGAAACGCCATCTGCTCAGTGAGTTCCGGATTCCCAGTAACGACAATACCGCCAACCATGTCCGAGTGACCGTTCAGATATTTGGTCGCGGAATGCAAGACGAGGTCGGCACCAAGCTCCAACGGACGCTGCAAAATAGGGGAGCAGAAAGTGTTGTCCACAACTAGGACCAGCCCATGCTTTTTCGCGAAACGCGCTAATTTGGCGATATCCACGAGCTTGAGCATTGGGTTGGTCGGGGTTTCGGCCCAAATCATGCGGGTATTGGGCTTCAGCGCTGCCTTGAGGGCATCAGCATCGTTAAGATCAATGAAGCTGAAATCCAATCCCGCCGAGCGACGCCGCACTCGTTCGAACAAGCGATAGCTGCCGCCGTACAGGTCATCCATTGCAATGATGTGGCTGCCGGAATCCAGCAAGTCCAGTACCGTGGCGGCGGCGGCCAAGCCGGAACCAAACGCAAATCCTGCAACGCCGCCTTCAAGGTCCGCTACACAGCGCTCGTAGGCCATGCGCGTAGGGTTTTGTGTGCGAGAGTACTCGTACCCTTTGTGCTTGCCAGGACTCTGTTGTACATACGTGGACGTTGCATAAATAGGCGTCATGATCGCGCCGGTGCTGGGATCGGGCTGTTGACCTGCGTGAATAGCCCGTGTTCCCAGGCCCAACGGACCGCGCTTGCTGACTGACTTCATACTTAGGGCCCCCGAAATCTCGAGTAAGGACGAACCCTATATGCTACCAATTTGGCCCTGAACCTTCATGCAGCGGCAGCCGGACAGCCCCAAGCCTGGCGATCTGTAGCTGCCGGAGCATTGCGTGCAGCTCTATGACAAAATGACCGCCCCCATTTGGAGCCATACATGAAGACATTGCTCGTTACCGGAGGAGCCGGTTTTATAGGGGCCAATTTCGTTTTGCAGGCTGTCGGGGACGGCCTGCGGGTGATCAATCTTGACAAACTCACGTATGCGGGGAATCCCGACACGCTTGAGTCCCTCCGGGGTCACGACCGGCACGTTTTCGTGCAGGGCGATATCGGCGACCACACGCTGGTAGCTGAGCTGCTCCAAGCGCACCAGCCCATTGCGATCGTCAATTTCGCCGCTGAATCTCACGTCGATCGCTCGATCGATGGGCCCGCGGCGTTCGTGCATACCAACGTGGTCGGCACCCTGGGGATGCTCGAAGCCGCAAGAAATTACTGGCGCAGCATGAGCGGCCACGACCAGGATTCCTTCCGCTTCCTGCACATTTCCACTGATGAGGTCTATGGCTCGCTAGGCGACGAAGGCTCCTTCACTGAAACCACACCTTACGCCCCGAATTCACCCTACTCTGCCTCAAAGGCAGCATCGGACCACCTAGTACGCGCATTCCATCACACTTATGGCCTTCCCACTCTCACCACTAATTGCTCGAACAACTATGGACCGTTCCAATTCCCGGAAAAACTGATCCCCCTAGTGATCCAGAAGGCTATGGCGGGGGAGCAATTGCCGGTTTATGGTGACGGCCTCAACGTTCGTGATTGGTTGTTCGTGGCCGACCATTGCTCGGCCATTCGCCGCGTGCTCGATGGTGGCCGTGTCGGCGAGACCTACAATGTGGGAGGCAATGCCGAACGCACCAACATCACTGTGGTGAAAACGATCTGCGCCCTGCTCGATGCCAAGCGCCCGCTCCCGGATGGCCGCAAGCACGAGTCCCTCATTACTTATGTCAAGGACCGCCCCGGCCATGACCGCCGCTATGCGATCGACTCAAGTAAGCTGCAGCGCGAACTGAGCTGGAAACCCTTGCATACTTTCGAGAGCGGCATCGAAGCCACCGTCGATTGGTATCTCACCAATCAGTCGTGGGTGCAGCGCGTGCTGGATGGCAGCTACCGCATGGAGCGCCTGGGCGTATGAGCGCACGCAAGGGCATTATCCTGGCGGGAGGGTCCGGCACCCGGCTTTATCCCATCACCCAGGCGGTCAGCAAGCAGCTCTTGCCGGTCTATGACAAGCCGATGATCTTCTACCCGCTGGCCACGCTGATGCTGGCGGGCATCCGGGAGATCCTGGTGATCAATACTCCCCATGAGCAGGCCTTGTTTCAGCGTCTGCTCGGTGACGGTTCGCAATGGGGCATCGAAATCCGTTATGCCGTGCAACCCTCACCGGATGGCCTGGCCCAGGCGTTCCTGATTGGCCGCAACTTCATCGCCAACAACCCCAGCTGCCTTGTTCTGGGTGACAACATTTTCTATGGCGTCGGCTTGACGGAACGCCTCAAGCGCGCAGACGCACGCGGCGAAGGGGCGACCGTATTCGGCTACTGGGTACGCGACCCTGAACGCTACGGTGTGGCCGAATTCGACGCCAGCGGCCGCGTGATCGGACTGGAGGAAAAGCCCGCCAAGCCCAAGTCGCATTACGCCGTGACCGGCCTCTACTTTTATGACTCGAGCGTTTGCGACCATGCGGCGGAACTCAAGCCCTCTCCTCGAGGCGAACTGGAGATCACCGATCTCAATCGCCGCTATCTGGAAGGCAATTCGCTGCACCTTGAACAACTCGGCCGTGGCTATGCCTGGCTGGACACCGGCACCCACGAATCGCTGATGGAAGCCGGCAACTACATCGAAACCATTGAGAACCGGCAGGGGCTGAAGGTGTGCTGCCCTGAAGAGGTGGCCTACAACAATGGCTGGATCGACGCCGAGCAAGTCCGGCGCCTCGCAGCTCCGCTGCTGAAGACCGGCTACGGCCAATACCTCATCCGTCTTGTCGAACAGGGTCTTGTCAAATGAAGGTCATCCAGACCGCCCTGCCGGGCGCCGTCGTTATCGAACCCCAGGTTTTTGGCGACGCACGCGGCTTCTTTTACGAAAGCTACAACCAGGCCAAATATCACGCCGCCGGCATCAGTTCCAGCTTCGTGCAAAGCAACGTATCGCGCTCCAGCAAGGGTGTGCTGCGCGGACTGCACTACCAGTGGCCCAATCCCCAGGGCAAGCTGGTCAGCGTGCTGGAGGGCGAGGTCTACGATGTGGCGGTAGATATCCGGCGCGGCTCGCCCACGTTTGGCCAATGGGCCGCTGTGATGCTCAGCGCCGACAACCATAGGCATTTCTGGATCCCGGAAGGTTTTGCGCACGGCTTCTGCGTGCTGTCCGATCACGCTACGTTTTCATATCAATGCACGGCACTGTACGACGCGAAGGCCGATGCGAGCGTTTGCTGGAACGATGCGGCGATTGGCATCGATTGGCCGATCAGCGCACCACAGCTTTCCGATAAAGATCTGAAAGCGCCCTTGCTGGCCGATGTCCCTGTGGAAAGACTGCCCCTATTCGCCGAATGAACAACATCCTGTTGCTTGGTGCCAATGGCCAGCTTGGCCGCAGTTTTATCGAACATGGCGAGCTATCCACGCTAGGTCGCGTATTCGCAGCCAGCCGGGACGGCACACGCTTCGATGGGGGGCCGGCGGAAATGGCCGACCTCTCGACTCCTGACGCGCTGAATAAGGTTTTGGACAAGCTATGCCCCAGCGTCATCATCAACACCGCAGCCTATACCGCAGTTGATCGCGCCGAACAGGAAGAGCTGCTTGCCACAACGGTAAACGGCGAAGCGGTTGGCGTCATTGCGCGCTGGGCGGCAGCCCATCAGGCGCTGGTCGTGCACTATTCGACCGACTATGTGTTCGATGGGCATGGCACATCGCCATACGCAGTCGATGCAACGACTGCTCCGCTAGGTGCGTACGGACGAAGCAAACTTGCCGGCGAGCAGGCACTGCGAGTCAGCGGCGCCGCCTATCTGCTGTTTCGCACTGCCTGGGTTTACGCGCCGCATGGCCACAACTTCCTGCGCACCATGCTGCGACTGGGGGCCGAGCGCGATGAACTGCGTGTAGTTGCTGATCAACAGGGCGCCCCTACGAGCACGGACATTATCGTACGCGCCACGCTTGCCGCTTTGACAGCATGGCAAGCAGCCGCCCCAGGCGAGCGAGCGAAGCTGCAGGGCGTCCACCATCTGGTCGCGAGCGGCCACACCAGTTGGCATGGTTTCGCCGATGCTATCCTGGAAAAGGCCCACGCCCGCGGGTTGATTCCACGCAAGCCGAAGGTTCTGCCGATCACCACGGCCGACTACCCCACCCCAGCTCAGCGTCCGGCCTGGTCCGTGCTGGACAACCAGGGCTTTCAGCAGCACTTCGGCTATGCTCTGGCCGATTGGCAGCAAGGCCTGGACCATGTTCTGGACACACTCGCGAAGCAGGCTCGTTAAATGCTGATCCCTTTGATTCTCAGCGGCGGCAGCGGTACTCGCCTATGGCCCGTCTCCCGCCGGAACCTGCCCAAGCAGTTCCTGTCGCTTAGTGGCGATGGCACGCTATTTCAGCAAACGGTCATCCGGACGCAAAAGTTGCCGGAAGTGACTGCCCCTATCGTCGTCGCCAGCGAGGACCACCGCTTTCTCGCCGCCGATCAGCTGCTTGAGGCTGGTGTAAAAGGCACCAACATCCTGCTGGAGCCGGTAGCCCGCAATACCGCTCCCGCCATTGCCCTGGGCGCCCTGAAGGCGCTGGAGCGGGATCCGCAGGCGATCTTGCTGGTACTCCCTGCCGATCACCTGTTAGACGACACCGAGGGCTTCGTTGCAGCAGTGCAACAAGCCCTGCCCGCGGCCCGCGACGGCTGGCTGGTGACCTTCGGTGTCCGCCCGGATCGCCCGGAAACCGGCTTTGGCTACATTCGCCGTGCGGAGTCGATCGGCGGCAACGCGTTCCGGGTGGAGCGCTTCGTGGAGAAGCCGGATCTGGCCACTGCCGAAAGCTACCTCAAAGACGGCGGCTACGACTGGAATTCCGGCATGTTCCTGTTCAAAGCTGCCCGCTACCTCGAAGAGCTGGGGCAGCATGCGCCTGAGATGCTCGAAGCAGTACGCAAGGCCTATGCGACCGGCCACAGCGATCTGGATTTCGTGCGCGTGGATGCCGAATCCTTCGCCAAAGTACCGGACAACTCCATCGACTATGCGGTGATGGAAAAGACCTCGCGCGCCGCAGTGGTCCCGGTGAGCTGTGCGTGGAGCGACATCGGTTCGTGGTCGGCGCTGTGGCTTTCCGGCCAACATGACGAACATGGCAATCAGCGCGAAGGCGACACGCTTACGGTCAACACGCGCAACTCGCTGCTGCGCTCGCATGACCGCCACATGATTGCCACGGTGGGCGTAGACGACCTGATCGTGGTGAGCACGCCGGATGCCACCCTGGTCGCGCATCGCAACGCTGCGCAGGATGTCAAGAAAGTAGTCGACCAGCTCAAGGCTTCAGGCCGTACCGAGCATTCCTTCCACCGCGTGGTGCATCGCCCGTGGGGCAGCTACGACTCGCTGGAGGCCGGTGGGCGCTTCCAGGTGAAGCGCATCGTGGTGAAGCCGGGCGCCAGCTTGAGCTTGCAGAAGCATCACCACCGGGCGGAGCACTGGATCGTGGTGTCCGGCACGGCCGAGGTCACCTGCGACGAAAAAGTGTTCCTGTTGACGGAAAACCAGAGCACCTACATTCCGCTCGGCAGCGTGCACCGCCTGCGCAACCCGGGCAAAGTGCCTTTGGAACTGATCGAAGTGCAATCCGGCAGCTATCTGGGCGAGGACGATATCGTGCGCTACGACGACGTGTACGGGCGCGCCTGATACCGCCCCGCTTTCATCCCCTGCTTGCGCAGGGGATGGACAGGCCGAACAAGCGAGCATGCGTTGATGGGCGCTCAGTTGTCCGGCCGGCTTGATCCTTTCGTTCAAGGCAGCTGCAATAGGCATTACGCATTGCATCACGCCCCACGTACCTGCCCCAAGGATCTCAAGGATGTTTCGTCTAACCGGCTATTTCTCCCTGCGTCGCGGCTTGCTGACGTGTCCCTACCGTTTCCTCGCCGTGCTGCTGATGACGTTGGGCACATCGGTAACGTGCCTGGCCGCCACGTCTTCGGCGCCGCCACCGATCCGGCACGTCTTCGTCATCATGCTGGAGAACGAATCCTACCCGATCGCCTTCGGGCCGCAGTCGATCGCTCCGTATCTCGCCCGCGAGCTGCCCAAACAAGGCGCCCTGTTGCCCAACTATTACGGCGTTGGCCACTACAGCCTGGACAACTACATCGCCATGATCAGCGGGCAGGCGCCCAATCCGGCCACGCAAGCGGATTGTCCGACCTTCAGCGAATTCACACCCACGGAAAAGAAGCCCGATGCGAACGGACAATGGCCGGGCACGGGTTGCGTCTATCCCAAACAGGTGAACACGCTTGCCAATCAGCTAACCGACGCAGGTTTTACCTGGAAGGCATACATGGAAGACATGGGCAAGGATCCCGCGCGCGAGGCAGCCACCTGCGCGCACCCAGTGATTGGCACGCCCGACATCACCGAACACGCCGCGCCGCAAGACCAGTACGCTGCCAAGCATGATCCGTTCGTCTACTTCCATAAGATCATCGACGACAAGAAATACTGCAACACCCGCGTGGTGAACCTCGATCACCTCGCCGGCGATCTCGCCCGGCTCGACAGCACCGCGAACTTCGTCTACATCACGCCCAACCTCTGCCATGACGGTCACGACGCCCCTTGCAAGAACGGCGAACCCGGTGGTCTGATTTCAGCCGACGCTTTCCTACGTAGCTGGGTACCGCGCATTGTCGATTCGGCCGCTTTCAAGCGAGACGGCCTGCTGATCATCACCTTCGACGAAGGCAACGACGGCAAAGCCTGCTGCAACGAAAAACCGTTGCCGGGCGGCCCGCAGCCTGGCGGCAAGATCGGTCCGGGCGGTGGCCAAATCGGAGCAGTGCTGCTGTCGCCCTATATCGCGCCCGGCACGCAGTCCGATAAGGATTACAACCACTACGGCCTGCTGCGCAGTCTGGAAGATATCTTTGGGCTATCGCACCTGGGCTACGCGCGGGACAACGAGCTGAATACGTTTGGCAACGACGTGTTCACTGCGCACCCTGCATCGTCCAGGTGACTCCCGTTGCACAGGCGCCTCCACCGTGGGGCGCCTTTCATCCAGCGGGAAAAAAAGGCGTTGGCGACGAACTAAAAATCGACCGTTCCGCTCAACAAATACGTCCGATGTCTATCCAACGGCACAAAGCTATCCAGCGGCAAAAAGGTTTCATTGAACGTCGGGCTGTACGGACTGTATAAATGCCTGTCCAGCAGGTTCTTTACGCCCAACGTGACACTCCAGCGTCGAGCCCGGTAGAACACATTCATATCCACCCGCGCCTGTCCCGGAATATCGATAGTGTCGCCACTGGATAGCTGCCCAAGGCTGCGCCCGCGCGCCGCCACACCGCCCGCCGCGCCGAAACCGTGCAACAAACCGTTCTGGAAACGGTAGCTCGCCCATAGGTTGAAGAGCTGCCGCGACTGTCCCGTGGCTGGCGTACCGTCATTGTTGCGCACCGACGCGCGCGTGTAAGCGCTGCTGAGGTCCAAGCCCGGCGCCACCCGCCCGCTGAACTCGATCTCGAAGCCCTGGTTGGACTGCCCCGGTCCGGCCACAATGGGGTACGGAGGCTGTGACGAGTTCTGATCGTAGCTGTGATCGAGCATGATGCGATAGGCAGCCACTGTCAGGCGTGCGCGGTGCTGGAACAGATCGAGCTTCGTGCCGGTTTCGATCTGGCGCGACAGCGACGGCGGCAGCGGGCGGCCGTTGTTGCCGAGGTCCGTATACGCCTGGAAGCCATTCGATGTATTCGCGTACAGGGAGATGTCGGGAGTCAGCTTGTACACCAGGCCGAAGTTGGGCACCCAACGGACCCTGTGCAAATTCCACGGTGTGCCGTCGGGATGAGTGGTATCCAGTCGATAGCTGGTGCGGCGCCATGCCAGCAAGGCTTGCAGGCGGTCGCCGAAATGAATCTGGTCCTGCAGAAACAGCCCGCTTTCCGTCCTCCACGGATTGCCCGAGGAATAGCCGTTGGCGTAATCGTCAGGCGACAACTGCGAGACTGGCGTTGGCAGCGCTCCACCCGTGAAGATGTTGTAGGGCATGCCCAAGCCGCCATTACCGAACGCATCGATGCTGCTGCCTACCTGGATGCGCGAATAGTCGAAGCCCAGCATCACCGTGTGCTGCATCCAGCCGCGCCCGAAGTCAGCCACCAGGTCGTTCTGCAGCGTGTAATACGTGTCCGATGACCGAACCTGTTGTGCCACTGCCGTGAGGTCGCCGGAAGGCTGGGTGTTTACCATCACCCAGCGCTGCAGATCCATCGACTCTCGAACGTATTGTGCACGGCTGCGGAACGTCCAGGTGTCGTTGAAGCGGTGCTCGAGCATGTAGAACAGCCGCCGCGTTTCCACCGAAGTGTGATCGTTCGGATTGTCCAACAACAAACCCGCCGGCGATGCCGTGCCTAGGCTCGTACCAAGCAGCACCGTATGGTCGGGAATGGGCATGCGGTTCATCATCCAGGACAGGCCGGCGATGAACGTGGTGTTCGGCGTGGACCAGCCAATCGACGGTGCCACGTAGCGATTGCGCTGCCCACGCATGCCTTGCGGCGTGCGGTCAGCCACATCGCCATTCACTATCAGGCGATAGGTCAGCGACTTGTTGGCATCCAGCGGGCCAGCCAGATCCAGTCCGAGCTGCTTTTCGCCATGCTCCCCCACGGAAAACGTGAGCCGGTGAATCGGGTCGCTCTGCGGTTTTTTCAGTATGACATTGATCAGGCCACCAAAATTGTTGTTGGCTGAGGTATCGCCAAGTATGGCCTGCGGCCCCTTCGGCACCTCGACACGTTCCACCCCGATCATCGGTGGATAGTCGCCCACGCCCAGGATGTGGTTGGACATGCCGTCCGTCATACCGTTGCCGGCGACGAACCCTCGCACCCCGAAGATCGGCAGCCCGCCCGTACCGTCCACGTACTGCGCACCGGCCACGTTGCGAATCGCGTCGGCGATGGTCTGCACTTGCTCCGATTGCAGCAGGCTTTGCGTGACGACGCTGACCGATTGCGGCACGTCGAGCGGATCGGACAGCATGCGCCCAGGTCCGCCGCTGACATCGGCCATGAACTCCGCATCCCTGCCTACCAGCCCGATGGCCTGGATGGGTGGCAGCAAAGTGGTCGTCGTTTCCGCCGAAGGTGAGCGTTTGGGCAGTGGGGCGGAAGCCAACGCAGAAGGCTTCACCACCACCGTGCGCTTGTCGACGAACGTGAAGCTCATGTTCGTACCTTCAAGCAGGCGCGCCAGCGCTGCATCCGGGGCCAACGTGTCGTCCACCGTGTGCGAACGCAAGGCTTCCACCGTCTGTCCGGCAGTAAGTACCTGCACGTTGGCCTGCTTGCCAAACGCGATCAACGCGGTGGCAAGCGATTGTGCAGGGATGTCGAAACGCACGCCGGCCGATTGCTCCGCCGCATGCAAAGGCACCACGCCTGCCGTCCAGGCAACCACCCCCATCGTCAGGTAGCCGTAAGCCGGCAACCAGGCAAACCGCCTCATGACCTGCGTCAACTCCGCGCGAAATCATGAGTGTGACATGCTGCCCGTCAGTTGGCATCACCTACAAGCCATACATCCCCTACATGTCATGCAGGACTTGCCTGACGGCTTGCGCGGCTGGGTCAGGGAGCAGGCACTTATCGGAAGGCGTGCTTGGGATCGGACAGCACCACTCCGTTTGCTTCCTTGCTTACCCGCAACGGAAACACCTGCGGCAAGGCACCCACCCAGTCGTCGATGGCATCGGTACGGATGGTGCCGGTATAAGTCAGCGCATTGAGATCGGCATCTGCGACCCGCACGGGTCTGCCGGCGTAGCGGTTCAGGTTGGCGATCACCACCCCCAGCGGTTCATCGATGAATTCCAGGCGGTTATGGCGCCAGGCCGTTGCCTGCGCCGGCGCCTCGATATCGACTAGCAGCCTCGAAGCATCCGGGTCGTAGGACACGCGCTGGCCCGCGATGGCCTCCAGCGTATTGTGCGGCCTGGCTTGAAGCCGCTGGTCAGCAATCGCCACGCGCCCTTGCGTCACCGCAATCGTTACACGTCCCCCCGTGCGGCGGACGTCGAAGGCAGTGCCGATATCGCGCACCGTCATATTGCCGACCGTCACCACGAAGGGCCGTTGATTATCGTGCACCACCTCGAAGTAGGCTTCACCATCAGACACTTCGACGCTGCGCTGAGCGTTGCTGTACTTCACGCTCAGCCTGGATGCCGCGCCCAGCGCCACTTTCGTGCCATCCGGCAGGCTGAATTCGCGATTCTGCGCCACGCCGCTCTGGTAGACCACCTGGGTGGCCACATCTGCGGCAAAGTGCGTCCAGCCGATATAGAGAGCGCCGGACAGCACGACTGCAGCGATCGACGCAGCTGCCGCCAGCGGAAACCAACGCCGCAGCGCAGGCACAGGTGTGGGCGCGAAACGTACAAAGGCGCGTATCAATCCCTGGCGCGACACCTTGTCGAGCGTGCCTAGGCGTTCGGCCAGCTCGTTCATGCGCTCGAACGCTTGCAGGTTCCGCTCATCCTCGCCCGTCCACGCCAGCCACTGCTCTATCACTTCGCCGTCGGCGCCGGCTGCACGCAAGCGCACCCACCAATCAGCGGCCGCCCGTAAGACAGGATCCTGTTGCTCATTGAACCTCACGGTCCCTCCTTCCCGTCGACATACGCGCGGCAGCGAGCCAGTGCGTTGGCGACGTGATAGCGCACCATGCGCTCACTCAGTTTCATGGTCTGCGCGACATGGCTGAAGTCACGCCCCTCGATTACATGCATCACGAACGCCTGACTCGTCTTGGCCGGCAACTCACTCAAGGCCTGGCGGACCCCTGCCACTTGTTCCACTGCCATGGCGTGATGATCTGGCCGATATTCGTCCATCGGTTCGTCCTGCGACTGCACCGCTGCGAAATCGCTGCGCACTTTGCGCTTGCGCAGGCGATCGATGGCGAGATTGCCCGCTACCTTGAACAAGTAGCCGCGCAGCGAATCGACCTGCTCGCGATCGTCCATGGTCAGCATGCGCAAATACGCTTCCTGCGCGACTTCCTGCGCATCCGACAGCGAATTGAGACGGCACTGCAGAAAGGCGATCAGCGCGCGATTGTGCTCGCGAAACAGCCTTTCGATGTCGCTCACATGCACCGATAACGTCACGGCGTTCATACCCTTTATGGACCGCTAGAGCCTGCCATAAACCGGGAATGTCATGCGTGACGCCTGTAGGTGGCTGTTGCTGAACGTGGGCAATGGCTGCGCGAGGGCATTCACCAGCAATTGCTCG
This sequence comes from Dyella choica, assembly GCF_003977665.1. Lineage (GTDB taxonomy): Bacteria > Pseudomonadota > Gammaproteobacteria > Xanthomonadales > Rhodanobacteraceae > Dyella_B > Dyella_B choica. The sequence continues at coordinate 34,749 of NZ_RYYV01000012.1, read as the reverse complement.
GCATCCCGCCGCAAGGCTTCGCGACGACGGAATGCGGCGCGATGGTTGCTCGGCACCTCTGCTTCCGACTTGTGCGTCAGTGAGGTTGGCAGCGCATACCAGCCACCGCCGATACGCTGGCCGCGTTGCTCATCCCAGAACGCGTCGTAATCGGAGAACAGCGGGCGGCCGCTACGGCGCAGTGGATGAGCCTCGTTGCTGATCGCCACCACCCGCTCGATGCCGTAGCGTTGCGCAAAGGTATACACCAGCGACAGCATCAGCTGCTTGGGTCGCATCCCGTGCAGGTTGCGCGTAAGTTCGCGTACCACGTCCCTCGCATTTTCGCCCTTCGGTCCCTGCAGGCAACCGATCATCAGCGTCGGCTGCTCGTCCGCAATCGTGAAAACGATACTGTAGAGCGGCACTTCGTTTGCGTCGCACAGTTGCAGGCAAAGTTCGCCTTCGCAGCCCTTGTAGATCGGCGGCCGCAGGCACAGCGTCAGCAGGGAGCCATCCTTGGCGACAAGGCTTCCTAAACTCGCATGGCCCTGGGCATAGACCAGTTCGTACAAGCCCGACGGCAAATGCGCTTTCGCAAATCGGTAGTGCTGCAGCAGATACGAAAGACGATCACGCCGATGCCAATGCGCATTGACGTAGCGATGCATGTGCCGCTCCAGCAGGCGAGGATCGCGCCGCCGGTAGGCGCGCATCACCGGATCGGCGGCGATCAACGCCAGGAAGCGCTGGTGCTGCGCCGCCAAGCATAGGCTGCGCGCGACGTACTTCAGCGCCGTGACGCCGCGCTTGTACCAGGGGCCCGTCCAGTCCTGGCGATGGCGCAACGAATCGAGCAGGTTCACCAATCCGCCCGATTGCATCGCGTCGTTTACGGCAACACGAGACCTGTCGACGGGCGATGAGACACGCGGTCGACGCAGTTCAGGCGTATAGGCACCAGGCGGCAGAAAGGCTTCGAGACCGATGCCGAGGACGCCGGCAGGGGGGCGGTTTGGCTTGTTCAAGGTGTTCGTTCCATCGGGAAAACAGGCGTTGTTCTCCAGGTAGACGTTTCAGCCTTGGGATTTTGAAATGCGCTAGGCAAGCCCGAGCCGACCTCCGCCGCATCCGCCCCTGGAGGGAGGGCTTCCCTGGCCTCGTCGCCACACTGAGGCCGACCGCAAGCCGCCCCCTCCCCCGCCCGCGGACCAAGTCCGGGGCAGGCCGGAGTACCGCGGCCAATGGGCAGGCCAGCGTCAGTGCCGCAAGTTCTCCGCAAGCGTCGGCGACTGAGGGGTCCCCATCGCCTGAAACAGCGCTGCCGTATCGGCCAACCGCCCCGCCCTGGCCTGAATCTCGGTCAGCCTTGCGCTCTGCCAATGCTGTTCGGTCAGTACCAACGAAGGGTAGGAGACCCCGCCCAGGCGATAGCGCGCGTCGGCATGGGCGAACGATTGCTCCGCAGCCCCGGCCGCCTCCTGCGCCGCCTGCAGGGTCGCGGCGTCCTGATTCAACGCGGTCAGCGTGTCAGCCACATCCCGGAATGCATTCAACACCGTCTGCTGATAGTCCGCGATCGCCGCGTTGTAACTGGCAATGGCTGCCTTGCGTTTCGCGATCAGCTCGCCGCCGTGGAAAATCGGTTGGGTGAGCGCAAGCCCCGCACCCCATACCGAACCGGCGCTGGTGAATAGGCTTGAGGGCTTGAACCCTTCGGTGCCGATCGATGCGGACAGTGAAATATGCGGAAACAGGTTCGCCGTTGCCACGCCTACCTGGGCGGAAGCCGCATGCACCGCCGCCTCCGCGGCCAGCACGTCCGGCCGTTGCCGCAGCAGGTCGGAAGGCACGCTTACCGGCACGCTTTCCGGCAGATGCAGATCCGCCAGCATGAGATTTCCAGGTGCCTGGTCAGGCGTGCGACCCAGCAATACTGCCAAAGCGTGCCTCGCCTTTTCAGCCTGCGCACGCAGAGGTGGCAACGATGTGCCGATGCTCGCGGCTTGCTGGCGCAGACTCAGCGCATCGTCTTGCGACGCCGCGCCAAGTCGATACTGACGTTCCGTGAGGCTGGCCTGGTCGTTCGCCAGCTTGGAAAGCCGCTCGGTGGTGCGGACCTGCTCCTCCAGGGAGGCCGCGTTGATCGCCGCGATCACGATATTGGCTGCCAACGTGCGCTTGGCGGCATCGAACTCATATGATTGCTGATCCACCTGCGCCGCCGTTTGTTCGATGCCGTGTCGCGTCGCGCCGAAAACATCGAAGTTGTAGCTGAGCGCAAGCTGTCCCGCGTAAACATCGTACAGATTGGTGGGTGGCCCGAAGACCGGAGAACCCAGGCTGCGTTGCCGGCTGCTCTGGGCTTGCGCATCCAGCGACGGCAGCATCGTTGCACCGACCTGCGCACGCAGCAACTGATGCGCCGACTCCAGCGTGTGCTTCGTCGCTGCGAGGGAAGGATTGTTGCGCAAGCCCTCTTCCACCCAGGCGTTGAGCGTGTCGTTGCGGTATTCGCGCCACCACTCCGGCACTGGACGTCCGCCCAGGCTGTAATGCTGCGATACGCCGTCCACCTTGGCGGTCCCCGCAGGCAGCGCCTCGACGGTGTAGTGCTCCGGAGAGGGCGAGGCTGGCGGCTTGGCGGGCGGCGCGAAGGCACATCCGGCCAACAACAGTGCTGCCGCCAGGGTCGTCGTGCGTACGGCGGGTATCAAGACGTTTGCGGGCCTCATACGGCGACCTCCGGCTCCCTGGCGGGTTCATCGGCGCGCACACGGAACCAGGTCGCGTACAGCGCAGGCAAATAGAACAGCGTGAGTACGGTCGCAACGGTGATGCCGCCCATCAGGGCCGTGGCCATCGGTCCGAAGAAGTTGCTGCGCAGGAGCGGAATCAGCGCCAGCACCGCCGCGGCAGCCGTCAAGGTGATAGGGCGGAAGCGGCGCACAGTGGCACCGACGATCGCCTCCCAGCGGGCGTGCCCGGCACGGATGTCCTGCTCGATCTGGTCAACCAGGATCACCGAATTGCGCATGATGATGCCGAACATGGCTATGGTGCCGAGCATTGCCACGAATCCATACGGCTGATGCAGCAACAACAGCGCGAGCACTACGCCAATCAAGCCCAACGGCGCGGTGAGCACTACCATGAAGGTGCGGCCGATGCTTTGCAGCTGAACCATCAGGAGCACCAGCACGGCGACCAGCAGCACCGGCATCTGCACATTGACCGAAGTCTGCGCCTTTTCGTTCTGTTCCACCGAACCGCCCACTTCCACGCGATAGCCCACTGGTAGATGGGCGCGGATATCGGCGAGGTTCTTGTCGACCGCATTGGTGACATCCAGACCTTGTGCACCGCTACGGGTATCCGCCTGCACGGTGATCGACGGTTGCCGATCGCGCTCCCAGATCACACCGTATTCGAGGCCGTAGCTGACCTTTCCGAGTTGTGCGAGCGGAATGGCTGTACCGCCGCTGGTTGGTATCGCCAGGCGCTCGATCTGGTCGGGATGGATGCGGTCACCCTTTTCGCTGCGCAGATCCACCGCAATCAGCTTGTCGCGCTCCCGCAACTGCGTCACTGTGGTACCCGACAGATTCATCGCAAGGAAGTCAGCGATGTCTTTGGAGGTAAGGCCCAGTTGCCGCGCCTTGAACTGGTCCACGTCGAAGCGCACCGAACGCTCCGCCGGCTCGTCCCAATCGAATTGGACGTTGCGGGTATCCGGGTTGGCGCGCATCACGCCCGCCACCTGTTCGGCAATGCTGCGTACGATCGCGATGTCGTCGCCTTCCACGCGAAATTGCACCGGGAAGCCCACCGGCGGGCCGTTCTCCAGCCGACTGACGCGGGTGCGCACGGCGCTGAAGTCATGCTTCAGTTCGCCGTCCAAATAAGCGGCCAAGGACTCGCGCTGCTTCACGTCCTTCGCCGTGATCACGAATTGCGCGAAGTTGGGCTGGGCCAGCTGCTGGTCCAACGGCAGATAGAAGCGCGGCGCGCCGCTGCCGACGAAGCTGACGTAATTGGCGACTTCCTTGCGATTCTTCAAGACCGCTTCAAAGCGACTGGTTTCACGCAAGGTCGCCGCGTACGAGGCGCCTTCCGGCAAGCGTAGATCCACCAGCAATTCCGGGCGGTCGGAGCTGGGAAAGAACTGCTTGGGCACCAGCGCAAAGCCGGCCAGCGCGATGACGAACAGTGCCACCGTGGAGATGAGCACCAGCCAGCGATGACGCAGGCACAGGTCCAGCCAGCCACGGAAGCGGCGGTAGAACGCGGTGTCGTAAATCTCGATCTCTTCGCCATCGTGCACGGGCTGCACCGCTTTCGCCGCGCGCGCCTCGTTCCAGCGCCGAGGAAGAAAACGCGCCCACCATTCCTGACCGGGTTTGGCGCGCTCGTGATGTTCCGGCAGCATGTGATAGCCAAGCAACGGAATCACGATCACGGCCGCCAACCACGATACCAGCAAGGCGATCGCCGAGACCTCGAAGATCGAGCGCGTGTATTCACCGGTGCTCGACTTGGCCAAGGCGATCGGCAGGAAGCCCGATACTGTCACCAGCGTGCCGGTAAGCATGGGAAATGCAGTGCTGCTGTAGGCGAATGCAGCCGCGCGCACGCGACCCCAGCCCTGCTCCAGCTTCACCGACATCATCTCCACCGCAATGATGGCGTCGTCCACCAAAAGCCCTAGCGCCAGCACCAACGTACCCAGCGACACTTTGTGCAAGCCGATGCCGAACAGGTCCATGCACAGCGCGGTGGCGGCCAACACGAACGGAATGGAGATCACCACCACCATGCCGGTGCGAAACCCTAGGCTCAGCAGGCTTACCAGCAATACGATGGCGATTGCCTCGGCCACCGATTCCAGGAAGTCGTCCACCGAATGCGACACCGCATGCGGCATGCTGGTGACCTCTGACAGCTTCAGGCCGGCAGGCAGACGTTTTTGCAACTGGCCGATCTTTTCGTCCAGTGCCTTGCCTAGATGGATCACGTCGCCACCCGGCTGCATGGTCACGCCAATGCCCAGCACCTGCTGGCCCATGAAGCGCACGGTCTGGCTGGGCGGATCGTCATACCCGCGCCGAATGCTGGCGATGTCACCCAGACGAATGCTCTTGCCATGGATGTGCAGCAGGGTGTTGGCCATGGCGTCGACGTCGTCGAGCTGGCCGCTGGGCCGCACGAACACGCGGTCGTCCGCCGTGGTCAGCACGCCGGTGGACGCCACCGCATTCTGCTCGTTGATCGCCTGCCCGATCTGGAGGGGACTGATGCCGAGCTTGGCCAGCCTCGCATTCGCTACGTCGATATAGATGTGCTGGTTCTGGTCGCCGAAGTAGTCGACCTTGCCTACGCCCCCGACGCGCAGCAATTCCACGCGCAACTGGTCGGCACAGTCGTGCAATTGCGCCGGCGTATAGCCGTCGCCTTCAAGCGAGTAGATGTTGGTGTAGACGTCGCCGAATTCGTCGTTGAAGAACGGCCCCTGCACGCCTTGCGGCAATTGGGCGACGATGTCGCCAACCTTTTTGCGCACCTGGTACCAGGTTTCCGGCACCTCCGAGGCAGGCGCCGAATCCTTGATGTTGAAGAAGATCAGCGATTCGCCGGGCCGCGAATAACTGCGCAGGAAGTCGGTATCGGCCGTTTCCTGCAGCTTGCGCGCGATGCGATCGGTGACTTCTTCCTGCACCTGCTTGGCGGTGGCACCGGGCCAGAAGGTCTGGATCACCATCACCTTGAAGGTGAACGGCGGATCTTCCGACTGCGACAGGTTCTTGTACGAAAGCACGCCGAACAGCGCGATCAGGCCCATCAGAAAGAACACCAGCGACTGATGGCGCAGGGTCCATGCGGAGAGGTTGAAACGCTCCTCGTGACTCATTGCGGCGCATCCTCGGCGTGCGGCGGCGCGATCGGCGTCACCTTTTCACCGGCGGAAACGGTGTGCACACCCTGCATCACGATCCGCTCACCGGCCTTCAGGCCCGCGGCCAGCAGTACGTCGCGTTCGCCGTAGCGCGATACCGTGACAGGGCGCAGTTCCAGTTTGAAGTCGCCGGGATTCACCACCCACACCGCGGGATGCTCGCCCTGATGGAACAAGGCCGTGGCCGGAATGATCACTGCTGCAACCGCGGCCTTGCCGGCCTGCAGGGAGACGTCCGCTGTCATGCCAAGCTGCAGTAGCGGATCGGCGTGATCGACGGTGAGCTTGACCAGATACGTGTGCGACTGCGCATCCGCCGCCGGCGCTATTTCGCGCACGTGAGCCGCGTAAGCGCGGCCCGGCAATGCGGGCAAGCTCAACGCCGCCGCCTGGCCGGTGGCGATGCCACCAACACGGCTCTCCGGCACGTCGACATAGACCTCCCGCTCACCCATCCAGGCGAAACCGAAGACCTGCTGCCCGGCAGCCAATACCTGCCCCACTTCCGCCTGTCGGCTGGTAATGACGCCTTCGTGGTCAGCCACCAGCGTGGTGTAGCGCAACTGGTTCTGAGCCAGTTCGTATTGCTGCTTCGCCTGGTCACGGCCGGCCAGGGCGGAGGCATAGTTGTCCTGCGTCTGCTGCCACTGCAGCTGGCTGATCAGGTTCTGCTTGAACTGCGCATCGTCGCGGTCGTGCTGCTGGGTGGCGAATTCGAGTCGGTGCTCCGCGGCCTCCAAGGCCGCCTTGGCATTGGCCAGCTGCTTGTTCGCGTCGGCAGGGTCGAGCTGGGCCAGGGCCTGCCCCTGCTTCACCCGCTCACCTGGGTCGGCGTAGCGTTCGAGCAATTGCCCGCCCACCCGGAACGACAGCGGCATTTCGTAGCGCGCATGCACTTCACCCGGGAAACGGCCGGCCACGGCGCCGTCGGCCGCCTGCGCCGGCTGGGCGATGACCGGCATGGCGGCATCCGCCTCTGGCGCCTTGTGGCCGCATCCGGCCAGCGAAACCAGCGCGATGGCCAAGGCGTATGGCTGCCAGGCAGGCCGCGCCAGCCCGCGCAGCCTTGGGAAGGATGGAAGGTCCATGGAACAGCTCCTGGGGATGGGGGCTAGGGAATACGGCCATGAACTCTAATTCATCATGGTATTTAAATACAACAATGTATTTGGATACAGGTGCTATGGGTCGTGGTAGCATGTGCCATGCCACGCAAACGCCTTACCCGAGAAGAAAGCCGCGAACAGACCCGCCTGCGTCTATTGGACGCAGCCGCCGCGGTGATCGTGAAAAAAGGTCTGGCCGGCACCAGCGTCGAGGACATCGCCGGGCATGCCGGCTATACGCGCGGGGCGTTCTATTCGAACTTCAAGAGCAAGACCGACCTGTTCATCGAACTGCTCAAGAGCGATCACGCCCAAGTCCAGCAGGATTTGCAGCAGCTGCTGGAGGCGGATATTTCCAATGAGGATCTGCAAAAACAGCTAGCTCAGTTCTATGGCCAGTGCTATCGCGATCACAACAGCTACGTATTGTGGGCCGAGGCGCGACTGCACGCGGTACGCGACGCCAAGTTCCGCCAGCGCATGAATACGCTGTGCCTGGAAAAACGCGACATGATTGCCAGCTTCATCACCCAGTTCAACCAGCGCATGGCGCAGCCGCCGCTGCCCGCACCGGCTCCCGATCTTGCGCTGGCGATGATGGCCCTGATCGACGGCATGCTCTATTTCAACATGAGCATGCCCGGCGAAATGTCCGATACGGCCACGGGGACCGTATTGAGTACGATCTTCACCGCGACGTTTTTTGGTCCGCAAGCATGACCGGCACCCTAGGGATGCTCTGATCTATTCCACGTACCCGTCACCGCCCTGTATGTGCGCAAACGAGGGCAACATGGTCATCTGCGATTTCGACGCAAGCGATATTCGTCATACCCCACATAGATACTCGCGCCCAACACCATCAGCGCCAACAGATACCAGGTGATCAGGTAGCTCAGGTGATTGTTGGGAAAGTTGATCACCGTCTTGCCGCCTGCGGGCCAACGGTCATCGCCTGCCGGTGACGCATCTGCGTCGACGAAATACGGCGCCACCTCACGCAAGCCTCGCGTGGCGGCGATCGCCGCTACATCTCGCGTATACCAGTTGTTGTGCGCCGGATCGTTGTGGCGAAGGAGGCCAGGTAACTCGGACATCCGCAGCAAGCCGGTCACCGTGACCTGACCGGCTGGCCCCGGCTGGCAATGCGCATCGCGACCACACCAGTCTGCAGGGGCAAAGCCGCGATTGACCAGCACGATAGAGCCGTCAGCCGTGCGCAGCGGGGTCATCACCCAGTAGCCGCTGCCTTCGTCGGTGGCGGTCCAGATCAGCGTCTGTTGCTCATGCACGAAGACGCCACTGAGACGGACGTGCAGGTATTCGTCCCGCTCGGCTGTTACACCCGACCACTGATCGCGTGTAGGTGGCGCGACCGGCGAGGCGTGTACGCGAGAGTCGACCCGGGCGATGAGCGCGCGTTTCCAGGCAAGACGGTGGACCTGCCAGTTGCCAAGCGAGACGAACCCAATGAACAGGGCTAGTGCGAACAGGCCCAGCAAGGTCAATGCGACCGGGCCACGAGGGGCACGCGAGGTGTCGTAGGAAGAGGTTTCTTGGGGAGCCATGCGGGCAATGATCGCATGAGTCTCCTCTTGAGGTCGCAACTTGTAGGCTGAGGCGCCAATCCCAGCATCGCGCGGGTTGCATGCATGGCAATGCTGGGGTTTGCACCCCAGCCTCCGTGTCACGGCAAATTGCGCACGTCCTTCATCATCGACGGCATCATGTTCTCGTTGAGGTGATACATGATCCAGATCGAGCCGCTCAGCGTGATTACCACCAGCACGATGGTGAACACCAGGGCCAGCATGTTCCAGCCACCCTCGGATTTCGCGTTCAAATGCAGGAAGTACATCATGTGCACCACGATCTGGACCGCAGCCAACAGCAGGATGAAAGCATCGGCCGGTCCGGTCTTGGAGAACGCGCCGGACATCACCAGCCAGAACGGAAGTAGGGTCAGGAACGCCGCGGCCGCGAACCCGGTGAGGTAGCCCTTGAGGCTGACGTGGATCTGGTCCACGCCATCGTGGCTGTGCTCATGCTGGCCATCGTCATGCGCATGCTGGGTAGGGTCGCTCATGCCAGCACTCCCATCAGGTAAACAAAGCTGAAGACACCCACCCACACCACGTCGAGGAAGTGCCAGAACATCGACAGGCACATCAGCCGGCGCTTATTGGCAGGAACCAGTCCTTTTTTCCCTACTTGCACCAGCAGTACGATCATCCAGATCAAACCACTGGTCACATGCAATCCGTGCGTACCGACCAGGGTGAAGAACGAGGAAAGAAAAGCACTGCGTCCCGGCCCCGCGCCGATCGACACCAGGTGTGCGAACTCGGTCAATTCCAGTGTAATGAAGCCCGCACCCAGGAACCATGTGACGATAAGCCATGCCATCATCGGCCCGCGGCGATTATGCTGCATCTCCAACACCGCAAATCCGTAGGTAATTGACGAGAGCAACAGCAGCGTGGTGTTCACCGCCACAATCGGCAATTCCAGCACCTGCTGCGCGGATGGCCCGCCGGCATATTCGCGACCGAGCACGCCGTAAGTGGCGAACAGGCATGCGAAGATCAGGCAATCACTCATCAGGTACAGCCAGAAACCCAGCAGTGTGGCGTTTTCCGGATGATGGTCTTCCGCGATATGGAAGCGCAGCGTCGCTTCCGCGCCACTGCCCCCGCTTACGGTCATGGTCATATCGGACATGGGCATCAGGCTCCGGCCCGCGCGGCTTCGACGCGGCCCACTTCATCGGCGGGGATGTAGTAATCGCGGTCGTAGTTGAACGTGTGGTGGATGGCAACCGCCAGCAGGGTCACGAACGATATGGCCGCGATCAACCACATGTACCAGACCATCGCGAAGCCAAATATGAAGCTCAGTACGGCCAGATATACTCCGGTACCCGTATTCTTCGGCATATGGATGGGCAGAAAGCCCTGCATCGGCGGGCGCCAGTTGTGCTGTTTCATCTGCCACCATGCATCGATGTCGTGCACCTGCGGAGTGAAGGCGTAGTTATACGGCGGCGGCGGCGAGGCGGTGGACCATTCCAGCGTGCGCCCGTGCCAAGGATCGCCGCTGCTGTCGCGCAACTTTTCGCGGTGCAGAATGCTCACCGCGAATTGCACGATCATCGCGGCAATGCCCAGCAGGATAAGGATGGCGCCGAAGGCCGCGAGCTGGAACCATATCTGCAATGACGGGTCGTCAAAGTGCCGCACGCGGCGCGTCACGCCCATCAGCCCGAGCAGGTACAGAGGCATGAAGGCAAAATAGAAACCGATCACCCAGAACCAGAACGAGACCTTGCCCCAGAACGGATCGAGCCGGAAGCCGAACGCCTTGGGAAACCAGTAGTTGACGCCGGCGAACATGCCGAACAACACGCCTCCGATGATCACGTTGTGGAAGTGTGCGATCAGGAACAGACTGTTGTGCAGCTCGAAATCCGCAGGCGGCACCGCCAGCAGCACGCCGGTCATGCCGCCGATGACGAACGTAATGATAAAAGCCACCACCCATAGCATCGCCACGTCGTACACGATACGGCCGCGATACATGGTGAACATCCAGTTGAAGATCTTCGCACCCGTAGGGATCGAGATGATCATGGTGGTGATGCCGAAGAACGAGTTGACGCTCGCGCCCGATCCCATGGTGAAGAAGTGGTGCAGCCACACCAGATAAGACAGCACGGCGATCACTACGGTGGCGTACACCATCGATGCGTAGCCGAACAGGCGCTTGCGCGAAAAAGTGGAGGTGACCTCGGAAAACACGCCGAATGCCGGCAGCACCAGGATGTACACCTCCGGATGTCCCCACACCCAGATCAGGTTGATGTACATCATGTAGTTGCCACCCAGATCGTTGGTGAAGAAGTGGGTACCGGCATAGCGATCCAGCGCCAGCAAGGCCAGCGTGGCCGTCAGCACGGGGAACGCAGCCACGATCAGCACGTTCGCCAGCAGTGCCGTCCAGGTGAAGATCGGCATCTTCATCATGGTCATGCCGGGCGCTCGCATCTTCACGATGGTGGCGATCATGTTGATGCCCGACAAAGTGGTGCCGACACCGGCTATCTGTAAGCCCCAGATCCAGTAGTCCACGCCGCTGTCCGGGCTGGCAGGCAGCTCAGACAGCGGCGGATACGCCAGCCAGCCTGTGCGCGCAAAGACACCGATGAACAATGACGCCATGACCAGCAGGGCACCGGATACGGTCATCCAATAACTGAAATTATTGAGAAAGGGGAAAGCCACGTCGCGCGAACCGATCTGCAACGGCATGACGAAATTGATCAGGCCGGTGATGAACGGCATGGCGACGAAGAAGATCATGATCGTGCCGTGCGCGGTGAAAATCTGGTCGTAGTGCGAGGCCGGCAGATAGCCTTCATGGGCTCCGAAGGCGATGGCCTGCTGTCCACGCATCATCAGCGCATCGGCGAAGCCGCGCAGCAGCATGACCAGCGCCAGCACGATGTACATGATGCCGATCTTCTTGTGGTCCACACTGGTGAACCACTCGTTCCACAGATAACCCCATTTACGGTAGTAGGTGACCAAGCCCAGCACCGCGATGGCGCCCACCGCCACGCCGATGAACGTGAAGATCAGGATCGGCTCGTGATAAGGGATATCGTCCAGGCTGAGGCGTCCGAAAATCAGCTTGGCGAGGTCGGGAGAATGAAGAGTCATCGCGGCACCCGGGCTTTGAGTTCATTGTGGATGAGCCATCGGCATGGCCGCATGGCTGTCGGATGAAGCGGATGCTTCACCGCCCCCGCTGGGCTCCGGCACGCGGAGCATGTTCATGCAGGTAGGGCCGGGCTGAACGCACCGATTGAGGATGGAGTGGTACAGCCCTGGCGCCACGCTGCCGTAGTAGCGCACCGGGTTGCGTTCGCTCGGCGCTTGCAGTGCTGCATACGTGGCTTGATCCAGCGTGTCACCGTGGCTTTTCGCTTGCGCCACCCACTTGGCGAAATCACTTTCGCTCATGCCGTGGAAGGTGAAATTCATGTACGAGAAGCCGGCGCCACTGTAGTTGGAGGACATGCCCCAGTAGTCGCCAGGATGATTGATTACCGCTTGCAGCGTGGTCTGCATGCCGGGCATGGCGTAGATCTGGCCGGCCAGGGAGGGAATGAAGAACGAGTTCATCACGGTGGAGGCGGTCAGGTTGAAACGGACCGGCCGGTCCACCGGCGCCGCCATCTCGTTGACAACCGCTAGGTTCTGTTCGGGATAGATGAACAACCACTTCCAGTCGAGCGCGACCACGTCCACTTCCAACGGCTTGACATCCACTGGCGTCACCCGGCCTGGCGCGATGCGGTCGAGCGGACGATACGGATCGAGCTTGTGCGTACTCACCCAGGTGATCGCGCCCAACGCGATGATGATCAGCAGCGGCGCCGACCAGATCATCAGCTCCACGATGGTGGAGTGATCCCAGTTCGGATCGTAGTGTGCCTTTTGATTGGACGCCCGGTAGTGCCAGGCGAACACCAGCGTCGCAATGATCACCGGCACCACGATCAGCAGCATCAGCACGAACGAGGTGATGATCAGATCGCGTTGCTGCCGCGCGACATCGCCGGACGGCGACATCAGCACCGTATGGCAGCCCGCAAGCGCCACGGTGAGGGCCAGCAATAGCAGTCCGCGGAGAGTCTTCATGGACATGACCGACGCAACCGATTGAGAAGGGGTACTGCTGGTCGACAAGGTACGCCGATCGATGGGCCGCACGCAAATGGTTCGATCACCGCCTGAAAGGTGCTGCGACATTTCGGCCGGACCGCCATGCGGCTGTCATGCGCAAGCATCGAATTTCCGGCTGCATGACTGCAGCGCCTTCCCCCATTTGGGGGAGCGAGTCGGATCGAAACGACCCGCTCAACTAGGCCGCACGAATGATTGTGTGCGGAGTGTCTGAGGAGATGTTTCTCGCCATGGCTTGCGCGATCTGTACCCTCCCCAATTTGACCGCCGAAGCAGCCGGTCCCGCCGGCACTCTAAAACCAGCCGCCGCCGATCACAAAAATACGGCCACCCCTCCCTAGCCTTGACGCCGCAACGGTGCCATGCTGTGGCTGCCGCACCTCCCTAATCCGAGTAACGACGATGTCCAGTACGTTTGAGGATCAGCGCGAACCAGCCGGCTTGAGCCCGGAAGACCTAGGGCGCATTCATGCCCACGCCCGCCTGGCTCCCGGCGAAATCGCCGTCGGCGTGATCGTCGGGCGAACCGCGGAATATTTTGATTTCTTCGTCTTCGGCATCGCCTGCGTGCTGGTGTTTCCGTCGGTGTTCTTTCCGTTCGAAACCCCGCTGGACGGCATGCTATTGTCGTTTGCGATTTTTTCACTGGCCTTCATCGTCCGCCCGCTCGGCACCACGCTATTCATGGCGTTCCAGCGGCGCTGGAGCCGCGGCACCAAGCTCACCATCGCCATGTTCCTGCTCGGCAGCGCGACAGCCGGCATGGCGTTTCTGCCCAGCTACAACGTCATTAGCGGCTGGGCCATCGGCCTGTTGACCTTCTTCCGCCTTCTGCAAGGCATCGCCATGGGCGGCTCGTGGGATGGCCTGCCTTCGCTGCTCGCGCTCAACACGCCGCCGGAGCGGCGCGGCTGGTACGCCATGCTGGGGCAGCTGAGCGCGCCGATCGGCTTCCTGATCGCTGGTGGCCTGTTCCTGTTCCTGCACGATGAGCTTGCCCACGATGATTTCATCGAGTGGGGCTGGCGCTATCCCTTCTACGTCGCGTTCACCATCAACGTGGTGGCACTGTTTGCACGCCTGCGCTTGGTCGTAACCGAGGAATACACCCGCGCCATGGAAGAGCGCGAGCTGGAACCCATCGGCATCATCGACATGCTGCGCCGTCAGGGCTACAACATCTTCATCGGCGCCTTCGCCGCACTGGCCAGCTACGCGCTGTTTCACCTGGTGTCGATCTTTCCGCTTTCGTGGATCGTGCTGGGCACCACCCAATCGGTGGGCAATGTGCTGACGGCAGAGGTGATCGGCGCGGTAGTTGGCATCATCGGCATGATCGCCTCCGGCTTCATCGCCGATCGCATCGGGCGTCGAACCATGCTCGGCACGGCCGCGATGCTGATCGGCATCTTCGCCCTGTTTGCGCCCTGGCTGCTGGGCGGCGGACAGGTGGCACAAGATGCCTTCATCATCGTGGGCTTCGGCTTGCTTGGCCTGTCGTACGGACAGGCTGCCGGCAGCGTCACCTCGAACTTCGAAATCCGCCTGCGCTATACGGGTGCGGCCTTGACGTCCGATTTCGCGTGGCTGATCGGAGCAGCGTTCGCACCACTGGTGGCACTGGGGCTGTCGGCCCGCTTCGGGCTGGTGGCGGTGAGCTTGTACTTGCTCTCAGGCGTGGCCTGTACGCTGATCGCGCTACGCGTGAACAGGGCGCTGGCGGAACGCGAATAGTCTTTCATCCAGCATCCACATAACTCCTCTAAGTCATTCACCCATACATGACTCCGCCCGGCGCAGGATGCAATCAGCGCGTCCAGACCGCTGTCGCGTCAACGTCGACCATGCGCGTTCTCGGACACCGAAACTTAGCGTGTCGCCGCGGGAGGGGGTCACCCATGCAACATCAACTCATCCGTCATGGCCAGGGCTCGCGCACCTGGTCCATCGTGCTCGATAGCGGTGAAGAGGTGAATGCCTGTCTTGAGGATTTCGCTCGCCATGAGGTACTGAGCGCCACCCGCTTCACCGCCAGCGGCTCGTTCCAGGACGTAGTGCTGGGTTATCTGGAGGCGGATCAGTTGGATCGCCGGCGCGACGCGCTCAATCATCCGACCCAGGTGTTATCGCTGGTCGGTGATGTCGACTTGCGCGACTGCAAGCCGAAAATCCGCATCCGGGTGGTGCTCGGCGACGGTAACGGCGCCAGATTCGATGGGCAGCTGCTGGAAGGGCACGTCCATCGTCAGCTGCAAGTGATCATGACCGAGGCGCCGGTGCAGTTGCACAAGGACTACGACGCCGACGCCGGGATTGCCCTGTTCAAGCAGCATGGCGAGGCGGGATGACAAGCCCGCGCTCCATCTGATGCGCCTGTGAAGCCGCACTGCTTGCAGGGGTGGTCCAAGTCAAATCGCATGTTGAGGGCTGGCGCGTAGGCGGCACCGGCGTTTGGTGGAAGCCATGGCCTTCCACATCGACTGCTTCCATGTGGAAAGGCATCCTCTGCGCCGACGCAATGCGGCCCCTCCCCTTTTGATAAGCCTTGAATAGGCGGCGTGGTATGGTGCGTCACGTCGGCGTCATTCCCCATCAGGGTTTTCCCGGCGCAAACCCGCGCCAGGGCATCGTTTGCTTCGCATGAAGCAGATCGCTTGACCCGACGGGCAGCGCAGACGGTGCAATGACGGTTGGGGCAATCAGGGAATGATAGGCGCCATGAATGATTCTGATCCCAACAATCAATTGGCCCTTTCGATAGGCGCCGCTTAACCTTGCAAACCAATCCCCTTACCAACCACTCAACGGAATCGAGCAGATGTCGCTGATCAACACCGAAATCAAACCGTTCAAGGCCACCGCATACAAGGATGGCAAATTCATCGATGTGACCGAGGCTACGCTGAAAGGCAAGTGGTCCGTGGTGGTGTTCTACCCCGCCGACTTCACCTTCGTGTGCCCGACCGAGCTGGAAGACCTGGCCGACCGCTACGCCGAGTTCCAGAAGCTGGGCGTTGAGATCTACGGTGTTTCCACCGACACGCATTTCGCACACAAGGCGTGGCACGACACCTCCGACGCGATCAAGAAGGTGAAGTACCCGCTGGTGGGTGACCCGACCGGTGCATTGACCCGCAACTTCGAGGTGATGATCGAAGAAGAGGGCCTGGCGCTGCGCGGCACCTTCGTGATCAATCCGGAAGGCTTGATCAAGCTGTGCGAAATCCACGACAACGGCATCGGCCGCGACGCCTCCGAGCTGCTGCGCAAGGTAAAGGCCGCGCAGTACGTGGCTTCCCATCCGGGTGAAGTGTGCCCGGCCAAGTGGCAGGAAGGCGCAGCGACGCTGAAGCCGTCGCTGGACCTGGTCGGCAAGATCTAAGTCGCAAGTTTTGGCGATTCCCGCAATGGGTCATCGCCGCGGGTCCGACCACCCCCTCCCGTCGGGCCCGCACCTTATCCCTTAAGGAGACGCCGCCCATCCACGCTTCAGCGGGTGCTGGTGGCGTCTACTCCAAATTCAGGCATTGATGGAGACGCACCATGCTGGATCACGATCTGAAAGAACAACTGCGGGCCTATCTGGAAAGGGTGACCCATCCGATCGAGCTGGTTGCCTCCCTCGATGACAGCGCCGCCTCGCAGGAGCTGCTTGCACTATTGCGCGATATCGAGTCGCTTTCGCCGCAGGTATCGCTGCGCACGAACGGCACCGAGCCGCGCAAGCCCTCGTTCGCCATCCATCGCACCGGCACGGACGTTGGCGTGCGCTTCGCCGGTATTCCGCTGGGCCACGAATTCACCTCGCTGGTGCTCGCACTGCTGCAGGTCGGTGGCCATCCGCCGAAGGTGGCGGCGGAAGTGATCGAGCAAGTGCGCAACCTGGAAGGCGAATACGTATTCGAGACCTTCATGTCGCTCAGCTGCCATAGTTGCCCGGACACGGTGCAGGCCCTGAACCTGATGAGCGTGCTCAACCCGAACATCAAGCACATCGCCATCGACGGCGCGCTGTTCCAGGACGAAGTGAACGAGCGCCAGGTGATGGCCGTACCCACCGTGCTTCTCAACGGACTACCGTTTGACCAAGGCCGCATGACCATCGAACAGATCGCCGCGCGCCTGGACAGCAATGCTACGCAACGCGACGCCGAAAGGCTCAATGCCAAAGCACCGTTTGAGGTGTTGGTGGTCGGCGGCGGCCCGGCCGGCGCCGCGGCGGCGATCTATTCGGCGCGCAAGGGCATCCGCACCGGCGTGGCGGCCGAGCGCTTCGGCGGCCAGGTACTGGATACGATGGCGATCGAAAACTTCATTTCGGTCTCTTACACGGAAGGACCGAAGCTCGCCGCGTCGCTGGAACAGCATGTGCGCGAATACGATGTGGATTTGATGAACCTGCAGCGCGCCGAGCAGCTGATTCCGGCGCAGGAAGAAGGCGGGCTGATCGAAGTGCGCCTGGCCGGCGGCGCCTCGCTGAAGGCCAAGACCGTGATCGTTTCCACCGGCGCGCGCTGGCGCAATATGAACGTGCCGGGCGAACAGGAATATCGAAACAAGGGTGTGACCTACTGCCCACATTGCGACGGCCCATTGTTCAAGGGCAAGCGCGTCGCGGTGATCGGCGGCGGCAACTCCGGCGTCGAAGCGGCCATCGACCTGGCCGGCATCGTCGACCATGTCACCCTGCTGGAATTCGACAGCAAGCTGCGCGCCGATGAAGTACTGCAACGCAAGCTGCGCAGCTTGTCGAACGTGACGGTGATCGTGAGCGCGCAGACCACCGAAGTGCTGGGCGATGGTGGCAAGGTGACGGGCCTGGCCTATACCGACCGCCACAATGGCGAAAGCCAGCGCGTGGCGTTGGAAGGTGTATTCGTGCAGATCGGCCTGCTGCCCAACACCGACTGGCTCAAGGGTACGTTGAAGCTGTCGCCGCGCGGCGAGATCGAAGTGGATGCGCGCGGCGAGACCTCCGTGCCCGGCGTGTTCGCGGCGGGCGACGCAACGACGACGCCGTACAAGCAGATCGTGATTGCGATGGGCGAAGGGGCGAAGGCCGCGTTGAGCGCGTTCGACTATCTGATCCGCTTGCCGGTGGCGGAAGTCGAAGAAGCGGCTGCCTGAGCGACGAATCTGCGTAAGTACGGTAGGCTGGGATGGTTATCCCAGCATGCCGGCCACTTCTCGATGCTGGGATTGTCATCCCAGCCTACGTGGCCGCTGGGAGAGGTAATGGCGGCAGTCGACGCCAAGCGCATCCCGGATTATCGTCTTGGCATGAGCCTGCAACATCAAGTCCTGCACGAAGGCAAATTGTTGCATGTCGGCTGCGTCTGCTGCCGGCCTGAAAGTCCGGCCTGCGGCGAACTGGAGCATACCGGGTCGAACACGGTCGCGTTCCCGCTGCGCGGTGTCTTCGTCAAACACCACGATCATGGCGCGGACGTGGTGGCGCACGCAGGACAGGTACTGTTCTTCAAGACCGGGGAGGAGTATCGCGTGAGCCATCCGGCGACCGGAGGCGACGACTGCCTGGTGCTGCGCGCCGATGATGCCGTGCTACGCGAAATATTGATGGATCACGATGCCCGTCGGGCGGAACGCGCTGACGATCCATTCCGCACCACCCATCTGGCATTGCCGGCGGCGATCGAGTTGCAGCGCAGCCTGCTTTGGCATCGATTGCGCAGCAACGAGGCCTCCACACTGGAAGCGGAAACGCGTGGATTGTCGCTGCTCAACCAAGTGCTCGCCCGGGTGTCACCCGAAGCCTTGCAGCACGATCCGAAGCCGCCATCACGCAGGTCTCGCCGCCGCGAGCAATCACACGCCGTAGCCGTGTTGCTTGCCGACAAACCGGCGCGCGATTGGAGCCTGGACGAACTCGCAGCACGCGTGCACTCGTCGCCTTTCCACCTGGCGCGCAGTTTTCGGGCAGCACTGGGCGAACCCATCCACCGCTACCAGTTGCGGATTCGCCTGGCGCTCGCTTTGGAGCAAGTGCTTGACGCGACAGCACCACTCACCACCGTGGCGATGGAACTGGGTTTCGCCACGCCCAGTCATTTCACGGCTGCATTCGGCCGCGCCTATGGCATCACGCCTTCTGCGCTGCGCAAGCAGGCACGCCCCTCGCAAGTGCGCCTATTGCGCAAGATTTTGACAGCCAACCGGAGCTGCCCCCGATAACGTTATTCGACGAAGCGGCCGACTCGGACCGCATAGCCCGTCGATATCATGTTGCTTCCCCTTTTCGGGGCCCACGCCTTGGCTGGCGCCCTGCTGGCCGAAGGCCCGGGTCACCGCCATGCAGGGCTCTTGCGGCCCTATGGTCATCTCGTAGGACGATGGCGTCGTCCAGGAAAGCCATGCGGCGGACTGAACGCCCACGCACTGGCGTTCATGCGACAGCACGGTAAGCAGTTTTCGCTGGATCGGCGAAGTGGCCGACGAGCAAGGTCGCTGGCTCCTGCAATTGTCCATGCAGGCGACGCGCAAGCATTCTTCCCAACCGTAACCTAAGGAACAAGCCATGTACGATCACGTTGGCCTGCACGTGCAGGATCTCGAAGCCAGTGTGCGGTTCTATCAAGCCGCCTTGGCGCCGCTAGGGCATGTGTTGTGCATGAGCGATGCAAACAGCGCTGGTTTCGGCCCGAAGGATGCGCCGTCTTTGTGGCTTTATCACGACGCGATTGCAAACATGCCGGTCGGCGCACATGTTGCGTTTCGCGCTGAGCAACGTAGCCATGTGGATAAATTCCACACGGAGGGATTGAGAGCCGGCGGCCAGGATCTAGGCAAGCCTGGTGTGCGTGAGGACTACGCACCGAACTACTACGCCGCGTTTTTGACCGATCCGGATGGAAACAACATCGAAGCGGTGTGCATGACGCAGTGATTTTGCTCCCACCCCTGCTCCAGGGACCAGGCGCGTCAAGCAGGCTTGGAGGTCGCACTCCGCCTTGTGCACCTACATTCAATCTGTAGCGAATGACGGTTTCATTCTGAAGCAAGAATCAAGATTGGGGCCGCACGCTTTCGGGTGGCACTGTACGCGCGTCTGGCGAAGCGTAGGCTGGGATGATCATCCCAGCTTCCACGCGGCATCCCGGTGTTGGGATTGCCATCCCAGCCTACGCTTCGCCAGACGCGCATACAGCGCGGACACAAGCGTCCGGTGATGGGTCCGTGGAATGGACCAGGGCATCCCTAGGCTACTGGGTATTTTTGTTGCAAGACGTGGACACACGCCGCCCAATAGAATTCCGGCAGGTCGCGCGGCCGGCTTTCTTCGATCGGGATCCACCGCGCATCGGTATGTTCATCGCTCAAGTTTGGCGTGTCCTGCACAAAATCACAGTCGAAGAAACGTATATCCACCCATTTGCCTGGAAGGACTTCGCAGACTTGCCGGCCAATAGGGCGCGCAGAGGTAATTTCAAATCCGCATTCCTCCTTCACTTCACGAATCACGGTTTGCGGCTCATCCTCGCCCGGCTCGGGACGTCCACCGGGGAGTTCCCATTCACCACGTGGATTTTTGAGGAAAAGGACCGATTTTCCTCTCCACATGATTGCCTTAACGCTGATAGGCAATACGATTTGATTCATCTTTGGCTTCGTTTTGTCGCAAACTGGGTCAGGAGTGGATCGCTGTACGCACGCGCGCGTATGCGATAGTTTTAACCCATTGCTTCTATCAGGCAGCCAGGCTTTTTCCATGAGTGGCGTAGGGGCCTGGCTTGGAATAGCTCGGACGGGACACTGGTCTACGGAAGCCCCCCGCTCCACGAATCCGAACCCAACGACACATGGCAAGCTGCCGTTGGGTTTACTCGTGTCCCGCGTAAAAACTCAACGCGGCGAGCAAAAGCAATACGAATAAACGTTCGGCCGCCCCGCCTGCGCAGTGCGCAGCATTTCCAGCTCGGGGGCGAGCATCGGCAACTGCGCAAACCAGCTAGGCAAGCGCACGCCATATCCCTGCAGCCCGGCGAGCATCGCCGATTGATTGAAGCTCAGCGCGAAACGCTCGAACGCACCCAACGGCTGCTCTTGGTAGCGCACGGCATAATCCTTGCCGAGCTTCGCCAGTTCGGCGGCTTTCTGGACGGCGGCGTCGAGTCCACCGAGTTGATCGATCAAGCCACGCTGCCGCGCCTGAGTGCCGGTCCATACGCGGCCCTGCGCCACCGCGTCGATGGCGGCGTAGTCCTTGCCGCGCGCTTGCGCCACGCCGCCGACGAAGTCGTGATAACCCTTGTCGATGATGGACTGGATCACGCTACCGACCTTCGGATCGAGCGGACGGGTGACATTGAAGGCACCCGCCAGCGGCGCGGTGCCTACGCCGTCGCTACTGATTCCGAGTTTGCCCAGCGCGCCCGGCACGGTGTAGAACATGCCGAAGATGCCGATCGAACCGGTAATGGTGTTGGGCTCGGCGTAGATCTGGTCGGCATTCATCGAGATCCAGTAGCCGCCGCTGGCTGCTACATCGCCCATCGACACGATCACCGGAATGCCGGCTTTGCGGGTCAACGCCACTTCGCGACGAATTTCTTCGGCGGCATACACTTCGCCGCCAGGCGAGTTCACGCGCAGCACCAGCGCCTTGGTGCGCTTGTTTTCACGTGCGCTGCGAATCAGCGCGGCGGTCGATTCACCGCCGATCGATCCTGGCGACTGTTTGCCGGAAGTAATCTCGCCTTCCGCCACCACCACGGTAACCGCATCCGCCGCAAGCGTGTCGCGGTCGGGAAGGGTCGCGGCGTAGCTACCGAGGCTCACGTTACGGATGCCATGGCCATCCTTGCCCGCCGGCACTCCCTGCGAACGCAGCATGTCGAGCAGTTCCGAACGCGTGGCCAGACCATCGATCAGATGCTCGTCGAGTGCAAGCTTGGCCAGATCACCCTGCGCGGCCGCCAGGCGATCAGGCAGGTTGTCGATATCCGAACGCACCGCCGCAGGATCGAGCTTGCGCAGCTTGGCGATGTCGCCGATGTAGCCATCCCACAAACCGCCCATCCAGTAGCTGTCCGCTTGCTTGGCTTCGGGCGAGGCGTGATTGAGGATGAACGGTTCGGCCGCGCTCTTGAACTGACCGACACGGAACAAGTACACATTCACGCCCAGCTTGTCGAGCAGATCCTTGTAGAACAGGCGGTAGTTGGAAAGGCCGGTGATGAACAAGCCGCCCTGCGGATCCAGCAGCACGCGGTCGGCGTGTGCGGCCAGGTCATACTGGTACTGATCCAGCTCCGCGCTCCAGGCGATCACCGGCTTGCCGGCGGCGCGAAAGCGATCGAGTGCCGCGCCTACTTCGGTCAGGGCGGCAAAGCCGCTGCTTTGCAGGTGGCCGGGATCGAGCACGATGCGGGTGATGCGCGAATCCTTCGCCGCCGCGTCGATAGCACTGACCAGATCGCGCACCTGCACTTCCTTCGCTTCATCACCGGAAAGCTTGGACGCCATGCGTTGCAGCGGACTGACGCTGTACTGCTCCACCAGCCTGCCTTCCGGCCGCAACACCAGCACGCTGCTGTCCTGGATGTCATTGACGTGCCTGGCTGCGCCGACTGCCAGTAGCAGCAGTACGAACAAACCGAAGAATGCAAAGAACACCAGGTTGAGGATGATCAGCCGCACTATGTTGAGGCCGCGTCCGAACACGCGCAGGAAGGCCAGGAATCCGTTCGGCTGCCGCGGGCGGCCCAGGGGCGGTGGAGTGCTCATAAACGCTTCGAGATCCTTGAATGGTTTACACCAGCGTAGCCGCTCGCGCTGCGCCGGTCATGAGGGGATCGTCGCATCCGCGGCGGCCGGCGCGATAGGGCCAAACGTCCCGGCCTGCTGCCGCTGGGAGCTGCGCCAGAACCGCACGAACAGCAGCAGGGCCGCCATGCTCAGGCCGGCGATCAAACCCATCCAGATGCCGCGCGCACCCAGTCCGGCGCGGAACGCCAGCCACCAGCCTACCGGCATCCCCACGCCCCAGTAAGCGAACAGGGTGATCGCCATCGGCACGCGCGTATCCTTCAGCCCGCGCAAGGCGCCGTTGGAGGCCACCTGGATGCCGTCGGAAAACTGGAACAGGCCCGCCAGCAGCAGCAATTGGGTGGCCAGCGCAATCACGGACTTGTCATGGGTGTAGAGCGAGGCGATCAGGTCCGGAAAGCCGAGCATCAGGCCGGCCGAAACCGCCTGGGTGACGAGGGTGAGCCCGATCCCGCAGAAACCCGCGTAGCGGATGCCGGATGGATCGCCGCGTCCCACGGCGTTGCCCACGCGCACGGTGATCGCCATCGCCAGGCCCAGCGGCACCATGAAGAACAGCGCTGCCACGTTCAACGCCACCTGATGGCTGGCCACCATGTCTTCGCCCATGCTGCCGATCAGCAGTGCCGCCGCCACGAACAGGCCGCCCTCGGCCAGCAGGGTGATCGCCATCGGCAACCCGACATGCACCAGCTGGCCGATGCGCTTGAGGTCCGGCCACTCGAAATGCTCGAAGACGCCCAAGCCCTGGTAGTTGCGGTGGAAGAACACGTAGGTGCCGAACGCCAGCATCTCGATCCACAACGCCGTGGCGGTGGCGATGCCGCAGCCACGGGCGCCCTGCGGCGGCAGGCCCAGCTTGCCGAACATGAAGACGTAGCCGAGCGGCAGCAGCAAGGCCAGGCCGCCGAAGCTGAAGTACATTGAAGGCCGGGTCAACGACAGCCCTTCAGACAGGCCGCGCAGCGCGAAATAGCAGGTCAGCGCCGGCGCACCCCAGCTGATCGCGCGCAGGAATTCGCCGACGTCCCCATACAGCCCGGGCGAGACGCCGATCAGCTTGATCAGCGGTTCCGCGTGACGGACCACAAGCCACAACAGCGCCCCCATGGCCAGCGCCAGCCAGATGGCCTGATGGAACACCTCGCCCGCTGCGTGTTTGCGTCCGGCGCCATCGAGCTGCGAAACCAGGGGCGGCACCGCCATCATCATGCCGATGCCGCTGACGATGGCCAGCGACCAGATGCTGGCGCCCACCGCCACCGCGCCCAGCACATGCGCGCCGACGTGGCCGGCCAGCATCGCGTCGATCACGTTGCTGCCGACCGCGGCAAGCTGGGCAAGGATCAGTGGCAGGGCAAGGCGCACGGTGGCGCCGATCTCCCGCCAGACCCGGGCTCGGTCGAGATGAGTGGCTTTCATGGGTGGGGTTCTCCGGGGACGGACATTGTAGCTTGGTGCCATGAATGGGTCCCGGAGCTCGCCCGCCGGATTCCCTATTCCCTATTCCCCTCCCAGCCGCCAAGATTCCAAGCTGTACCAGGGGAACGCCAGCGATGAAGGAACTGACGAGCTACGAAGGCGCGCTTTGCGCCAATTGCCAGGCGCCGTTGCAGGGCGAGTTTTGCCATCACTGCGGCCAGTCGGTGCATAGCGTGCTGCGGCCGGTGCATGGGCTGTGGGAGGAGTTCTTCGAAACTTTCCTGCACGTCGACGGGCGCATTCTGCACACGATCCCGGCGCTGTTCCTCAAGCCCGGCTTCCTGACGCTGGAGTATTTCAGCGGTCGGCGGGTGCGCTACATCGCACCGTTCCGGCTGATGTTCGTGCTGTGCCTGCTGTCCTTCTTCGCCTTGCACCTTGCCACGGACGTGATTACCCAGCGCGTCCAGCAGCGCCATCAACACGGTGTGCTGGTGGACCAGGGCGATGACTTCTCGCAGGCACAGACGCCCAAGCAAGTACAGCATCAGCTCGACAAGAAGCTGGATGCGCTGGAAGCCACGCGCGCCGTCGGCAATCCCGCCATCGTCATGCAGGTCGACCAGGCCGAGCGGAAGCTGCGTGACCGAGCTAATGCGAGGCTCGCCGAACTAGGCGCACCGGCCAGCACGTCGACCGCCAGTGCCGCACGCTCGGACGCCGATGACACTGGCATCTCGAATATGCCAATCCACTTCAGTTGGGCGCCCGACTTCGTCAACGAGCGTCTCGCCGAATTCAACCGGAACATACGCAAGAATGGCACGGCGCTCAGCCACGGCACGCCGACTGAGCGCCGTGAAGCCTGGGAGCGGCTGGCGGCCGGCACCTATGGCGCGCTTCCCGGCACCATGCTGGTGCTGGTGCCGGTGTTCGCCTTGCTGCTGAAGCTGTTCTACGTGTTCAAGCGGCGACTCTACATGGAGCACCTGATCGTCTCCCTGCACAGCCACGCCTTCCTGTTCATCAGCCTGCTGCTGATCGTGATCGCCGGGCTGCTCAATACCTGGCTGAGGCCGCTGGCGGCCTGGGCGGGGTACACGGCGGGCGCACTGCAGGCCGCACTCATCCTGTGGGTGCCAGCCTACCTGCTGATCATGCAGAAGCGCGTGTATCGCCAGGGCTGGGCCATGACGGTGGTGAAATACTGGTTCGTCGGATGGTGCTATTTCTGGCTACTGGTGCTGTTCTTGATGGTCGCGGTGGTCCTGGGGCTGGCCCACTGATTGTCATTTTCGGAACACCAAAACCCCGGTTTTGCACAGCGTCAAGGTATTGACATACTCGTGTGTCAAGCCCTTGGGCCCGGCCGGTACGGATCCGAACCGTTCTTGCAACGTATTGATATTTTTTAAGATTTTTAGCTGGTCAAAACTTGAACAGGCTGTCACAAGGGCCGGTCTGATGCGCGAAACAGCCCCCTCTCAACGGTACATCCACAGACTTATCCACAGGTCTTGTGGATAACGGGAAAACCTTGTGCCGATGAGTCACTTAGCTGTTTTTCCTAGATGACAGGGCAGCATTCGCTGGCAAACCTGTCATCCGGGCGCTGACACGCCGGCTCCGAGAGTCCTGACTGTCGCGCGATACACTGAGCCATGCTCTCAGTCTTTCGTATTGCCCTGCCGGTCCCGCTTCCCACGTTGTTCGACTACCTCCCTCCCGCCGTGGGCGAACCGGGGGTAGGCAGCCGCGTGCTGGTGCCATTTGGGCGCAGCAAGGCGGTCGGCGTGGTGGTGCAGACAGATGTGCCGGCCCAGGTCGGCAGTGCAAAACTCAAGCGGGTGCTGCGGGTACTGGATGACACCCCTCTGCTCGATCCGGAGTTGATGCAGTCCCTGGCGTGGGCGGCCGACTACTGGCTCGGCCCTCCGGGCGAAGCCTATGCAAACGCCTTGCCCTTGCTGCTGCGCGAAGACAAACCGCTGCCGGAAACCCAGGAACCGATCTGGCAATTGACGATCGCCGGGCGCAGCGCGCTGGATGCCGGTAGCCGCAGGGGCGGCAGTCGCGCGCTGTTGCAGACCTTGCTGGCCGGGCCGATGTCCGCTGCCGGACTGGATACTGCCCTGCCCGATTGGCGTCCGGCTGCACGGCGCCTGGCCGAAGCCGGCCTGGTCGAACGCGGCATGGCCGTGCCGGAGCCGAACTTTTTCCCCAGCGCGCCCAAGTTCACCATGCACGCCGAACAGGAGGCCGCGGTGGCAGCGGTGAGCGCGGCTTTCGGCAGCTTCCAGCCGTTCCTGCTCGACGGCATCACCGGCAGCGGCAAGACCGAGGTCTATCTCGCGCTGATCGAGCGCAGCCTGGCACAAGGCAGGCAGACGCTGCTGCTGGTCCCTGAGATCGGCCTTGCGCCACAGACTGTACGTCGCCTGCGCGATCGGCTCGGCGTACCGGTGGAGGTGCTGCATTCCAACCTCGCCGAAGGCGAGCGTGCCCGCGCGTGGCTGCGCATGCGCTCGGGAGAAGCGAAAGTGGTGCTGGGTACGCGCTCGGCGGTGTTCACACCCTTGCCGCATGCCGGCTTGATCATCGTCGACGAAGAACACGATGGTGCCTACAAGCAGCAGGAAGGCTTCCGCTATCACGCACGCGATCTGGCGCTGGTGCGCGCGCGCGCCTTGCAGGTGCCGGTGCTGCTCGGCTCCGCAACGCCGTCGCTGGAAAGCCTGGCGAACGTCGAGGCCGGCCGATACCACGCACTGCACTTACGCTCGCGTCCCGCCGCTACGCAACCGCCGCAAGTGCAAATCATCGACATGCGGGCGCAGCGGCTGGAACATGGCCTGTCGCCCGCGTTGCTGCACACGGTTGGCGAGACCATTGCACGCGGCGAACAAGTGCTGGTATTTCGCAATCGCCGAGGCTACGCACCGGTATTGCTGTGCCATAGCTGCGGCTGGCATGCAGAATGTCCGCGTTGCGATCATCCGCTCACCCTGCACGTCGCATGGCGCAAACTGGTTTGTCATCATTGTGATCTGCAAGCATCCGTGCCGGCCGCGTGCCCAGCATGCGGCGGCCAGGAACTGAAACCGCAAGGCCAAGGCACGGAGCGGCTGGAAGAGACGCTTTGTGCGCATTTCCGGCAAGTGCCCGTGCTGCGCATCGATCGCGAGACCACGCGTCGACGCGATGCGTTCGAACAATTGCTGGGCAATCTGGCGGAGGATGCGCCAGCGATCCTGGTCGGCACGCAGATGCTGGCCAAAGGTCACGATCTGCCGAATCTGACCCTGGTGGCGATCGTCGGGGTGGATGAAGGCTTGCTCAGCGTCGACTTTCGTGCCGGCGAACGACTCGCGCAACTGGTGGTGCAAGTGGCAGGGCGCGCAGGACGGGCACGCAAGCCAGGGCGTGTGCTGTTGCAAACCCATCATCCCGATCATCCCCTGTTGCGCACCCTGCTTGCACAGGGCTATGCCGCCGCAGCGAACGGGCTGCTTGCCGAACGAAGACAAACAGGGCTTCCGCCTTACGGCCACCAGATGCTGCTGCGTTGCGAAGCGCATCAGCGTGCGGCTGTCGATGCATTCCTTTTCGAAGCATGTGCCGCCCTGCCGGTTACCGACACTTTGCAAATCGCGGGACCTATGCCCGCACCCATGCCGTTGCGCGCGGGACGTCAACGCGGGCAGCTGTTGATCGAGTCTGCCAGCCGGCGCCATCTGCACGCGGCCATGCGGCCATGGTCAATCCAGCTTGGGCAATTGCCCAGTGCACGCAAGGTGCGTTGGTCGCTGGATGTGGATCCGATTGATTTGTATTGAGCGCCTGCGAAACAGCGGAGGCTGGAATGGGAATCCCAGCAGCATCATGTTGCCTGAAGCTGGGATTATCATCCCAGTCTACTGTGCTTTCGCTGTAGCCGAAGCATCCTGCTCCACCGCATCACGCGTCCAGCCGCCACCGATCGCACGAATCAGATCCACACTGGCCTGTAACCGCCGTGTGCGAACGGCTTCCGCACTGCGCTGCGCCGACAGCGCAGCGGTTTGCGCCGTGACCACATCCAGGTAATTCACGATGCCTTCGCGATAGCGGTTGGTGGCGATGTTCAAGGTCTGCTGTGCGGCGGCGAAGGCCTGATCATCGTGCCCGGCTTCCACGCCCAGCTGCTGCAGCAGCGACAGATCGTCTTCCACTTCGCGAAAGGCGGTGAGCGCGACCTGGCGGTAGTCGGCGGAGGCCTGCGCGAATTGTGCCTGCGTTTGGCGCAGCTGCGCGCGACGCAAGCTGGCGTCGAAAATATTCAGCGTGGCCAGCGGACCCAGCGCCCAGAAACGGTTGCCGATGGCGAGCAGGTTGTCCGTGCCGGTGTTCTGGAAACCATAGCTGCCCGATAAGCTGATATCGGGAAAGAACGCTGCGCGCGCCACGCCGATGCCGGCGTTGGCGGCAAACACGCGTCTTTCTGCCGCGGCAATGTCCGGACGCCGCTCCAACAAGCTGGACGGCACTCCGACCGGCGTCATCGGCACCTTGAGCTGATCCCGCCCCGTCGCGATCGAGGAGCTGGACGCCGGCTCGCCGACGAGCGCAGCAATGGCGTGCTCGGACAGGGCGCGCTGGGCCATGACGTCGGCCACCTGGGCCTGCGCATCCTCAAGCTGGGCCTGCGCTCGCGATACGTCCAGGCCGGAGGCCACGCCTCCGCCATGGCGATTTTCGGTGAGTTCGAGGGCACGCTGATAGGCTTTCAACGCATCCTGCAGGATGCGCACCTGGATGTCGTAACCGCGCAAGCGTACATAGTCGCTGGCCAGCCGTGCCTCCAGGCTCAGCTTGGCCGACGCCAGGTCGGCCTGGGCAGCCTGCGCCAGTGCATGCCCCTCGCTGACCTCGTTGCGGATACGCCCCCAGAGGTCGAGATCGTAACTGGCGCCGACCCCCACCGTGTTGCTGTCATATTCGTTGGGCTGATGGCTGCCGCGCAATGGACGGTTGTCCGATTGGCGCGCTCGCAACGGATTGGCCAGTGCATCCACATGCGGAAACAAGCCCGCAGCGAATTGGCTTTCCACCGCGCGCGCGCCATCGTACCTGGCCAGCGCGGCGGCTAGACTTGGATTGTCGGCATCGAGTTTGGTTTCCAACTCGTTCAAGGTGGCGTCGCCGTACACCATCCACCAGCCTCCGCGCGGCATATCGTCGGCGGGTGCAGCCGTCTTCCAGGCGGTATCCCCTTCCTTGAATTGGGCCGGCACCGACGGCAGCACCGGCGTATGGTAGGTCGGTGCGAGGGAGCAGCCGCCAAGCACCGCCAGCATGAGTGCAACGAGCAGGTGATTAGAGCGCCGATTCACCATGCTTCTCCGTGTCGTTCGCGGCCAGGTTCTGGTCTGCATCCGTTTCCACGCTGACTTTGTCACCGTCCATCAATGAATCGGGCGGATTCTCGATCACACGATCATCCAGCCTCAGCCCTTGGTCGATCTGCAAGCTGGTCCCCATGTCCACCGCGATGTGCACGTTGTGCAAGTGAGCACGGCTGTCCGGCCCAAGCACCGCCACCTGCGCCCCCTTGTCGCGGAAAACCAGCGCACTGGACGGCACGCTGACGACGTGCGGGTCCACCTGCAGGCCCAACTGCACGTCGGCGTAATCGCCCGGCTTGAGCGCACCGTCGCTGTTGTCCGCCACGAACTGCGCCAAGAGGCTGCCGGAGCTTTGGTTGATGGCGTTGGAGTTGCCGATCAGCGCGGCCTGGAACGGACGTCCAGGCAGCTCCGGCACGCGCAACGTGACCTGCATGCCCGGTTTGATCGCGTTCGCTTCCACCTCCGGCACCGGTACGTACAAGCGCATGCGGCTGGTATCGGCCACGGAGAACAACTCCGGACCGCTTTCGTTGTTGGCGGTGATCAAGTCACCCATGTCGGTACGGCGCGCGGTGACCACACCGTCGAACGGGGCCACGATCTTCTTGAACGATTCCAGTGCCTGCAATCGATCCACGTCGGCTCTCGCCGCCAGCACAGTCGCCTGCGCGGCGGCCGCTTCCCCGGCTTTTTCATCGGCCTCCTGCCTGGAGACCGAATCAGAGCCCAGCAGATGCTGCCAGCGACCGGCTGTGATATTGGCAAGGTTGGCGTCGGCCCGGGCCTTGGCCAGCACCGCCTTGGCCTGCTCCAACTGCTGATCGAGCTCCGGCGTGTCGATCACGGCGAGCACGTCGCCGGCCTTCACCTTGTCGCCGATATCCTTGTACCAGGCCTTCAGGTAACCGCTGACACGCGCATGAATGGGAGCGCTGTACCAGGCCTGCAAATGCCCTGGCAGGGTGATGATGTGCTCCTTGGCGGGATCTGTCGCGGGCGTAATGCGAACGCTGGGAATGAGCTGCGCGTCGGTCCATTGCACCAGTTGCTGATGTTGGTGAAAGCGCAGCCCCAAGCCTAGCGCTACCGCGAACAGCGCCAGCACGGCACCTCCGATACCGGCAGCCTTCAAGTTCAGGGGTTTCTGTACGACTTCTACGCGGGCAGGGTTACGCGACATGGGGAATTCCCGGGACGGAGTCCAGATGCGCAGCGCGCTGTTCGCGGCCGTGCACGATGCTGAAAATCACCGGCACGAACAGCAAGGTCGCGCAGGTAGCGAATAGCAGACCGCCGATAACGGCGCGGCCCAGCGGTGAATTCTGTTCCTGCGTCAACGCCATCGGCAGCATGCCGATGATCATCGCAAGCGCCGTCATGCACACCGGACGAAAGCGCGTGAAGCCAGCCTCCAGCGCAGCCTTCGTCGCATCGCCGTGCTCGGCCAGGCGCTCGCGCGCGAAGCTCACCACGAGGATCGAATTGGCGGTAGCCACGCCCATGCACATGATCGCGCCGGTCAAGGCCGGTACGGACAGCGTGGTATGCGTGATGAACAACATCCATACGATGCCCGCGAGCGCTGCCGGCAGCGCGGTGATGATCACGAACGGATCAAGCCAGGACTGGAAGTTCACCACGATCAGCAGGTAGATGAGCACGATCGCGCCCAGCAGGCCGAACAGCAGGCCGGAGAAGGCGGCGTTCATCGCGGTCACCTGGCCGAGCAATTGCACGATCGAACCTTTCGGACGGTTCTTGGCCTCGGCTTTCAGCAGTGCCTGGATGTCGCTGGATACTGCGCCCAGATCGCGCCCTTGCACGGCGGCATAGACGTCGAACGAGGGTGCGATGTTGTAATGGGTCACTACCGCTGGGCTCGCCGTGCGCTTGATCGTCGCCAGCGCGCCGAGGATCTGTTGCGCGCCCGTAGCCGATGAGGTCACCGGCAGGCTTTGCAACTGGGCCAGCGAATCGATGCGGTATTGCGGTGTTTGCGCCACCACGGCGTAGGACACGCCATTGGCGGGATTGAGCCAGAACACCGGCGCAACCTGCAGGCTGCCCGCCAGAGATGCCACCATACTGTTGGTGACGTCGCGCTCAGTGATGCCCAGCTCGTTGGCTCGCATGCGATCCACGTCCACGTTCAACTGCGGCGCACCCGTGGACTGTTGCAGGCGCACGTCGGCGATCCCTGGAATCTCGCGCATCCTACGCAACAACCGTAACGCATATGCTTCGTTGCCTGCGTTGTCGCGCCCGGACACCTTCACGTCCAACGGTGCCGGTGCGCCGAAATTGAGGATCTGACTGACCATGTCGGCCGGCAGGAACGCGAAGCTGGTACCGGGGAACTCGCGCGGCAGCTGCTCGCGCAGCGTTTTCACGAAGCGAGCGCCCGATGCGTGCCCATCCTTCAGCAACACCTGGATGTCGCCATCCTGGGGCCCGACGGTGCCGCTGTTGTTGTAGACCATGTTGGTGCCGCTGAGCGGCAGGCCGATATTGTCGATGATGCCGTCGAGCTGATCGGCTGGAATCACGCGGCGAATGGCCGATTCCACGCGATCGAACTCGGCTGCGCTGTCCTCGATGCGCGTGCCGACCGGTGCGCGTACGTGGATGGCGATCGCGTCCGATTCGGTGGCCGGAAAGAAATCGCGCCCCAGGAACGGTACCAGTGCGAATGACGCCAATACCACGGCCAGAAAGCCGATCACGAAACGCCGGCGCGCCGCCAGCGCTAGCGACAGGCTCTCGTAATAGGCGTCGCGCAGCTGAGAGAAGCGATGCTCGAAATTCTGCTGGAAACCTACCAGGGCTTTGCGCAGCCGCCCGCGCTGCATGGATGGATGCTGATCGCCTTCGTGATGATTGATATACGGATCTTCCGGATGATCTCCCGGGGGCTGCTCCGTCACGTGTGGCTTCAGCAGATACATCGCCATGGTCGGCACCAGCGTGCGGGACAGCACGAAGGAAGAAGCCATGGCGAAAATCACCGCCAGCGCCATCGGCCGGAACAGGAAGCCGGCGATGCCGTCGAGCATGAACATCGGCACGAACACGATGCAGATGCACAGCAACGACACGAATGCCGGCGTTACGATCTGCTTGGCCCCGTCCATGATCGCCGTTTGCACGTCCTTGCCCTGCTCCAGGTGCCAGTTGATGTTCTCGATAGTGACGGTGGCATCGTCGACCAGGATGCCCACCGCCAACGCCAGGCCGCCTAGCGTCATTACGTTGAGGGTTTGCCCGAAGGCGGCAAGCAGCGCGATCGCCGAGAGCACAGCCAGCGGGATCGACACCGCGATGATCACAGTCGAACGCCAACTGCCGAGAAACACCAGGATCATCACCGAGGTCAGCAGCGCGGCTATCACGCCTTCGCGGGCCACCGATGCGATTGCGCTGCGCACGAAGACCGACTGGTCGCCCAGCAACTTCACCCTCAGCGAGGAGGGCAGTGTTTCCTCCGCCAGCGGCAGCAGCTTCTTGATGCCGGCCACCACATCCAGGGTCGACACGTTGCCGCCCTTCAGGATGGGCATCAGGATCGCGCGGTGGCCGTCCACTCGCACTACGTTGTTTTGCGGCGGCGCGCCGTCACGCACGTGTGCCACCTGGCCGATCGTGATGGTGGCGCCGTCCACCGTCTTGATCGGCAGGTTGTTGAGCTCCTCGATCGCAGCCGGACTGTCGTTGAGGTCGACGGTGTATTCGTTGCTGCCGATCTTGATATCGCCCACCGGCACGATCTGGTTCTGTGCCGCCAACGCATTGCCTACGTCCTGTGCCGACAACCCCTTGGCGGCCAACGCCTGCGGATCCAGATCCAGCATCACCTGGCGCTGCTTGCCGCCGTACGGCGTGGGAATTGCCGTGCCCGCCACGGAAATCAGCGTCGGTCGCAGGAAGTTCTGCGCCAGATCGCGAATCTTCTGCTCGCCCAGTTTGGTGCTGGACAGCGCCAGTTGCAGCACCGGCACGGTGGAAGCGTTGTAGTTGATGATCTGCGGCGGTGTGATGCCCGGCGGCATCTGCTTGAGCACCGTTTGCGAGATCGAGGTGACCTGCGCCGTAGCGGTACGGATATCCACGCCGGGCTGGAAGAAGATCTTCACCACGCCGATGCCGGGCAGCGACTGCGACTCCATGTGCTCGATGTCGCTCACCGTGGAGGTGAGCGAGCGCTCGTAGTAGTAGATCACACGGCCGGACATCGCACTGGGCGACAGGCCGTTGTAGGTCCACACCACGCTGATCACCGGAATGCCAATGTTCGGGAAGATGTCGGTGGGCGTGCGCAGCGCCGCCAACGGGCCGATGATCAAGATGAGCAGCGCAAGGACGACAAAGGTGTAGGGGCGCGCGAGTGCAATCCGTACCAGACCCAACATGCGAAGGCTTCCAGCGTGCTTTGACGATGGCGCTTATTATCCGGATCACTGTAGCGCAGCACCTTTCGGGGGCATGAAGATTGTTTCATTCATGAAAAAGATTTCATGAATACTCTCATCCGGCATGCAAACTCACTTCCGTGCCGAACCACAGCATCGCACGCAGAGGACGATTCATGGGGCTCTCTACCGCTGAGATATCGCCACCTCTGCGACCGGCGTCTCCAATGTCCTCGCGGCGTACCTAGTCGACATGGCTTGAAGTACAGCAGGCCTTAAATCAACCTGATTAGCCTCGAACCTCAGACGTGAAAGTTGCTCGCCATGCGCAAAATCGGCCTTGGCTGAAGCCCGCAAAGCATCATCGCTCGCGCCAGTCGAGGCAGCATCTCGTGCAAGCGAAATCGTCGATTGAAACGATAGTCGGCCTCGGCCAAATAGCGCTGCGCGTACTTGCTCTGCCGGATGGCGTGATACACCCACTGGTCGCTCGATTGATGTTGTCCAGGACCACGTTGACCCAGCGTGCGCCGCGCACGTCACAGGCCGCGCGCCCGCCCGGAGTTTCCAGCACCGTGTGCGCATACCCGGCATCGGCGAGGCGGCCGAAGCAATGCAAGCCGTCGCTGAAACGGCCTCGGCTTGGGGGGCCAAATGACGAGCCTGCCAGTCCTTGATGCCGTCATCGCCGAAGCGGCGTATCGGCTCCATGATAGCGTGCACGGGGTGCTCCAGGTCAGCATCGGTCTCTACGGCAATCAGAAACGCTTGCTTGTTCTCCGAGCCGCGGCCCGGCTTGCCATCATTGATTTCCCCGCCCAGGTAGGTGTCGTCGGTTTGCACGAACCCCGACAACTGGCGCGGTGCTTCCGTAAGCTCCCCCAGGTCCTGGACATGCGGGAAGTAGAACTTTCTGGCATCTTTTCCGCCAGGAGGTGTCATGAAGAAATCCAAATTCAGCGA
>NZ_RYYV01000011.1 GCF_003977665.1 Dyella choica | reverse complement strand
GTTCTCGATCGTGTTGCCCGAACCATTCACCGTGAACAGGTCGTTGTTCGAGCCATAGACCGTTTCGGACGACATGTCGAGGGTATCCCCCGTGCCAATCACGTTCACCGTGCTGTTCGCACCATCGTACGAAACCGTGTTGTTGCTTCCGGTGACGTTCGTGACGCTCGCCGTGCCGTTCTCGATCGTGTTGCCCGAACCATTCACCGTGAACAGGTCGTTGTTCGAGCCATAGACCGTTTCGGACGACATGTCGAGGGTATCCCCCGTGCCGATCACGTTCACCGTGCTGTTCGCACCATCGTACGAAACCGTGTTGTTGCTTCCGGTGACGTTCGTGACGCTCGCCGTGCCGTTCTCGATCGTGTTGCCCGAACCATTCACCGTGAACAGGTCGTTGTTCGAGCCATAGACCGTTCCGGAGGACATGTCGAGGGCATCTCCCGTGCCGATCACGTTCACCGTGCTGTTCGCACCATCGTACGAAACCGTGTTGTTGCTTCCGGTGACGTTCGTGACGCTCGCCGTGCCGTTCTCGATCGTGTTGCCCGAACCATTCACCGTGAACAGGTCGTTGTTCGAGCCATAGACCGTTTCGGACGACATGTCGAGGGTATCCCCCGTGCCGATCACGTTCACCGTACTGTTCGCACCATCGTACGAAACCGTGTTGTTGCTTCCGGTGACGTTCGTGACGCTGGCCGTGCCGTTCTCGATCGTGTTGCCCGAACCATTCACCGTGAACAAGTCGTTGTTCGAGCCATAGATCGTCCCGGACGACATGCCGAAGGTGTCCCCCGTGCCGGTCACATTCATCGTGCTGTTCGCGCCGGTGTCTGAAATCGTGTCGTTGTTTCCATTGAACGTGAAGACACCTGTGCCGGCATTGACTTGTGCGCCGGAACCATCAACGACTTCATAGGTATCGCCGCTCAGTGCATTGACCGTGTCGCCGCTGGAACTCAATGTCAGCGTTTGGCCGTTAGCTTCCAGGTCTACTGTGTCAGCGCCGGCTACGGTGGCAGCGCTGCTAGCCCCGTTCAATTGGATCGTGTTGCCTATTGAATTGGCGACATCGCTCGTACCAGCTATGCTCAGTGTCGAGCCGCTATTCGTCGCCAGGTTGAATGTGTCACCCGTACCGCTGGTGCTGCCCGAGAACAGGCCCGTCGCATTCAAGGTGAAGCCGGAGCCATTGAGTGTCTCGCCTGTATCGCCTGCACTCGTGTCGACCGTGCCGCCATTCGTATCCAAGGTCAGCGACTGATTAGTGCCGGACATATTCACGGTATTGACACCTGTCACCGCGGCGCTGCTATTTGCACCAAGCAGACTCAGGTTATTCCCTGCCGAAAAAATCGAATTGCTGGTGCCGCTGCAGGTGAGGCTGGAATTGCTGTTGGCAGACAGATTGAAAATGTCATTGGAGCCCATCGCTGTGCCGGTGAACTGGCCTGCCGTGCCGTTTAAGGTAAAACCGGAGCCGCTGAGTGCTTCGCCGGTGTCGCCCGTGTTGGTGTTGACAGTGCTGCCGCTTGTGCCCAAGTTCAGGGACTGATTCGGGCCTTGCATGGCGATAGCATTAACACCATTTACCGTGGCGCTACTGCCGGCTCCCAACAGACTAACGTTGTTACCTGTAGAGGTGACGTCGTAGCCCGTTCCCGACAGACTTATCGACTGACCCGAGCCCGTTGGGGTTATGCTGAGAGCGCTGCCGCTATAGCTAAAGGCCCCGGACCCATTGGTAATGGTGCATTGAACCGAGCCGGCTCCAGTTGCACCACCACCGACGGTTTCCGTTGCGTTGCCGCATGTCAGTTGTACACCTGATGTACCAGTTCCTACATTGATAACATCGCCCGAGGCCATATTGATATTGGCATTCGACCCCGCGCTGAAAGTATCTCCAGACTCCGTAAGCACCACATTGCCCTGGAGGTTGCCGGTAAGGCCTGAGCCATCCACAGTCAACTGAGGGCTGCCAGTCTGGGGGATCAAGCACTTTTCGGCGCTTGCTCCATTGATGGTGGCAATGCTGCTACCACAGGTCACGGTGTTATTGGTGCTACCCGATGATGTAACGAGCGAAGAGCCATTGCCAAGAATGTCGGTGTTATTGCTGCCATCAACCTCGCCACCATAGCCTGCTGCAATGGTAACGACCGAATTGGAGGTAGTCGTCTGCAAATCTAAATTTGGGTCTTTGCCTGTTTGGCCAATGAATACAAGCGGGGTCGATCCCGACACAGTCGTGGCCACGGACGACACTCCATTATTCCACGTATAAACATAGCTGGTGCCTGTAGATGTGTCCTTCACTGTAAAAGAAACTGACGTCGCGCCATTGGGCAATGGGATCAGCGAAGATCCCAAATCTTGCGCCAATTGGTTAGGATCAAAACCTCTATTAAATGACCCCGTTCCTGAATTGGACAATGAAGCATCGCCAAAATTGATTTGCGCTGTCGGCGTAACTGTAATTTGCGAACCGCTTACTTTATAAGAGCTTGAATTACCCAAATAGCCATCAATAATAGCTCCAAGCTCACCAGTCCCATAATAATTTGTGTAATCCTTATCCTCAAATATGCCGAGGTTACTTGGCTTGAGATAGTAATAGTCGCCCTCCGACCCCATGTTTGACAGTGTCTCTGCTAGACTCCCGTCATTATTCGACGTCAACCCCGATCGAAGAGTTCCATCGCTCTGCAGAAAGTAGCTTGAATAGCCAGACATACCTGCGAGCGCCTTGTAAGCATTTGAAGCATCTGAGGCCGTCGGATTGACAATGCTGTGGGCAGCATAATACTCACTGAGCTCAGCATTAAACCCCTGGATTTGCGCGTATGATTCATTGTAATTGCTATTAGCCTGTATTGCCTGGATAGCAGAAGTAAAATCTTGAGCCCCCGAATTTATAGTCTGATTGACGCTACTCCAAAAACTGTTATTTGCTTGCCCTGGAGTAATCCCGGTCGGATTTGATACTTGAAATTCCGAATGACCGAGTTCATGCGCAACCACAAAAGCTTCATTGTAAGACCCAACCGCGTAAGCAGCCTGCTGCAAGAGCTGGTTGATGTTAATATTAAGCGAACCGTTGCTCGAATCAAAATAGGCACCCGATCCCGCCTGTGAACTCCATGCGAAGGACTTTACGAGATTCGCCCCCACATCATTATTTAGCTGTGCAATGAGCGCTGGATCATTATCAATGTAAGATATCAGGTCGTTATATGCCTGATTAGCCTGACTATTTCCCGAAATATCGAGGCCTTGCTGAATTATCTGAAGCACACTTTGATTAAGGCTAGAATTTGTCATCGACCAATCTCCGATGTCTTTTTGTTGGTAAGCATGTCAAAGTAAATTTTGTTTGCCTCCATCGAAGCATTTTCCGGACAGCCGTCTACGTAAGCAATCGAAAGCACCCCTTGATCCCCCTTTAAGAAAATAGTTTGAGGGGGATAGTGGACTAATGGACCACCATCAAGGCCTGGCTGAACAGATGCAGGAATACTGGTGAATAATTTCCACTGCGCCTTGTTTAAATCTCCCAACATTTCCTCTTTGGTTAGGCAAGTGTGCGAATCTTTATCGTGAAAATGAACCTCAACGTGCATTTGCTTTCGATCGGGAAATAACTCGTGCAATCGTTCCGGGACGTATACGAAGTACAACAAGACACCTGGTATCTCATAACGCCCTGTCATAGTTGTTGGAACGATCCTCCCATGGAACGACCGTTTGATGTCTTCAAGAGTCACCACGGCATTCGGTTGGCCTGCAAGCTTTAGAAAGCTTTGCCAACTCCGCTTGTCGGCAAGAGCCGAGGAGTCTCTCGAAACATCAGTAGCTGCGTTTGCCGATATCAGCGTGTCGGGAGAAGCACTTTGTGCTTGAACGATCGACTGCCCTACGACTGCAACTGCAAGTGCGGCGATTATTGAATTCCTGCACCTAATTATCGCTTTCATTTAATTATCCCCATTTCGCCGATCAAATCGAATCTCGTGGTTGTCGTCATATACATTACATATTTAAAGCGGAGCCAGGCTCAGCCCCT
Organism: Dyella choica; assembly: GCF_003977665.1. Taxonomy (GTDB): domain Bacteria; phylum Pseudomonadota; class Gammaproteobacteria; order Xanthomonadales; family Rhodanobacteraceae; genus Dyella_B; species Dyella_B choica. Next base: position 154,218 of record NZ_RYYV01000011.1, on the reverse strand, counting down.
TATTTAACGGAGCCAAATTTTGCACTATGGCTTGATTAAGGGTTGGATTTGTCATTGAGCATTCTCCTTTGCAGTGCGCACGGCGGGTATTTGTTCGAACCTAACTTTATCGGCTTGTAGAAAAATCTGGCTTGGACAGCCATTGATGTAGGTAAGGTCCAATAGTCCCTGACCCCCTTTGTTAAAATTGGCTTCTGAAGGAAGGTGGAGTTGAATGCCATCAACACCTCCTTCAATCCTTGCTGGCAAGTCGCTATATAAATGCCAACCCACCTTTTCCAGATCGTCAACCAGTTTTTCTTTATCCGGACAGGTTGCCGAATCGGCTTCTTTAAAATAAATCGCGATATATATCATCTTTCTTCCAGGATATAGCTGGTGCAACCTCGGCGGTACCGAGACGCTATAACTCAACACATCTGATATTTTGTAGGTACCTGGCAGAGTCTGCGAAATCTTCTCCTTTGGGAACGCCTTCTTAAGATCGCCTAAAGTAATGTTAGCGTTAGGCTTGGCTGCAAGCTCTAGAAAGCCTTGCCAGAGGCTTTGGCCACTCCACGCCTTAGTCCCGGTGGAGGCGGAAAGAGCGCTGCTTGCTGACGCAGGCGCAACGGGAGGGGTACCTTGCGCTTGAATTTTTGACTGCCACCCAGATACCGCTAAGAACGTAACGATCATCGTGTTCTTGAATATATTCGCCACATTCATTTCGCCTAATCCTTTTTCCTGATTAAAACGCGCGCTGTGGCTATCGTTATGTGCGTTAACGTTCATGCAAACTTTCGTTTATGTGCTGGATCAGTGGACTGAGAAGGTAGCTGGCGATCCGCCGTCTCCCCGTCTTGATCCCCGCTGTCACCTCCATCCCCGGCGTCAGATGCACCTGCTTCCTCTCAATCACCATGCCGTCCGGGGGCAACTCGACCTGAGCCGTAAAGACCCATTTCTTCCCGTCCGCTTCATCCTGCCTGGCATCATTGGACACCTGCACCACCGTGCCGTGCAGGACGCCGTAGCGCGTATAGGGAAAGGCTTCGACTTTCACTTCGGCCGGCTGCCCGGCCCTGATAAATCCGATATCTTGATTGTCGATAGTGGCTTCGACCAATAGCTGGCGCTCGACCGGCACCACGGTCATTAGCGTTTGCGCGGGACTAACCACACCACCAATGGTGTGCACGGCTAGCTGCTGCACTGTGCCGTCCACCGGCGCCACCAAATGCATTAGGCGCGTGTGATTGCGCGCTTTGGCAAAATCGCTGGCAGCCGTTGCAGCCTTGGTTTCGTCATCCTGGATCTTCTCCAGCCAGGTGCGGCGGGTTTGTGCGATGTAAGCATCGCGTTTGCGTCTTGCTGCGTCGAGCGTGGCCTGGGTTTCGATGAGCTTGGCCTTTTGTGCAGCCAAATCCTGCTTCTGCTGGATCACCGCCTGCTGTTCGTTGTAGTAATCGTGGCGCCCCACATAACCCGGCACCACGAGCTTGGCGTAGTCGCGCTCCTTGGTTTCTTCGATCGGCAAGGTGCCTTGCAGCTTGGCGATTTCTGCCGCGATTTCTTTCAGCATGGCGGTGGCTTGAGCGATGTCCGCATCCATTTCGTGGATGGTGCCGAGATAGTCGGCGTACTCGCCGGCCAATACCTGCCGCTGCGTGACGAGATCGGACGCGGCAGGAATCGATGATGCCGTCAGCGTAGGCGCCTGGCTCTTATCAATGGCCTCAAGCAACGCGCGGCCGCGTGCCGCCTCGTTGCTTGCCGCAGTCAATTGGGATTCGGCCTGGCTGGCGTTGCTGGTGGCGTCGGTCGCATCCAGGTCGATCAGCACCTCGCCCCTTTTGACGTTTTGGCCATCAGCGACGTGAATTGCGGTCACGACCGCGGTGCTTTCCGGCTGAATGGTTTTCACGTCCCCGTGCGGAGCAATCTTTCCTTCTGCGCTGACCACCACATCCACCTTGCCCAAACTTGCCCAGGCCACGGCCAGGGTCAGCAATCCCACGATCAACCCCATGCCCCAACGGGGCGCCGGGTGAATGGGCGTATCGCGCAGCGCTAAGGCGGCCGGCTGGAATTCGTTCTCGTGACGCAAGCGCATCGGTGGATCGAGCGCGGCACGCATGCCCCAGGCAACCTGGAACACCCTTGCGTAGCGGCTAATCAAATCGCGCGTGGCGCGCCATCGCATAGGTAGCGTGCTCATGTCTGCTGCAACCGGTGCAAGCGCGCATAGTGACCAGCCTGCTTTTGCAGCAGTTCGGCGTGGCTACCTTCTTCCACGATGCCGCCGCGCTCCATCACGATGATGCGATTTGCATCCCGTACGGCCGACAAGCGATGCGCGATGATGATCACGGTCCGCCCCTGGCATATGGCCCGCATGTTGGTCTGAATGATGCGCTCCGATTCGTAATCGAGGGCACTTGTGGCTTCATCGAAGATTAGGATGCGCGGGTTATTCATCAGGGCGCGGGCGATGGCAATGCGCTGGCGCTGTCCGCCTGAGAGGGTGGAGCCGTGTTCGCCTACCAGGGTGTCGTAGCCCTCGGGCAGTTCGAGGATGAAGTCGTGTGCGCCCGCCAAGGTGGCCGCCCTTATCACCGCCTCCAGCGGTGCTCCGGGGTCGGTCAAGGCGATATTCTCGCGAATGCTGCGGTTGAACAGGATGTTTTCCTGCAGCACCACGCCGATCTGGCGACGCAGCGAGGAGACATCGACCATGGCCAGATCCATGCCATCGACCAGCACACGGCCTCGTTCGGGCACGTACAAGCGCTGGATCAGCTTGGTCAGTGTGCTCTTGCCTGAGCCGGAACGCCCCACGATGCCGATGACTTCGCCCGGCTCGATCTTCAGGTTCACGCCTTGCAGTACTTCGGGTGCATCCGGCCGGTAGCGGAAGCTGACCGTGTCCAGCTCGATCCTCCCATTCAATCGCGGCATGGCGCTGCGGCTGCCGCTGTGTACTTCGCTGGGCGCATTGAGGATGTCGCCCAGTCGCTGCATCGAGATGCCGGTCTGCTGGAAATCCGTCCACAGCTGGGCAATGCGCATGATCGGCTGCCCGACCCGGCCGGCCAGCATATTGAAGGCGATGAGCTGGCCGACTGTCAGGTCGCCTCCAATGACCAGACGCGCACCGATCCAGATAGTCGCCACGGTGATCAGTTTGCCGACGAAATTGACGCCTTCTCTTGCGAGCGTGCCCAAGGCGACAGTCCGAAAGCCGGCTTCCACGTAACCTGCCAGCTGGTTGTCCCAGCGCCGCATGATCTGCGGTTCAACGGCCATTGCCTTGACCGTGTCGATGCCGCTGAGCGTTTCGACCAGGAAGGATTGGTTGTCCGCACCGCGATTGAATTTTTCCCGCAAGCGCGCCCGCAGAGCCGGCGTCAAGGAGACTGAGAGCAACGCATAAACGGGTAGCGAGGCGACGACCACCAGTGTCAGCCAGCCACTGTAGAACAGCATTACGCCTATGAAGACGAATGAAAACAGCACGTCCATCACCAGGGTGATGGCATTGCCGGTCAGGAAGCTGCGAATGTTCTCCAGTTCGCGCACGCGCGCCACCGAATCACCGACTCGGCGGGAGCGGAAGTAAGCTAACGGCAACGAGAGAAGATGGCGAAACAGCCGTGCGCCCGGCTCGACGTCGATGCGACTCGTCGTATGTGCAAATACGTACGTGCGCAAACCGCTGAGCAAGGATTCGAAGATCGTGCAAAACAGCAAGCCTATCGCAATCACGTCCAGGGTGGTCAGGCCGTGATGAACCAATACCTTGTCCATCACCACCTGGAAGAACAGCGGCGTCGCCAGGCCGATCAGCTGCAGGAAGAGCGATACGACAAGAATTTCACCCAGCAACTTGCGGTATTTGACGACGGCGGGAATGAACCAGCTGAAATCGAACTTGGCCAGCTCGCCGGCGATCGACGCACGCGAGGTGAACAGCATGACGTTGCCTGACCATCTTGCTGCCGCTTCTTCGTGCGACAGCAGCTGCGGCGTGCCATGGCTAGGGTCCTGGATCAGGACTTTTTTATCGTTGACACGGGCAATGACATACATCGCACCGTCAGTACCCACGGCCAAGGCAGGCAAGGCCAGATGGCTGATGCGCGAGAATTCGGCGCCAACCAGTCTGGCTTTCAGCCCAAGCTTATTCGCGGCGAAGCGAATCATTCCGGCGTCGAAAGGCCGCCCCGGCTCGGCAAATTCGTGCCTTATCTGCGCCGGGTCGACCGCAATGCCGTGCAAGCGGGCGATGATGACCAGGCATTCCAGACCGGTATCCGCGCCATCGGCCGCTTGTGCATCAACGCACGCATCCCCCACCGTCATGCTGCATTCCTAATTGACGTGCCTAAGTTGTCCAAGAGGCACGACGCTATCCCTAGCGATTGGCAAAGGCGTGCAATGCGCTCCCTGTCGCTAAATGCTCGAACAGATCACAGTTTGTCGTCAATGGCCCTATCTATTCAGCAAGAACTTTCGATAAACCGTCGCGAAGCTGTCAAAAATCGTCCCAGGAAGGGAACAAAGCCAGATCCGCTGCAAACTGGAATGGCTCACCACGGGCGAAAGGGGAGCAGCCAATGATCGGCCAGCAAAAAGGCAAAAAGAGCCATCAAATAGATGACGGAATACTTGAACACCCGCATCGCAAAGTATTCGTCCGGCGGGTTCATCAGGCGGATCGCGTAATAGAGAAACCCGGCACCCAGCACCAGCGCGCCGCCGAAATAGATCAGGCCGCTGTGGCCGGTGATCGAAGGCAGCAGGCTCACCAGCGCCAGCAGAATGGTGTAGAGCAGGATCTGCCAGCGCGTGTAACGCACTCCGTGGGTGACAGGCAGCATGGGAATCTGCGCGCGGGCATAGTCTTCGCGGCGGAAGATCGCCAGCGCCCAGAAGTGCGGCGGTGTCCAGACAAAAATGATCAGGCACAACTGCAACGGAAAGGGATGCAACTGGCCGGTGACGGCCGTCCAACCCAACACCGGTGGAATGGCGCCGGCCAGGCCGCCGATCACAATGTTCTGCGGCGTGGCGCGCTTGAGATAGGCGGTGTACACCAGCGCGTAGCCGATCAGGCCGGCGAAGGTCAGCAAGGCGGTAAGCACGTTCACCCACGCTGCCAGCACCACCATCGACACCACGCCGAGTACGGTGGCGAACACTAACACCTGCCGTGCGTTGAGCTTGCCGGTGGCGAGAGGACGACGGGCGGTGCGCGCCATCAGCTTGTCGATGCGTTCGTCGATCAGGTGATTGAACGCGGCGGCGGAACCCGAAGCCAACCAGATACCGAGCGTGCCGAGCACCAGTGCGCGCCAAGGCGGAATGCCGGGCACGGCGAGGAACATGCCGATGACCGCGCAGAACACCAGCAGCGCAACGACGCGCGGCTTGGTGAGCTGCAGATATTCGCGCACCAGCATCATGCCAACGACCCCGCTTCATCCGCATGCCAGGACCGCAAACGCGTGTAATTCGCCAGCAGCGTGAACAGCAACAAGGCAGCACCACCGTTATGCAAAGTGGCGACCGGCAGCGGCAAACCGAATTGCACGTTGCTGATACCCAGCAATACCTGCACGACCAGCACTACTGCGACCGCCAAGCCACCGAAGCGGAACCCGCCGCGCAGCAGACGATACGCAAGCCACGTCAGATAGCCGAACACCACCAGCGCGCCAATCCGGTGCGCAATCTGGATCGCGCTGCGCGCCGCCATGTCGAGCACGCCGCCTTCGTAATTCACACCGATCTCGCGCGACAGCACAAAGCCTTGGTGAAAATCGGTCGGGGGGGCCCACTGTCCCAGGCAGGTCGGAAAATCCGTCCCGCAAGCCAGCGCCGCATAGTTGGCCGAGGTCCAGCCGCCCAGTGCGATCTGGCAGGCGAGCAACACGATGCCAAACGTCACTGCGGTGCGCAGTGACGCATGGCGATTGTCTGGCGAACCGAATCCGTTGCAGCGCAAAGCCGCATAGGCCAGCAAGCCGAACGTGGTCATGCCGCCGAGCAGGTGCCCCATCACCACGATCGGCTTGAGCAGAAGGGTCACCGTCCACATGCCGAGCATGGCCTGGAAGATGATCACGCCCAGCGCCAGCACGCTCATTTTCGATGAGTCACGTTCACTCAGCCAGAACGCGCCCGCAGTCGGCAGCAAGATCGCCAACGACGCCAGGCCCGACGACCACGTGCGCTCGCCATGCAAGTACAAGGTGACACCCACGGCCGCGAATACGGCGCTCAGAACAATGGCGAGCATCACCAGTCGATCGCGCCGCGCCGCCAGCAGTGCAAGCAACATCACCAATACGCCCAGGGTGCCGGCCAGCATGCGATGCACTTGTTCACGCCAGGCCTTGGTCGCTTCATACGGGCGATCGGGAAACGCCAGATTGGCCGCGGCGACGGCCTGCTCGTGGTGCGGCCATGAGGCCTTGCCGTAGCAGGTGGGCCAATCCGGGCAGGACAAGCCCGCGTTGGAGAGCCGGACGAAAGCGCCGAACATCACCAGGCCGAAAGCGAATACCGCCGCAAGCACGGCGAGATACGGGATGATTTTGCGGGTGCGCAGCGCCATCAACGAATTACCTTCTGCAGATCCTTGCGCAGGCCGCTCGGATCGAAACCGACAGGATACCGCGCCAGGGCCGTGCCGTCGGACTCCACCAGCAAGGCGCTCACGCTGTCCGGGGTGTTCGGGCGGTACGCGGCGAGACTGTCGGCCACATCCGAAGCCATGGCCCAGTAATTGCGCATGCCGTTGGCGGCGGCATCTGCCGGCGGCTGCCCTACGTACAACAGACGCAGGCGCGCCATGTTGTTGTTGAGCGTGATCCGCGCGGCAGCCATCTTGGTGAGCGTATCGATGCAGCGAGCGGCGCAATTTGGACCCGCCATCGCGATCAGCGTCATGTGCGGCTCGGCGTCGCGCCACGCCCAGGTTTTCCCGTCCACCAGGCGCAACTGCACGTGTTCCTGCTCGAAATTGCGCTGCGGGACAATGGGCTCACCATAGGCTTTGCCGCTTGGCTGCCAGCCACTGAGATTGAGCAAGGCGGCTGCGACGAACGGCGCAGCGAACACCAGGATGACCAGCAGGAATTTCAAGCGGCTGGTGCGCTTGCTGGGGGAAGTTGGGGTAATCATGTTCCCGGAAGGCCTCAATTTGTCCAGCCGTCATTCCCGCGAAAGCGGAGGCGCTTTCGCGGGAATGACGGCTGAGAGGAGAGTGCAGGCATAAAGGCATGGCTAGCATTCGCTCAACCAACCCTGTGCTTGCGGTGCAGCCATAGAAAAATCACCACCGCAGCCAGCGCAAACGTGAACCACTGAAACGCATACGCACGATGCCGCGCGGGCGGCATCGAGGAAAGATCAAGCGTATGCACTCGCACGTAGATCGCCGAAGGGTCGGCATCCAGCACTAATACGTGCGGATAAAGCTTCGCCTGCAAATCGGCCGCGACCTGATCGAGATCCAGGTACACCGAGGTTTTCGGCCACTGCTTCTGCTGCGCGAGCGCATTGCCGCCCAATTCCAGCCCCTTACCGGGCGATGGCTGATAGACGCCTTGCAAGGTTTGCAGCTCGTTGGACAACGGCGGCAACTCAGGCGCCTTGTCGGTGCCGTTGCCCGGTAAAAAGCCCAGGTCCACCAGCAAGCTCTTGCCTTGGCCGACCGGTTGGAACGGTGCGTACACCTCCACGCCGCCCATGCTGTCGTGCTTGGGATTGTCGAGCAGATACAGGCGACCAGCCAGGTAGCGCCCCTGCACGCGCACACGCGGATACGCATCCAAGGGGGGCTGATCGGCCACCGCATCGAACGCCTCGACCGGCGCGCCCGCCGCCGCGGCATACCGTCGCAGAAGCTTATCCTTGGCGTCCGCGCGGTGCAGCTGCCACACGCCAAGACGCACGAAAACAAGCACTCCGGCCAGCGTCAGCAACAGCGACCACCAGGCCGGGCGGCGCATCACGCTCACGCGGCAACCTCATGCTGCGTGGCTATACTGGCGGTGTCGAGCCTGCTTGGGATTCTCACGTGGAAACCATCTACAAAGTAGCGCTGGTGATCATGTTCCTGGTGGTGATCTTCAACCTTGGCCAGGCGCTGTATTTCATGATGACCGACAAGGACGGCGGCAAACGGACCGTTTGGGCGCTTACCCGCCGCATCAGTTTTTCCCTGCTGCTGATTGCGATGGTCATCGTCGGCATCCGGATGGGCTGGATCCACCCGCACGGCGTGGGCCAGTAATTGTAGCTGCCCGGCCCCACCAGCGCTCCGCACTGCGACGTTCCGGCACCAAAAGCCCGCCTCACGGCGGGCTTTTCGTAGGCTGGGTTGTCAAACCCAGCATTGCCATGCACGCAACCTGCCGGAAGCTGGGATTGGCATCCCAGCCTACGCAATGGTTCGCTACAGGATGTAGACGAACATGAACAGGCCCAGCCACACCACGTCCACGAAGTGCCAGTACCAGGCCACCGCCTCGAAGCCGAAGTGATGCTCCTTGCTGAAGTGGCCGGCCAGCACACGCAGCCAGATGATGGCCAGCATGATGGTGCCCAGCGTCACGTGCATGCCGTGGAAGCCGGTCAGCATGAAGAAGGTGCAACCGTACACGCCGCTACCGAGCGTGAGGTTGAGTTCCTTGTAGGCCTCGGCGTATTCGTGGGCCTGGCAGAACAGGAAACCGGCGCCCAGCAGTACGGTAAACCCCAGGAAGGCCAGCACCTTGCCGCGATGGCCGGCCTGCAACGCGTGGTGCGCGATGGTCACCGTGACACTTGAGCTGAGCAGGATCAGCGTATTGAGCAGCGGCAGGCCCCACGGGGCAACGGTCTGGAAAGCACCGCCAACATGGGCAGGACCATTGCCACCGCCCGCGCCCCACGATGCCGCGTATTCGCTCCACAGATACTGATGGGTCAGCACGCCGTGCCCTTCCCCTCCCAGCCACGGCACCGAGAACATGCGCACGTAGAACAGCGCACCGAAGAAGGCGCCGAAGAACATCACCTCGGAGAAGATGAACCACATCATGCCCATGCGGAACGAGCGGTCCACCTGGCTGTTGTAGTAACCGCGCATCGATTCGCGGATCACCGAGCGGAACCAGCCGAAGAACATGCCGAGGATGCCGACGAAGCCGACCAGTAGCAGTGTCTTGCCGAAGCCGCTTTCGCCCGGTTCGGCATCGAGCCAGTGCGCCGCACCGAACACGGTGAGGAACATGACCACCGCGGCCACGATCGGCCATTGGCTCTTGCTCGGTACGTAGTAGATGTCGTGCTGCTGACCCATGGTGTGTATCCCGTAGATGTTCCTGGTGACCTACGTGCCCCGCCGCCACGGCGGTTACTGCATGAGCGCTTCCTTGACTGCCTGCGCATGTGCCTGCGGATGATGCTGTAGCCAGAACATCTGCACGATCGAGACCACGAACACCACCAGGGCGACGATGCCGACCGCCGCCGCAGTGCGCCGCGCACGGCGCACTCGCTGTGCCTGTTCCGATTCGAGCGTCTGATGATCCAGCTGCATGCGATCAGTCCTCGACGTGTCCGTGCGCCAGTTCCTCGTCATGAACCACCGGCGCGATGGAAAAGGTGTGGTGCGGCGCCGGCGACGGCACCGTCCATTCCAGGCCCTTGGCGCCTTCCCATACGCGATCGGTGGCCTTCTTCTTGGAGAACCACACGCAATGGATGAGCACGCCGACGAAGATCAGCTGCGAGGCGCCGAACAGGAAGCCGCCGATGGAGCTGATCATGTTGAAGTTGGCGAAGGCCACGTTGTAATCGGGAATGCGGCGCGGCATGCCGGCAAGGCCAAGGAAGTGCTGCGGGAAGAACAACACGTTCACCCACACCACCGAGTTCCAGAAGTGCATCTTGCCCCAGAACTCGCTGTACATGTGACCGGTCCACTTCGGGATCCAGTAATACGTGGCCGCGATGATGGCGAAGATCGCGCCCGTCACCAGCACGTAGTGGAAGTGGGCCACCACGAAGTAGGTGTCGTGATACTGGAAGTCCGCCGGCACCAGCGCCAGCATCAGGCCGGAAAAGCCGCCGATGGTGAACAGGATCACGAACGCCACCGCGAACAGCATCGGCGTCTCGAAGGTCATCGAGCCGCCCCACATGGTCGCGACCCAGTTGAACACCTTCACGCCGGTCGGCACCGCGATCAGCATGGTGGCGTACATGAAGAAGATTTCCGCACCCAGCGGCAGGCCTACCGCAAACATATGGTGCGCCCACACGATGAACGACAGGAACGCGATCGAGGCGATCGCGAACACCATCGCCTTGTAGCCGAAGATCGGCTTGCGGGCGAAAGTGGGGATGATCTCCGAGATGATCCCGAACGCCGGCAGGATCATGATGTACACCTCGGGGTGACCGAAGAACCAGAACACGTGCTGGAACAGCACCGGGTCACCGCCGCCGGCGGCATCGAAGAAGTGCGTATTGAAGTATTTGTCGGTGAGCAGCATGGTCACCGCGCCGGCCAGCACCGGCATCACCGCGATCAGCAGGAAGGCGGTGATCAGCCAGCTCCACACGAACACCGGCATCTTCAACAGGTCCATGCCCGGCGCACGCATATTGAGAATGGTGGCGATGATGTTGATCGCGCCCATGATCGAGCTGATACCCATCAGGTGCACCGCGAAGACCACGTAGGCGGTCGAGGCGCTCTGCAGCGACAGCGGCGGATACATCGTCCAGCCGCCAGCGGGGCCGCCACCCGGCAGGAACAGCGTCGAAAGCAGCAGTGCGAAAGCGAACGGCAGGATCCAGAACGAAAGATTGTTCATGCGCGGCAGCGCCATGTCCGGCGCGCCGACCATCAGCGGGATCATCCAGTTGCCCAGACCCACGAAGGCCGGCATCACCGCGCCGAAGATCATCACCAGCGCATGCATGGTGGTCATTTCGTTGAAGAAGTACGGCTGCACCAGCTGCAGGCCCGGCTTGAACAGCTCGGCGCGGATCACCATCGCGAAGCTGCCGCCGATGAAGAACATCAGCAGCGAAAAGACCAGGTACAGCGTGCCGATGTCCTTGTGGTTGGTGGACATCACCCAGCGCTGAAAGAAATTCAGATGCTCGTGATGCTCGTCGTGGTGTTCATCGTGGGTGGCTGCGTGGGCCATGGCCTGGAACCTCTACCTCAATGAGTGCTTCGGTCGTGAACTGCTTTGGGCAGCCGAGAAATCAACCCTGGGAAGTCTGCTTCGGTGCAAGCTGCGCCGTTGCCTGGGCGGGGGCTGCCGCCGTGGCTGCCGGTGCGGGCGCGGCCGGTTTCTGCTGATCGGCCAGCCACTTGTCGAAGTCTTCCTTCGATACGGCCTTCACCACGATCGGCATGAAGCCATGGTCCTGGCCGCACAGCTCGGCGCACTGGCCGCGGTACACGCCAGGAACCGTGATGTTGGTCCACGCCGCATTCACCACGCCCGGTATCGCGTCCATCTTCCAACCCAGCGCAGGCACGAACCAGGAATGGATCACGTCGTCGGCGGTGATCACGAAACGGATCTTGGTGTTGACCGGGACCACCAGCGGATGATCGACGTCCAGCAGATAGGTGTTCTCGTCGCCCACTTTCACGGCATACGGATCGAGCCCGGAATCGAGCTGGCGGGTGGCGTTGCTGCGATCGTCCAGCTTGGACATGAAGCCGACGTGGCTGAGCGGCTTGCCGAGGTAATCGACGTAGTCGTAGCGCCACTTCCACTGGTAGCCGGTGACTTTCACCGTCATTTGCGAACCGGTGGTGTCGGAGAATTTGCGCAAGCCGTCGGTCGCCAGCCAGGCAAGGCAAACAAGGATGATCACGGGAATCGTCGTCCACACGATTTCGAGCTTGGTGTTGTGCGACCACTTCTCCGGCACCGCGCCGCGTGATTTGCGGAAGCGGTACATGGCGATGAACATCGCGCCGAACACCAGGATGCCGATCGCTACGCACACGATCGCTCCATCGTTGCTTAGTGCGTAGGGAATTTCCGAATACGTCGTCACGCCGGGCGTGAGGTTCATCTGGCCGGGCTGCGGATTGGCCAGGACGGCGCCGCCGAACAGACCTGAGGCTGCGATTAGCGCCCCGATTGCATGCTTGAAGTGCTTCCCAACCCTGATGCCATGCTTCCCGATACCGCCAGCTGTCATGTTTGCACCTTTGTTGAACCTACCTGCGCTGAGCCTTCAGATCGGCCAGCAGCGCCCTGAGTTTCCGGAACAGCTCGGTGCGTTCCTCGTCGGTGAGGAAAGCCCCGACCTCCAGCTTGCGTCCGTGCGACGACAACAACAATCGGTAACGCCCCTCCCCTGATTCCAGCAGCACGCGCACCCAGTAGGGCTGGAAACGCGTGCAGCGGCGCCCCGGCAGGGTTTGCACCTCCACCGACGCCGCGTCGAGGGTGATGCGTTCGCTGCGGTCGCCGGCCCGCCATGCCACGCTCAAGGCGATGGCCACGGCGGAAGCCTCGATCAGGGCGAACAGTGGGGCGAAGACGTCGCCCTGCCACGCTCCCAGACCTGCCGTTATCAACGCCAGTGCAGCCAGCACCAGGATCAGGCGACGCAGGCCACGCCGGCTGAGTACGCGATTGGGCCGAAGCCACACCACGCACGGCAGGCCGCCGAGGGCTGGTCGAAGCACGATCATGGAAGTCCAGCGTGCCTGGAACGTGTCCGATCATAGGCCGCGTCGTGAAGTCGGGCAAGGACAGGCGCAGCGCAGTGCAAGCGGCAATTTTCTTTGCGCATGTGTGATTTGCGCTGCTATGTCGCCAGCGACGGCGGGCCGCGACAATTTGTCTCGGCAGAAAAACGCGGCACGGATCGCGCAGCGTCGTCGCTCCGGTCCGTCCACGGGCCGTACGCCGTGCTGCGAAGCCCTGCGCCCGGCAGAACGGCAAATTCAGCAATCCATGCAACGCGCAGGGTGCAGGGAGTGACTATTCTCGCCAGCATGAAAGCCCACACCGAACAGGATTATCGCCGCCGCATCGCCCAGGTGGTCGAGGCCATCCTCATCGATCCGGCGGCGCCGCATACCGTGGACAGCCTGGCGGCGTTCGCCCACCTGTCCAGCTTCCACTTTCATCGCATCTATCGCGCCATCACCGGCGAAAGCGTCGCCGTGACCGTCAAACGCGTGCGGCTCGCGCGCGCTGCGCAACGGCTGGCCGATGCAAAGGAATCCGTCACTTCGATCGCGCTCAGCGTGGGCTATGACAGTGCGCAGACCTTTGCACGCGCGTTTCGTGACTTCACCGGCTTGACACCCAGTGTGTTCTCTCAGCGGCAACGGGACTTGGGCAGCCCGCCAGGCAACTGCCAGGAAAGGGCGCTACGCGCGTTGACGCTACGCGAGATGCCGCCAATGGAAGTGCTGTGCCTGCGCCATGCCGGCCCCGTCGCCGGCATTCCGCATAGCTACCAGACCTTGCTGCGCCTGCTTGGCGGCCATCCATGGTTTCCACGCAGCCAATGTGTAGGCATCGCTTACGGTGATCCTGAAGACAAGGACGGCTTCACTTATTTTGCTGGCCTGCTCCCGCCCGAATCGGTGCCGGCACCAATGCCGCTGGAGGCCGTCCGGGTCGAGGGCGGCTTGTATGCGGCGTATCGACTGATAGGCCCCTACGCTTTGATCGCTCCCACTTTCCAGACCCTATTTGGCCAGTGGCTGCCGCAAAGCGGCTACGAGCCCGACCATCGCCCGGTGCTGGAACTCTACGTCGCACCTGACACTTCCGAATCGCAAAGCAACAGCGTGACGGATTTGCTCATACCGATCCGCGGGGACCCTGCATGAACTTGATTAGCGCTATGTCGCAGCTGGCGGGTATCTGCTCTCTCCCCTGCAAGCACCTGATTAGCGTCGAGTCTCAGCTGCACGATAGGCGGTCCCCTCCCCTGCTCGGCAGCAGGGGAGGGTTGGGGTGGGGTTGCACGAGCTTGCTGCAGTGCTTGAACTCACCGCGAGGTTGCTTCACCCCACCCCAACCCTCCCCTACTAAACGTAGGGGAGGGAGCAGATACACGCCAGCTGCGACATAGCGCTAATCAGGTGCATGAAGGGGCGCCGTGACTCGCCCGGCGCCGACCGCGCGAGGATTCATGCGCAAGCCGTGCAACAGGTCGCTACCTTCTTCATCAGGCCCCTTGGTATGGAGCATCCGCTTGAAGTGGATGTGCCAAACGCAGCGCCTTGAATCGGTCAAAACCTCAATCCGCCCGGCTCTCCCCTTCGATACGGATGCGTTTGCGCTCCGCCCCGCCTACAATCGCGGGCTCACCCTAAGCTTTCGTTTCTTTTCGAAGCCACGCCATCGTGACCCAATCCATTCTTACTCCCGAATTGCCGACCAGCGTCGAGCCGGCCCGCGCGCGCATCACCGCCGCCTGGCTGCGCGATGAAACGGAAGCTGTGAACGACCTGCTCGCCCAGGCCACGCTGCCCCCGACCGAGCGCGAAAAAGTGATCGACCTCGCGGCCGACCTGGTCAGCCGCGTGCGCCTGCGCGCCAAGGACCAGAGCGCGGTGGAATCCTTCATGCGCCAGTACGACCTTTCCAGCGAGGAAGGCGTGCTGCTGATGTGCGTGGCCGAAGCCCTGCTGCGCATTCCTGACAAGGCCACCGCCGACAAGCTGATCCGCGACAAGCTCGGCGACGCGAACTGGAAGAAGCACCTGGGCCAGAGCGAGTCGCTGTTCGTCAACGCCTCCACCTGGGGCCTGATGCTTACCGGCAAGCTGGTGAACCTGGCCGAGGAAACCCGCCACGACTTCACCGGCGCCCTGCGCCGCCTGGTCGGGCGTGCGGGTGAGCCGGCCATCCGCCTTGCCGTGCGCCAGGCGATGCGCATCATGGGTCACCAGTTCGTGATGGGCCGCACCATCGACGAAGCGCTGGACCGCTGCAGCAAGGGCGAATACGCCGCCTATCGTTACTCCTACGACATGTTGGGCGAATCCGCGCTCACAGCGGAAACGGCCGAGCGCTACCAACAGGACTACCGCAACGCCATCGCACGCATCGGCGCGCGCGGCCCGTTCGCCAACCACACGGACGCGCCGTCGATTTCGGTGAAGCTGTCCGCGCTGCACCCGCGTTATGAAGTGGCCAATCGCGAGCGTGCCCGTCGCGATCTCACCGCCAAGCTGCTGGAACTGTCGCAGCTGGCGATGAAGCAAGGCATCGCGCTGTCCGTGGACGCTGAAGAAGCCGATCGCCTGGAGCTGTCGCTGGACATCATCGGCGATGTTTTCGCGCATCCGTCGCTACAAGGCTGGAACGGCCTGGGGATCGTGGTGCAGGCGTATTCCAAGCGCACGCCGTTCGTGATCGACTGGCTGATCGAAACCGCGCGCGCCTCCGGCCGCCGCTGGTACGTGCGCCTGGTCAAGGGCGCGTACTGGGACGCGGAGATCAAGCGCGCGCAGGAACTGGGCCTGTCCGGCTATCCGCTGTACACGCGCAAGCCCAATACCGACGTGTCATACCTTGCCTGCGCGCACAAGCTGTTCGACGCGGGTTCCGAACTGATCTATCCGCAGTTCGCCACGCATAACGCGCACAGCATTGCCGCCGTGCATCACATCTCGCGGGGACGACCGTTCGAATTCCAGCGCCTGCACGGCATGGGTACGGACCTGTACGCCGAAGTGATCGGCAAGCAGAACCTCAACGTGCCCTGCCGCGTGTACGCGCCGGTGGGCACGCACGAGGACCTGCTGCCATACCTGGTGCGCCGCCTGCTTGAGAACGGCGCCAACACCAGCTTCGTCAACCGCGTGGTGGACGAAACCTTGCCGGTGCGCGACCTCGTCGCCGACCCGTGCGAAACGGTGCGCCGCTTCGCCTCCATTCCGCATCCGCGCATTCCTGTGCCGGTCAATCTCTTCGGTGAACTTCGGAAGAATTCCATGGGCGTCAATTTCTCCAACGACAACGAACTGAAGGCTCTCGCCGAGGCGGTCAACGCGAAGTCCGGTACCTGGACCGCCGGTCCGCTGGTACCGGGCGGCGAAGGCAAGGGCCCCACCGTGCAGGTGACCAACCCGGTCGATCGCCGCCAGGCGGTGGGCAGCTACGTGAGCGCCGACGCACCGTTGGTCGACAAGGCTTTGGCCAATGCCGTCGCCGCGCAGCCTGCTTGGGATCGCCTGCCCGCGGCCAGCCGTGCCGCGATCCTGGAACATGCCGCCGAGCAGCTCGAAGCGCGTCGTAGCGAATTCATCGCCCTGTGCGTACGCGAAGCCGGCAAGAGCCTGCCTGATTCGATCGCCGAAATTCGCGAGGCCGCGGACTTCCTGCGCTACTACGCCGCGATGGCGCGCCGCCTGTTCGGCCATCCGGAACAACTGCCCGGACCCACCGGCGAAAACAATCAGTTGTTCCTCAACGGGCGCGGCGTGTTCGTCTGTATCAGCCCGTGGAATTTCCCGCTGGCGATCTTCCTCGGCCAGGTGTCCGCTGCGCTGGCCGCCGGCAACAGCGTGATCGCCAAGCCGGCTGAACAGACGACGCTGATCGGCCATGCCGCAGTGAAGCTGCTGCATGAAGCTGGCGTACCGGCCGAAGTGCTGCAGTATCTGCCGGGCGACGGCGCCGTGGTGGGCGCCGCGCTCACCAAGGATCCGCGCGTAGCCGGCGTGGCCTTCACCGGCTCTACCGAAACCGCCTGGGCGATCAACCGCGCGCTTGCCGCGCGCAATGCTCCAATCGCCGCACTAGTCGCGGAAACGGGCGGCCAGAACGCGATGATTGCCGATTCCTCATCCCTGCCCGAGCAGGTGGTGAAGGACGTGATCGCCTCCGCCTTCCAGTCGGCCGGCCAGCGCTGCTCGGCGGCACGCGTACTGTTCGTGCAAGAAGACATCGCGGACAAAGTCATCAGCATGCTCTCCGGTGCGATGGCCGAGCTGAAAGTCGGCGATCCCGGCCAGTTGTCCACCGACGTGGGCCCGGTGATCGACGACGACGCCTTGAAGATCCTGCTCGACCATGCCGCGCGCATGGACCAGGAAGCGAAGAAGATCGCCGAGGCCAAGCTCGACCCGTCCAACACCTCGCACGGCACGTTCTTTGCGCCACGCGCCTACGAGATTGCCTCGCTGGACGTGCTCAAGCGCGAAATCTTCGGCCCCGTGCTGCACGTGATCCGTTGGAAAGGCAGCGAACTGGCGCAAGTGGTCGAGCAGATCAACCGCAGCGGTTACGGGCTCACGCTCGGCGTGCACAGCCGCATCGACGACACCGTGGAATACATCCGTAGCCACGCGCGTGTCGGCAACTGCTACGTCAACCGCAACCAGATCGGCGCCGTGGTGGGCGTGCAGCCGTTCGGCGGCGAGTCGCTTTCGGGCACCGGCCCCAAGGCGGGCGGCCCGCACTATCTGGTGAAGTTCGCCACCGAACGCACGCTCACCATCAACACCACAGCAGCCGGCGGCAACGCTTCGCTGCTGACCATTGGCGAGTAATTCACTCTCGCCATCATCCACCCCCTCCCCTACGTGTAGTAGGGGAGGGGGTGGGGTGAAGCCCGCTTGTCCCGGCCGTGATCAACGCCTGAAACACTTATGCGACGCTTAACGTTTCTGTTGTCACTTGCATGCCTCACGGCTATCACGCACGCGGCAAACGTCGGTCAAGACGAACAACCCTTCCTCGCCTCCCTGCAGTTGGGTGCCACGCCTCGGGTTCAGTACCTAGACGCCAATGGCAAGCCACTCGACTACGCTGCCTTTGCGCTGCAGATGCACGATGGGCGTCGCCACTACAGCGTGACACGCGACACCCAGGCTGGCATGGCGGTGTTGCGCCTGCGCCCGGCCGGCGCTCGCGCGGGTGAACCCGGCCGCTTCGCGTTCGGCCGCGGTGACACTTTTCCTCCTTTTGAACTGCCATCCCTGCGTGGCGCCACCCAACGGCTGAGTGATTTCCACGGTCGCTACACCCTGGTCAGCTTCTTTTTCGCCGAATGCGCCCCCTGCATCGCCGAAGTACCTACGCTTAATGCTTACGCACGCGAGCACGGCGATATGAATTTCATCGCCATCACATTCGAAAACGCCGATAACGCACGCCAATTCGTGAGTCAGCGCGGCCTGGGCTGGAACGTGCTGTATCACGGCCAGGCGCTGACTGACACATTGGGCGTCGGTACTTACCCCACCCTGATGCTGCTCACCCCTGACGGGCAAGTAGCCGGTTCCGCCGTCGGCACGTCGATGCAGGACGAACCCGCCAAGCGCCTGGCCGATCTCGCCGGCTGGATCGAGCAATGGAAACGCGCGGCCATGGCACCGCCGCCGGATGGAAAGCCCGCGCAGCGGTAACGCCGCGACGCCCTTGGCGCCGCACTTGTGCGCCGCGCCAACCACCCCGCCGCCACCCGTGCTAGAACACACCTCTGCGCCATCGGGATTGGCACGGGGGAAGGTCCGGCATGTCACAGGCGGCATTCGAATTACGCGAAACTCGGCGCGTGCCATCGGCGGCGATCGAGCCCGACCCGCGCGCGCAAGCTGCCGACATCCCACCCAACATACTGGTGCATCTCACCGAATTCGCCAGCCAGCACGGCATTCCCAGCGAGCCCTGGTTCGGCGGCCTGGGACTCAGCCGGCAGCAGATGAACGACCCCAGTTCGCGCGTCTCCTACCGGCAGGCCCGCACGCTGATCACCCGTGCCTTGCGCAGCCTGCACCTGCCGGCACTGGGCCTGCTGATCGGGCGCAATGCAACCATCGGCAGTTTCGGCCTGCTGGGCCTGGCCATGATGACCTCGCGCAATTTCGGCGAAGCCATGGGCGTAGGCATCGAAAACCATCGGATCTGCGGCAGCCTGCTCGATGTGGATTTCGCCGCCGTGGACAACCACACGGTGGGCGTCCAGGCATGGCCTCGCTTCGGCGAAATCGAGTTGCTGCCGTTTCTGTGCGAGGAACTGTTCTCCAGCTGCCTAGCGATCGCACGCGAGCTGATCGGCTCCAGGATGATGCCGGTGCGCCTGGAGCTCACCTATCCGCCGCCCGCTCACGCCGCCGAGTACGTGGCAACGTTTCAATGCGATATACGTTTCGGCGCGCAATACAACCGCATCGTGGTGGACGTCGGCTGGCTTGCCCATCCGTTGCCCGGCTACAACCCGCTTACATCGCGACAAGCCCTGGCGCTATGCCACCAGCAGCTACGCGGCAGCAGTCCTTCCGACGAAATCGTGGTTTCGGTCGAACGCCTGTTGCGCAGTCGCCTGCGCGAACATCCGCGGCTGATCGAGGTGGCCCGCAGCCTGCACCTTAGCGAACGCTCGCTGCGCCGCAGGCTCGCCGAGAGCGGGCGGATCTTTCGCGAAATCCATGATCGGGTGCGCGCCGAGCGCGCCCTGGAATTGCTGCACGCCGGTCAGTTGAGCGTGGCGGAAATCGGCATCGAGCTGGGCTTCAGCGACCCGCGCGAGTTTCGGCGGGCGTTCAAGCGCTGGACCGGCATGCCGCCGCAGCTGGCGCGGCGAAGCCTGCCGTAGGCTGGGTTGTCAAACCCAGCCTCGCCATTCATGCCACACACTATTGCTGGGATTACCATCCCAGCCTACGCTCAACCGGCTTTCTTTCTGGTGGCTGGTTTGCGCTTCGTTGCTTGCAGGCGCTCAGCAGCCTGTACTTGATGCGCCTGCATGATCGCCATCACCAGTCCTGGAAATCGCCGGTTGATCTCTTCGCAACGCGTGCTGTTGCGCATCTCCACGCCATACCGCTCGCTGCGGATCAGGCCTGCTTCGCGCAGCGCCCGGAAATGTTGCGAAAGGGTGGACTTGGGAATGTCGCGATCGCTGATCTTCAGGAAGTTGGAGCACGTGGCACCGCTGGATACGGCCAGTTCTGCGTAGATGGCGGCACGTACGGGGTCGGACAGGGCGTGCAGGATGCCCTCGACGGTAATGTCTTCGATGGATGGATGAACCAGCGGCCGCATGACGGGTATTTTATAGGCACTTGATTTCTAGTTCTATAGTTCATAAGTTACGAACTACAGGATTTCAGAACCGCGATTTCCATCTACCAGGACATGACCATGAGCAAGCTCAAAGGCAAAGTCGCCATCGTCACCGGCGCATCCAAAGGTATCGGCGCAGGCATCGCCAAGGCGCTGGGCGCGGAAGGCGCGTCGGTCGTCGTCAATTACGCCTCCAGCAAGGCCGGCGCCGACACGGTGGTCAACGAGATCGTGAACGCCGGCGGCAAGGCCGTGACCGTGCAAGGCGATGTTTCCAAAGCCGCTGACGCACAAGCCATTGTCGAGGCCGCCATCAAGCACTACGGGCGTCTGGACATCCTCGTGAACAACTCGGGCGTCTACGAGTTCGCCCCGATCGAGGACATCACCGAAGAACACTACGATCGGCAATTCAACGTGAACGTGCGCGGCCTGCTGCTCACCACCCAGGCAGCCGTGAAGCATTTGGGCGAAGGCGCCAGCATCATCAATATCGGTTCGCTGGTTTCGCGCATCGTGCCCGCGCATACCGCCGTGTACACCGCCACCAAGGGTGCGGTGGACGCGATCACCGGCGTGCTCTCGAAGGAGCTGGGCCCGCGCAAGATCCGCGTGAATGCACTCAATCCCGGCATGGTGGAGACTGAGGGTACGCACGCCGTCGGCGCCATCGGCGGCGACTTCGAGCAATACGCCTTGTCGACCACCCCGCTGGGCCGCATCGGCCAGCCGAACGACATCGCCTCGATCGCCGTCTTCCTGGCTTCCGACGATTCCTATTGGCTGACCGGCGAACGTTTGTACGCCGGCGGCGGCGCACGCTGATCGGCTTGACGATCGAACTCCATGATCGCGTCCCGGCAATGCCCGGGGCGCGCAAGTGATACGACGAAGCGTGACTCACTGGACGCCTGGCAAGCCCTGCGCCTGCAGCCAGACATAGAAATCGTCAATCCAGAAATCTCGATAGTGACCGCAACCGCTCGATGCGCGGCGTATTTTCACTGAGTGCGCAGGGTGCCGTCGCCAATGCCAAGGCATAGACGCGCCTTCCTGGGCGGAGCCGATGATGCGGAGGGGATGGCAACGGCGGCGCGAACGGCCCGGTCTTTTGCTCCCCGACGCCGTCCCTTCGACGCAAGAACCATGGTCCGGGCCGTTCCATGGCCGCCGGTGCGGCGATTGCCCAACAGCTGATCCAACCAGGCGGAACGCATGACGGTCTCCCTTGATGTTGATCTGACATCAAGTTAATGCCTGGCCATCTGGCTTAAAAGCGATATCTTCACAAGCCAGATTTGAAATTATTTCAACCCATGTAAACAGATCGATCGCCCCAATCCGGGTGCCGCCAAGATGGGAGCCGGCATTCCCCCGCACGCTGGCCTGATTGCCCCCCCTAGCCGTCCCTTTCGCCCTCCCCCTGCCCACATGGCTTGGGGGACAGTGCGAAGGTACGCGCTGGTATGGCGCGAGGGAGAAACGTTCACATGCGCAAGACCGGTTGCCTGATCGCCCTTTCATTGCTGCTGACCGCCTGCGGCCATCAGGAGAACGCCGCGCAGAGCCAGGGCGACGCTTCGTTCCAAAGCAAGCTGGAGCAGCAGCTGCTCGATGCCAAGCCCGGCAGTGTGATCGATATCCCGGCCGGACACTACGCGCTCAAACGGGGCTTGAGCCTGCGCACCAATGGCGTAACCATCCGTGGCGCGGGCATGGACAAGACCGTGTTGTCGTTCAAGGGACAGATCGTCGGCCCCGAGGGATTGCTGGTGAATGCCGATGATTTCACCATCGAGAACCTCGCCATCGAGGACACGATGGGCGATGCGCTGAAGATCAACCAGGGCAAGAACATCACCATCCACGCCGTGCGCATCGAATGGACCGGCGGACCCAAGAGCACGAACGGCGCCTACGGCCTGTATCCGGTGAAGACGCAGAACGTGCTGGTGGAAGATTCGGTGGTGATCGGCGCCTCGGACGCCGGGATCTACGTGGGCCAGTCGAACAACATCGTCGTGCGGCGCAATCGCGCCGAGCAGAACGTGGCCGGCATCGAGATCGAGAACTCGGTCAATGCCGACGTGTACGACAACACAGCGACCAGGAACACCGGCGGCATCCTGGTGTTCAACATGCCGAACCTGTCGCAGGCCGGTCATGCCACGCGGGTGTTCCACAACAAGGTGTTCGCCAACAACACCGGCAACTTCGCCAGGAAGGGGGCCGCGGTGGCCAGCGTGCCGGCAGGCTCCGGCGTGGTGGTGAATTCCAACGACAAGGTGGAGATCTTCGACAATGACATTGCCGACAGTCAGACGGCCAACGTGATCATCTCCAGCTACTTTTCCACCAACTACTACAACACGCGCGGCGTCGCAGCCGACTACAACCCTTACCCGAAAGGCATCTATGTGCATGGCAACCGCTTCAAGGGTGGCGGCGACTCACCGGACGGCCTGAAGCTGAAGACCTTGAAGGCCGCGGTCTACGGCCTCACCGGCAATTTCCCAGACGTGCTGTGGGACGGCTATGCCGATCCGAAGACCGCGGCGGACGGGCTGCCGCCAGCGGACGATCGCATTTGCATCCAGGATGCCAACGGCGTGCTCAATGCCGACGGCCCGCATGGTTACAAGAACCCGAACACCGATGCCAAACCCTTCCAGTGCAGCTTGCCCAGCCTGCCGCCGGTGGCGCTGAACCCGGCACCGAAAGTCTAAAGAGCCTTGCCGATGCCAATGAAGATGTGGATGCGCGGACTGCTGTTGTGGTTCGCGCTGCTTTCCCTTGCTGCCTGCCACCACGGCATGCAGCCGGTTGCCTTCCAGACCCAGGGTTACCCGCAAAAACTCAGCGACTGGCACGTGGTGGAAGCCCGCGATGGGCTATTGCAGTTGAACGAGGGCGTGGTGCCGTACGAACTCAACACGCCGCTGTTCACTGATTACGCGCACAAGCTGCGCACGATCTGGATGCCCAAGGGTGTATCGGCGCGATACAGCCCCACCGATACCTTCGATTTTCCGGTGGGGACCATCATCAGCAAGACCTTTTTCTACCCGCTACCCAAAGGCGAAGCGCGCAACACCGCGGATGTCGCGCGTACTTACGACACCAGCCGCGATTTCGCGGGTCCGGGGCAGGGGCTAAAGCTCGCCGACGTGCATCTGGTCGAGACGCGTCTGTTGGTACGGCGCAAGGACGGCTGGATAGCCATGCCTTATGTCTGGAACGCCGAGCAGACCGAGGCCCTGCTCGCCCGCACCGGTGACGTGCAGGCGCTTACCTTGGTGAACGACAACGGCGAACGCGAGAACTTCAACTACGTGGTACCGGACCAGAGCCAGTGCGCTAGCTGCCATGCGCGTGACTGGACCACGCGCGCGCTGCAACCGATCGGACCGAAGGCGCGCCACCTCAATCGCGACTATCGCTATGCCGATGGCGACGAAAATCAGCTTGCGCACTTGATGCGTGTAGGCTATCTCACCGGTGCGCCGCTACCGGCCGATGCACCCCGCAACGCCAACTGGATGGACGCGCATGCTTCGCTCGATGCACGCGCGCGGGCTTATCTCGATATCAATTGCGGCCATTGCCACAACCCGAAGGGCGCGGCCAACACCACCGGCCTGACGCTGGATATCGCAACGCCAGAAGACCGCCACATCGGCCTGTGCAAGCCACCGACAGCGGCAGGACAAGGCACGGGCGATCACTTGTTCGACATCATGCCCGGTCGTCCCGACGACTCGATCCTGCCTTACCGGCTCGGTTCGGCCGAACCGGGCACGATGATGCCGGAGATCGGGCGCAGCACCGTGCACAAGGAAGGACTTGCGCTGATCAGGGCGTGGATTGCGGCGCAATCCGGGGAATGCCTGATCTTGCACTAACAACTTCATGCAGCGGCCGGAAGGCCTTGGTTCTTGAGGGGAGGGGAAAACAACATGATGTTTCGCCAACGAGCACTGTCCGCTTGCGTGCGCCACCTGCTGTTCGGCGGGGCCGCCCTGCTGATGTGCGTACCGCTTTCCGCTTTGGGTGAAGCCGCCGCGCAGAACGGCAGTACGGGTACGCAAAGCCAGCCGGATGCCGACAAGGCCAAGCAACTGGGCAATGTGACGGTAACGGCACAGAGCCGTACACAACAAATGGAGCAGGTGCCGATAGCGCTGCAGATCCTCACCGCGAAACAGATCGACACGCAGGCCGCCACGGACCTGAGCAAGATCTCCCTGTTCGTGCCCGGCCTGGTGGTGGATGGCAGCCAGCCCACGCAGCCCAATTACTCGCTGCGCGGCATCAGCACCAGCGACTTCGGCATCGGTACCGAATCGGCGGTAGGCGTGTATATCGATGGTGTTTACGCTGCTCGTTCCGGCGGCGCCCTGCTGGCGTTCAACGACATCGATCGCATCGAAGTGCTGAAAGGCCCGCAAGGCACGCTGTTCGGCCGCAATGCGGCCGGCGGCGCCATCTCCATCGTCACCAACGAGCCCACTGACAAGTTCGAGGGCAAGGCCGTGCTGCGTTTCGGCAACGATGGCCTGCGATACGAGAGCGCACTGGTCAACATTCCGCTCAATCACGACATGGCGCTGCGCGTCAGCGTCCTCGACAACCAGAGCGATGGCTGGATCCGCGACCAGGCCAACGGCCAGCATTACGGCAAGAACGACGACTGGGGCACCCGTGTCGTCTATCGCTGGAACATCACACCGAATACGCGCCTGCTGTGGTCGTGGGACCACGAACGGCTGGATCAACCGCCGCGTCCGGCGGTCGGCCTGGTGCCGCTGTCCAGCGACCCCAACCAGCGACCGCCGTTTCCGCCCAACCCCGCCACTTATTTGAATCCGCTCAGCGCACCGCTCTTCAACGATGCGATCCACGCGCGCGAATGGCGGCATTTCGACGGCTCCACCTTGATCGTCGATCACTCTTTCTCCTGGGGCAGCCTTACCTCCATCACGGCTTGGCGCCACTTCAACACCTTCAATGACGAAGACAACGACGGTACCAACCATGTAGTCAGCTATCTGGATACGGCCAACATCGAGCACAACAACAGCTATTACCAGGAATTGAAGCTGTCCGGCGAAAACGATTTGATGGACTGGGTGTCCGGGGTGAGTTTCTACTCCGAGCAGGCACGCCAGACCAGCCAGGTGAACACCAATACCAGCAGCCTGGATACCCTGGCGCAGAACGTGAACGGGGTGGGACTGCCGCTGACCGGGATCACCCAGGGCCTGCAGGCTTTCGGCTTTCCCTACAGCCTGCTGGGAGATCCGTGGAACGAGCAAATCGACAACGTCGGCAAGTTCCGCGCCTATGCGGCTTTCGGCGACGTGATCTGGCACTTGAACGACAAGCTGGACCTCACCACCGGCCTGCGCTACACCGAGGACAAGAAGGACTTCACCTGGTACACGCCGCTGCGCCAGGCCAATGCCTTCGACCAGACCGTGGCCCAACTCGTTTCCACCGGCATCTATGCGTTCCTGCCACCGCAGGCGCAGCAGGCACTGGCGGCATTCGGCGGCAACATTGTTTTTCCCAATGCGGTGGGACAATGGGTGCCGGTGCACCACTCCTGGCATGACTTCAGTCCACGCGCGGTGCTGAGCTACAAGGTCACTCCGGATCTCATGACCTATCTATCGGCAACCAAGGGCTACAAGGCCGGCGGCTACAACAGCCTGCAGGTCGGCTCGCTGTATGCGCCGGAAAAGGTATGGAACTACGAAGGCGGCATCAAAGCCGTGGTGCCGCAGTACAACCTGCTGGTCAACGCCTCGGTGTACTACTACCGCTATTCGAACCTGCAGTCCTCGGTGCTCAACCCCAATTCGACGGGCTCGGGAGTACCGTTCTATACCGTGGAGACGTCCGACCAGCATGCACACGGCGTGGACCTGGAAGCGCAATGGCAACCCACGGATGCGCTGCGGCTGAATTTTACCGTCGCGTATATCGACAGCAGCTATATTCACGGCACATCCACCTCGGGCGTCGTGCTCGACGGGCAACCCACTGGCGAACCCCTGCTCTCAGCCACGGCCGGCCTCGATTACACCTGGCACGGCGTCTATCACGGCGACCTGGAACTCAACCTGCAATACGCCTATCGTGGCCACAGCCGCTGCAATGCCGATTCGGAGTTCCAGGGCAGCTGCTTCGCCACTACCGCGTTCAAGCTTGGAGCCTCCCAACAGCGCACTGATGCCCGGTTGGATTGGCACACGCCGGACCAACGCTGGGGTGCAGGCCTGTTCGTCAACAACATGTTCAACAAGCGCTACGTGCTCGGCATCGGCAACGACAGCACCAATGATTTCGGGACGCCGTATGCCACCATTACGCCGCCGCGTACCTACGGCGTGGAATTGCGAGCGAAATTCTGATGAACCTGCCGGACCGACTCGACCCCGCCAATGAACTGCAGCGCTTGCGCATCGTGCAGGCACGCGAGCCGTTGCCGGATTGGCCCACCCGCGCGCGTCGCCTGCGCGCCCTGGAAGCGGCGGTAAGCCAGCATCGCGAGCAGATCGCCGCGGCGATCGACGCTGATTTCGGCTGCCGTCCACGCGAGGAAACCGAGTTGCTGGAGGTGTTTCCCAGCTTGTCGGCGATCCGCCACGCCCTGCGCCACGGGCGGCGCTGGATGAAACCCAAGCGCGGCATGGCGAGCCTGGCTTTTCTGCCGGCCCGCACCGAACTGCGTCCGCAACCACTGGGCGTGGTCGGCATCATCGTGCCCTGGAACTATCCGCTGTTCCTCGCCGTGGGGCCGCTGGTCGACGCACTGGCCGCCGGCAATCGGGTGATGGTGAAGATGAGCGAATATACGCCGCGCTTTTCGCAGCTGTTCGCCGAGCTGATCGCGCGGCACTTCCAGCCTGACGAGGTGATCGTGGTCAACGGCGATGCGACAGTGGCGCAAGCGTTCGCTGCGCTGCCGTTCAATCATCTGCTGTTTACCGGCTCTACCGCCGTTGGCCATCACGTGATGCGCTCCGCCTCGGCCCATCTCACCCCGGTCACCCTTGAGCTGGGCGGTAAATCGCCGGCCATCATCGGCCCGGGGGCGCGCTTCGAGCATGCGGTGGAACGCATCCTGCTGGGCAAGCTGATCAACGCCGGACAAACCTGCATCGCCCCCGACTACGTGCTGCTTCCGCGCGCAGAGCTTGCCCGCTTTACGTCGGCGGCACGCGAAGTTGCGGCGCGCCTTTATCCGGACCTCGCCAACAATCGGCAATACGCCAGCATCGCCACCGATCGCCACTATCATCGCCTGGTCGATTTACGCGATGGCGCGGTGAGTGCCGGTGCGCGCGGCGAAAAGTTGAGTGAGGTGGCCGATCGCCCGGAGCAGCGTGTGCTGACGCCGACATTGTTGATCGGCGTGAACGACGACATGCCGGTGATGCGGGAAGAAATTTTCGGCCCCTTGTTGCCGCTCGTGCCCTACGACACGATGGACGAGGCCATCGAGTACGTGGCCAGTCATCCACGCCCATTGGCACTGTATCTGTTCGAGCAGAATCAGGAACGCATCGACCAGGTGCTGGCCCGCACGCATGCCGGCGGCGTCACGCTCAACGATACGATTTATCACATCGCCCAGCATCAGCTGCCGTTTGGCGGCGTGGGACCTTCCGGCATGGGCGGCTATCACGGCGAGGCAGGCTTCCGTACTTTCTCGCATATGAAACCCGTATTCCGGCAAGCACGCCTGAACGGGGTGAGCCTGTTCAATCCACCCTACGGCAAGCGCTTCAGGCAACTGTTGGAGATATTGCTGCGTAACGGTTGAATAAAAAATCCCGGGCGCCACGCCGCCTGCCTCGACGGTGCCACACGGCTCGGATAGGGTATCGGCACGCATTGATGCGTTCCTGGGTGTCTGTCATGCCGTACGAGCAACCCAACGTTCAATCGGCCGTTGTGATCGCCATGCATCTGGTCGATATCGCCGATGCGATCGATCTGTCCAACGCGGAGGCGCTGTGGGCTCAGCAACAGCGCCCCGCCAGCATGCGCAGCAAGCTTGCCAGCACGCCTCCCAAAGCGATGGCGTTCGGCGTTCCCCCGGTTGTGCTGAGGCTCGACTCGCTGGAGCTGTCGCTGCTTGACGGCGACTTCCGCGCCGATGCCACGGTAAGGCTTTACGACTTCGGCGCAGTGGCCTTCTCGGTGCAGATCCCGGTCACGTCCTGCAGCTGGGCCTCGTTTTCGCAGCTGGTGAACGCAGTGGATGGGCTCTTGGGTCCGGGCGCCGACAGCCCGATCTGGACGCAGCTGCAGGATCAAGTCCGCTCGGCGCTGCTACCTGCTTTGACCAGACCCAGTCCCGCCTCCTTGCACGAGGATTACCTGCTGGGCATCGTGCACGCCTTCGACGAAGCCATATCGGTCAGCACGATGCACGAACGCATCGACCTGGTGCCGCTGCTCTCCGGCGAACGACGGCCCTTGTCGGAGCAGGCGCGCAGGGACCTGCTGCAACAGCGGTTCTCCTATTACGCCGACGACCTGGTGGTACTGACCTGGGATCGCGCCTTCATCTACGAACCGCGCGGCGATTCGGATGTGATCGACATTCTGGAGGTCGCCAACGCGCAGCTGCTGGAAATGCGCTTCTACGATGAGCTGCTGGACGCCGAACTGCCGCGCATGTACGACATGGTCGAGGCCGCCTACCATGCCGGCAATCCGCTGGGAGCGCGTCACTTTGCCGATCTGGCGCGCAAGCTGTACACGCTGGTGGCGGAAGTCACCGAGATTACCGAAAAGGTAGATAACGCCCTGCAGGTCACCGAGGATGTCTATCTGGCTCGGGTCTACGCCGCAGCGCTGGATCTGTTCCGGGTACGCCACGTGAGCGATGCGGTGGACCGCAAGCTGGCGATCATTCGCGATACGTATGCGGCGCTCTACGAGGAAGCTTCCGGCAAACGCGCGGAATTGCTGGAGCTGGCGATCATTGCGCTGATCGTGGTGGAAATCGTGATTGCGATCATCCGCCATGCATGAGCCGCCAAACAAAAAGCCCCGGAAGCGGAATGCCTCCGGGGCCTGCACGAGGTAGCGAGTAGGCTGGGATGAGAACCCCGGCTTCCCCGCGGCATCCCGATGCCGGGATTGCCGTCCCGCCTGCTTAGAACCCGCCTGCTTAGAACTTGTAGACCGCCGACAGCGCAAACAGGTTGCCGGCATCGTCGAACGAACCGGTAAGCACGTCATTGGTAGGGCTCACCGCACCATTGATCGCCGCACGGTTCACGAAGATGTGCGCGTAAGAGGCGTTGACCGAGAGGTGATCGGTGGCCTTGTAGCCAATGCCCGCCGACACCAGCTTGCGGGTTTCGTCCGGCACGCGCGGTTCGCGATAGGCGGCTGTGGTCGGCGTGGTGTCGTAGCCAAAGCCGCCGCGCAGGGTCAGCTTGTCGGTGAGGTAGTAATCGCCGCCGACCGAGAAGTACCAGGAGTTATGCCAGTTGAACAGCTGAGTGGTGGTCGGCTGCGTCGGGTTCCCATACTTCAGAGTCAGGTTCTTGAAGACGTCCCAACCGGTCCAGGCCACGTCCGCACCGAAACCGAACTGCTGCTCCTGGTGCCAGTAGCTGACCGTGGCAGTAGAGGGCGTAGTGAACAGCGCCGTGCCAGTCGTATGCTGGAACGGCAGCGTAGCGGGGGTCAGCCCCAACGCTGGTGCAAGCTGGCCAACCAGGGCGGATACGTTGTCCGGCACATTGAAATTGGCGGTGCCTTGCAGGCGATGACTGATCTTGGAGCGGTAATTGAACGACAACCGGTCCTGCGCGGTGACCTTCCAGTAGGCGCCAGCCTGCCAGCCCCATGCCCAGCTGCTGCCGCTGATCCGGGCCAGACCGTCGGAGCCGGGCGGCACCAGGCCATAGACCTGGTTCACCGGCAGGTTCAGCGCAGTGCCCGGGCCGGCCAGGCCCAGCGCCACGCTGGAGAAGTTGATCGCATTGGTCAGCGTGGCGCTGGTGCGCTGTGCGATGGCGCTGCCGCCGATGCTGAAGTTGTCGGTGACGTCGAACGAGGCGGACATGGTGCCGTCCAGCGATTCGAACTTGGAGTAGATCGAGTTGTAGCGGCCTACCCAGTTGTTGTCGTAGGTGGTCTTGAAGCCGAACGGCACCGTGACGGAAGCGCCGACATGCAGACGGTCGGTGAGCTGGGTGGCGAAGAAGAACGAAGGCAGCGGCATGGTAGTGCCGGCATCGCCGCCGTTGCCGCCGCTGATCGGGTTGCCCAGCGCATCGTGCGCGCTGCCGGAATATTGGGCGCTGAAGTTGATGGCGGTGACGTCGGCTTCGAAATAGGTGCCCTTCAGGTCGCTCATCGCCGCCGGAGCGTTGGCCACCACGGAAACGTCGCCACCGGCGGTCGCGGAACCGGCGTAGGCACGCCCCATGGCCTGCGCGGTATCTTCCTTCAGCTGGAACGAGCTCGCGTGAGCCTGCTGCGGCACGGCCAGAGCGCCGGCAATGGCCAGGCCCAGCGCGGCCAAGGCGTACGGGCGGCCACCATGGACGTTGTTACGGAAGAACGTGTGCATTGCATGCTCCTGCTTTTCTTTTGGTGACTAGTCCAGCCGTGGAGGCCGGGTCTTGCCGGAAGGCGCTGCACACCTCCCCGGCTCGGGGTCATAGCGGGGCCCAAACGAACAAGATTTCATACATGTGTTTGATACCCCAAGCGGGCACTCTGCCGAGTCAGGCCGAGCTGCGCAAGTGCGGCCGCAGCATGCTGAACGGGGACGGGGCTGGCCCTGCGGGCGCGCCGGCAGGCGGCAGGTTTGTGCTGCGATGGGATCTTACAAAACGCCCCCTCCTTTCCCTGACGTTATCTGTACGCTCCCCCTTGCTTGGCGCCAGGTCCCCGCGCTCTTTATAGCCAGTGCTGCTAACCTTCGGACCCCCTACGATTTTTGCGGGCCCAGCCATGCATTGCTTCGTCTACGCCAGCCAGCGCAAGGCCGATACGTATTTATGGCTGGACCGCAAGGATCAATTTGACGTGCTGCCCGCGTCGTTGGCGCTGCTGTTGGGAGATGTGCGCTTCGTACTCGAAGTGGAACTGCACCCGGAACGCCGCCTGCCGCATGAGAACGTGGAGGTGGTGCTGCAGCATTTGCGCACGCAGGGCTGGCACTTGCAGTTGCCGCCGCAGGAAACGCTGGCGATTGCCGGCGGTACGCAAGTGCCTGCTTCGGAATCCGGACGTAAGGATGAATGAGCACGCCATCGGTTGGTTGTTAACAAAGGATTACCGTCTGACGCATTGCTGATTCCTATACTGCCCCGCATGCCACCTATCAAATCGAGCCACCCTTCCTCCTCGCTCATCTCGCTCGTCTGGTTTGCGCCGGGGTGGCTATGCGCCGGCATCGCCGCGTTGGGTGCGCATCCGATTGCGCTGATTCCGCTGCTGCTGGCCAATACGCTGACCATGGCCGCGGTGTGCCATGCGATCGGCTTCGATCCGGAGCCGGATTTCCTGCGCACGGTGATCCGCCGCGGCGCGGCGCACCTGGCGATGTTCACCTGCTATGTCGCGCTGGTGTTCCTGTTGGTGGCCTGGCCGATGCTACGGCTCACGCAACAGCCCACCCTGGGCGGCAGCCTGATGCTCGCCGCCGCCCTGGTGGTGGCGCTGGTAACGCTTTGGCGCCTGTGGCCGGCGTTCGCGCTGGCCTATGTCTGGGATGACGCCTACCCCGCGCACGGCCAGGGCGAAGTCTCCTGGCTGTTCACTGCCACGGCGCGCAGCGTGGCTTTCGGCCGGCACCTCTCCCGCGAGGAACACTTCTTCAGTCATTTCCTGCCCAGCGCGCTGGCGCTGTTGATCCTGGCTTTCGCCGCGATCGCGTTGAGCGGTCTGTATGGCGTGCTGCCGTCGGAAATGCGCACTGCGGCGCTGGTGCTTTATGCGGTACTGCTGATGCCACTGGGCTGCCTGATCATCGCCAACCGTACCTTGCGCGTGATGCTGTGCGAAAGTCGTCGCCCGCGCCGGCAGGAACCGGCAAGCGAAAAGGCGCAGCCGATCGTGACCGCTGCACGACCGCTCAGCGAACAGGAACGCACCGCCGGTACGCCTGAACAGGCGCAAGCCTTGCTCGCCGCAGCGCGCAGCGGCGACGTAGCGCGCGCGCTGGCGTTGACGGAAGCCGGTGCTGATCCGAACACCGCGCCAGCCACCAGCGATCGAGACCAGCGCCCGGTGCTGATGCTGGCCGCACTGCTGCCGGACACGCGTTTGCTGCGCGCGCTGATCGCCAAAGGCGCCGACTTGAATCGCGCCAGCGGCGGTATTACGCCCCTGCTCGCTGCGACGCGTGACAGCTGGCATGGCCGAGCTGACGCGGTCATGACGCTGTTGACCAACGGCGCCAATCCGCTGGCCACGGATGCCGACGGCAACACACCCTTGCACGGTGCCGTGCTCAGTGGCGAGCCCACCGTCGCGGCCATGCTGCTTGATGCCGGCGCACCGGTCGACGCGCTCAACAAGAATGGCGAAAGTCCGCTCTCGATCGCCTGCCGTGCAGCCAACTGGACGCTGCTGCGCTTTCTGCTCGAACGCGGCGCCAAAACCACGCTGGCCAACGCCGAGCCGGCGCTGGTCGCCGCTGCCGGCATTGCCGATGACGACGTAGCCGGCGTGAAGATACTGCTGAAGCACCGCGCCGCGGTGAATGCGGTCGACGTGCGCCAACGCAGCGCGCTGATGGTCGCCGCCGCCGAAGGACACACCCAGATTGCCCGCACATTGTGCGGCGCAGGCGCGGACGTGAACCTAGCCGACCACCAGGGCGGCACCGCCTTGATGGAAGCCGCGCGTTGCGGCGCTGTTGGCATCATCGAACTGCTTGCGGATGCGCAGGCCGATGCACACGCTCGCGACCAGCACGGCCGTGACGCGCTCACGCTTGCCTGCCAGTCCCCGCACGCCCAAGTCGAAACCGTGCGGGCGCTGCTCGCCCTCGGCGCGGATCCCAAGGCGCCTGGCAGCGATGGCCGCAGCGCGCTCGATCATGCCGCCGCCAGCGGGCGCTGGGATCTGGTCGCGCTGCTCGATCCGGCCACACCCTTGCCTGCCAGCCTCGATCTGGCTGCGATTTCCGAAGGCGCGGACACGCCGGCCCATCTGCTCGACGCGCTGCGTTTCGGCCATTGGGCGATCGTGTCCAGCTTCGCCCCCCGCGTGCGCGACTGGTCGCAGGAGCAGCTCGCTCCGCTTTATCTGGAGCTGACCGAGCCTGGCTTACGTGCTGCCCGGCGCTGGCTGTTCGATCACGGCCTTGAGGCCGAAGCCCGCCTACCGCCGCAGCTGATCGACGAAATCGACAGCGAACATCCTCCCCTGCCGCCGCTAGGCCGCCGCCTGTTCGATGCTTTATTGCCGCGACTGCCGGAAAGTGCCGAAGCGATCGAAGACCTGCTCGATGCCGGCGGCAGTCCGGCCGGAGCCAGACTGCTTGCGCATGTGCTGGGCCGCCTGCAACAAACTTCTTCCACGCTGCCGCTCGTACTGCTCGAACGCGGCGCAGATCCGTTTGGCACCGACGAACGCGAGCGCACGCCACTACACCTGGCTGTCGCCAACGGCCAGCTCGGCGTGCTGGAAGCACTGCTGGCACGCGGCTCCGATCCGAACACCCGTGATGTGAACGGACGCACGCCGCTGTTCGCGGCACTGGAGCAAGGCGCGGGGGCGTTGCCGCTTGTTCGTGCACTGGTCGCCCACGGCGCCGATGCCGAGGCGATGGATGCAAGTGGTGAAACGCCACTCGGTCTTGCGCTGGAACAGCCGAAACTGCAACGCTGGCTCGACTGGAATGGCTGGCAGCGCCCACGCCGGACGTTGCGCGCCGATGATTTGATCCATGCCGCCAGGCAAGGTGCCGACACGGCGGTATGCCGACTGCTGGAATTGGGCTTTGCGGTCGATACGCGTGATGCGCAAGGCGCTACCCCACTGCTGCACGCATGCGGAGCAGGCCATCGTGATGTCGCTGCCACCCTGATCGGCGCCGGCGCGGACATCGCCGCTAGTGCGACCAATGGCATGACACCGCTCGCTGCGGCGGTCGCAGCGCGGCGCGAAGCGCTGGTGGCGCTGCTGCTTGAGCGTGGCGCTGCAGTAGATCAGCGCCTTCCGAACGAAGCCACGGCGCTGATGATCGCAGCTGTGCAGGGCTACCCCGACATAGCCGAACAACTGCTGGATGCCGGCGCCGACCCCAATGCAGTCGACGCGCGCGGGCACAGCCCGCTGCATGCTGCTTCGCAGTTCGGCTTTGAGCAGAACGACAGTCTGCGCGCACGCCGCCTTTTCGACGTGCTGTTGAAGCGCAAGGCCGATCCGAACCTTGCCGACAGCGAAGGCAAGACGGCCCTGCTGCTGTTGCTCGGCGCGCATATGCGTCCAGGCAGCCAATGCGATGCAACCCACATCGGTGCGCTGCTTCCCGTACTGCTGGATGCCGGCGCGCAATTCGAACACGCTGACCAGCGTGGCGTTACCGCCCTGCACGCCTGCGCGATGCACGCCCTGTTGCCACCGGCTCGCTTGCTACTCGCCCGCGGCGCAGACCGCAATGCCGCGGATGCCTTCGGCCGCACGGCAGCGGATGTAGCACGGCACCTGGGCTTGATCGATATCGCACATGAGCTGGCTGCCCGCCACAGCGTGATTCCAAGCGTGCGGCAAACCTTGCGGCAGCCAGCGCAGCCGGATTGAACTCAGGCTGGGATAGCAATCCCAGCTTCGCTTTGGCTGCGGGCATGGCAATGCTGGGATTGTCATCCCAGCCTACAGAACTCGCCTTTCACGTGCTTTGGGTCCAGTCATCGACGGCGAGTGCGCCATCCGGAACGAGTGTGAATGCTTTGTCGTGAGTAATAAGCGTTGCGTTTGCGGCAACGGTATGAGCGGCAATCATCATGTCGAGTGCTCCCAAGGTGACACCCGCCGACACGCAGGAGGCTCGCAAATCACCGTAGACGGTGGCGGCGCGTTCATCCCACGGCAATACCTCGACGCGCAGCAAAAACTCACGAATGACATTGGCCAGAGCAGCGGGATGGCCTTTACGGGCCAGCCCGTAAAGCAGTTCGGCCTGGGTGATGACGGAAATGACGATGCTGTCCATGGGTAACGCGGCGAGTCGTTCGCGAACCTTGGGTGGATGCCCCTTGATGACGTAGCTCGCCATGTTCGTATCGAGCATGCAGCGACTCAAAACAAGCTCCTTTCCTCGGCGGGCAGGTCTTCACGATCCACCATGAAATCCGCTGGGATTTTGGCGCGGTTGGCAAGGTCAAAAAATTCTTGCCAGGAAGCAGGCTTAGGCGATAGCACGACGTCACCGGTCTGGGGATCGCGGCGAATGAATACTTCCGATCCCTGGAAGCGAAACTCCCTCGGCAGCCGGACGGCCTGGCTTCGCCCGGTGGTGAACAACTTAGCGGTAGCAGACATGGCTAGAAACCCCTCTTGGTACCTATCAGGAATATATATCCAATCAAGGTACATATCAAGAATACCTACCGTGCAGGGCGACGGGGCCAATTGAGGTATCTCCTTAGGACGTCTGGTTGATCGGACGCACTACGCGGCCATCAGCCGATGGCTGACCAGCGGCAGTTCGTGGCCGAAGGTACAACGACCGACTGGCTGTACCCCGGAGCGCGATCAGCCGTGCGGTCAAGTCCGTCAGCAGCGCTACGGTGTGCAGGAGCTGCGGCGAAGTTCACACGGTCTGCCAAATACACCGAAACAATTTACTGCGAAGGCGAAATAGCTCAGTAACCAGGCATTTCCATAATACAGCCGTTTTAATAGCACAGTGATTGCCCATGAATACCAATAACCCCATGTCAAAGCAGCAGGAAAATATGTCGACTATTTATCAAGCGCTAAAAAGGAAGCTTTTTGTATTATTGCTATTGAGATTTACACCCGTTCCTGCTTTATGCGCCAGCGCATATGCCGGCCACACCTTTCCTTTCAACTTTTTGCAAGGCCCCTGATACGCCAAAAAACATTGAATTCCAAGATCAGTATGGTAATCAGTCCCTTTTGTATTCGAGTGATTGCCGTCCGGGCAATGTTTGTAATATCTCCATGAAAGGCGGATCTGCGCCTGATTTCGGATCTGATTTGAATTTGGAAGTAACTGTTTTTCCTCATGATGCCGCAGTGGGGACAACAACGGTTACCTTATCGCCAAAAGATAGAACGACATGTGAGAAAGTGGGCGGAAAATTGGGACTTTCGCTAGAGTATCATTCAAGTGATCCATTCCATTATTCCATGCAAGTGCTTAAGTTTTGTCTTGTAGATCTTTTCTCATCCGAAAGCCTGATCCGAGTCAAAGCTAAGCAAGAAAAATGAGCCTGACATGATTAGCTTTCCAGCGCGCCTCAAGGCCTTCCGTGTGGAAGAAACGGATGCTGGGGCGAGGCTGGGCTGGAGCGTCGAGCTAGGGAAACTCTGAATAAGTTCAGTGTTTCCGCGGGCCAGGGATGGCCCACCGCAGATCACGCACACAAGTGCCTGATCTGGCGTAGCTTAAGTCCGGGCGTGTACCGGACTTAAGTGCGTCTGAAAAAGTTCGTGACGTACTTTTTCAGACCATCCCTAGGGGATGAAGCGTTAGACGGGCCAAGACCGATTACCCAACGGTGCGTGGTTGCCCGTTGATTCGCATGGCCCAGCAGCTGACGAGCTAAGGACTGTTGTAGGGCGCTTTCCTGCTCGACGGTTGCAAGCTTTCGAGCAGGCCACCGCAGGGCAACTGGATCTGCTTTCGCGAGTCGCGGCTCCTACGCCTACTGCGATAAAAAACGTGGGAATATCTCAACGGTTACGTCCCAATCCCCACCACTCATCGCAAGGAAGTCGATTCCGACATCGCCATCGCGTTTGACGTCTTCTGGCGCCAAGGCAACGCCCGCCACGCAGCGATGACCTGCTCCGGTGCAATCGCATCGACACGCGTGCTTGTCGGGGGGCCGCCTAGTACCTGCACCGCTTCCGGTACAAGGCTGCGCGGCCGCCAATGACTGGTGGGTACCGAACCGAACATCACCACCAGCGGACAGCCCATGGCCGCGGCAAGATGCGCCGGCCCCGTGTCCACGGAAATCATGCTGTGTGCAATCGCGAGCAAGGCTCTCATGCGTGGCAGCGGCAATTCCCTGGCGAC
Source organism: Dyella choica (assembly GCF_003977665.1). Taxonomy (GTDB): domain Bacteria; phylum Pseudomonadota; class Gammaproteobacteria; order Xanthomonadales; family Rhodanobacteraceae; genus Dyella_B; species Dyella_B choica. Next base: position 116,892 of record NZ_RYYV01000011.1, on the reverse strand, counting down.
GACTTCCACGCCAGGTTGCGCCATCGCCGTGCGAATGCTTTGCAGATAATCGTGCTCCGCCGGTGATCCACACAGCAGCATGCGTGCCCGTGGCAAGTGGGCACGAATGGCGGCAACGACGCTTACCCAGTGTTCGATCGGCCATGACTTGTCATCGTCGCTGGCCTTACGCACGCCACTCCAACGCAGCGTGCGTTTGTTGACGGGCTGCAGCAGCACCAGCGGATGTCCTGCAAGACCCCGCTCGGCCAGCCATTGGTCGCATTCCGCCCGTTCGTTCGCGCTCACCACGAATTCAGGCGCAGCGCCTGTGGCAGCAGCTACATTGGCGAAACGCTCGACGAAATCAGCTGGCGTAGCGTCGGCCAGATCGAGCAGGTGTTCGATCCAATGCCCTTCGGGCGCCAGCGGAATGTCATTCAGAAACACGCAATGGCGTTCGGGAATACCGGCCAGCTTCAGCAGCAGCCGAATTCGTTCCAGCGAGCGCTGCTGGGGCTCGCATACGTAAACGGGAACGTGCCGCAGGCGTCGCAAGGCAGTGATCGCGCGCCATTGCTCTGGACTCAGCGGCAGCGGCCGATGATAGGAGCGCAGCGCGATCACTTCCGCCACGTCGGGCTGCCCATGATACAGATCGATCGCATAGCTGCCTGCCGCAAACAGGATGCACGGCTGACCATAGCGGGCGTGCAGGCGACGCAACAGCGGCTGCAGCAGCAAGGTATCGCCGAGCCGGCCAAAGCGGATGACGAGCGGAGAGGAAGGTATCGGCATGCGAAGTGGCAACAGTGCTCGTCATGGTTGCACGATCGACAAGCATGCTTGCCGGTCGCTTTCGGGAAACTTACCGCATTTTCTTGCCGCGAAACGGTGGCATGCGCACGGCTCACGCTTTGCCCGTGCCCGGCTCCTCGTTGCTCGCCACCAAAGGCGTATCGGCGTCCGGCCCTTTCGTTGGCGGCGCCTCTATCTCAGCGTCGGCTTCGAACAGCTGATTGAGGTCTGCCAACGCCTCGCGCGTGGTCTGCACGAGCTTGGCTTCGTCGTCGTAAACCAGGTATTGCAGCTTGAGCAGCTCGGCATCCTTGCGGCGGAAACGTTCCACTTCCGCCGTGGCCTCCTCTGCGCTCAGGCCCAGTGCTTCCAGCGCCTTGCGGCTCATCTTGAGGCTGGAGAACAGCGTCTCGCGCACTGGCTCCTCGACCCCCAGATCCATCAATCGCCACACGTGCTGGCGATTGCGCGCGCGCGCGATGATTTTCAGATGGGGGTATTGGCGATGCACCACCCGCGCCACTCGCAAGCTGGATTCGGCATCGTCCGTGGCCAGCACGAAAACTTCGGCCTTGTCCGCCTGTGCCGCGCGCAGCAGCTCCGGACGGGCCGGATCGCCATAGAAGATGTCGTTGTCGTTGCTGAAACGATGCACCAGGTCCAACTGCTCCACGGAATGGTCCAGCGCGACGAAGGGGATTTTCCGCGAGCGCAGGATGCGCGCGACGATCTGGCCCATGCGCCCGTAGCCAGCGATGATCACACGCGGATGATCCACCGTGATGGTGTCGAAGGGCCGCTGCGGCGCCTGCTTTTTCTTGGCGCCGATCAGCTTGGCGGTGACGGCCACCAGCACTGGCGTCAAAGCCATCGACAAGGTGATTGCAAGGACCAGCATGGCGCCTTCCTGCTCGGCGATCAGGCCTTGCTCCATCGCCTGGCGTAGCAGCACGAAGGCGAATTCGCCCCCGCAGGCCAGCAACACGGCAAGACGCAAGGCATCGCTGCGATGCAGCCCGCCGGGCTTGAGTCCGAGCGGCCACAGCAGCAGGCCCTTCACCAGCAGCAGGCCGAAGGTGAATCCCAGCACCAGCAGCGGCGCCTGCAGCAGCAGGTCGATCCGTATCGACATGCCTACGCTGATGAAGAACAGGCCCAGCAGCAGGCCCTTGAACGGCTCCAGGTTGGATTCCAGTTCGTGCCGGTATTCCGAATCGGCCAGCAGCACGCCGGCCAGGAACGCCCCCAGCGTCACCGAGATGTGGAATTTCTCCATCAACAAGGCCGTGCCCATCACCACCAGCAAGGCGGTCGCGGTGGAAACCTCCGCCGAATTGGCGCGCGCCACGAAACGGAATACCGGGCGCAGCAGGTAACGGCCACCGATCACTACCGCCACGATCACCGCCACGGTGCGGGCCACGGCCATCGGGTCGACGCCATGCCGGGATGAGGTCGAGGCCAGCAACGGCACCGCCGCGATCAACGGAATCGCCGCCAGGTCCTGAAACAGCAGGATGGCGAAGGATTGCCGGCCATAGGCCGACGACGCTTCCTTGCGCTCGCCAAGAATCTGCAGGCCGAACGCGGTGGAAGACAGCGCCAGGCTGCCGCCGACGATCGCCGCTGCATTCGGGGCAAGGCCAAATCCCAGGTGGGCGATGGTGCCCAGCACGAGACCGCTGACCAGTACCTGCAGCAGTCCGGTGCCGAAAACGGCGTGACGCATCACCCATAGGCGTTTTGGCGAAAGCTCCAGGCCGATCACGAACAGCATCAGCACCACGCCGAACTCGGAAATGTCACTGGCGCGGCTGGGATCGGCGATCAGGTGCAGCTCGGCCGGGCCGATCACCACTCCCGCCAGCAAATAGCCCAGCACGGCGCCAAGACGGAAGCGCTTGGCAATGGGCACGGCAATGACCGTGGCCAGCAAGAAAATGACTGCCGTTTCCAAAAGACGATAGCTGCCCACGACCTTTCCGCCTGCCCATTCCTTACGAGCGATTATTTCACGCAGAGGCTCCCAAGAGCGGCTGACGGCCTCGCATCGAGCATGCGATCATTCGGCCCCATGAAACCGATCACTCGTCTGCTCGCCGTTTTCGCGCTGCTGCTGGCATCGTCCGCCTGTGCACAGTCCGGCATACCGATCTACGGCTACGAAGTGGTGCATACGTATCCGCACGACACCAAGGCGTATACGGAAGGCTTGTTTTTCCTCGACGGCTATCTCTATGAGAGCACCGGCACGGAAGGCGCATCCTTCATCCACAAGCTGGACCTCGATACCGGCAAGGTGTTGCAGCAAGTCGAACTGCCGCCGCCCGACTACGGCGAAGGCATCGTGACGTGGAAGAACCGACTGATTCAGCTCACCTGGCAATCGCAGCACGGCTATGTCTACGACCTGAAGAGCTTCAAGCGGATCGGCCAGTTCAGCTATCCGGGAGAAGGTTGGGCGCTCACCCGCGACAGCACGCACATCTACATGAGCGATGGCACGCCAACCATCCGTGTGCTCGATCCGGAAACGCTCAAGCAAGTGGGTAGGATCGATGTGACCTTCGAAGGGCGGCCGCTGGTCAATCTCAACGAACTGGAATGGGTGAAGGACAAGCTCTACGCCAATGTCTGGCTCACCCACAATATCGTTGAGATCGATCCGGCCAACGGCAAGGTGGTGGGTGTCATCAATCTCACCGGGCTCGGTCCCGGTCCGGGCGAAATGAGCGATCCGGAGAATGACGTGCTCAATGGCATCGCTTACGACGCAAAAAGGGACCGCCTGTTCGTCACCGGCAAGCGTTGGCCAAAGATTTACGAGATCAAGCTGGTGCCGCCGAAGTCCAGTCAGTGAAGGTAGGCCGGGGTGCAAACCCCAACCTACTCCGCTTCCAACTGTTGCAAGATCAGTTCCGCCAGGCGCGCGACGGCGGGCGCCGGCTCCGCTTCACTGCGGTACAGCGCAAGACCCAGCTTCGGCAACGTCGGCAAGATCGCCGAGTCCAGTGCATGCAAGTCGGCTGGCAAGCCGAACGGCGTGCGTACGCTGATGCCCAGCCCAGCCTTCACCGCCGCCCAGGTACCCGCCAGGCTTGCGCTGGTGAAGGCGATGCGCCAGGCCAGGCCGGCGCGGTCCAGGGCATCGATGGCGGCGGTACGCATCAGGCAGGGTGCTTCCAGCACCACCAACGGGAGAGGCTCGCCGGTTTCGAACGGCAGCAGGCCGGAGTCGGAGCCGATCCAGCGCATCGGCATGCTCCGGATGTGCTGCATGGGCTGCGTGTGCCATTCGGTTTCCCACGCCAGCGCCAGATCGAGTCGACCGGCATGTAGCGATTGCATCAGGGCCGCATTGCGCGCGATGTGGACTTCCACCCGCAGCCGGGGATGAGCACGCTTGAAGCGTCCCAGCACTTCGGGCAGCACGCTTTCGCCGAAATCCTCCTGCAAGCCGAGCCGTACGCGTCCCTCCAGCTGGACGCCGCGCACCGCGCTCACCGCCTCGTCATTGAGTTCCAGCAGGCGCCGCGCATAGGCAAGCATGACCTCGCCCGCCTCGGTCAGCGCCATGCCGCGCCCGGATTTGCGCAGCAGTGCCGTACCGGCCTGATCCTCCAGCTTTTTCAGCTGCGCGCTCACCGCCGAGGTGGACCGGCCCAGACGGTCGGCGGCCTTGGCGAAGCTGCCAAGCTCCACGCCAGTGGCGAAGCTGCGCAGCACATCCAGATCGAAATGAACCCGCCGCATGATAATCGTCCTGTTTTTTGGAATTGTTCGTGCACAATTTCCTGATTTTCAGAATAATGCTGAATCGTTAGGCTGCTCCCGTCAAGCCGCCCGTGCAGGAGCATTTGCCATGATCACCATGCAGTACCGCATCGGCCTGCCCGCCGATTACGACATGGACATCATTCGTCGCCGCATCGCGGATCGCGGGCATCTGACGGACGATTTTCCCGGGCTCGCCTTCAAGGCCTACCTCTATGCGGCAGGCCGCGAGAACCTCTATGCGCCGTTTTACCTGTGGCACGACAGCAAAGGCATGAACGCCTTCCTCGGCGGCGGAGGCTTTGCCGGCGTGGTGGCCTCGTTCGGGCGGCCGATGGTGCGCACCTGGTCAGTCTGGCGTGCCGATACGGCCGCCGATCTTTCGCCGGCTCGCCAAGCAACCCGCGCGATCATACCGATGGCCGCTCACGCCGGACTGGAAGCCTTGCGCAGCGAGGAAAGCAACAAGCTACAGTCCGACCTGGAGCGCGGCGCACTGGCAGCCATCAGTGCTTTCGACCCAACGCACTGGACGCTGCTGCGCTTTCGCCTTTGGCCCGACGCGATCGCCCGGGCCGGTGCCGACGACACCGATGTCTACGAGATCGGCCATATCTCGCAACCTGCCCGCCAACCCTGAGGAGCCCGTCATGCCACTCGTCCGGATCGCTTTACGCCGCGGCAAACCCCCGGCTTATATCGCAGCCTTGCGCAACAGCATTTACGCCGCGATGCGTGAAAGCTTCAACGTGCCGGAAAACGATCGCTTCATCCTGGTCAGCCAGCATGACGCCGAGGAGTTCGACTACGATCCGAACTACCTGGGTATCGCACGCAGCGATGACCTGGTGATCGTGCAGATTGCCTGCAACAACACGCGCACGGTCCAGCAGAAGCAGGCGTTCTACCGCAGCGTGGCGGAGAAGCTGGCGGCAGATCCTGGCGTACGGCCGGAGGACGTCTTCATCAACCTGCTGGAAACGGCCAAGGAAAACTGGTCGTTCGGGAACGGGATAGCTCAATACGTGTGACGGCGAAATTTGTAGATCGCCAAAAAAGTCACCTCGCCTCGTGGCCGTCATTCCCGCGAAAGCGGGAATCCATTTCCACGGTGGCAGCAGAGCAAGATGGATTGACCGGCCTTCGCCGTTGAAAAACTCCTCCGCTTTCGCGGGAATGACGGCCGTGAAGGAACGCATACTTTCACGGCAACGTACATAGCCGCGCGAAAACGAAAGTTACTCGCGCAACCACCGCGCAGCATCCAGCGCGTAGTACGTAAGAATTGCATCCGCCCCGGCGCGTTTGAACGCAGTCAGCGTTTCAAGCACCACCGCGCGCTCGTTCAACCAGCCATTGAGCGCCGCGGCCTTCAGCATCGCGTATTCGCCGCTTACCTGGTACACGAACGTCGGCACGCCGAAGGCATCCTTTACGCGGCGCAGCACATCCAGATACGGCAAACCCGGCTTCACCATGACGGCATCGGCGCCTTCGGCGATATCCAGCTCCACTTCGCGCAGGGCCTCATCGCTGTTGCCGATATCCATCTGATAGGTGTGCTTGTTGCCCTTGCCGAGGCTGGCGGCGGAGCCGACCGCATCACGGAATGGTCCGTAAAACGACGAGGCGTACTTGGCGGAATAGGCAAGAATGCGCGTATGGATGTAGCCGGCCTGTTCCAGTGCCTCGCGGATGGCACCAATGCGGCCGTCCATCATGTCCGAAGGCGCGACGAAATCCATGCCCGCCTCGGCCTGCGCCAGCGACATCTTGATCAGCGCCTCGACGGTAGGCTCGTTCATCACGTAGCCGTTCTCGTCGATCAGACCGTCCTGGCCATGCGTGGTGTACGGGTCCAATGCCACGTCACCGATCAGCCCCAAGTCCGGGTATTTCGCCTTCAGCGCACGCGTCGCGCGCTGCATCAGTCCTTGCGGATTCCACGCCTCGGCCGCGTCTTCGCTCTTCGCCGCAGGACCCGGCGAGGGAAACAAGGCCAGCGCGGGAACACCCAGGCGCACGCATTCCCCGGCCAGTTCCAGCAGGCCGTCGATCGACACTCGTTCCACGCCCGGCATGGACGGGATCCCTTCGCGCTTGCCTTCGCCGTCGATCACGAAAGCCACCATGATCAGGTCCGAAGGCAATAGCGTGTGCTCTCGCATCAGGGCGCGGGAAAAGGCATCACGGCGCATGCGACGCATGCGGACGGCAGGGAAGTTCATGCACGAATCTCTTGCGAAAACCGTGCGTAGTTTAGCGCTGGCACCGCGGCAGCGTCCGGACAGAATGCCGCGTCCCAAGGGCTGCCTTGCGGCAGCTCCAGAGCCCAAGGAGCTCGTTGTCGGCGCAGCAGGGGTGGCACCTGTAAAGCCCTACCCTCCGGACCGCTGAACTCAGGCAAGCCATGCTGGACGAATCCGGCAACAACGGGCAGTCTTGTAAGGTTCGTTACCCTGGATTCCCCATGGATCGCTCCATCTCTGCACCCACTCTGCTGGCCGATCTCGGCGGCACCAACGTCCGTTTCGCGCTCGCCGATACTGCTTCCTCCGATCCGCTTCTACTGGACAGCGTGCGACGCTACCGCGTGAAGGATTTCGATACGCTGGCCGCTACCATCCGCCAGTATTTCGCCGACACCGGCCATACCGCCCAGCAGGCGATCATTGCTGCCGCCGGTCGCATCGCCAACGGCGAAACGGTACAGATCACGAATAACCCTTGGGCCGTGTCCGCGCACGGCCTGGAGACGGAGCTGGGCTTCGAGCGCGTGCGCCTGGTGAACGATTTCGCCGCACAGGGCATGTCGATTCCGCTGCTCAAGAAAGACCAGTTGCAGGCGGTCGGCAGGGTGCTGCCGCCGGAGCACAATCACAAATCGGCGCAGACCTTCGTGGTGATGGGCCCGGGCACGGGTCTGGGCGTGGCCGGCTTGCTGCTGCGCCACGGTCACTGGATCGTGTTGGAAACCGAAGGCGGCCATTCCGGCTTCGCCGCGCATACGGCCGAGGATGTGGAGATCCTGCATCGCCTCAACGCGCGCTTCGGCCGCGTTTCGAACGAGCGCATGATCTGCGGCAACGGCCTGGTCAATCTCTACCTTGCTCTGGCCGACATCGCCGGCCAGCCCGCGCAGGAATACACGCCAGAAGACATCACCGCACGTGCCACCGACGGCAGCGACGCCTTGTGCGTGCGCACAGTGGAAACATTGGCCGGCATCTTCGGCAGCGTGGCCGGCGACCTGGTGCTGAGCCTGGGTGGCTGGGATGGCGTCTACCTCACCGGCGGCGTGCTGAAGATCCTGATGCCATGGCTGCAGAGCGGCGGGTTCCGCGAACGCTTCGAAGCGAAGGGCCGCTTTCGCGATACCATGGAACGCGTGCCCACGATTGCCATCACGCACCCGGAGCCGGGCCTGCTTGGCGCGGCGGCGCTGGCGGTGCTGGAATCCGGCCGCAGCTTGCCCAGCGAGTAATCACATACGTTCGTCATTCCCGCGCAAACGGGATCCATTGCTCTCACGCAACGACGTAGCTGGATTCTCGCTTGCGCGGGAATGACGGCCTTGAAAAAGGATGAGGATCGCCATGCCGCGCTCAAATACCGCATTCCTGTTCGACCTCGACGGCACGCTGATCGATAGCGTTTACCAACACGTGCTGGCCTGGAAGGAAGCGCTGGATGAAGAAGGCGTGGTGCTGCCGGTGTGGAGCATCCATCGCAAGATTGGCATGAGCGGCGGCCTGTTCACCAACATCCTGCTGCGCGAGACCGATCTGGACATCACGCCGGAACGGATCGAGCGCCTGCAACAGCGGCACGCGGAAGCCTTCAATCGCCATCACACCCAGGGTTCGGTGCGTCCCCTGCCGGGTGCTCGCGAGCTGCTGCAGTTCCTGAGCCAGGAAAAAATCCCCTGGGCGATCGCTACCAGCGGCCGCATGCGTACCGCCGCGCACAATCTCGCCGCGCTGGGCGTCGATCCCGATGAAATACCGGTCGTGACGCGCGACATGGTGCGTCATGCCAAGCCAGATCCGGACTTGTTCATCGCTGCCGCCGAACGGCTGGGCGTGGACATCCATCGCTCGCTGGTGATTGGCGACAGCATCTGGGATATGTTGGCTGCCCAGCGGGCGCGGGCGCTAGGCGTGGGACTGCTCTCCGGCGGCTATGGTCAGGATGAATTGCAACGCTCGGGCGCATTTCGCGTGTATGACGATCCGGCCGACCTGCTCAGGCACATCGACGAAGTCGCCGCGCGCGACTGAGCGTCATCAAAATGATCCGCAAGGACGCAAAGGAACGATGCGAAATAGCACCTTTGCGTAGGCTGGGATGACAATCCCAGCATTCGCGCAGTGGCATGCATGGCAATGCTGGGATTGGCATCCCAGCCTACGACGTCAGCCTGGTGCGAGCAGCGCATCCAGATCGGCCTGATCGAAGCTCAGCTTCTCGCGCGTACCGCCGCCCTCCAGCACCGCCTGGGCCAGTTCCGCCTTGCGCGCCTTCAGTTCTTCGATCCGCTCTTCCACCGTGCCCGAGGTAATCAGGCGGAACACGAACACCGGCTTGTCCTGCCCGATACGATGGGCGCGATCGCTGGCTTGCGCTTCCGCGGCGGGGTTCCACCAGGGGTCATAGTGGATCACCGTGTCCGCGGCGGTGAGGTTGAGCCCCACGCCGCCGGCTTTCAGCGAGAGCAGGAACAGCGGTACGTCGCCTTCCTGGAAGCGCTGCACCGGCTCGGCGCGGTCGCGCGTTTCGCCGGTGAGCATCACGTAGCTGATTCGATGGCGCTCCAGTTCGTTCGCGATCAGCTTGAGCATTTCGGTGAACTGCGAGAACAGCAGCACCTTGCGCCCTTCGGCGAGCAGCGCAGGCAACATGTCCATCAGCAGCTCGAACTTGGCCGAATCGCGCACGCCGCGCGCGGCTTCCAGTTTCACCAGACGCGGATCGCAGCAGACCTGGCGCAGCTTGAGCAGCGCATCGAGCACCACGATGCCGCTGTGCGCGATGCCACGCTGTGCAATCACCTCACGCAGCTCGTCGGCCAGCGACAGGCGCAGGCTTTCGTACAGCTCGCGCTGGCGGCCGTCGAGCACCACACGGCGGGTGATTTCCGTCTTCGACGGCAGCTCTGACGCCACTTGCGCCTTGGTTCGGCGCAGGATGAACGGCGCCAGCCGGCGATTGAGGCGCGCCTGGCATTCTTCATCGCGCTGCTTTTCGATCGGTACGCGGTAGTGGCGGCGGAATGCCCCTTCATCGCCCAGCAGGCCAGGCACAGCCAGATCCACCTGCGACCAAAGTTCGCCCAGGTGATTTTCCAGCGGCGTGCCGGTGAGGCAGATGCAGCGCGGTGCGCGCAAAGTGAGCGCCGCGCGGCGCGCCTGCGTGCGCGGATTCTTCACCTGCTGCGCTTCGTCGAACACGATCAGCGAGAAAGGCTGCTTGCGCAAGGTCACCACGTCGCGCGGCAGCAAGGCATAACTGGTAAGGATGATGTCCTGCACAGCGATCTGCGAAAAATCGCCACTGCGCTGCGGGCCATGCAAGGCGAGCGCGCGCAGCGATGGCGCAAAGCGCGCGATTTCCGCCAGCCAATTGGGAATCAGGCTGGTGGGCACCACGATCAACGCGGGCTGTTGCAAGGCGCCACGCTCTTTCAGCGCCAGCAGGTGCGTAATCAGCTGCAGCGTCTTGCCCAGGCCCATGTCATCGGCCAGCACGCCGCCAACGCCGGCTTCGGCCAGTGCGTTCAACCAGCGCAGGCCTTCGCGTTGATAGGGGCGCAGTTCAACCGTGAGGCCCTCGGGAATGGCGTCGCTCGCGCGTTCAGCCGCATCGCGCAGACGCGCGGTGAAGCCGCGCAGCTGTTCCGGTGCCTGCAGCTCGCCGCCGGCCGGCAACGCCTCGACGATTTCTTCCAGGCGCCCTGCCTGCACACGCGGCAGGTGCAGTTTTTTCTTCGGCTTTTCGAGGTATTCGGCGAGCGGCGCCAGCAAGCCGCGCAGCTCCTTCAGGCGCACCGGCACACGACGACGGTCGTCGACCGGGGCGTACCACACGGCATCATCCGGCTCGTTCGGCGCCGGGCTGAGATTGAGTTGATGCTCGGCCAGCGCCTGCGCCACGGCGGGCAGCAGGTTGCGGCGCTTGCCTTCCACCTCGATGCCGATCTCCAAGTCGAAGGCGTGGTCGTCGGCGTCTTCCACCGCGTTGCCGTACCAGCGCACCGGACCTTCCAGCACTTCGAACGGAAAGCTCGGCGCGTACTCGAGCAGGAAGCCTTCCGTTTCAAGCTTGGGTCGCAGGGCCAGCCAGCGCGCGGGAGTGTTCACTTCCAACGCGCCTGCGTGTCCCTTGCCGGGAAACAGCCAGGCGTCTTCCGGCAGCGTGTCCGCCAGATCCCAGGGTAAGCCTTCGGTATCCACTCCCAGGGTGAGGCCGGCGCGTTCGAGCTGCTCCATCGTGGACAGCTCCTCCGCGCGCTTGCGCGTGATTTCCACCAGCTGGCCGTTGCGCACGCGGCGTACCAAGGGCTCGCCGCCACGCCCGGGCAGGCGCTCGCCGGCATAGTCGAACGCAAGCCGCGCATAGGCCAGCGGCGGCGTACCGGCCGCGAGGCGGGCATGGCGCGTAAGTGCATGCAGGGTCAGTACGGGCTTGGGGGCGAGCTCGGCGCGACGCAGTTCGTCGAAGACCTGCGGCAGCGGAATGCGCTGCGCCAGGCGGCTCGAAGGCAGGTGGCGGCGCAAGGCCCGGCTGTATTCGTGCTTGAGCGGCGGCAGGTCCAGCCAATGGGTTTCTTCCGGGTCTGCTTCGAGATGGCCAAGCTCTGCCCGCTCCGCGTCCAGGTACCACAGCCCTTCGATGCGCAACAGGCGCTGGCTGTGCGGCAACGCCGGCAGCAGGCGCTGGCTGCCGTCCTGCTCCAGATGCCAATGCCAGTTGAGTTGGTGCGATTTGCCGCGCGACAGGCGCAGGCCGGCAAGGCCGCCAAGGAAGCAGGGCGCGGTATCCAGCATCTCTGCCAGCAGGGCATTGCCCACTTGGCCTGACAGGCGCGCGTAGCTGCGCGATTTGCGCAAGGCCTGCGGCAAGCCCAGTGCGGTGGTCGCCAGCCGCTGCTCGTGCAAAGTCAGCACGGAATGCGCAAGCAGTTTGCTTTCCAGCGGGGACGGACGGGTGAAACGGCCATGCTCCCCCGGCACCAGCAGTACCGGGGCGGCATCCAGGCGTGCGTAAGGCGCGCCGTCTTCAGGCATCACCTCGAAAAAGAAACCGAGCAGCACATGGTCGTGCGCCGCGGCCACAGGCGGCCGCCCCAGCAGCTTGCGCCAGGTGCCGGGCAGGCTTTCCTCGCGCTCCCCATTCGGGGCGGAAGGATCGCGGTGCTGGTTCTCGTCCGGTAGATGCATGCGCATGCGATCCCTGGGGCGACCAAAACCTTGAGCTTAGCAGCGATCCGGGTGCGTGCCGCAAGCGGTTACGCACACTCCTCCCAAGGGAAGCTCCGATTTATTCAGAGCTTCCGCGGTGCAAGGATGCACCGCCCACGAATCAAGCACGTAAGTGTTTGATTCGTGGTAGTCGCGTGCGGACAAATCCGCCGGGAGCGGATTTGGACAGCCCCTGGCTGGCCCGTAGGGCTTGCTCCAGGGATGGAGCAAGCACATGCGCCGCGCGCGACGCGTCTGAAAAATCCAGGACGGATTTTTTCAGACCATCCCAAAAACCTTTCTTCAATGCGTTCCGAACAAGCCCTGCGGGTATTCCGGCTTCTGCTCGCGCGCCATCAGCGCCTTCATGCCTTCGACCGGCGTGACCTCGCCACGCAGCACGGCGCGCACGCCCTTGCTGATCGGCAGGTCCAGCCCGTGCTTGTCGGCAAGACGCGCGACTTCGTTGGCGGTGACCATGCTTTCGACCACCTGGCCGATCTGCGCCACCGCTTCATGGATGCCGACGCCTTGCCCCAACGCAAGCCCCAGGCGCCGGTTTCGCGAAAGATCACCGGTGCAGGTCAGCACCAGGTCGCCGAGGCCGGACAGGCCCATCAGCGTCTCCGGTTTCGCGCCCAGCGCCACGCCCAGTCGCAGCATCTCATTCATGCCGCGGGTGATCAGGCCCGCGCGCGCGTTCAGGCCGAGCCGCATGCCGTCGGCCACCCCGGTGGCAACCGCCAGCACGTTCTTCATCGCGCCACCCAATTCCGCACCCAGCACGTCGTTGCCGGTGTACACACGGAAGTTCGGGGCGTGCAACAAGTCGGCAAGCCGCTGCGCGAACGCCTCATGCTCGGAGTGCACCGTCACCGCACTGGGCATGCCGGCCGCCACTTCGCGTGCGAACGACGGGCCGGTAAGCACCGCGGCGGCCCGACCCGGCAGCCTTTCGGCCACCAGTTCATGCAGGAACCGCCCGGTGCCAGGCTCGAAGCCTTTGGTCGCCCAGGAGATGCTGGTGTCCGGACCGAGCAATGGCACGAGCTCGCCGAGCATTTGCGCGAACGCATGGCTGGGCACCACGATCAATACCGTGGTAGCACCATGCACTGCCTTGGCCAGATCAGGCTCGAAGGCGAGTCCGGCTGGCAGTTCCAGATCCGGCAGGTAGCGCTGATTGCGATGGCTGGCGGCCATCTCCGCCAGAGCCGCCGCATCGCGTCCCCACAAGCGGGTGGGAACGCCATTGCGCGCGGCCAGCGTGGCCAAGGCCGTGCCCCAGGAGCCAGCCCCGAGGACAGCCAGGATCGGCTGGTCGGTCATGTTTTCAGGCCTGTTCGCGGCTTCAGCTGTTGAGCGTCGGCGCCTCGCCGCTCGCGCCCGTGCGGCGCTGCTGCTCGGCGTACAGAGCCTCGAAATTGATCGGCTGCAGCAGGAACGGCGGGAAGCCGCCTTCCTGCACCAGGCTGGAGATCACCTGGCGGGCATACGGGAACAGCAGGTTCGGGCAGTAGCTGCCGATGATGCCGGCCTGCTCGGCTTCACTGAAGCCGGCAATGCCGAACAGGCCAGCCTGGTGCACTTCCGCCAGGTAGGCGGTGCGCTCGTTGATGGTGCAGGTAAGGGTCAGGGTGAGCACGACTTCGTAGAGGTCGTTGCCGAGGCCGGTGGCGCGCTGGGACAGGTTGAGCTGCACCTGCGGGGCCTCGGTGATCTCGCCGATTTCCTGGTAAATCTGCGGCGCATTGGGCGCCTCGAAGGACACGTCCTTGACGTAGATCTTCTGCAGCACGAGCTGCGGTTGGCTGGCCGAGCCTGTGGCCAGGCCGTTGGCGGTGATGTCTGCCATGGGTATCCCTCGGGTTCGATAAGCTAAGGCGCACAGGCGCAAAGGTGGGGAATTGTTCCATACATCCCCGCCTGCCGCCATGTGGGCAAAAGCCGTCAACGTGGCTATGGATTGCACATCCGGCTGTTTTTGCTGGATAATGCACGGCTCGCCATGAGTCGACCCGGCCTCCGGGCATGTCCGCGACGCGATGCGGACCTCACGACTCAAGGCGGAAGCAATACCCTCCAGCATCGCGTGGCGCAAAGCGCCGCTGGGCCGATGTCGCCCTGGCCAACGGGCGGTCTACAAATCTACGGAGGTCATCATGGCCCGTGTATGCCAAGTCACCGGAAAGGGTGTGCAGACCGGCAATAACGTCTCGCACGCCAACAACAAAACCCGCCGCCGTTGGTTGCCCAACCTGCATGAGCGCCGGTTCTGGGTTGCCAGCGAAAACCGCTGGGTGAAACTGCGCGTCTCCAACCAGGCGCTGCGCACCATCGACAAGAAGGGCATCGAGGCCGTGATTGCCGACCTGCGTGCCCGCGGCGAAAAGATCTGAGGAGCGTTGAGCCATGTCCAAGAGCAAGAGCGACAAGATCCGCCTGATCTCGTCGGCCGGCACCGGCCACTTCTACACCACGCAGAAGAACAAGAAGAACACCCCGGAAAAGTTCGAGTTCAAGAAATACGATCCGGTCGTGCGCAAGCACGTGATCTACAAGGAAGGCAAGATCAAGTGACCTGCCGTTAGGCAGGTCATCCCGGCGAAAGCCGGGATCCAGGAAAGCCCGCCGCAAGGCGGGCTTTTTTGTTCCAGGCAGGTCATCCCGGCGAAGGCCGAGATCCAGGAAGCCCGCCGTAAGGCGGGCTTTTTTTGTTTGGGCCGGGCGTACCGTCGCACGACGGTCTTTGATGACAGGCTGAGGCTATCCGCTGACCGGAAACCTGATTCGTGCGCGAATCCCGCGCTCGGAACCGCGTGTCATCTCCAACGCGCCGCCGTGGCTTTGACATATGGCCGAAGCGATGGCCAGGCCGAGGCCGCTTCCGCCCAAATGGCGGGCACGCGAATGATCAGCACGCCAAAACCGATCCTGCATGCGGGCCAGATGTTCATCGCTCACACCAGGTCCGTGATCGGTGACAGCGATGGATGTGCCGGCCGCAGACTGCATGACCTCGATGTGCAGCTGTCTTCCCGATGCGGCATATCGGACTGCATTGTCGATCAGGATGGATAGTGCCTGCCCAATGCGGTCCCGATCGGCGTTGATCCGCGTGTCGGCAGGCACGTGGCACGTCACGGCCATACCTGCATCCTTCAATTGCAGTGACGCCCACGTCAGGCGCTCTTGTACGAGGTCCGCGAGCGAGAAATCCTCCCTTTCCAACGGCAGCTGTCCTGCTCGCTCCATCGACAGGAAATGCAGGTCGCCGACCAGACGATTGATTTGCTCCAATTGCCGCTGGATCAGCACAAGCTGTTCCGCGTCGCGCGGGAATACATCCTCGAGCATGCCCTGGACACGCCCCATGGCCGCATTCAGCGGCGTGCGCAACTCGTGGGCCAGCATGGCACTCGATTCACGGATTTCGCGCTCGTACTGCTGCAATTTGGCGGTCATGCTGTTGAAGTCCACCGCCAGGCGCGACAATTCACCAGGAGCGCCCTGTACCAACGACGCACGCGCGGAAAAGTCTCCGTCGGCCACCCGATGGGCGGCCCCGACGACATGTGAAAACTGGCGCGACAACGGACGCGAATAGATGAGGCCGAACAGCACAATCACCGGGACCGAGCCAAGCACAAGCGCCGCCAGAACGAGCCAGTCGCGGTTGGTCAGGCCGGGCAGGAAATCGACAACGTCGTAATAGCGGGCAAGCAGCCGCCACAACTGTTGTTCGTGGCCGCGTGGACTTGCCAGCCATTGCTGCATTTGCTGACGCGCATCGGGTGGCAGCGCACGCAGCATCATGGCATCCCAGATCACGTATCGCAGCCACATGCTGAAGGCGATGACGACGACCGCCCCCGCTGCGAGGGCGCTCATGCGAAGTCCCAGCCACCACAACAGGGGCATCGATTTGCCACGACGCGGCAGGGCCCATTTCATCGGAAGCGATACCCAATGGCGCGCACGGTCACCAGCACGCCGGTAATGCCATGGACTTCCAGTTTGCGCCGCAGATTGTGGATATGGGTGTCGACGACGCGCTCCAGGGCATCGCTGTCGGGCAGACAGGCTTCCAGCAATTCGCCGCGTGTAAACGCCTTATGCGGCGTTTTCAGCAGCGTGACCAGAAGATTGAATTCGGTCGGCGTCAGTTCGATGGGCGTACATTGACCGTTGCCGGCCTCGATGCTTGCGGTAACGGCGGTGGCATCCACTACAAGCTGCTCGTGGCGCAGTCGCTCACTCAAAGGCTGGTAGGAAACGGAACGCCGTAATACGGCGTAGACACGTGCCACGACTTCCTTGGGGTTGTAGGGCTTGACCACGTAGTCGTCGGCGCCATAGCGCAGCGCGCCAAGTTTCTCCGGCTCATCGCCAACGGCCGTGACCATGATCACGGGCGTATTGCTGGTACGGCGAATGGACGACAGCACCTCGATGCCGCTGAGCCTGGGAAGCATGACATCCAGCAAGACCAGGTCCGGCTTCCAATGCGCGTGCACCTCAATGGCGCGCAGGCCATCACCGGCAAGCCCCACATCGAACCCGTCACGGCGCAAGTACGCCTCCAAAATGCTGGCACTGTCCGCATCGTCTTCGACCACCAGGACTTTCTTTGCATTCATCACAGTTTGGCGTTCTTGATCAAATCTTGAAAATTCCCCGAGTCAACCTTGAAACTGCTCCCTCAGTCTATCGATCAAGACGGGACTCACCGACCGATAGATGATGCTACAGATTTCAGGAAATCGAATCGCGCACCTGCCGACGAGCCCTGCCCTGCCGCCATGTCCTCTGGCCGATGCTCCATCGGCATCCCCTGCGCAGGCTGCACAATCACCTGTCAGGCAGGCGCTAATGAGGTCTGTCATGGGTAGATGCACATCGTGGTTCGCGATCCTGGCGATTGCGTGGTCGTGCCAGGCCAGCGCTCTGCAGACCGCACCCGCTGCGATGCAAGATATTCTCTTTGCACCGGCGCACAACACCATCATTACGCAGCAAAGTGCACCCAACGCCTGGGGTGGCGAACGTAGCGGCAAGGAGCCGACGCTATCCGATCGCGTGGTGAGCTACACCATCCACGCGGATCTTGATGCTGCCAGGCATGCCGTCACCGGCAAGGAACACATGACCTGGCGCAATCGTAGTGATCGCGAAGTGCGCAGCGTCTACTTGCATCTCTATCTCAATGCCTTCCAGAACGAGGGAAGCACCTTCTTTACCGAGCGCAATGTGCAGACCGCTCATGCCAGCTCGCGCGGCCTGGCTGCGCTGAAAGAAGGACAATGGGGCTGGATTCGTCTGCAGCACGTGCAACAGGACGGCGCTGCATTGACCTGGCGCTTCGTGCATCCCGATGGCGGCCCTGAAACCGACCAGACCGTGGTGCGTATCGACCTGGCGCAACCGGTGCCATCCGCTGGCACGTTGGTGCTGGATATCGACTTTGTCAGCCAGCTGCCGCGTGTGGTCGCGCGTACCGGCTGGTGGGGCGATTTCAATCTGGTCGGGCAATGGTTTCCCAAGATCGGCGTGCTTGAGCTAGCGGGCGAACGCGGCGCCACGCAGGTGCGCTGGAACGTCCATGAGTTTCACTTCAACAGCGAGTTCTTCGCCGACTTTGGTTTGTACGACGTCAATCTGACGGTGCCCAGCGACTACACCGTCGGTGCGGTCGGTCAATTGCGAGGCACGCTGGCGCAAAAAGGCGGCAGGACGACCTATCACTTCGTGCAAGGCGACGTCCATGACTTTGCGTGGGTCGCCGCCAAGGGTTACCGAACACTGGATGGCACCTATGCCGGTCCGGGCAGCCCCAAGGTAGCCGTGCGGGTGATCTATCCGCCGGAATACGAGGCCAGCGCGGCGCCGAGCTTGAAGGCGAACATCGATGCGCTCGGCTACTTCTCCAAAACCTTGGGCGCGTATCCGTACGACACGCTCACGGTGGTGGTTCCGCCTTACAACGCGGTCGAGGCCGGTGGCATGGAGTATCCGACTTTCACTACGACTGAAGCCTATCAGTACGTTGAACCCGATACCTGGACGCAGATGGCCTCAGACATCGTGAACATCCACGAATTCGGCCACGGCTACTTCTACGGCATTCTCGCTTCGAATGAATTTGAAGAACCCATGCTCGACGAGGGCCTCAATGAATTCTGGGATATGCGAATGCTGGGCGAGCGCCATGAGGATTACGTGCTGGCCACGCCCTTCACCAAATGGCTGGGCATTACGCCCCATCTCACCGGCTTCGAGTTCGAGCGTCTTGGCGCGATGCTCAGGCACCCGCATGATCCCCTGGCGCAGAACAGCTGGGACCGCATGTCCAGTTTCAGCTACTTTACGGTGTATACGCGCGCGTCAACGGCCCTGCACGACCTGGAACAACGACTGGGACGCCCGGCGCTGGAAAAGGCGTTCCGCCTGTATTACCAGCGCTGGCGTTTTCGTCATCCGTCCGTTGCGGACTTTCGCGCCGCCTTGATCGATAGCTCGGGCGACGCGAAAGACGTCGATGCCATCTTCAACCCCTATGTGTATGGCACGGGCGTAATGGAAGATGGCATCTCATCCATCGATAGTTTTGAAGAGCTGCCTCAGGCCGGCGTCTGCTGGAAAGACGACAAGAAGACCGAGGTGGTTGCGGTTGACCTGGAAAGGCAGATCGATAGAGAGCGTGAAGATTGGAAGAAAGCTCACCCCCAGGCGCAGCCGAAGGAATCCGGACCCTTTGCATGGCACAGCACCATCACCTTGGTTCGCCATGGCGCGCCCACACCCGAGCTGCTGCGCGTCACCTTTGAAGATGGCACTCACGAAGACGTGACATGGGACGATGGTCGCCGCTGGGCACGCTTCGACTTCGTGAAACCCAGCAAGGCCGTCTCGGCCGAGCTGGATCCCGAAGGGCATAACTACCTCGACTACGACCGGCTCAACAACAGCCTGACCAGCAGGCCTAATGGCGCTGCGTCCAGGCGCTGGACGGCCGATGCAGCGGCCCTGCTGCAGACTTTCTACTCCTTGCTGGTGACATTGTGATGGCCTACGACGTACCTCGCTCCGCCGGCTTTGGCGGGCTTTTGTCCACCATGGTCGCGGCTGTGCAGTGGCGGCTGCTCGCGGTGTGGTTGGTAATCATGCTGATACCCGCCACCGTGGTTACTTTGCCGTTGTGGCGGATGCTGAGCGGCCTGCTCGATGGTTCGACGCATGCAGCCGAGTGGGCGCGACACTTCAGCGCCATGATGTTCACCGATGTGATTTTTGCCTTGGCCGACCACGCCGAATGGTTCGGTGTGGCGGCAATCATCGGCCTTGCGCTGACTTTGCTGTTGTCGCCCTTTCTGGATGGAATGATCGTTGGGAGCGGCAGGGCAGGACGAGTACTCGGCTTCGGTGAGCTCCTGCATAATGGCCTGCTCGAATACGGCCGCATGTTCCTGCTCATGCTTTGGTCGCTGCTTCCGTATGCGCTGGTCGTTGCGGTTGCAGTGGGAAGCTCGCATAGGGCAGATAAGTATGCCGAGACGGCCATGCTGGAATCGCAAGTCGACGTGTATTCAAATGCGATGCGTGGCATCGCTCTGCTCGTGTTCGTATTGATTCAGTCGATCGTGGAGTCGGCGCGCGCGGCGTTCATTGCCGATGTGGCGCTGCGTTCGGCAATGTGTGCGTTATGGCGTGGCCTCCGACAACTCTTCCGTCGCCCCTGGAAGACGCTGCTGTTCTATCTGGCCGTGACGCTGGCGGGCACTGCACTTGTATCCCTATTCAGTGTTGCGCGTATTCGCGTCACCGCATTTGGCCTGTCCGGCCTTCTGTTGGCGCTGGCACTCAACCAGCTGATCGTGTTGGCTATCGGCTGGATGCGGACGGCGCGTTTGTTTGCACTGGCCGACGTGGCTCGCACGCTGGTACCGATGCAGCAGCAGTCGGAACATCAGTGAAAGGTGCTGCCTGAGCGGGCGACTTGAAGGCTTGGAGACGTTCCTGCCCGGCCGCCCCAAGGGCGCCCAATAGGTTTGTTGGTTGGACATTGGCAGCGCGTTGCGCTGCTGATGACGCGCTGAATTCTAGAGGATGACTGCATGTCCGTGGCTGAGCCGATCAAATTGGAACACGCTTACTGCTTGTGCCCCCTTGAGACCTTTGTCGCCTGCGCTCATCAGATGCTGGACCCAGCCACTCCGGAGCCCGTGCTGTGCTCGATGGAACCCAAGCTCATGGCCCAATTGCCCGCATTGCGGGCGCTGGGCCTGTTTGAATTATTTGAAGTGCGCGACCCCGCCCTGCGTGCATGGCTGGATGATGAACTGACAAAGCTCACGGTATAGACTGGGTCATTGAGCGTACATACGCGCTCGAAGTCCTGGCGGAAAGAGCATGAACACAGGTGAGGGACTTTTTCCCAGCCTGCTTGGCCAAACAGCCTGGCGCAGCCTACCCGAACCAGTCCGTCGCTTGCATGGCGCCGACGCGCGCGTGATAGCGCGTGGCCTTGCTGATGTGGAAGGCGATAACAACCTGGTCTTGCGAGCTTTGCGGCGCTTGCTGGGCTTGCCTCATCCCGCGCCGGAGCAAGCCTTGGAGGTATGCATCGAACGCAGCGGCAGCAGCGAAACCTGGAAACGTCGCTTTGCGCTAGGCCGCATGCAATCGACACTACGCAACGATGCAACCGCCTCGCACCTGCTGGAACGGCTCGGCCCCATCACACTACGTTTCAAACTAGTGCCCGATGCCCACGGTGTGACGTGGCATTTGAACGGTGCATGGATGCTGGGTGTGCGCGTGCCACGTCTCTGGCTGGGCACAGTGCTGTCGCACAGCGGCGAACACGACGGTCGTTACGCGTTTCGCATCGACACCCGGTTACCATGGATAGGCCGACTGGTGGCTTACCGGGGCTGGCTGGAGATCGTTACCGATGACTGAAACGGCGTCATTTCCCGTGGTTGTCTATGACGGCGTGTGCCTATTGTGCAGCCGCTGGGTGCGTTTTCTGCTTGAGCACGATCGCGAAGGCCGTTACCGGTTCGCCTCGATGCAATCACAGAACGGTCGGCGTCTGTTGCAGACACATGGCCTCGATCCGGATTCGCCGTTATCCATGCTGCTGGTCGAAGATGGCCACGGCTATACCGATACCACCGCCATTGCCCGCGTGTTGCGCGGGTTGCCCCATCGGCGCTGGCACTGGCTGAGCGTCATGATGTTGTCGGTCCCACGCCCCATTCGGGACGTGGCCTATCGCTTCGTGGCACGCCACCGCTACAAGCTGTTCGGCCGCAGCGAGCAGTGCTTTGTGCCGACCCTGGAGCAGCGCTCCCGTTTCATCTCGTAACCAGTCGGCTGGGATGACCATCCCAGCATCCGGCAACCGCCACAAAGCTGGGATTGTCATCCCAGCCTACGAGCCTCGGGAAAAAATTTCTCGCGGTGATATGCAAGATATTTACACTGCTCTGGCGACGGTGCCCGCGAAAGATTTTGAGGTATTTGCAACTGCGTGCGAGTCGCAGGATCTATCCGTTCTGAGACCAACATAGCCCCACGGTTATCAAAGCTAATTAGACCCAATCTGAGCCTTTCACTATTCACCACAGGCACGGTAGACAAAATGAAAAAGCCCGTCTTGCGCAAGACGGGCTTTTTTTGTTCATCCTTTTTGGCGTCCCGATCAGCCTGCCGCCACCGAATATCCCTTCAAGCGCTGCGCAAACTCCTGCAGCGCACGGATGCCGCTCTGCTCGGCTTCGACGATCCACTGCTGCAGGCCCTTCAGCGCCTGGTCGGCACCGCGCTGCTCCATCAGTTCGGCGAGGCGGTTGCGGAATTCGCACACCGTCTTGAGCATGGGGCGCTTGGCCAGTACATCCTGCATGCGCTCGCGGTTCTCGCCGTCGAGCCAGCGGCCGCCGTCGGCCAAGGCACGGCGCAGGCGGCGCGGAATGGACTTGATGCCTTCGCCGGCATGCTGCGCTTCGTCGCGCAGGGTCGGCACGATCACGTTGCGGTAGTAGTCGGTCATCGCCTGGAAGCGATGGGTGAGCACGGCCTTCAGGGTTTCCGCATCCGGCAGGTGCACATTGGGGCGCATGTCCAGCGTGGGCGCTACACGCAACACTTTGGCCAGCCCCAGCTTGCGCAGCACGCAAATGGCCGCCCAGCCGATGTCGAATTCCCATTTGCGCAGCGCGAACTTGGCCGAGCTCGGGAACGCGTGATGGTTGTTGTGCAGCTCTTCGCCGCCGATCCAGAAACCCCACGGCAGCAGGTTGGTGGCCGTGTCGGAGCTTTCGAAATTACGGTAGCCCCACCAGTGGCCGATGCCGTTGACGAAACCAGCCGCCCAGAACGGAATCCAGGCCATCTGCACCGCCCATAGGGCGGCACCGATCACGCCGAACAGCGTGACATCGATGATCAGCATCAGGGCCGGCCCCCAATACGGATGCGCGGTGTAAAGCTTGCGCTCGATCCAGTCGTCGGGCGTGCCGCGGCCGTACTTTTCCAGGTCTTCCTTCACATAGCTGGCGTCGCGGTACAGCGACACGCCATCCCAGAACACCTTCTTGATGCCGTAGATCTGCGGGCTATGCGGATCTTCCTCGGTTTCCACCTTGGCGTGGTGCTTGCGGTGCACAGCCACCCACTCCTTGGTCACCATGCCGGTGGTGAGCCAGCCCCAGAAGCGGAAGAAATTCGCAATGGACGAATGCAGGTCGACGCCGCGATGCGTCTGGCAGCGGTGCAGATAGAGGGTGACCGTGAAAATGGTGATCTGCGTGACTACCAGCAGGTAGACAAGCATCGCCACCCACCCGGCGTGGGCCACACCACCGGAAAGGAATTGCAACACTGCATCGAGCATTGTGGAAAGGTCCTGGAGGGGAAAAAGCAGTCTAGTCGAGGGCGTCCGTACCCACCAGCATGGTACAACCCTATCACTTGGACTCCCGTTAAACCGTGACGTTAAACGGTTGTGTGGGGGATGGGGTCACCCCGACAATCATGCAATGAACGCGCCTAAGCCAGCTTTACCTCCCGTACTGCAACTTGAACAGGTCAGCCGCAGCCGGGCCGGCCGGCCGGCCGTGCGCGATCTCTCGCTACGCCTCCATGCCGGGCAGATCCTTGGGCTGCTTGGGGTCAACGGGGCTGGCAAGTCCACGACCCTGAGCTTGATCGCTGGGGCGCTCCGGCCTGACAGCGGGGCCATCCGCCTGCAGGACCGGGACTTTCTCGAGCATCCTGAACTGGCGCGACAGGCCATCGGCTGGCTGCCGGAAGCTGCCCCGCTGTGGCCGGAATTGACCCTGCGCGAACATCTGAACGCCCATGGCCGCTTGCGAGGCCTCACCGGCGCCCGGCTGAAGGAAGCCGGCGATGCGGTGCTCGAACGGCTGGAGCTCAAGGATATGTCGCGCCGCCTGGCGGGCGTTTTGTCGCAGGGCCAGCGCCAACGCCTGGGACTGGCCTGCGCCCTGCTGCACCGCCCCGCCCTGCTGGTGCTGGACGAACCGGCCAATGCGCTCGATCCGGTGCAAGTGGTCGCGCTGCGCAAGCTGCTGCGCGACCTGGCCGCAGAGGGCATCGCGGTGATCCTGTCCACGCACCAGCTGAGCGAGGTGACGGCCGTGTGCGACCGTGTGGCGGTCCTGCATGAAGGTGTGCTGCGCTACGACGCACCGCTCCCGGCCGATCAGCACGCCGCCCTGGAAAAAACCTTCTTCGACATCGCCATGCACGGCAGGGCCCAAGCCGCATGACCTTATTCGCTGTGACGCGGCTGGAACTGCGCCGCCTGTTCGTGCGCCCGCTCGGCTGGACCATCGCCGCCCTCGCGCTGGCGGAACTCGGCTGGCGTTTCGCTCTGCTGTTGCAAATATTCCTGCTCAACCAGGTGAAGCTTGCCGCCCTGCCGGACGGCCCGGGCTATACCGACCTGGTGGCGGTTCGCCTGCTGAGCAGCCTGATCACCGGCAGCACCTTGCCGTTCGGCCTGATCGAACTTGCGTTGTTGCTGGTGCCGCTGTTGACGATGTCCAGCTTGGCCAGCGAACGCAGCGCGGGCACGTTGCCGCTGTTATTTTCGACCGGGCTTTCGCCTGCGAGCATCCTGCTGGGCAAATATCTGGCCGTGCTGACCTGGCTGGCGCTGTGGCTGTTGTTCGCACTGGCCGTACCGGTGAGTCTTGCCCATGGCGTGACACTGGATTGGGGCATGCTCGGTGCCGCCACACTGGGAACCTTTCTTGCATTGGCCGTGCTCGCCGCCATCGGCGTTGCGTGTTCAGCGTTCGCCTCGCATTCGGCAGTCGCCGCCGTGACGGCTTTCATGTTCGGACTGGCACTCAATTGCGTAAATCTCGGAGCCCAGCTCGCCGGCATCAACATCGGCTTCATCAACTGGCTTGCGATGAGCACGCATCAGGAAAATCTGCTGCGTGGACTGGTATCGAGCACGGACGTGACGTGGTTCCTGCTGGCGATCGGCGTAGCGTTGGCGCTCGGCATCCGGCGCCTTGCTGCCGAGGGGGAGCGCGGCTGATGAACGTCTCCCTCATGCGTCGTTTCAACGGCTGGTTGTTTGCGTTGCTAGTGCTGCTCGGCGCGGGTGCCATCGGTTTTCTCACCGCACGCCACGACCACGCCGCCGACTGGACTTACAACAGCCGCAAGAGCATGTCGCCGGAAACGCGCGCCGTGCTGGCGAAATTCGACGGCCCGGTGGAGGTCGTCAGCTATGCAAGCCCACAGGGCGACCTGCGCCAGACGGTCGCCGCCGCCCTGCAGCGCTACCAAAAAGCCAAGCCCGACCTGCACCTGAGTTTCGTCGATCCGCAACAGGATCCGGTGGCCATGCGCAATCTCGGCATCACGGTCGATGGCGAACTGATCCTGCACTACCACGATCGCCAACAGCGGCTGGACACCTTGACCGAACGCAGTCTTACCGATGCGCTGGAACGCCTGGTGCGCGGCAATGACCGCATCGTCGCCTTCATGACCGGACACGGCGAGCGACGCGCAGATGGCGTCGCCAATGCAGATCTGGGTACCTTCGTCACGCAGCTTGAGCAAAGCGGCATGCGCGCCGTGCCGCTGAATTTTTCGCAAGTGACCGGCGTGCCCGCGCAAACCGACCTGGTGGTGTTGGCCAGCCCACAGGCGCCGCTCGAGCCAGGCACCACCAAGGCACTGACCGATTACCTCGCCAATGGTGGAAACCTGCTGTGGCTGGTCGACCCCGGCAATCTGGATCCAGGACTACAGCCCCTTGCCGATGCACTCGGCATCCGCGTACTGCCGGGTGAGCTGGTCGATGCATCGTCCTCGGCGCAGGGGCTGAAGGACCCGCGCATGATCGCGCTGGGTGACTACCCGCCCGGCATGATCGCGCACGGCTTCACGCTCACCACGCTGTTTCCGGAAGTGGCCCCGCTGGCGCAAGTGCGCAAGAGCGATTGGAAGGTCGAGCCGTTCCTGCGTTCCAGTCCACAGGCCACCACGCAATCGTTGAATGGCGATGCGGCCACGCCATTGAAGGGACCGCTCGATTTCGGCTTCGCCTTCAGCCGCCTCTCGCCCAGTCCGGCGCGCAGCGAGCAGCGCGTGGCAGTGATCGGCAACGGCGATTTTCTGTCCAACAGCTATCTCGGCAATGGCGGCAACCGCGCGTTGGGCGAGCGCGTCTTCAACTGGCTGCTGGGCGATGACCAGCTCATCAGCATGCCGGCACGCGGTGCGCCGGATCGGGTCCTGGCGGTGTCGCAAGGCGAGCTGAGCGCGCTGACGATCGGCTACATGCTGGTCATGCCGCTGGTCCTGCTGGTGATCGGCGGCTTGATTGCATGGCGCAGGCGGCGTGCATGAAGCGCGCATGGCGACGTCAATGGTGGTTGTTGGGCGCAGTGACTGCACTACTCATCGCCGCGTGGTGGCAGATCCATAGCGACCAGGCTTCCGCGCCCGGTACGCTGCTGCCGCTTGCTCCCGACCGGATCACGCGCGTAACCCTGCAGACAGGTAGTGCGCCCGCCGAGCAGTATGTGAAGCGCGGCGAGCATTGGTGGCTTGACGGCCAGGCGACACCCACGCGCGCCGATGACAAGCGCCTGACCGGGCTGCTGGGCATCGCCGCGGCTCCCGTACAGAGCTGGCAACCCGCAAGTGGCTACGACCTGGCGAAGATCGGCCTGGCGCCGCCGCAAGCCCGACTGGAACTTGACGACGAAACCTTGCGCTTCGGTGCCATGACCGCCATCGGCCACAATGTCTATGTGCAGGCAGGCGAGCGCGTAGGTATCGTTTCGTTGCGTTACATGCCGCGCTCCGCGCAAAGCGCATCCATCCAGGCGGAATAGTCCTTAATGCCTGAGCTGCCCGAGGTCGAAACCACCCGGCGAGGCATCGCGCCGCACCTGATCGGCCGGCGCATTGCCAGTGTCACGCTGCGGCGTTCAGATCTGCGCTGGCCGATTCCGCGCGAGATCACCGAGCTGCTGCCCGGCCAGCGCATCGATGAAGTGGAACGCCGCGCCAAGTACCTGCTGCTGCACACGCATGCCGGCAGCGCGCTGATACATCTGGGAATGACCGGCGTGTTGCGCGTGCTGCCGCCGGATGTACCGCCCGGCACGCACGACCATTTCGATTTCGCACTGGAACCATTGCAGGGCGAACGTGCGCGCCTGCTGCGCTTCACCGACCCGCGCCGCTTCGGCTGCCTGCTTTGGCAGGCACCCGGCACCGTGCACGAATTGCTGGCCGATCTCGGGCCCGAACCTCTTACCGATGCTTTCGATGGCGACTTGTTGTGGCAACGCTCACGCGGCCGCAAGGCGGCAGTGAAGCTGTTCCTGATGGATAACGCGATCGTGGTGGGCGTTGGCAACATCTACGCCAGCGAAGCGCTGTTTGCCGCCGGCATCGATCCGCGCCGGCCGGCCGGCAGCGTGTCGCGTGCACGCCATCAGCGCCTGGCAGGGGAAGTGAAACGCATCCTGGCGTGGGCGATCGAACGCGGCGGCACGACCCTGCGCGACTTTCTCAATCCCGACGGTGCGCCGGGCTATTTCTTTCGCGAGCTGTTCGTGTACGGACGCGATGGCGAGCCATGCAAGGTTTGCGGCAGCGCCATCCGCCAGCAAGTGATCGGACAACGCTCGACGTTCTGGTGTCCGAAGTGCCAAAAGTAGGCTGGGATGACAATCCCAGCATCAGAAATGACGCAACAAAGCCGGGGCTATCATTCCGCTCAGTCGGGCCAGTGAAATGCCACGAAGGTGTTGTTGAACTGCGGATCGTCGTAACCACCACCCAGCTCGGCCACCAATCCGCCGAAAATACCGTCCACCTCCAGCGCCTGGCCTTGCACGAAGTGCGCGCCCAGCGCCTCCAGTTCGACCAGCCGCTGGCAAAGTGCGCCGGCACGGTCGACATCCGCTTGCGGCACATTGCGCAGACTGATGTCCGCGCGGCCGAACTTACGCATGCCCCGCGTATGGATCCAATAGCGGCCAGCTTCGTCTTCGTCGCGCAGAATCAACACGTGATTGCGCAAGGGCGCGCCATCCTTGACCAGGTACCGATCGCGCCACTCGTCCGCGTCGAACAGCGTCAGCATCTGCGGATCGAGAATCGCCACGCCGCCGATGTCCAGTAGCCCCGCCAGCACGCCGAAGGTATCGCGCAGATAGCCGGTATCGGGCTGGTCCTTGAAACGACCGTGCAGCACGAGCACCTGCGGCGTGGCCAGCGCCTTCTCGTAGGTGTCCGGCGAGTCGTGCCTGAACAGGTCGCCCAGCGGCTCTTTCAGCGGATAGCCCTCCCACTCACGCAGCACATGATGGTGGTGGCTGGACAGCTGCACCTCTTCCGGCAGGCCGTCGCTGCCATACCGGACAGACGGCACGCGGGTCGGCTCGAACTTGCCGAACACGTAGAACTGCAGGATGACTTCCTCGTCACTGGGCTGCCAATGCGGGCGCTGCCAGGCCGGGAAATACGTTACCGGGTTGCTCATGCTTGTTCCTTGGGGCGGATCAGTGCTTTGGTTCCAGCGGCAGGCCGGGCTGCTTCAGCTCGATGCGGCCTTGTCCCTGAGTGACTTTCTTGAACTCGGCCCGGCTCACCGAGACATAGCGCTCGTTGCCGCCGATCTCAACCTGAGGCCCTTCGGTGATCGCCCGCCCCTGCTCGTCCACGCGCACCACCATGGTGGCCTTGCGGCCGGTGTGGCAGATGGTCTTGATCTCTTCCAGGCTGTCCGCCCAGGCCAGCAGGTAGCGGCTGCCCTCGAATAGTTCGCCACGGAAATCCGTGCGCAGCCCATAGGCCAACACGGGAATGTTGAGCAGATCGACCACATCGCTGAGCTGCCAGACCTGCGCCTTGTTCAGGAACTGCGCCTCGTCCACGAAGACGCAATGCAAGTCGCCATGCGCCGAGATATCCGCGCGCACCACGGCGAGCAGATCGGTTTCAGCCGTGAACCGCTCGGCCTGCGAGCGCAAGCCGATGCGTGACGCCACCACACCCTCGCCATAGCGATTGTCCAGCGCCGGCGTGAGAATCAGGGTGCGCATGCCGCGCTCATGGTAGTTGTAGGCGCTTTGCAGCAAGTTGGTGGTCTTGCCGGCATTCATCGACGAATAATAGAAATAGAACTTGGCCATTCGGGTGGACGCGCGTACGGAGGGGTGCATGGTAACCCGGTCCGCTGCCATCGTGCCGGTTGCGATGCAAGCCTGCTCGGGCGCCCCGGGGTTTGCTACGATCACTCTTCGCGCTGCGCCCAGCTGACCGATCCGACCGACGCATGCTCAACCCCCAACAACTGGCCGCCGTCGAACACGTCGACAGCCCGCTGCTGGTGCTCGCGGGCGCCGGCTCCGGCAAGACTTCCGTGATCACGCAGAAGATTGCGCATCTGGTGCAGCGCCACAAGCTTGCCGCATCCCGGATTGCCGCCATCACCTTCACCAACAAGGCCGCACGCGAGATGCGTGAGCGTGTTGGCAAGCTGGTGAGCGCGGACGATGCGCAAGCACTCACCGTCTGCACTTTCCACGCGCTGGGCTTGAAATTCCTGCAAATGGAGCATGCACGCGCAGGATTGCGACGCGGCTTTTCCGTACTGGACGCGGACGACAGCGAGGGCATCGTCAAGGAATTGGCACCCAAGGGGATCAAGCCTGACGTGCTGTTCGGGCTGCGCAACCTGCTCAGCCGCGCCAAGAACGGCGGCCTGTCGCCGGAGGAAGCGCTGGCCGCCGCGCGCAGTCCGCGCGAATTGGAAGCGGCGACGATTTACCAGCTCTACCAGCAACGCCTTGCCGTGTTCAACGCGGTCGATTTCGATGACTTGATCCGGTTGCCGCTGCGCATCCTGGAAAGTGACGAGGAATGCCGCAGCATCTGGCGCGAACGCCTGCGCTACTTGCTGGTGGACGAATACCAGGACACCAACGATGCGCAGTACCGGCTGTTGAAAGTGCTGGCGGGCGACCGCGGCAGCTTCACCTGCGTGGGTGACGACGACCAGTCAATCTACGCCTGGCGCGGCGCCAATCCCGAGAACATCGAACAGCTGGGCAAGGACTGGCCCAGCCTACGCGTGATCAAGCTGGAGCAGAACTATCGCTGCGGCCGGCGCATCCTGCGCGCCGCCAATACGTTGATCGCCAACAACCCGCACCT
Source organism: Dyella choica (assembly GCF_003977665.1). Taxonomy (GTDB): domain Bacteria; phylum Pseudomonadota; class Gammaproteobacteria; order Xanthomonadales; family Rhodanobacteraceae; genus Dyella_B; species Dyella_B choica. Next base: position 87,148 of record NZ_RYYV01000011.1, on the reverse strand, counting down.
GCACACCAAGAAACTGTGGAGTGAACATCCGGAAGGCGCGCCGATCCGCGTGATCGAATGCAAGGAGGCCGAGCACGAAGCCGAACGCATCGCCGGCATGATTGCTACGCTGGCGGAAAAGCACAAGGTCCGTTGGCACGACATGGCGATCCTGTATCGCGGCAATTTCCAGGCGCGTCCGCTGGAAAAAGCGCTGCGGCTGGCGCGCGTGCCCTATCACCTCACCGGTGCACTGTCGTTTCTGGACCGCGCGGAAGTGAAGGACCTGCTTTGCTACCTGCGCCTGCTTACCAATCCCAGCGATGACGCCGCCTTCCTGCGCGTGGTGAACGTACCCAAGCGCGAGATCGGCGCGACCACGCTGGAAAAACTGGGCCAGATCGCACAAACCAAGCATTGCTCGCTGCTGGAAGCCACGCGCAGCGACAGCGTATTGCGCCAGCTGAGCCCGCGCCCCGCCGCTGCGCTCGCGTCTTTCTCGGAGTTGCTGGACGAATTCCGCAGTGCTTCGCTGCACGAAAGCGCGGCCGACCTGGTCGACCGCGTGCTGACCCGTACCCAGTACGCGGCACACATCGCCGCCGGCACGCAGGATGTCGCCTTGCGTGATCGTCGCCTGGGCAATCTGCGCGAACTGGCCGACTGGTTCCGCGCCATGCAGAAAGGCAACAGTGCAGGGGATCTTGCCGCGCAGCTTGCCTTGCTTAGCCACGCCGACCGCGACGAACCCGGCAATGCCTTGCGCATGATGACCCTGCATGCGGCGAAGGGCCTGGAGTTCCGCTTCGTGTTCATCGTCGGCTGCGAAGACGGCACGCTGCCGAACGACGCGGCCATCGACGAAGGCCGCGTCGAGGAGGAGCGCCGCCTGATGTACGTAGGCATCACTCGCGCCAAGGATTTGCTCACCTTGTCATGGTCGGCCCGGACCAAACGCTACGGCGAAATCCACAACAACCAGCCCAGCCGTTTCCTGCAGGAATTGCCGCAAGAGGATCTGCATTGGGAAGGCAAGGATCCGGAAGCCGACAAGGAAGCGGTGCGTGAAACGGCCGAATCGCATATGGCGAAGATCGCCGCGATGCTGGCCGGCCCTTGAGGCTTCAGAATGAATGACCATCGTTTTACCGACGAACAGCGTGCAGGGCTGTATCGCGCCATCCACGAGCGACGCGACGTACGTTCACAGTTTTTGCCCGACCCGATTGCCCCCGAGGTACTTGCCCGTCTGCTTGAGGCCGCGCATCACGCCCCTTCGGTGGGCTTCATGCAGCCGTGGGACTTCATCCTCATCGACCACCTCGATGTGAAGCGAGCGGTGAAGTCGCTGTACGAGGAGGCGAATGCGCAGGCGGCCGGCAATTACTCCGGCGATCGCGCAGCGCAGTACCGGCGGCTGAAACTGGAAGGCATCGTCGAAAGCCCGATCAATCTTTGCATCACCTGCGACCGCCAGCGTGGCGGGCTGCACGTGCTCGGCCGCAATACGATGCTGGATACCGACCTGTTCAGCACCTGCCTGGCCGTGCAGAACCTGTGGCTGGCGGCACGCGCCGAGGGTATCGGCGTAGGCTGGGTGAGCATCGTCGACCCGGCGCGTCTGGCGGAAACCTTGCGACTCCCTGCGCAGGTTTATCCGTTGGCCTATCTGTGCCTGGGCTATGTGAGCGAATTCCTGCCAAAACCCGAACTGGAAATCGCCGGCTGGCGTTCTCGCCTGCCGCTGGAGCAGCTGCTGCACGCAAACACGTGGGAAGACGCCGTGGAGAACGATGCGCTGATAACAGCCTTACGCAGCCTGTAGACTGATTCCAGCCTACAGGCCATGCACTCGCGCGTGCTTTCGCGCCAGCTTGCGATCGTAGGCACGATTACTCGCCTCGACCGCGGGCAGCGATTCTTCCGCCCAGGATTTCAACGCCGCCACCAGCGGCAACAAAGCGCGCCCCAACGGGCTCAGTGCATATTCCGCGCGCAACGGACGTTCATCGTAAAGCCGCCGCTCCACCAGGCCGTCGCGCTCCATGGCGCGCAAAGTCTGCGTAAGCATCTTCTGCGAGACGCCTTGCAAGCGGCGCTTGACGTCGCCAAAACGCATCGGCTCTGCGTGCAGCGCCACCATTGCCAGCACTGTCCACTTCTGCCCCACCCGCGCCAGTACGTTGCGCGAAGGGCATACATCCAGGAAGGCATCGGGAGGCAGCACGATCTTCTTGGCCATATGGTTACTTTCGGGTACCTAATTGACGATGGGAAGCATGGTGCCATGATGCCGTCCATCGCACATCACGCAAGGACAAGCCTATGAAAATCGCATTACTGGGCGGCGGCAACTTCGGCGGAAACCTGGGCAATCTGTTGGCTGACGCCGGCCACGACGTAGTAGTCGGCCTGCGCGATCCAGCCAGGGTGCGCAGCGATGCACGCTATCGCGTGGACAGCATTACGGCAGCTGCGCAGCACGGTGATGTGGTCATCATCGCCATCCTCTATCAAGCCTGCGCCCAGGTGCTAGCGCCGCTGGAACCTCTACTGCGCGGCAAGATCGTGGTGGATGCCACCAACGCGTTGCAAGACGACTGGTCGCCGTTACCTCTGGGTTCGGTGGGCTCAGCCGCACGAATCTTGTCGGCGGTACTGCCGCAGGCACGACTCGTCAAAGCATTCAATACGGTCTTCGCTGACATCATGACCGTGCAACGACTGGATCGCGATGGACATCCTGTGACGGCATTCATTGCCGGCGACGATGCGCAGGCCAATACGATCGTGGCGAACATCGCCACCGATGCCGGTTTTGCGCCGTTGGTGACCGGCGACCTGGACAATGCGCGTTATCTGGAAGCGATGGCGCACCTCAATATACGGATCGCACTGGGAGCGGGTGGCGGCACCAACGCGGGCTTCGTGTATCACCAGGTGCGCGATCCGCAACTAGTCGGCGAAGCGGTGGGCACGATGAATGAGCATATCGGCGTACTCTCGCTGCAAATGGATGCCCCGTAGAGGCTAAACCTGCCACCCTGATTTGAAGTGGCACCCCACCCCAAGCGAAATGCCCGCCATGGGGTGAGGTGCAGCTAGCGCGTACCGCATCAAAGTGATGTCACCCAGTGCAAAGCAAACCTAAGCCCAGGTGAGCTTCAAGCTCACTGCACGACGGGATGCGCGATTTCGCATTGGTTGGTGTCATTGGACCAGGTACTTTGCATGGCAAAGGAACCGGTGCCCGTGCTCACGTTGGCCGACGCTCCCTGACCCGAGCTGATCCAGGCACACTCATCGCCGTTTTCCTGGCCGTTGCCTGGATTGGTCCAACCGCCCGCCGGGTTCTGGTCCGTGATCGTTTCAGCGTATTCATGGCCCTCCACGATGGAGAAGCCGTCCAGATTGTTGCCGGCATTGACGAAGCCCGCACCGCAGCCGCTGCCCTGATCCGACACGTACGGCATGTTGGTGAAGGCAATGTCGCCATAGGGCGATGACACCGGGCCACCCGACAACGAGCCGTCGCCGTTGTAATCATGCCACGCACAGAAACCACCCGTCTGATAGTTGTCGGGATTGGCACCGGTGGGCGACAGGATCACGTACTGCACATAGCGGTTGGAGTCGACTGAGGTGTTGCCGAAATGCGCCGCGGCATTGATGGCTTCCTGCGCAAGCTGCGCACCGCTCGCTGCGGCAGGTGAGGCTTGCGAATTGTCGTACCACACTCCGGCCAGCGCTCCACCAGTGGGATAGCCGATCAGTGGTGCACCGGACGGGCAAGAGGTTGCCCCGGTTGCCACAGACGGGCCGTCGCAATACTGGGTCATCGTACCCGACCACAATTCCCCGCCGGTACCCAGCCCCTTGAACAGCTCCTGCAGATACGGAGCGGCCCCGCTGGGATCATTGTCAAAGTTCAGATCGCCATTGCCGTCGGTGCTCACGTTGCCCCAGTCACTCCCATAGAACACCAGGTAGACCTGGGGCGCGCCACTGGTGACGCCAATACCGTCGATGCCGCCGCCGAAAGACAAGGTGTTCGGACCGGTTGCCGAACCCAAGGCTGCTGCACCCAATTGCGCCGCATAAGCCTTCATTCTCGCGTGAGCCGCACGCGTCGGTACGGCGCCGTGGCGATAAGCATGCCCATAAGCGGGCGAATAGGGATTGCTGATTCGTGACTCGGTATTTTGAGCCGCAAAAGCACTGCCTGCCGTCAGTGCAAGCAAGCCGGAGATGGCCGCCACCTTGAGCAGGCTGTATTTCGTGTGTTCGAACATTTTTGTATCCTCATTCATACAGAGAACAAAAGGACCCGCCCTGCGGCCGCTAGGCCACAGCACGCCGCTCAAGCGGGGCTTGCTTTTCGCTCCTGATCTTTGAAACGAGGCTTCGTCTTATTTCCGGCGCTACCCGCCCCCTCCCGGTCCCTACGGGCAGACGTTGGAAATGCTTTGCGTATAAGCCGAAGTCTTCGGCCTAAATCCCTGACAAAGTCGTTCGCCGCATGACATCCCCAATGGCGAACCGCAAAAACCTATCGCAGGGGAATTTCAATTGCAACCATTATGTTGTGAAAGGCTCGTCTAGACGTCTAGACGTCCATTCAATCATGGAATGGGATGGCAATCGAGCGCTTCGCGAAGGTGCCCGGACTGAATGAAAGCTTGCACGAGAATGACATCAACACATCGAGCAAGACACCGGGCACGCGCACTGGCTTCAAGCACTACGAATGGCACCTCGCCCCGAACGCCAGCATGAGCGCGCGTCGGGGCGAGGTGCGTTTGGTGCTTACTGCACCGTCAAGGTGACGTCATCCAGCACAAACGAAGTCTGCAGAGACGCGTTTTCCGAACCCGTGAACTTCAAGGTCACGGTCTGGCCGATGTACTTGCTGAGGTTATAGCTGTGCACCTGATAACCCGATGCCGCGTTGAGGTTGGAGAATGTTGCCACCGTCGCCAACACTGCTCCGCTGCTGTTGAGCAACTGTACCTTCAATGTGTCATGGGCAGCCGTGGTAGTGGTCTCGTCCGTATCGATATGCAGATAGAACTGCAAGTTGGCGCTGCTCTTGCCGGACGGGATGCTAACTTTCTGCGACACCGTATCGGTATGCGTGGTGCCGTAGCCATCCAGCCATGCGAACCATTGGCCGTTGTTGGCGACTTCACCCGGGCAACCGCTATTGCTGCAGAGTACGCCGGCGGTCATCGACCAGGGCGAAGCGGCACCGGTTTCGAAGCCGGGATTGCCCAGCAATTGCTGCGAGCCGCCACCGCTGCTCACGCTGACCGACTTGGTCGCCGAACTGGTCTTGCCGCTGACACTGTCCTTTACCGTCTCGGTCACGCTGTACGTGCCGCTTGCTGCATAGGTATGCGACGGGCTCTGCGTGGTGGACGTACCACCATCGCCGAAGGTCCATGACCAGGAGTTGATGCTGCCGCCGCTGTCGGTGGAACTGTCGGTGAAGTTCGCCGTAAGGCCACTGGTCACGGCGCTGAAGTTGGCCGTAGGAGTGCCGCCACCGCCACCGCCGCCACCCACGATCGGATGCGCAATTTCGCACTGGTTGGTGTCATTGGACCAGGTACTTTGCATCGCAAAGGAACCGGTGCCCATGCTCACGTTGGCCGAGGCCCCTTGGCCCGAGCTGATCCACGCGCACTCGTCGCCGTTTTCCTGTCCGCTGAAACTTCCGCTCTGATGATTGGTCCAGCCGCCCGCCGGGTTCTGATCCGTAACCGTTTCGGCGTATTCATGACCGTTTACGATCGAGAAGCCGTCCAGGTTGCTGCCGGCATTGACGAAGCCCGCGCCGCAGCTACTGCCCTGGTCGGACACGTAGGGCATGTTGGTGAAGGCGATGTCGCCGTAGGGCGAACTTACGCCCTGGTCGCCGTTGTAATCGTGCCACGCGCAGAAGCCGCCCGTCTGATAGTTATCGGGATTGCCACCCGTGGGCGACAGGATCACGTACTGCACGTAGCGGTTGGATGCCGCGGTGGTATTGCCGAAATGCGCCGCGGCGTTGATGGCTTCCTGCGCAAGCTGCGCCCCGGTTGCCGCAGCCGGCGAAGCTTGCGAATTGTCGTACCACACGCCGGCAAGCGCACCGCCGGTGGGATAACCGATCAACGGTGCGCCGGACGGGCAAGAGGTCGCACCGCTTGCCACCGACGGCCCGTCGCAATACTGGGTCATCGTGCCCGACCACAATTCACCACCCGTGCCCAGGCCCTTGAACATTTGCTGCAGGTAGGGACCCGCGCCGCTGGGGTCATTGGAAAAGGCCAGATTGCCGTTGCTGTCGGTGCTCGAACTGCCCCACTGATTGCCATAGAACACCAGGTAGACCTTGGGCGTGCCGCTGGTGACGCCGATGCCGTCGATACCGCCGCCAAACGACAAGGTCTCAGGGCCGGTCGCCGCACCGATTTGCGTCAAATAAGCCTTCATCTTCGCATGCTGTTCACGCGTCGGCACTACGCCGTGCCGGTAAGCATGCCCATACGCGGGCGAATAAGGATTGCTGACTTGCGGCGCAGTTTGGCTATCGGCCGCAAAAGCGCCGGCCGAGACCAGCGCAAACAAGCTAGAGACGGCCGCCGTCTTGAGCGGGCCGTATTTCCTGTGCTTGAACATTTTGTATCCTCATTTATAGAGAACAAAAGGACCCGCCCTGCGGTCGCCGGACCACAGCATCTCCGCGCAAGCGGGACTGACGTTTCGCTCCACACCTATAAAAAGAGGCTTCGTCGTATTCCTGGCGTTGCCCGCCCCCTCCCGCTCCCTGTGGGCACACATTAGGAATGCTTGCGTACTACAGGCCGAAGTCTTCGGCCCATATCCCTGACAAAGTCGCCCGCCATGTGTCACCCCTAATGGCGAACCGCGGCAAACTACCCTAGGGCATTTTCAATTGCAATCGGAAAAAGTCTCACAAATAGCGCGCGTGAAAAATTAAATCCTTTTAAAAGAAGTGAATTTTTCTTCACGATATTTTTCGTCACGACATCATCACGAATTAGTAGGGCATTCTTGTCGAACGAGCGTGCATTTCTTTCCATGAATCGTGTGCTATCTCAGCGATTCACGCGTACCGCAAACTCAAATCAAACGCTGCTGTTCCAGCTCGCGTTTCAAGTACGCATAGTAGATCGGCGCGGCGACCAGTCCTGCCAAGCCGAACGCTGCCTCCATCACCAGCATTGCCACCAGCAATTCCCACGCCCTTGCGCGGATTTGCACGCCGATGATGCGCGCATTGAGGAAGTACTCCAGTTTGTGGATCACGATCAGGAAGGCCAGCGCCGCCGCCGCCACCCAGATCGACACGGACAGGCTGGCAATCGTCACGGCCGTGTTGGAGATGAGGTTGCCGATCACCGGCAGCAGGCCGGCGAGGAAGGTGACCACCACCAGGGTTTTCGCCAGCGGCACATGGATGTCCATCAACGGCAGCACGCCGAGCAGGAAGATACCGCTGGCGATGGTATTGATCAGCGAGATCTTGATCTGCGCGAACACGATGTGGTGGAACGCTGCAGCCAGATGGTGGCAACGCTCGCCCAGCGCTGCTGCCAACGGTCCTACTTGATGCAGCGGACGCGCGCGGTTGAGCGCCACCAGGGCACCAAGCACCAGGCCGAGAATGATGTGCACCAGCACGCGCGCGGTTTCCTTGCCGGCGTTCTGCAGGCTCATCGCATGCTTGCGGGTGAGATCCAGCGCCATCACACGCAATTCGTCGACGCTGTCCGGCAACCAGTTGGTAAGCGATGCCGGCAACTGCGCGCGCGCCTTTTCCACCAGCGGCATCAATTGCTGCTCCCATAACATGGCGGGGTTGTTGATTTCATTGCGGAAGAAGCCGATCAAGGCAACGATCAACAAGGTCAGCAAGCCGACCACCACCACGCCTAGCACCGTCACGACCACCAGACGCGCGCGCTCGCCGGAAATCCGCCGGCCCAGCAGCGGCCGCATGGTGTGGACCAGTTCGTAGACCAGCAGGCCAGCAAGCAGCGCCGGCAGAAGATGCAGCTTCAACACCAGCACCAGCGCCAGGGCACTCAATACATAGCTGGCAATGCGAATGCCGCGGGTAGAGGAAAGGGCTGCGTACACAGGGCGATCCATGGCAAAGGCGAAGCCCGGCAAGTCTGTCATAAACTTGGGCGATCCTCTCGAGCCCTCATCACTACTACCGGGTGTTTCATGACCAAGGCCCTGCCCGTCTTATTGGGCATGCTCATGCTTGGCGCGTGCGCCAGCCAGGTTCCGCATTCCACCGCGCCAACATCGGCTGCAACGGCTCCGGCCCCTGTCGCCGCGGCGTCCGTTCCGGCTGACGACAATCTCCATGCCGTCGCCTGGACCCAGACTGCGCTGGAGCACGACCTGATCTACCAGGAGACTTTCCGTAGCGCGCAGTCGCAGCTGCTCGGCGCGCTAAAAGACCGGAACTGGGACGCCCTGCCTGCCGAAGACCGGATCGCGCCGTCCAAGCCACTCAAGCCGGCTGTAATCCTGGACATCGACGAAACGGTGCTCGACAACTCGCCCTACCAGGCGCGCCTGATCCGCAAGGGCGGCGAGTTCAACGAAGCCGACTGGGCCGCCTGGTGCAAGGAGGAACGCGCCCGCGCCCTGCCCGGCGCCGTGGCCTTTACCCAGTTTGCCGCCCGGCACGGCATTGCGGTGATCTACATTTCCAACCGCGCCCAGGATCTGGACGAGGCGACGCTCAACAACTTGCGCAAGGCTGGCCTGCCGGTGTCCGGACCGGACGCATTTCTGGGCTTGGGCACTCTCCTGCCGGGCTGCGACCAGGTGGGCACCGAAAAAAATTGCCGCCGCCAGTTGGTCAGCCAGCACTATCGCGTACTTATGCAATTTGGCGACCAGCTCGGCGATTTCGTCACGGTGCTGAGCAACACCCCAACCGCTCGCGCCCAGGCCATGGCGCCCTATGAAGACTGGATCGGCAGCCGCTGGTTCGTGCTGCCCAACCCGACGTATGGCTCATGGGAGCCGGCCCTGTTCAACAATGAGTGGAGTACGCCACGCGTCCAGCGGCGCCAGCAGGAAATCCAGGCCTTGCATAGTGACTGACTAAAAATCAATTACTTACAGAACCAATCTTAAAGTATTGCCTGAACTAAAAAGGGGCCGTATCATGGGCTCGCCAACCCTGCTGACCTCCAATCGCTGCGGGCAAGGCCATTTCCCTTCCGGCACTGCCGGCATGACCCTGCGAGGCCCGACCGCCCGCGGGGTTTTCTTTTTACGGCCAGCCTGACCTGTGCCGCGCGACACACTCTGCGGGCCTTCCGGATGTCATGCCTGGCAGGTGGAATAGATCAGGGCATGCTTGAAGTAAGATGCACCGCGCCCCGCCGTACGGCGCCGCCTTTGCCCCTTGCCCGGACGGCAAGCCACGCTCGCCCCTGTGAGAGATTTGATGCGTTTCCAAACACTTAGGCATTGCCTGCTGGTTCTGGCGCTGCTCGTGCTGGCCGCCTGTCACCAAAAAGAAGACAACACCGCGCCGTCTGGGGGGACCAGCCCCGAGGCCGCCGTGCAGCAATCCGTTGCACTGGTCAAGGCGGGCGACTTCGCCGGCTTCTGGAAGCACGCCCTGCCCCCGGCCGACTACGCCAACCTGCGCGACGACTGGACACGTCCGCGTCCCGACCAGCGACCGATCACCAACGAGGATCGCGCCCGCTTCAACCAGGCGGTCAAGCAACTCACCGCGCCCGATGCGGAAACCGCATTGTATGAGCAGCTCAAGCCCAAGCTGACGCAGATGGAGCAGCAATACCACGACCAATTGCCGGTAATGATCGGCATTGGCCAAGCCATACTCACCACCGGCATCGCGCAGAACAAGACGATGACCGAAAACCAGAAGCAGCAGATGCGCGACGTGCTCAACGTGCTGCTGCCCTGGGCGCAACAGACGGCATGGTTCGACCAGGACAAGGCCAAGCAGGTGGTGGGGGTGGTGGTAGCCAGCGCGCGCCAGCTCGACCTCAAGAGTCCGGATCAGCTCCAGCGGCTGGATTTCGATACGGCGATGAAGAAATACGCCACGGCGTACCAGGGCATCAAGCAGTTGCTTGCGATCTACGGGCTGTCGGTCGACGACACGCTCAATTCGGTAAAAGTCAGCACCATCGGCATCGACCACGGCCTGGCGCACGTGAAGATCGACTACAGCCTGCTGGGCAAGCCGCTGAGCACCGACTCGCAACTGGAGCTGGTGGACGGGCGCTGGTACAGCAAGGACCTGATCGACAGCGAGCGTGCGCAACACGAGCAACTCCTGCATCCGCCGGCACCCGCCGCCACCAGCGCCCCACCGCCGGCCAGCAGCAGCTCCACCGGCACTACGCTGGCGGCCAAGTCCTGAACCTGACGTCAAGCCGACCGCTACACTATGCAGATGCCGACTATGACGACCGCGGACCCTAGCTACCGCAGCCGCGCCCCCTGGTGGTTCAACCTCGCCGGGCACCTGCTCGAGCCCTGGGTGCGCCTGCGCCGCGAGCCGGCCGAACCGGCCAGCCTGCTGCAGGGCGATGCCCCGGTTTGCTACGTGATCGAACGCGACGGATTTTCCGACGCGCTGATCCTGGAGCGCGCCTGCCGCGCAGCAGGTCTGCCCAGCCCGATGCAACCGCTGCCGTTCACCCGCCGCCGCCGCTCGGTGTTCGCGCTGGCACGTCGTGACGGCTGGCTGTTCGGGCGCAATCGCAAGCGTTCGCCGCAGGATCCGTTCGGTCAGCTGGTGCGCGCACTGGAAGGCTTTCCGGATCGCGATATCCAGATCGTGCCGGTCTCCATCTATGTCGGGCGCGCGCCTACCCGTGAATCAGGCTGGTTCAGCGTGCTGTTTTCGGAAAACTGGGTCGTCGTCGGCCGCTTCCGCCGCATGCTCGCAGTGCTGCTCAACGGCCGAGATACGGTGGTGCACTTCTCTGCCCCTGTCTCGCTGCGCGCGGTACTGAGCGAAGAAACCGAACTGCGCCCCGAGCGCTTCGCTCGCAAGATGGCCCGCGTGATGCGCACGCACTTCCGCCGCATCCGCGCAGCGGTGATCGGGCCGGACCTTTCGCACCGCCGCACCGTGGTCGATGCCGTGCTCAATGCCGAGCCGGTACGCGCCGCGATCACTACCACCGCGGCGAGGGAAAACATCACTTATGCGAAGTCGTGGGAACGCGCGCACAAGATGATGATGGAAATTGCGGCCGACTACTCCCATCCGATAGTGCGCTCGGCCTCGTTTCTGCTGCGCAACTTCTGGAACAAGCTGTACGACGGCATCACCATGCACCACTTCGACAAGGCGCGCGCTGCCGCGCCGGGCTACGAAGTGGTCTATGTGCCCAGCCACCGCAGTCACGCGGACTATTTGCTGCTTTCCTACCAGTTGCACGCATCGGGCGTGGTGGTCCCGCACATTGCCGCCGGCGTGAACCTCAACCTGCCGCTGATCGGCCCGATTCTGCGCCGCTGTGGAGCATTTTTCCTGCGCCGAAGCTTCAAGGGCAATGCGTTGTACTCGGTGGTATTCAACGAGTACGTGGCGCAACTGATCGATCGCGGCGTACCGATGGAATACTTCATCGAAGGCGGGCGTTCGCGGACCGGCCGCCTGCTTGCACCGCGCGCCGGCATGCTGGTGATGACCGTGCGCGCCTTCCTGCGCGCGCCGCGCCGCCCGGTGTTGTTCCAGCCGGTGTACATCGGCTACGAAAAGCTGATGGAAGGCAAGAGCTATATCGGCGAACTCTCCGGCAAGCCCAAGGAAAAGGAATCGCTGGTCGGCCTGATCCGCGGCCTTGGCGTATTGCGTCAACGCTATGGCCACGTGGCGCTGAACTTCGGCGAGCCGATCGAGCTGACGCCCCTGCTCGATGCGGCCAGCAGCAGCTGGCGCGAAACGACCGGCGACCCGAACACCAAGCCGGAATGGTTGAGCTCTGTCGTCGACCAGCTGGCAGAAAAAATCCAGGTCAATATCAACCGCGCGGCAGATGTGAATCCGATCAACCTGCTCGCGCTTGCGCTGCTGTCCACGCCCAAGCATGCGATGGCGGAAAACGACCTGCTCGCGCAATTGGATCTGTTCAAAGCCCTGCTCGAAGAGCTGCCGTATTCGGAGCGCATGACGCTCACACCGCTGACACCCAGCGCGATCATCGCCTACGGCGAGCAGATGAACTGGATCACGCGCGTGCGCCATCCGCTCGGCGACGTGCTGACGCTGGAAGGCGAGCAGGCCGTGTTGCTGAGCTACTTCCGCAACAACGTCCTGCACCTCACCGCCGCCGCGGCGTGGGTTGCCTGCTGCTTCCTCAACAACCGTCGCATGTCGCGCGCCTCGGTGCTGCGGCTGGGCCGCATCATCTACCCCTTCATCCAGGGCGAACTGTTCCTGCCGTGGGACGCCGAGGGCTTCGGCGCGCAACTGCAGTCCACCATCGACTTCTTCGTACGCCGCGGCCTGCTGGAAGCCGTCGGCGAAGCGCGTGTACTGGAACGAGGGCCCGGCCAGGACGATGGCGCCTATCGGCTGGGCGTGATCGCGCGCAGCCTGATCCAGGCCTTCGAGCGCTACTACATCACCATCGCCGCGCTCGCCAAGAACGGTCCGCACGCCATTACCGCCGCCGAGCTGGAGAACGTCTGCACGCTCACCGCCCAGCGGCTGAGCCTGCTCAGCGAATCGCTGTCGCCGGAATTCTTCGACAAGGCGCTGTTCCGCGGCTTCATCCAGAAACTGCGCGAACGCCGGGTGATATGGACCGATGCCAACGGCAAGCTCGACTACGACAGCGCACTGGAAGACATGGTGCGCGATGCCCGCGTAATTCTGGCCCGCGAGATGCGCCACGCCATTCTTAAAATCACCGGCAGCGAAGAAAAAGAGTCCTCTCGCAACGCGGCGGGAGCAGAGCAGGCCTCGGCCGCGCCGGAACAATCGCTCGAATCACCCGAGCCGATGAACACCAGCGAAGAGCTGCACGAACGGCATGTGATTGCCGAGCATCATGAGCACGAGCGGGCTTCGGCTGACCACCCCAAGGAATGACCGTCGCGCTGGGCACGGATGGCGACATCCGCGCCCAGCGTTCTATTCGATCAAAAGCGGTACCTCGCGCCAGCGCTGAACACGACCGCTTTCGTACCACCGCCGGCGATCTGTCCATCCAGATTGGCGAACCACGACCAGCGATCACCCAGCACGGCATTCAAACCCGCACCGATCCAGCCGCTGTTGCGCGGCGAATTCACACCTTCCAGTTCGAACGTCGCGTTCGGTGCGCCGGCATACGCAGCCGTGAAACCCAGGTTCTGCCCACTCAGTACTCGTTGATACAAGGCAAAGCCCTTCAACGACAGCTGGCCTGTGGCCAGGCGCCAGTTGTAACCGACGCGTGCACCAAACTGCGCAAAACTCTGATTGAAGTCGTGACTTGACGCGCTGATACCGAAGCCCCCCGCGCCCTGTTCCGCGATAGTCCCCCGGCGCAGGTATTCATCGCCCGCGGCGACGAACGGCGTGGTCGTCCATGCATTGGACTTGGCGTCGTAACCAAGCTCCAGATAAGCCGACGTCATCTTGTCGTTGCGCGAACTGTTGATGGCCGCAGGCAACGTTCCAAGCACCCCCCAGCGGCTGGTATCGGTATGAATCCAGTCTTCGCCGACGCGCCCCGACATGTAGGAGTTGCCCATGTCGTACTTGGCGTACAGCATCACACCAGTGCTGCGTGACGTATTGTTGCCCCCTTGCATGCTGTAGTTGGAACTCAGGCGGTTCCAATCCAGGGCCAGGCCAAGCGTAAAACGGTCCGCCAGCTTGGCGTCAAAACCGGCAACGGAACCGCCACCGCTGTAATGGCCAGTGGCATAGCCGGAGCGCGCGATATCACCATCGGCACCAGTGCCCTGGAACCACGCACCTTGTGCAGCATGATCTTCACCCAGGTCGTCCAGACGATCCGCTACGGTGCGGTTGATGATACCTGCCTGTTGCAAAGTCAACTCTTGCGAAGATGCCAGCAATTGACCGGACAGGCTGTTGATCGATGCGGCGGCCTGCTCGAAGGAACTGACATGGAGAAAGTCGCCGGCGGCATCGAGAAATACCTTATGCGACGCGGAATCCGTAGAGGCCCATTGGTTGGCCTGCACCAGTGCACCCTGGATGTGCTGGGCGGTTTGCTGTGTGGTTGCCACTGCTGGCATCGACGCCTGAGCAATCGCGGAAATCGAGGCCTGGGTGAGACTTACATCCACCTGTGTCGGGGTATAGGACAAGGTGCCGCCGGTATAAACGCTGCCACTGACGGAGAGCGAACCGAATGTGTCCAATACGCCGCCGTTTGCCTGCAGCACCAATTCCTGCGCCTGCGGGGTGTAGCCGGTAGGAGCGTCCACGATGAGCAGGGATTTATTGAGCGTCGCCGTTCCCGATATTTTTAGCGGATAGCCGAGCGTGACCTGCGTATTGATCACCAGCCCCGTTGGCTGCCCGGCGACCACAGTGTAGTTGCCGTTGATCTGGAGCGTAGTAGGGGCCGCTGTAAAAACCATACCCCCGTTGAGGACATTGCCGTTGATCAGGGTTCCTGTCAAAGTTCCCTGCTGATTGACGACAACATTAGAATTCAGCGTTCCAAAGACTGCGAGTTGACCGCCGTTGACCGTAGTTGCTCCGGCAGACGTGCTGGTGTTGCTTCCGATTATCAACCCGCCGCCATTTACGACAATGCCGCCGATATTGTTCTGTCCTGCCAGCGAGAGATATCCCGCGCCATCAAACTGAAGCGTACCGCTGCCGGTCATGTTGTTTGAAAAAATTGCTGATTGATTGGCGGGAATGTTGACGTCGAACACACCCCAATTGAGCTGACCAGGGCCATTGACGGCTGCCTGCGCATTCACCAACCCGTAGCCATAGTAATCCGGGCTACCCAGATTGGTGGCTGTGCCCAAGAGCGTCTGTTGTACATTGGATGCCGTGAAAAACGGAAATTTTTGCCAGACAAGCGCCGCCACGCCACTGACCACAGCTGCCGAGCCCGATGTGCCATCGGCCGCACCTGTTGCGAAGGAGGTGCCCGTTGCAGGAGACACGTAAGTGTAGCCAGGCGCCGCCAGACACCACGGCGCAGCAACACCACAGGCATTCGACGTAGCCGTCGTATCCAGACCCGTCACCTGGCCGTTGGCGTTCAGCGCAACGTTGACCACCGCAAGCCAATTGTTTTGCAGGCTGGGCTCGAAATACGGCAAACCAGCTTCGATGCTCGGCTGGGATTTCCCTTCGTTGCCCGCGGCCCAGACCATCAACTGTCCGTTGGTCGCCGTCGACGAATAGGCAGCATAGTGCAGTGCAATCTGTGGATCAGCCGAATTGACAGCCGTGATCGCAGTCGAGCTACCGTAGGAATTGTTGATCAGCTTGACCCCTTGCGCATTCAGATCGGCAAGTGCCTGAGGCTGCAGGCTCATATTGAATTTGCCACTACTGTCGCCAATCCTCGCTACGTACAGAGAAGACTGCGGCGCCACGCCGCCATCGAACGGGCCGCTGGCGTTCGCCGTACCGCCAATGATTTCGGCCATCATCGTGCCGTGGCCATCCGGATCCTGCGGCGTCGTGTTGGTGGGATCGACATAATCCTTGAACCAGCTGATGCGATTGACCAGGCCCGGGTTGCTGGCTTGCGCGCCAGTGTCCATGACACCGACTTTCACACCTTGGCCCTGATTGCCGGTAATGCTTTGTGCCGTCACCCACGCCAGGGGGACGTTCTCCGGGTCCAATTGCGCGCGCAGGGGTGTATAGCCGTGAATGAACGGCGTCGGAAGCGGCGTCGGGCTGCCAGTTAGCGTTGTGGGTGCTGGCCCGTAGGTCGGTGTTGGAGTGGGTGTCGGTGTCGGGGTGGGTGTCGGCGTCGGGGTGGGTGTCGGCGTCGGGGTGGGTGTCGGCGTCGGGGTGGGTGTCGGCGTCGGGGTGGGTGTCGGCGTCGGGGTGGGTGTCGGCGTCGGAGTGGGTGTCGGCGTCGGAGTGGGTGTCGGCGTCGGAGTGGGTGTCGGCGCTGGAGTCGGCACAGGCGTCTGCACCGGGCGGACATTGCCATTTCCGCCGCCGCCTCCTCCGCCACAAGCGGTGAGCGAAGCAGTCAGCGCGATAGCTACGGAAAATGCCAACGCATTGTGGCGATTGAACAGACTCATGGATGCCGCTCCCTGTTAAAGGCAAATGCGTGCGCTGCCGGTATGCAATACGCACGCGACTTCGGTGTCGGAAGAAACAGACGGCCCTGCGTCAGCGATGAAGACGCTTGCGTTGGCAGTCTGCGATTGAGGCGCGATCAGGTTGATGCAACCGGGTGCCAATCGTCGCGATCGGCAAGGCGCTTGAATAATGCACTGACATCGGTCCATCGACTCCCTGAATAACATGGAGACAGAGGCGTGCCGTCCGTCTGTCCTTCTTCCAGAAGCCATCCGCTCAAGAAGCATCCGTCATGGCCGGCATAATTGCGGCAGCGTTCGATCAGATGCGTGCAGTGACGCTAAAGCTCTGCTTATCCCTTGCGTGGCACTTTCGTTGAATGTTGTGCCTGCCCCTGTTCCGCGCACGATGTTACGTCATTTCCTGCTGGATGGTACATGCCGATAGACACAGCAAATTGCATGCAACCTCAGCCGGCTCCCATGAATTTGCGGCAAGACATCTCGGGCCTCAGGGATGAGCCGTGCCCTCGCCCAGCGCCTTGCCATTTACCGTCACGCCATACAACGAATAGGGCGTGTCGTGATAAGCCTTGCGCGTCTCCGCGACCGAGCCCCTGAAGCGGGGATCCTGCGGACGTTCGTGCGCGTTCATAAAATACGCCACGTCCCACGCATCCTGATCGGTAAGCATGTCGCCGCGCCCCAACGGCATGTTGGCCTTGATGAATCCCACAGCGTTGTCGAGCCGCTCCATGCCCGCGCCCCAGTTGAAGGATTGCGGGCCCCACAGCGGTGGAAAAACAGTGCGGCCTGCAGTCTGCTGGCCCTGGCCGTTGTCACCGTGGCAGAGCGCACAATCCCGTTTGAAAACCGCCGCACCGCGCGCGTAATCGGGAGCCTGCGCAGGCTTTGGCAATTTAGGGTAGCCGTGCCCGGGAGGCGCCACGCCGATGGACTCGTGTTGCGACATCCAGTACGCATACGCTTCCAGCGCAACCAGCACATCGTCGCCCAACGGCGGCGCCTTGCCGTTCATGCTGTATTGAAAGCAGCCCTGCAGGCGTTCGGCAAAGGTGTTTACGCGGTGAGTCTTGGCCCGGTACGCGGGATACATCGGATAAGCACCCCACATCGGCGCGCTGTTGGCGAGGCGGCCCGCGTCCAGGTGGCAGTTTTCGCAGGTCAGTGCATTGCCGACATAGGCTTGGGCGTAATGACTGGTATCGTTGAAGATCTGCCGCCCCAAGAGGATCTGCTTGCCGAAGTCGTCAGCAGGCATCGAGGACTCCGCTGGCGGCTCGAAACGGCCGGCATCTTTCGTTACCGGCGTTACGGCAGCCGATGCATGTGGCGCCGGCGAAGCGGCCTGCGGCTCCGAACGATGACAAGCCGCAAGCGCAAGCAATACCGTCATCGCCAGCCATCGCAACGGCTTCATGGCTGCTGCTCCTTCGCCAACGTAGCCGGCTGCGCCGCATACCATGCGCTAATCGCGGCAATGTCAGCATCGTTCAACTTGCCGGCAACGCTTTGCATCAACTGCAACGGGTCGTTCCGACGCGCTACCTGCTGCCATGCATGCAGTTGATTGCCAAGATAGAGCGCAGGCTGTCCGGCAAGCGGTGGAAAGTGATCGCCTACGCCCATCCCCCCTGGTCCATGGCATTGCTCGCATGCCGGCACACCCTTCGGCCAGCGCCCGCGGGTGGCGAGCGTCTGCGCAAGTTGCGCGACTTCACCCGACGGGACCGATGCAGGCGCAACACGTGGCACTGGCAGTCCGCCGTAATAGGCCGCAACTGCATCGCGCTCCGCGTCGCTCAATCCGCTCGCCACCGGCTGCATGGTCGCATTCGTGCGTGAACCGTTGGCGAAGTCATCCAGTTGCTTGCGCAAGTAGGTTGGGGACAGTCCCGCCAAGCGCGGAAAACCGGCTGCTGACTGCCCACTGCCGTCGGCAGCGTGACAAGCCATGCAAGGTGCCACGCCATGACCATTGCCCTGCTGCGCGATGACGGCGCCATCTGGCGTGTTCGCTGACACGCTCTTTGCGATCAGCGCACCGCACACAAAGAGAGCGGTAGCAAACACGTTCATGGCTGCGCCGGCTGAAAGCCATATTTGCGGTAGATCGCCTGCGCCTCGGCCGAGGCCATGAAGGCCAGAAAATCCTTGGCGGCCTGTTCATGCGGCGCATCCTTCATGCGCGCGGCGGTGTAAGTGGCGGTGACGTTTTGGTCCGCCGGTATCGCCACCGTTTCCACCGGGCGATGCAGGATCTGCTGCTGGAAATACACCTCGGTCGACCACACCGGCGCCGCATCCGATGAGCCTTGCAGGATGCGCAGCGGCGATTCGCGATGGTGGATACGGGTGAGATAGGTGCTGCCGTCCCGCACTTTGTCCTGCATGATGCTGCGGTCCAAGGCATCGCCGCCAGCTTTGCGATAGCTGGCTTCGATCTGCTTGGCAATGCCCTCCCACTGCGGATTGGGCATGCTGACTCGCACTTCGGCGCGACCGAGGTCTTGCAAGCCTTCGATGTGCTTGGGATTGCCTTTGGCGACCATGATCGCCAGCGGATTGCGCGCGTAGTCAATCGTTTGCGCAAACCAGCCGTGCTGCTTTTGCAGCTCGACGATCGAGCTCTTGCCGTTGGTGAAAATGTCCGGCTTCAGTGCGATGCGCAGATTGCCCATCACCAGCGAGCCCGTTTCGATCTGCTTGGCCAGGATGCCGGGCGGCAGCGTTTCCACGAACACCCGCTGGTCCTGGGGATAGCGCTGCTTGAACGCCTCCACCAGATCATGCACCACCATGAACTGGTTGCCGGCGAAAAATACCGTGAGCTGTGGATCGACGATATCGCCGTGCAGATCGGCTATCGCGTCGAACGGCGGCACCGCGAACGAAACACCGCCGGGGGGCGGCGGATTCCATGGCGGCAGGTAGTCCGACTGCGCGGCCTGCGCCACGCTGCCGACAGCAAACAACCAGCCTGCCAGCAACACCTGCCGGCAACGCTTCCACGACGGCGACATGCGTGACTCCTAGGTCTACAGCGGCATCAGGGCATAGCCCTGCTGCTGCAGCCCGGTGATGGTGGTCAAGGCGGCCAGGCTGAGGGTCACGTCCTTGGACGCCCACTCATTGGCGAAATGGTGCTCGGCCATCGCCTGGCCGCATACGACCACGTCGATCCCCGCCTTGCGCAATTGCGCAATCACCGGAAGGTTGGGATTGGCCACGCCGAATTGCGCTTTGTAATGCTCATCGTCGAGCACCAACGGCGTCGCCGGACCGTAAGCCACCGCCACAAACTTCAAATGATCCAGCGGCACCCCGGCGCCAACGTAGAGGTTGACGGTACGCGCTACGCGCTCCAGCGCCGGATTGACCTGATCGGGCTTGTCGCTTGCCTTGGTCAGCGAGAACACCACTTTGTAGGTATTGGCGGGGTTGGGCTGGTAAGCCGCGTTGGGCAAGGGGTGGTAATTCCCGGCCGCGGTGATCACCTGCTTCGCTGTGCCTTGGGCGGCAGCGGTGGCGGTGGCGAACCCAAGCAAACCTAGGATGGAGAACAGCGCGATCGAAGACTTCATGTTTACGTTCCGTCGTGGGTGTCCAAGGCAAGGCTACGCCAGCCGGAGCGATCAGGCCACTTCATGTTGCCTATATGACATATAAGGCCGATTTATTCGCCAGGGACATCCTGTACCATGCGCGGATGAGCGAGCAGTCCACTACCCATTTCGGTTTCCGCGACGTGCCGGTCGCGGACAAGCAAAAGCTGGTCGGCCAGGTGTTCACCTCAGTCGCCCGCAACTACGACCTGATGAACGATCTCATGTCGTTCGGCATCCACCGCGTGTGGAAGCGCTACTTCGTGAGCATCAGCGGCATCCGCCCCGGCGACCGCGTGCTGGACCTGGCCGGCGGCACCGGCGACATCGCCGCGTTGCTCAAACCGGTAGTGGGTGACAAGGGCGACGTAGTCGTGGGCGACATCAATGCGGCCATGCTCAGCGTGGGTCGCGACCGCCTTACCGATCGTGGCCTGGTCTCGGGGCTACGCTGGGTGCAGTCGAACGCCGAGGCGCTGCCTTTCCCGGATAACAGCTTCGATGCAGTAACCATGGCCTTCGGTCTGCGCAACGTAACCGACAAGGACAAGGCGCTGGCCGATATCTGCCGCGTGCTCAAGCCAGGCGGCCGCGCCCTGGTACTGGAGTTTTCCAAGGTGCGCAACGAGCTGTTCGGCAAGCTCTACGATTTCCATTCCTTTCAGGTGCTGCCGAAGCTGGGCCGGCTGTTCGCGGGCGATGCGGACAGTTACCAGTATCTGGCCGAATCGATCCGCAAGCATCCCGATCAGGAAACGCTCAAGAGCATGATGGAAAACGCGGGTCTTGAGCGCGTTGAGGTGCGCAATCTCAGCAACGGGATCGTGGCGATCCACCGCGGGTACAAATTTTGATCAGAACGTAACCCCGACCAGCAGCATGTTCTCGCCCCGGTTGGGCATATGCAGAAATCCATTGGAGATGTGGCGCAGGCCAAGCATCCAGTGCTCGGCCTGCCACCCCAGCGTACTGGTGAACTCGTAGCTGCTGCTTAGCCCCTGCGTGCGGCCGGTATGCAGGCTGGGCTGAAAACTGAAGAACAAGCGGCGGTACCACGCATCCGGCGCTCCGTATTGAAAACGCACACCGCCGGCAAGCATCCAGATGTGATCGCGGGTGGTATAGCGGGCGTACCGAAAACGGCTGATGTTGTCGCGGCCATCGATCCAGCCCGCCGTGATATCAGGTGCCCAGGTGAAGGCACTGTTACCCATAGGGTGCGCATCGAACACGGCTTCGGCGAACACCGTGGGCGCGCCATCGTTCCAGGTGAAATAGCCGCCCAGAAAGCTTTCGCCGCCTTCGATGGAAAAGCGCGGACCTTCGGCCATGGCCGGCGAAATCATAAGGGTCAACAACATCGCAGCCGCAAGGCGGCGGTAAGCGGGCATCACAGCCATCGGAAAACCTGCCTGTTTATGCCTGTCCGCCCCGCCAAGCCCCCCCCTGTCCATCCGCCCGGATGGTTTGCTTGGCCAGCCGCCACACTCGCGCGCGGCTGCCGGAACAGGCTGCCGCTACCCTACTTATTCATTTGTTCTGGAAAGGCGAAGATTTCGCCACGCGGCCCGCAACGCAGCGCCCCGGGAATGTTCGATACCTGGGCGGATTCGTAAGCCGCGTGAGTCAAGCCACGCGCAGATCCTGCAGCAACACGCCCTGACCCAGCGTCTCCTGCTCATGATCGGCATCACGCCAGGTTTCCTTCAGCGCTGCCTCGTACCAGGCACGCATCGAAGGCAGGGCCAGCATGCGCTGGACGTAGGCGCTGGCGACGTCATCGACGGGCAGCTGATAGCTCTGGATACGGAATGTCACCGGCGCATAGAACGCATCGACCGCCGTAAAAGCGTTGCCGGCCAGAAAAGGTCCGCCGAAGCGCTGCAAGCCGTCGTTCCACAGTTCCTGCACGCGATCGATGTCGCGCTTGAGCTCAGGCGCTATCGCGTGCAATTGCAGGCGGATGCCGCAATTCATCGGGCAGCGCGAGCGCAGCTCCTGCAAGCCCGAGTGCATTTCCGCCGCGGCACTCCGCGCCCAGGCCCTGGCGCGTGCGTCGGACGGCCATACCCCAGGATGACTTTCCGCCACGTATTCGGCGATCGACAGCGAATCCCACACGGCCGTATCGCCGTCATACAGGCAAGGCACCTTGCCGGTGGGGGAAAACGCACGAAAGGCGCTCCAGCTCGATGAGGTGCCGCCCCTGAACGGCGCGAGCTTTTCCTCGAAGGGAATCTCCAGCTGGGTCAGCAGCACCCACGGCCGCAGCGACCAGGAGGAGTAATTCTTGTTGGCGATGTAAAGCGTGTACATGAGCCTCTCCTCAAGGGTTAAGGAAACTCTGAATAAGCTCGGAGTTTCCGCGGGCCAGGGATAGCCCGCCACAGTTCAGGCGCGTAAGCGCTTGATTTGGTGTAGCCGCGTCCGGGCGTGTACCGGACGCGGCGCGTCTGAAAAACGCCATGACGGACTTTTTCAGACCATCCTTAAAAGACTTCAGGTGTCCAGGATGAGCAAGCTGCCGTAACTGCCCTCGCCGACACTATGGGCGACGCCTGCCGGCACGATGTAGATCTCGCCCGCGCCTACACGCAAAACCTGCCCGTCAACGTGCAGCACCATCTCGCCGTCCAGCACCAGCAGACCTTCGGCGTAGTCATGGCATTCCTCCGGATAGGCGCTGGCATCCATGCGCAACAGCTTGAGGCTGGCGTTGCCGAATCTTGCGATAAGGCCGGAGGACCAGGCGTTCGGCAACTGCTGTGCAGATTCGGCCAAACGGATCAGGCTCATGGTTTCAGTCAGGCCTGCTCGCAGGATTGTTCGACGGTGGAAGATGGCATCTGCGCCGGTGCGGCAGGTGCACGGCGGCGTGTATTCGCCAGGACCACGCCGCTGACGGTGATCACACCGCCCAGCAATATCGGCCAACTCGGCTGTTCGCCCAGCGTTACCCAGCCGATCAGCACGGCAATCGGCGGCGAAAAGTAGATAAAGCTGGTGACCTGTGAAGCCG
This sequence comes from Dyella choica, assembly GCF_003977665.1. GTDB lineage: Bacteria > Pseudomonadota > Gammaproteobacteria > Xanthomonadales > Rhodanobacteraceae > Dyella_B > Dyella_B choica. Next base: position 64,240 of record NZ_RYYV01000011.1, on the reverse strand, counting down.
GCGCGCGTTTCAGTGCCGCGTTCCAGGTGAGGTAACCCAGGAAGGTCGGCGCGATGCCCAGCCATAGCAGCGCAGCAATGTGCGACCACGGCGCTACCGCCAGCGCATGCGGCAGTCCCAGACCAAACGGTACTGCGCCGAGCGTCCCGGCAAGGAAGCCGAATGTGGTCACGCCGATCATGTCGTTGCGCGCGAACAAAGGCTTTTGACCCACGAAGAACACTGCTGACGCCAGCACGCTTATCAGCACCAGCGCAGCCATAGGTTCAAACCGCACTTCCTTGCCGCTGGCAAGCACCACCAGCACCACGCCAAACATCGCCACGCCCAGGCCAAGCATGCTGCGCGCGCTGATGCGTTCGCCGATCCAGAATGCCGATAGCACGGCCGTTACCGCCGGGATCAGCGATATCAGGATCGCCGCCGTACCGCTGGCGATGCGTGTTTCCGCAGTGTTGAGACACAAATGATAGACGGTAAGGCCCAATACACCGAGCACTGCCAGTCGCGCCCAATCGGCACGCCGCGGCAACGCTGCACGCCGCATCCACAACAACACTACGAAGCACAGCGAGCCGACGGCCAGGCGCGCCAGTGCCACCTCGCCTGGCGAGAACGAGCGCAGCGCATACGCGATCGCCGCATAGGCGGATGACCAGGTGAGCAGCGCAATGGCAATGTAGATGAGCGCGCGCCCATCGAGGCGTTCGGTACTGTTCATGGGGACGATCCCGTGGAGGGGGGACAGGTGTAGGGAAAATCCTAGTCTTGGAGTGGCCACTGATGAATAATGCATCCGAAGTCCACCCCCATATTTCGCCATCGATCGAAGCATCAATCCGCGCCTATGACTTACGAATCGAAACCCGACTGGGACATCAAGGATTGGCAATTACTTGAAGCCCTACAACACGATGCGCGGATTGGCTACGCCGAGCTAGGCCGCAAGGTGCGGCTTTCCGCGCCGGCCGTGGCCGAACGAATCAAACGCATGGAAGAAGCCGGCGTCATCAGCGGCTACCGCGCCGTGGTCGAACCCAAGCGCATGGGTTTCGGCATCGAGGCGATGGTGCGTGTGCGCTGCGATGGCGGCACCTGCGCGCGCATGGGCAAACTCGTCACCGACATACCGGAAGTGCTGGATTGCCGCCGCCTCGCCGGCGAGGATTCCGCGCTGCTGCGCGTGGTGGCGATGTCGATCACGCATCTGGAAGCAGTACTCGATCGCCTGCTGAAGATACATTCGAGCGTAAGCACCACCACGCTGATCGTCCTGCAGACACCGCATACGAACCGCCCGATCACACGCAGCATGTGGGATACGGCACGCTCGCTTTCGACCGACTGAGTTCACACAACGTAGGCTGGGATGACAATCCCAGCTCCCTGGCGATTTCCAGATGCTGGGATTGCCATCCCAGCCTACAGGCGCCCGAGGACAATCCAACCATGCGCACGATGTATCCGGAGATCGAACCCTACCGCAGCCATCGCATTGCGGTCGACGACAGGCACACGCTTCACGTCGAGGAATGCGGCAATCCGCAGGGCTTGCCGGTAGTCTTCCTGCACGGCGGCCCTGGCGCAGGTTTGTCGCCTTACCACCGGCGCTTTTTCGATCCGCAACGCTATCGCATCGTGCTGTTCGACCAGCGCGGCGCGGGGCGCTCCACGCCATTCGCCGATCTCACCGACAACACCAGCTGGCACCTGGTCTCGGACATCGAAGCCATCCGCGAGCAGATGGACATCGAGCGCTGGGTGGTGTTCGGAGGCTCCTGGGGTTCCACGTTGGCGCTCGCTTATGCGCAAACACACCCCGAGCGCGTGCTTGGGCTCGTCCTGCGCGGCATCTTCCTTTGCCGTCCCGAGGAAGTCCGCTGGTATTACGAAGAAGGCGGCGCTTCGTGGATCCTGCCGGAAAAGTGGCAGCGCTATGCCGCAGTGGTACCACCGGCAGAGCGCAGCCAAATGCTGGAAGCCTATTGGAAGCGGCTGACCAGCGATGACGAGAACGTCCGCCTGGAAGCTGCCAAGGCCTGGGGCGCCTGGGAAGGCGGCGGCATTACGCTGGAGGAGAGCCCGGAAACCGAAGCGAGTTTCGCGGCGCCGGAAGTCGCGCTCAGCCTTGCGCGCATCGAGGCCCACTATTTCCGCAACCACGCCTTTCTCGAACCGGGCCAGCTGCTGCGCGACGTCGCCAAGCTGCGTCACATCCCCACCACCATCGTGCATGGCCGCTACGACATCATCTGCCCGGTGAAGAACGCCTTCGATCTCGCGGCCGTCTGGCCGGAAGCGGATTTTCATGTCGTCGTGGCCGGGCATGCAGCCTCCGAACCGGCGATCGTCGATGTGCTGGTGCAGGCTACCGACAGACTTGCCGATCGCTACTGCTGAACGGCCTCAGGACCAACCTCCGCCACGGGCCATGGGCGGGGTGACGATGGCATACTCGCCGCTCCCGATTCCCCATGGAAGCCGCACGATGTCCACGCTTCGCACCCTGGCCCTTGGCGCACTGGTCCTGCCGCTGGCCGCCCATGCCAACGATCCCTACTCCTATGCCCAGCCGGACGAGGTGCGCGTCACCCATCTGGACCTCAAGCTCAAGCTCGATTTTTCTCAGCACAAGCTGGATGGCCAAGCCACGCTGAGCCTGGATTGGAAGGACCCCAGGGCGCCCACGCTGGTGCTCGATACGCGCGACCTGACCATCCGCGGCGTGGAAGCCGTAGGCGCCGATGGCGGCATATCGCCGCTCAAATATGCCCTGGCGCCACATGACAAGCAGCTTGGCAGCAAGCTGACCATCCAGGCGCCCCAGCATCCGCGCGCGGTGCGCATCATTTACGTCACTGCACCCGGCGCCAGTGGCCTGCAGTGGCTGCCGCCCGCGCAAACCGCGGACAAGAAACAGCCTTTCATGTTCTCGCAATCCGAATCCATCCATGCGCGCTCCTGGGTGCCGCTGCAGGATTCGCCGGCGATCCGCTTCACCTACACCGCCGAGGTCACTGCGCCGAAGGATGCGCGTGTTGCGATGAGCGCCCCGAACGATCCGGCGCACAGCTTGAATGGCGATTTCCGCTTCGAGCAGACGCATCCGATCCCCTCCTATCTACTGGCGATTGCCGCCGGCGACCTGGCGGTGAAGGAAACCGGCCCCCGCTCCGCGGTGTACGCGGAGCCTTCGGTCATCGGCAAGGCCGCGCACGAGTTCGAAGACACCGAGAAAATGATCCAGACCACCGAGCAGTTGTACGGCCCCTATCGCTGGGGGCGTTACGACATCCTGGTGCTACCGCCGAGCTTTCCGTATGGCGGCATGGAAAACCCGAACATGACCTTCGCCACGCCGACGGTGCTGGTCGGCGACAAGAGCCTGGTATCGCTGGTAGCGCATGAACTGGCGCACTCGTGGTCCGGCAACCTGGTGACCGCGGCGACGTGGCGCGACATCTGGCTCAACGAAGGTGTTACCACCTATGTGCAGGGCCGTATCACCGAAGCGGTGTACGGTAAGCGCCAGGCCGACGAGGAAACGCTGCTGTCGATCCACTCGCTGCAGAAGGATATCGGCGAGCTGCCGGACAATTCGCAGCGGCTTGCCCCGGAGCCCGGCAAGGTGGATGCGGACGACACGCTCACCGACCTGCCCTACAGCAAGGGCTCATGGTTCCTGCGCACGCTGGAGCAGCGTTTTGGCCGCGAAGCCTTCGACAACTACCTCAAAGGCTATTTCGATCACTTTGCCTTCCAGAGCATCACTACCGAGCAGATGCTCGATTATCTCAAGCCCAATCTGATCGACAAATACCCCGGCAAGATGAGCTGGGATGAAGTCAAGCAATGGGTGTACGGCACCGGCATCCCGAAGGGCGCACCGATTCCCGATTCGGCAAGTTTCGATGCCATCGACAAGGCGCGCAGCGCCTTCCTCGCCGGCACGCTGGGCGCGGACAAGCTCGATTCTAAGGGCTGGAATACGCAGGAATGGATGTATTTCCTGGACGGCCTGCCGGACGCGCCTGCGCTGGCCAAGATGCAGGAACTCGACACCGCCTGGCACCTCACCGGCACGCCCAATGCGGAAATCGGCATGCGCTGGTATGTGCACGCCATTGCCGCCGGCGACAAGGCCGCCTGGCCGGCGGCGGCGGAACATATGACGCGCATAGGCCGCCTGTATCTCACCCTGCCGGTGTACCGTGCGCTGGCCAAGACGCCGGATGGACTGGCGTTTGCCCGGCAGGTGTATGCAAAGGCGAAGAGCGGCTACCACCCGCTGACGCAGCAGGCGGTGGAAGTGTTGTTTGAGAAGGCTGGCAAGCACTGACGCTCGGTTCACACTTGTCGTCATCAAGATTCCCTCCCCTGCGTGTGGCAAGGGAGTGCCTGGACGGGGTGAAGCAGCCTCGCGATGATTCCAAACGTCGGGGCAAGCTCGGACGACCCCACCCCAGCCCTCCCCTGCCAAGCAGGGGAGGGAGCAAATTCTGCATGGCCTGGACATGAAGCCAATGAACACCAGCAACACCCGCCCCCTCTGGCAGCGCCTGCTGATCCGCCGCCTCAAGTTCCTGGGCATCATCGCGGCGCTCGCCATCGTCGTGCTTGGCGGCAGCTATCTGTTCGCGCCGCAATGGCTAATGCAGGTCAACAGCTGGCGCGAAGCGATGAACGCGCAGCTGGAAAAGCGCAACGTGCAAGCCGGCGATACTCGCTGGGTGTACTACGAAGGTGGCCAGGGTCCAACCATCGTGCTGCTGCACGGCTTCGCCGCACGCAAAGAAGTGTGGCTGAAAGTTGCACCGATGCTGACCGCGCATTTCCGCGTAGTGATTCCCGACCTGCCCGGCTGGGGCGAGTCTTCGCGCAATCCCGGCGCCAGCTACAACATAGACAACCAGGCCGAGCGCCTGAACGATTTCGTCCAGACGCTGCATCTGCAGCATGCGCTGATCGTGGGGCATTCGATGGGCGGGGCGATTGCCGGCGTATATGCCGCCGAGCATCCGCAGGACGTCGCACAGCTGGCGCTCGTCGATGCGTTCGGCCTCCAGTTCAAGGAGAACGCTTTCGCCAAGGAGGCGATGGGAGGCAAGGATCCCTTCGTCTACGACGACCACGCCGGCTTCGTACGAGCCAGTGCCTGGGCCTTCGAGCACGTACCCAAGCTTCCTGGGCGCTTTGTCGACGTGTTCGTTGAGGACAACATCAAGAACCGCGCCTTCATCGACAACACTTTCCATGAGCTGCGCGAGAACTCACAGGTGCTGTCGCTGCAGACCCGGCTCGACAAGCTCACCATGCCGGTGCTCGGCATGTGGTGCCATGACGACAAGATCATCGATATTTCGGCGCTGGAAAGCCTGCGCGGCGGCCTCACGCACGCACCATCGATCAGCACCAGCATTTTGAACGGCTGCAACCACATGCCGCAGATGGAGAAGCCTGAAGCATTCACGCAAGTATTGACCAGCTTCATGCTGGCGCATTGACGCGCGCTTGACCTTGCACCACGGGCAAGGTCTGGGGATGCTCTGTTCCACGTACCCGAGTCCGCACTGTACGTCTGTATGCGCGTCTGGCGCAGCGTAGGCTGGGATGGCAATCCCAGCACCGGGATGTCGCACGCAATGCTGGGATTATCATCCCAGCCTACGCGCTCCTGACCTTGCTCCACGGTCAATCCCTGGCGTTGCCGAACGATGACCAAACACCTCGCTCAGGACGCCGGTCGGTGCAAGGCCACGCCGCAGGCCACCAGCAATACGCCAAGGCTTTCGACGGGCGATGGCACCTGACGCAGGACGATGACGCCGATGATGACTGCCGTCGCCGGCAACAGGGAAACGAACAGCGCGTAGGTCGCGCGCGGCAAACGCTTCATCGCCAGCTGATCCAATACATAGGGGATCACCGACGAACTGATGCCCACGGCCACACCCGCGCCAAGGGCGATCGGATCAAGCAACGCTGGTATGGCGGCGTCTAGCCCGATAGGCGATATCGCAGCACCGGCGATGATCATCGAGGCGCCAAGGCGATCGATTGGACTCGTCAGGGGATCGGCGCGCGCGACATCGTGGGCGAGCACGATATACAGCGCGAACAGAATCGCGTTGGCGAACGCCCACGCGAATGCAAGCGGTGCGCCAGCCAGTCGCACTTCGGTCAAAAGGTATACCCCGCCTACGGCCAGTATGAGCGCGGCAAGATTGCGTCTGGAACGCACACCCGTCAGCGCCAGGACAATCGGTCCGACGAATTCGATCGCCGCTACGGTGCCTAGCGGCAGTTCGGCAATCGCCCGATAGAAGGAATAGTTCATGCTGGCGAAGACGCCGCCGAGTGCGACGATCGTCCAGCGTGTACGGCGGCTCGCGGCGAAGAAATTTCGCCATGGCCGCCGCCATAGCGCGAAGACCAGCGCCGCCGAAACGATGCGCAGCCATGCGACGCCCGCAACTGGCACGCGAGCAAACAGCAGTACAGCGAACGACGGTCCCAGGTAATGAAAAATCGCGCTGCCGACGAAGAACGCCTGCGGCGGAATGCGCTCGGCAAGCGTAGAGGGTGATGAGGTTACTTTACTATCTAATGTACTCATGACGGTGAGGCATATACTCTGATAAACATCACCTGTCAAATACGCATAGATGGTAAAATAAGCCCATGGAAGCGATGAATCTCGATCCCGGCGATTACCGGGGCACCTACAAGCCGGTCGGGGGGCGGCCGTCCCTCGATTTCATCAACACGATCAGCTGGCCCGAAACGGAGCGCAGGCACGACTGGCTCGGCTCGCCGGGCAACGTAAAGCGCTGGTTTCAGGCCATGAACCTCCCTTTCCCGCGTGGAAAGGAAGTTGAACTGGACTCACTGCGCGACATACGGCACGTGATGAACGCCGTGCTGCGGCCCCTTGCCCATGGCGAGCCGCCTGCGCGAGATGCCGTCGACCAACTCAGCAAAGCGGTTGCCCGAGCCCAGCAAAGCCGGCTTATCGACGCCGCAACCCTTACGTGGCGCTGGCCATCGCCGCAAAGCGCGGCAGAGGCGCTGTTTCCGCTTTTACTCGACGCTGCCGAGCTGGTTACGGCAGGCGATCACGGCCGCTTGCGCTACTGCCCCTCCTGCGACTGGTTGTTCGAGGATCAGACCCGCAACGGTCAACGGCGCTGGTGCGACATGGCCGATTGCGGAAGCCGGGACAAGGCGCGCCGCTACTATCACCGCACCAAGGATTAGATCGCCGCGGCGCTTCACAACACCCAGGGCACCAAGGCCTTCACCTGGCGCATGTAGCCGCGATATTGATCACCGAACAATTCGCACAGCCAACGCTCTTCGAGCCGAAGCTTGCGCCAGAAGGCGGTGGCCAAGATCGCGGTGCCGATCAGCACCCGCCATTCGCCGATGGCGAGGCCGGTACCGAAATAGGCCAACAGCAAGCCGGTGTAGATCGGATGCCGCACGAAAGCATACGGGCCGCGCACGATCAGCTCGTGATCCTGCTTGAGCTGCACGATGCCGCTCCAGTTGCGGCCCAGCACTACGCGCGCCCAGCAGGCCAGGCCCAAGCCGATCAGCGTAAAGCCGAAACCCAACCATGCAACCCATGTCTGGTCCGGTACAAAGCGCCGGTTGAAAAACGTTCCGTCCAGCCATGGGTGTCTGCCGAGCAGAAGCACGGCCAGAATGAGCAGCAGCATATGCCTGCTCCAGCGCGATCCGGACGACTCGACACGGACCGCGGGTTTGACTCGCAACGCGCTGATACCCCAGTAGCCCAGCCAAAGCAGCCAAGCGATGTCGAACCACAAGCCTGGCAAGGCTGGCATGGTGCGTCTATCCAGGTTGCGGCAGCACAGCCTGCATGGGGTGCACGTCAAAGCGGAATCCGCACTCGGCCTTCATCACCGGATCCGCGTCGACCAGCCGCTCGGGGGCCAGGTCATCGGGCAGTTGCATGACGAGTATGCCGTATGGGGATGCGGGATCCATCACGGGGCCGAACACCACCACGTGGCCCTTGCTCATCTGTTCGCGCCAGTAGTCCGCGTGCGCCCTCATCAGCGCCCGTTCCTCCGGTGTGATGTCGACGGGAAACGTAGCGCGCGGGACGTGCAATTTGCAGAAGAAGTGACGCATGAACCCCCTTCAGTCAGCGACGTCGGCGATCAAACGATCCAGCTCCGCTTTCAGCAATGCGCCGTTCTGGCGCAGCCAGTCACGCTGCTCACGCCAATCCGGGAAGATCGCTTCCACATGCGCCCAGAAGCGCGGCGAGTGATTGCGGACTTTCAGGTGACACAGCTCGTGCGCCAACACGTAGCGCAAAGCCGCAGGAGGCGCGAGGGCAAGCGCAAGATCCAGATTGATGCGATCGCGGGTGTCCAGGCTGCCCCATAGGCTCTTCATCGGACGAATGCGCAGCGCGGTCGGTGCAAGGCCCAATTGCGGCACATAGCTGGCGAGCCAGCGCGAGACGTCGCGGCGGATCTGGGTTTCGAAATACGAGGCAAGCAAGCCGCGCGCGACCGGCAAAGCGCGGCTGTGCGGGCGGGGAATTTCCAGCGTGAGGCCGCCTTCAAAGGCAACGACACGCGGATACACGCCTTCGGCCCAGTCCAGCGTGATGGCTTCTCCGCGCAACGGAAATTCCACCGGCGAACCGACGCGCAACGGCGGCAGCGGCTCGATCACCAGGTTGAGTTCGCCGAGCTTCTTCTCCAGCCAGTCGGCGTTGTGACGCAGAAACGCATTGACCTGTGAAGGATGCGTGCCTTGGGGATAGGTGATGCGCGCGCCCTTGGTCGATACCGTCAGACGCAGTCGTCGCGCCCGCGGATGCGAAGCTTTGAGCACACGGATAGTGTTGCCGCTGGGTGTCGCCAGCTCCAGCCAGTCGCCGTCGAGATACGCCATGATTTAAGCCTTTCCAAACTGCCCCCAGACCGAAGGGGTGGGGGGTCTGGGCACAGGCAGGATGTGGGGTGCCGCGGCTTCGCGCAAGGGCTTTTTTGCCGCTCCGGCGGGAAGCCCGGCCTGACGCGCGTCTCAGGGAGACCTGGGACGACCTCACCCATGTGGCCCCCGGCAGAAGCCGGGGCCCGGCGACAGATCACGACACTGGGCCCCGGATACAGGGAAGGACGGCTCGGCGGCGAAGCCGTCACTCCGGCCGCGGCAAGCCGAACCACTCCTCCAGCTTACCCAGCAGCCGCTCCAGTTCCAGCGTCAGCAGCGCAAAGCGGGCATCCATTTCCGCCGCAGCATCCTGCTGGCTGTCGCCCAGTTCGTCGAGCACCGCATCGAGGAATTTCAGCTTGCGCAGCACCAGGTCTTCGCCGAGCACGAAGCTGATGCGATCGTCGAACACCAGGCCGAGCTGAAACACCTGCTTGCCGTTGCGCAGGTGCTCCTTCACTTCCTCCGCATCGAGATCCTGACGGCGGCAACGTGCGATTGCGCCGGTGGCAGTGGCCGGATCGCGCAATTCGCATTCGTCGCCCAGCGCAAGACCGCCCGGCAAGTTGCCGCCGGCAAGCCAGTCCGTCATCAGGACCCGAGGACCTTCTTCGGGCGCGAGCGGCACCGCGGGGAAGCTGCCGAGTGCTTCGCGCACCTGCGTGAGCGCGTTCTCCGCGTTCTTGCGGCTCGAGGTGTCGAGCACCAGCCAGCCGTGCTTGCGATCAACGTAGGCGGACATGCGCGAGCTGCGCACAAAGGCACGAGGCAGCAGTTCGGTAAGCAGGTCTTCCTTGAGCCGCTTGCGTTCGCGCCCGCCGACCTTGCGCCCTTCTTCTTCGGCGATCTTCTGCACTTTGCGCTGCAATTCATCGTTCACAACCGCTGAAGGCAGCAGCTTCTCCTCGGCACCGACGGTAATGAGCGTGCATGCCTTCACGACATGCGTCATCGGCGCATCGTCGCCACGGCCGACCGGCGGCACGAAACCACGTGTGCCCATTTCCAGCGGACCGCACGGGCGCAACCGATGATCGTCCAGCGCTTCGTCGAGGCGCTTGAGGTCTTCGGCAACGGCGGGAGAAAAACGGAACAGCGTGAGGTTGCGGAAAAACATGCTTGAGTCCGATCGATACGCCCTCCCCCTGCTTGCGGGGGAGGTCGGGAGGGGGTTACTGGAGCGTGCCGCAAGCGTGGGGGCTACACCCCACCCCAACCCTCCCCTACTGCACGTAGGGGAGGGAGCGGCTATCGGTACGATGAAATTTAGCGAATGACGGCAGCTACGGCGGCCACTACCGTATCGAGATTGTTACGATTCAACGCCGCCACGCAAATGCGTCCCGTGCCGATCGCGTAGATCGCATGCTCTTCGCGCAAGCGATCCACCTGGGCCTTGCTCAGGCCGGAGTAAGAGAACATGCCGGCCTGCTGCTGGATGAAGCCGAACTGCGGCGCACCGTGCGCAGCGAGCTTTTCCACCATGCCGGCACGCATCGCGTGAATGCGCTCGCGCATTTCGGTGAGTTCCTGCTCCCACAACGCGCGCAATTCTGCGCTGTTGAGCACGCCGGCCACTAGGGCACCGCCGTGCGTGGATGGGCTGGAATAAATGGAGCGGATGATGCGCTTGACCAGCGACTGCACGCGCAGCGCTTCCTCACGCGTGGCGCCAACGACCGACAGCGCGCCCACACGCTCGCCGTACAGCGAGAACGACTTGGAATACGAGTTCGCCACCACGAACGAATCGATGCCCGACTCGGCAAACAGGCGTACCGCGGCGGCATCCTCGTCGATGCCCTTGTCGAAACCTTGATAGGCCATGTCGATGAACGGCAACAGCTGGCGATCTTTCACCAGCGCAACGACCTGCTTCCATTGCTCGACCGACAGATCCACGCCGGTGGGGTTGTGGCAGCAGGCGTGCAACAGCACCACCGTGCCCGGCTCCAGCTTACCCAGATCCGCCAGCATGCCGGCGAAATCCAGCCCGTTGGTAGCCGCATCGTAGTAGGCGTAATCCAGCACTTCGAAACCTGCCGCGTTGAACACCACGCGATGGTTTTCCCAGCTCGGGCTGCTGATCGCCACTTTGGCTTTGGGCAGCGCCTTCTTCAGCAGATCCGCCCCCACGCGCAGCGCGCCGCTGCCGCCGATGGTCTGCGAGGTGGCCACGCGGCCAGCCGCCAGCAGCGGCGATTCGGGGCCGAACACCAGCCTTTGCGTGGCCTGGGTGTAAGCCGGCAGCCCGTCGATCGGCAGATAGCCGCGCGGCAGCGATTCTTTCGCCAGCGCCTGTTCCACCTGGCGGACCGCGCGCAGCACCGGAATGCGTCCGCTTTCGTCGTAATAAATGCCCACGCCGAGGTTGACCTTGCCGGGACGCGAATCGGCCACGAAGGCTTCGGTGAGGCCCAGGATCGGATCGCCTGGGGTCATTTCAACGGATGCGAAATGGGACACGGTTCTACTCGACAAAATGGTGAGAAAGATATGGACGTCCAGACGTCCGCCTGAATACTTATTCGCCGTTCTCGCTTTCGGCTCCTGCCAGCCATCCATGCGCGTCGGCGCGCTTGGCGCCCTCACGCGAGCCCAGCGCAGCGAAATCGAACAACTTGCGATCCGCCAATTGCGTGGGCACCACATTGCCCAGCGCGCGAAACATGGTTTCGCTGCGCCCGGGATGCTGGCGCTCCCATTCCTGCAACATGCGTCCGACCGACTTGCGCTGCAGATTCTCCTGCGAACCGCAGAGATTACAGGGAATGATCGGAAACTGCTTGTGCTCGGCGTAATCGGCGATATCGCTTTCCTTGCAATAGGCCAGCGGACGGATCACCACGTGGCGTCCGTCGTCGGAGCGCAGCTTGGGCGGCATCGCCTTCAGGCTGGCCTGATGGAACAGATTGAGGAAGAACGTCGCAAGAATGTCGTCCCGATGGTGACCCAGCGCGATCTTGGTAACGCCGTTCTCTGCCGCCCAGGCGTATAGCGCGCCGCGGCGCAGGCGCGAACACAGGCTGCACATGGTCTTGCCTTCGGGGATCACCCGGGTGACAGTGCTGTAGGTGTCCTGCTCGATGATGTGGAACGGCACATCGCGCTCGCTGAGATACTGCGGCAGCACGTGCTCGGGAAAGCCCGGCTGCTTCTGGTCCAAGTTCACCGCGATCAGCTCGAAGCGCACCGGCGCCTTGGCCTGCAAGGACAGCAGGATGTCGAGCATGGTGTAGGAGTCCTTGCCGCCCGACAGGCACACCATCACCTTGTCGCCATCCTCGACCATGTTGAAGTCGGCGATCGCCTGGCCGACCTGGTGGCGCAGGCGTTTGGCCAGTTTGGCGGCCTCGTAGGCGCGCTTGCGGGTGGGATCGGGCGAAGTGGCCTCGGTATGGGCGGACATGGGCGGCTGGGGATACGACGGGCAGTCGCCTATTGTACCCGTCCCGCTGCTATGTCCGGGGCGCGTTACAATGACGGCCTCTCATCGCCGCCCGTGCAACGCCGCCATGCAGGCCCAGGACCCCGCCCAGATCGCCCATCTACTGGCTGAATTGCGCCAGGAACACCGCGACCTGGATGTGGCCATCCAGCAATTGTCCCATTCGATCGGCCGCGATGAGCTGCAGATCACTCGCATGAAGAAACGCAAACTGCTGCTCAAGGACGCCATCGCCCGGCTGGAAAGCAAGCTGATCCCCGACCTCGACGCCTGATGCCGCTCACCCCGACCGCTCTCCAGGACGATCACGTCCTGCTCGAACCCCTCACCCTGCAGCATGCGCCCGAGCTCGAAGCCGCGGCGGCGGACGGCGAGCTGTGGAACCTGTGGTTCACCAGCGCCCCGGCCCCAGGCCAGGCCATGAACTATATCGAGAAGGCCCTCGCCGGCCTGGCGGCCAACACCATGTTGCCGTTTGCCGTGCGCGAGAAGACCAGCGGCGAGATCGTCGGCACCACGCGCTACTACGACTTCGTCCCGGAACTACCGCGCCTGGCGATCGGCTACACCTGGTACGCGAGGCGCTGGCAGAAGAGCCACCTCAACACCGCCTGCAAGCGCCTGCTGCTGAAGCACGCCTTCGAAGCACTCGGCTGCGTGGCGGTGGAGTTCCATACCGACCATCGCAATCTGGATTCGCAACGCGCGATCGAGCGCTTGGGTGCGCACAAGGACGGCGTGCTACGTGCCCACAAGCGCCGCCCGGACGGCGCGTTGCGCGATACGGTGTGCTATTCGATCATCGCTAGTGAATGGCCGGACGTGCAGCGTTGGCTGTCCATGCGGCTGGCCCGGCTGAGTAACAGCTGATTCGAGCGCGTAGGCTGGGATGCCAATCCCAGCATCGCGCGGGGTGCATGCATGGCGATGCTGGGTTTCGCAACCCAGCCTACGATTGACACGCAACTGTGCGAAGTTAGGCGTCCTTCTTGTGGCTCTCCGCCCTACTCCTCTTTCAATACGCCCGCGAAGGTCCAGACGCTTGTCCACTTTGCGCGCATGAGCATCGTCAATTTTTTTGTTTCGAATGCAACGACCTTAAGTTGCGCATGAAACCAAAAAAGCCGTGAGTGCTTGATAGCTATGGACGTTTAGCCATCCAAACACGCCAAAATCGGCAATTCGGAAAATTTCTCATATAAAAAGTGTTGACACGTCCGCGCGGCATGCCGTACGGTCGATGACATGCCGCAACGCAACAGCCACCGCGAATTCATCGCCGCGATCCGTCCCCCGACGCTCATCGACGCGTTGCCGCTCGCCGGCCTCCTTCTTCTTTCCCTTGTACTCGTACTCCTCATTACCAACGGAGGTGCGGGCTGAGGGCGCGTGTCAAGGTAAAGAAAAACTGACCTAGACCCCCAAAGAACCCCGCACCCACCAGGATGCGGGGTTTTTTATCGCCCTCGTCTTCACCTGAACGGAGCCAGGCCATGACCTCTGCAACAGCCCAACCGAACGAACCCGGCGAAAGTACGGACAGTGCCGAAGATCGTGTACGCATCTTCGACACAACACTGCGCGACGGCGAACAGGCCCCCGGGTTTTCCATGGATAAGCGCGCAAAATTGTGCATGGCACAAGCGCTGGAAGCGCTAGGCGTGGACGTGCTGGAAGCCGGCTTTCCGCAAGCCTCGCCGGACGATTTCGCGGCCGTCGAGGAGATCGCCCGAAGTTTGCGCAACACCACCGTGTGCGCTTTGGCACGATGTCAAACCGGCGATATCGACACCGCGGCACGCGCACTGGAACACGCCCACCGATCACGCATCCATCTGTTTCTTTCCACCAGCCCGCTGCATCGCCAACACAAGCTCGGCATGAGCAAGCAGCAAGTGCTGGACACCGCGGTCGCCTCCATCCTGCATGCGCGCAAATACTGCGCGGATATCGAGTTTTCCGCCGAAGATGCGCTGCGCACCGAGCCGGAATTCCTGGTCGAAGTCTTCAGCGCCGCCATCGCCGCCGGCGCCACCACCGTCAACGTTCCCGACACCGTGGGCTACACCACGCCCGCCGAGATCTTCGAGTTGTTCAGCTATTTGCGCCAGCACGTGCGCGATGCGCATAAGGCGGTGTTTTCCTCGCATTGCCATGACGACCTGGGAATGGCCGTAGCCAACAGCCTGGCTGCAGTCAGCGGCGGCGCGCGCCAGGTGGAATGCACCATCAACGGCATCGGCGAACGCGCCGGCAATGCCGCACTCGAAGAAATCGTGATGGCGCTGAAGGTTCGCGCGCCACGCTTTGGGCTGCGCACCCGCATCGACACGCACAAGCTGTACCCCACGTCGCGCCTGCTGAGCCAGCTCACCGGCCAGACCGTCCAGCGCAACAAGGCCGTGGTGGGCGACAACGCCTTCGCGCACGAATCGGGCATCCATCAACACGGCATGCTGAAGCATCGCAGCACCTACGAGATTATGCGCCCGGAAGACGTCGGCATTGCCGAAACCACGCTGGTGCTGGGCAAGCATTCGGGCCGCCATGCGCTGCGTCAGCGCCTGGAAACACTGGGGCACAAGCTGGATGACGATGCCATGGACAGCGTGTTCAAGCGCTTCAAGGCACTGGCCGACCGCAAGCGGGAGATTCGCGACGAGGATCTGGAAGCGCTTGCCTTGGGCCAGGATCCGGATGCCACCGGCCCCTGGCACCTCACCCAGCTCAACACCAACTCGCATCTGGGCGGCAGCGCCTCGGCCTCGGTGAAGCTGCGCAACGAAGACGGTCGTGAAGTGGGCGAAGCCGCCATCGGCGATGGCCCGGTCGATGCGGTGCTGCGCGCCATCGAACGCGCCACCGGCACCAACATGGTGCTGACGCGTTTCCAGGTGCGCGCGATCAGCGAAGGCGGCGATGCGCAGGGCCATGCACAACTCGTCGCGCGTCACGCCACGCGCGACTGGCACGGCAGCAGCGTCAGCACCGACATCATCGAGGCAACCGCGCACGCCGCACTCGCCATCGTCAATCGCATCGAGCGCCAAAACGCCTCGCCCATGGAGACCGCCGCATGAGTACGCCCTTCCTCTGGCATAACGGCCGCATCAAGCCCTGGGCCGAGGCCACCGTTCACGTCAGCACGCACGCCCTGCATTACGGCTCGTCCGTATTCGAAGGCGAACGCGTATACGCCACGCCGGAAGGGCCGGCCTATTTTCGTCTCACCGAACACACGCGCCGCCTGTTCGACTCGGCGCGCGTATACGAAATCGACATCGGCTACAGCGAAGAAGAAATCAACCAAGCCTGCCTGGAATTGATCCGCGCCAACCGGATGGCGTCAGCCTACGTACGACCGATCGTTTTTCGCGGCGCCGGCGGGCTCGGCGTTCTCCCCAGGGACGGTGCGCCCGTCGACGTCGCGATCCTGGCTTTGGAATGGGGTGCGTATCTTGGCGAAGCCGCCGAGCGCGGCGCGGACGTGTGCGTGTCTTCATGGAATCGCGCGGCGCCCAACACTTACCCCAGCTGGGCGAAAGCCGGCGGCAATTACCTGAGCAGCCAGCTGATCGGCCTGGAAGCGCGCCGCGGCGGCTTCGACGAAGGCATCGCGCTGGGTTACAACGGCCTGCTGAGTGAAGGCGCCGGCGAAAACCTGTTCCTGATCAAGCGCGGCAAGTTGCTTACGCCGCCATCGAGCGCCGGCATCCTGGCTGGTATCACGCGCGACTCGGTGATCACGCTGGCCAACGACATGGGCTATGTCATGGAAGAGCGCGACCTGCCGCGCGAAGCGCTGTACACCGCCGATGAAATCTTCATGACCGGCACCGCCGCCGAAATCACGCCGGTGCGTTCGGTGGATCGCAAGCCGGTCGGCAAAGGTACGCCCGGTCCGATCACGCGTGTATTGCGCGATGCGTTCTTCGGCTTGTTCGACGGCCGCACCCAAGACCGTTACGGCTGGCTTACCCATGTCGAAACCACTACAGCAAAGGAGGCGGCATGAGCGCCCGCACGCTATTCGAAAAAATATGGGATGCGCACGTCGTGGCGCCGGAAACAGCCGACACGCCGGCCGTGCTGTACATCGATCTGCATCTGGTGCATGAAGTCACATCGCCCCAGGCCTTTGGCGAACTGCGCGCACGCGGCCTGAAACTGCGCCGCGCGGATCGCACGCTGGCAACGCTGGACCACTCCACGCCGACCTTGCCGCCGGCAGCGAGCGGCGAACGTCCCTATGCGAACGCCGAAGCGAAAGCGCAGGTCGCGCAGCTGGAAACCAATTGCCGCGACTTCGGGGTGCAGCTGTACGGCTGGGACAGCAGCGATCGCGGCATCGTGCATGTAATTGGTCCCGAGCTAGGCGCCACGCAGCCGGGCATGACCATCGTGTGTGGCGACAGCCACACCTCCACCCATGGCGCGTTCGGCGCCCTGGCGTTCGGCATCGGCACCACCGAAGTCGGCCATGTGATGGCCACGCAATGCCTGCTGCAACGCAAGCCGAAAACCTTCGCGATCCATGTGGACGGCAAGCTGCCGCGTGGCGTGGGGGCAAAAGACTTGATCCTGCACATCATCGGCGAGATCGGCGTCGACGGCGGCACCGGCTACGTGCTGGAGTATCGCGGCGAAGCGATCGAAGCGCTGACGATGGAAGAGCGCATGACGGTGTGCAACATGTCGATCGAAGCGGGTGCACGCGCAGGATTGATCGCCGCCGACGAAACCACCTTTGCCTGGCTGAAAGGTCGTCCCCGCGCGCCGCAAGGCGCAGCATGGGACGCGTCCGTACAGCGCTGGCGCGAACTGCGCAGCGACGAAGGCGCGAAGTACGACCGTGAAGCACGCTTCGACGCCAGCCAGATCCGCCCTACCGTCACCTACGGCACCCACCCAGGCATGGCGATCGCGCTGGACCAGCCCGTACCCGCCGCGCGCAACCCGGTGGAGCAGCGGGCGCTGGATTACATGCAGGCCAAGGCAAATCAGCCGATGCAGGGTACTGCGGTGGACGTGGTGTTCATCGGCAGTTGCACCAACTCACGTCTGTCGGACCTGCGTGAAGCAGCCGGAGTGATGCGCGGCCGCCGCGTCGCCAAGGGCGTTCGCGTACTGGTCGTGCCTGGCTCCGAAGCGGTGCGCCGCGATGCGGAGCAGGAAGGCCTGCATGAGGTGTTTCTCGCCGCCGGCGCGGAATGGCGCATCCCGGGCTGTTCGATGTGTATCGCGATGAACGGTGACCTGGCGCAACCGGGCCAGCTGGTGGTGAGCACTTCCAACCGCAATTTCGAAGGCCGCCAGGGCAAGGGCGCGCGCACCGTGCTGGCCAGCCCTGCCACCGCCGCCGCTTCAGCCATTGCTGGCGCGATCGCCGATCCACGCGAATACCTGACGGAGGTGGCCGCATGAAGCCTGTAACCCGCATCCATTCGCGCACCGCCGTGCTGCCGGACGAGAACATCGACACCGATCGCATCATTCCGGCGCGCTTCCTGACCACCACCGAGCGCGCCGGCCTGGGCAAGTTCTGCTTCAACGACTGGCGCTATCGGCAAGACGGCAGCGACAACCCCGACTTCCCGCTCAACCAGACGGAAGCGCACGGCTGCTCGATTCTTGTCGTCGGCCGCAACTTCGG
Source organism: Dyella choica (assembly GCF_003977665.1). Classification (GTDB taxonomy): domain Bacteria; phylum Pseudomonadota; class Gammaproteobacteria; order Xanthomonadales; family Rhodanobacteraceae; genus Dyella_B; species Dyella_B choica. The sequence goes on along the minus strand of NZ_RYYV01000011.1, from coordinate 46,160 downwards.
CTGCGGCTCCTCGCGCGAACACGCGCCGTGGGCGCTGCTGGATTACGGCATCCAGGCGGTACTGTGCAGCGAGATCGCCGACATTTTTCGCGGCAACGCGCTGAAGAACGGCCTGCTCGCCATCGTGCTGGACGAGGCCGAGCACCGCTGGCTGCTGCGCAATCCCGGCATCGAGCTGTCCATTGACGTGCGCGAACAGGCGATCGAATTGCCGGATGGCGGACGCATCGGCTTCCAGCTCGAACCATTCGCGCGCCACTGCCTGCTCAACGGCGTGGACCAACTCGGTTTCCTGCTCCAGCACGGCGACGCCATCACCCAATACGAACATCACCAGGAGAAGGCGGCATGAAGGCGCGCATCGTTACCCTGCCCGGCGACGGCGTAGGTCCGGAAGTTCTCGACGCGGCAGTCGCCGTATTGGAAGCTGTTGCCGAGCGCAGCGGCCACAGCTTCGAATTCGAAGCGCAACTGATCGGCGGCTGTGCCATCGACGCCACCGGCGAACCGTTGCCGGCCGCCACCCTGGAAGCCTGCAAGAAGGCTGATGCGGTACTGCTGGGCGCGGTCGGCGGGCCGAAGTGGTCCGACCCGCAGGCAAAGGTTCGTCCTGAGCAAGGACTGCTCGCGATCCGCGCTGCGCTGGGCGTCTACGCCAACCTGCGTCCATTGCAGGTGCATCCGGCGCTGGCTTCGCTATCGCCGCTGAAGAACGAAAAGCTCAAGCACGTCGACGTGCTGTTTGTGCGCGAGCTGACCGGCGGCGCGTATTTCGGTGCAAAGACACGCACCACCGATGCCGCCACCGACGAATGCAAATACACCGTGGCCGAAGTCGAGCGCGTCACGCGCCGGGCCTTCGAGCTGGCACGCGAACGCCGCCAGCATGTCACCTCGGTGGACAAGGCCAACGTGCTGGAAACCTCGCGCCTGTGGCGCAGCACGGTGACACGCATTGCCGCCGAATATCCGGACGTGAAGCTGGAGCACCAACTGGTCGATTCGATGGCGATGCTGTTGCTGACGCAACCGGCACGCTACGACGTAGTCGTCACCGAGAACCTGTTCGGCGACATTCTCACCGACGAAGCCGCTGCCCTGGCCGGCTCGCTGGGCCTGCTGCCGTCCGCATCGCTAGGCGAAGGCAAGGTCGGCCTGTACGAACCGATCCACGGTTCGGCACCGGACATCGCGGGCCAGGGCATCGCCAATCCGCTGGGCGCGATCCTTTCCGCTGCGCTGCTGCTGCGCCACTCACTGGATCTGGACGTCGAAGCCACCACGATCGAAGCGGCGGTCGGCCATGTGCTGAGCAACGGCCCGCACAGCCGCGACATCGGCGGTAAAGCCGGCACCGCGCAGATCCGCGACGCGGTGATCGCCGCCCTGGACGACGTCGCCACGCCGGCTTTTCTGAGCGGCCTGCGTGCCTGCGGCTGAGTGGGGGCACGATGCGTAGCGACCTGATCAAATCCGGCCCCGACCGCGCCCCGGCGCGCGCGATGCTGCGTGCCACCGGCTTGCAGGACGGGGATATCTCCAAGCCGCTGGTGGCGGTGGTGCATACCTGGTCCAACGTCAGCCCGTGCAACCTCAATCTGCGCGAGCTGGCCGAACATGTTTCTGCCGGCATCCGCGCAGCCGGCGGCACGCCGATCGAATTCAACACCATCGCCGTCACCGACGGCATTGCGATGGGTACGCCCGGCATGCGCGCCTCGCTGATCAGTCGTGAGGTGATCACCGATTCAATCGAGCTGGCCGTGGACGGCCATTGCCTCGACGCCATGGTGGTGCTGTGCGGCTGCGACAAAACCATTCCGGCGGCTGCGATGGCGATGGCGCGCCTGAACATTCCGGCGGTCGCGCTGTACGGCGGCAGCATTGCGCACGGCAACCATCACGACCATCCGATCACCATCCAGCAGGTGTTCGAGGCGGTCGGCGCGCATGGCGCCGGCAAGATCGACGATGCCGAGCTGGCCGCGGTGGAAAAGGATGCCTGCCCGGGTGCCGGCGCCTGCGGTGGCCAGTTCACCGCCAACACGATGGCGATGGTGCTGCAGACGCTGGGCCTGTCGCCGATGGGCTTCAACGACATTCCCGCCACGCATCCGGCGAAGCAGCATGCCGCGTTCCGTTGCGGCGAGCTGGTGATGGATTGCCTGCGTGAGCAACGCAAGCCGCTGGACATCCTGACGCAGACGGCGTTCCGCAATGCCGCGCGCATGGTGGCCGCTACCGCGGGTTCCACCAACGCGGTGCTGCACCTGCTGGCGATCTCGCGTGAAGCCGGCGTGCCGTGGACGATCGAGGATTTCGAACCCGCCTCCGTGCACACACCGGTCATCGCCGATTTGATGCCGGGCGGGCGTTACACCGCGGTGGAGCTGTTTGGCGCCGGCGGCAGCGCGCGCGTCGCGCAGGAATTGATCGCCGCGAACATGCTGGAAGACGGCCCCACCGTCACCGGTCGCAGCCTGTTCGAGGAATGCGCCGCGGCGCCGCGCGCTGACCAGCAGGATGTCGTGCATCCGATAAGCAAACCGCTGAAGCCGCGCGGCGGCTATTCGATTCTGTACGGCAATCTGGCGCCCGAAGGCTGCATTCTGAAGCTAGCCGGCAAGGGCACGACGCATTTCGAAGGCCGCGCACGCGTATACGAAAGCGAGGAACAGGCCTTCGCCGCCGTGCAGGCCGGCAAGATCGAAAAGGGCGACGTGGTGGTGATCCGCAATGAAGGTCCCGCCGGCGGCCCTGGCATGCGCGAGATGCTGGGCGTGACGGCGGCCTTGATCGGCCGTGGTTTGGGCGACGACATCGCGCTCATTACCGACGGCCGTTTCTCAGGCGCCACGCACGGCTTCATGGTCGGCCACATCGCACCGGAGGCCGCACGCGGCGGCCCGATCGGCCTGCTGCATGAGGGCGACCGCATCGTGATCGACGCGCAGTCGCGCACGATCTCCACCGATGCCGATCTCGCAACTCGCCGCGCCAGCTGGCAGCCGCCGGCACCGAAGGTCACGCGCGGCGCGCTCGCCAAGTACGCCCAACTGGTGGGCTCCGCCTCCGAAGGCGCCACCACGCATCCCTCCACACACAGCAACAAACCATCCACCCCCATCCATTCCGAAGCAGGAGTCACCGCATGAGCACCACCGCCACCACCGAATCGCTCGCCAAGGCGCGCATTGCCGTTCTTGGCTACGGCAGCCAGGGCCGCGCCCACGCGCTCAACCTGAAGGACTCCGGCCTGGACGTCGTCGTCGGCCTGCGCCCGAATGGCCCCACTTGGCACAAGGCCGTTGCTGACGGTTTCCATGTGGTGGAGGCGGCCGAAGCAGTGCGCGGCGCCGACCTGGTGGCCGTACTGACGCCGGACATGGTGCAGCCCACGCTGTACAAGGAATCGATCGAGCCGAACATCAAGCCCGGCGCAGTGCTGCTGTTCGCGCATGGCTTGAACGTGCACTTCAAGCTGATCGAACCTCGCACCGACATCGACGTGGTGCTGGTCGCGCCGAAAGGCCCGGGCGCGCTGGTGCGCACCGAGTACGAACGCGGCCGCGGCGTGCCCTGCATCTACGCGGTACACCAGGACGTCAGCGGCCACGCTGGAGAAAAGGCCACTGCCTACGCCGCGGGCCTGGGCGGCGCTCGTGCGCTGCTGATCAAGACCGACTTCAAGGAAGAGACCGAAACCGACCTGTTCGGCGAGCAGGCGGTGCTATGCGGCGGCGCCAGCGAGCTGGTGATGAAGGGTTTCGAAACGCTGGTGGAAGCCGGCTATCAGCCCGAGATTGCCTATTACGAAGTGCTGCACGAACTGAAGCTGATCGTGGACCTGTTCTACGAAGGCGGCATCACCAGGATGCTGGAGTTCGTTTCCGAGACCGCGCAATACGGCGATTACGTCAGCGGCCCGCGCGTGATCGACGCCGGCACCAAGGAGCGCATGAAGGCGGTGCTGAAGGACATCCAGGACGGCACGTTCACGCGCAACTGGATCGCCGAGTACCAGGCCGGCCTGCCGAACTACAAGAAGTTCAAGCAAGCCGACTTGGAGCATCCGATCGAACAGGTCGGCGCCAAACTGCGCGCGCGCATGCCCTGGCTGCAGACTGGCGCCAAGCCCCAGCCGGCGCTGAAGAAGGTCGGTTGAACACCATGCGGCGCTCACACCCACGCCTCCCCCCTTCCTCCGGCGGTGAGCGCCGCATGGTTCCTTGCGGGAAAGTCTCCCATCCACCCATCACAGCACACGCTTTGACCATCATCAGAGGACCGATGTGAACATGCCACTACTGAAACCCACACCCGCCGCCGAGGCCGCACCGGTCATCGCGCGCCATCCGCTGGCAGGCGTTGCCATGAGCGGTGCGGATGTCGTAGTACAAGTGCTGGCGGATGAAGGCGTGGATGTACTGTTCGGCTATTCGGGTGGCGCGATCCTGCCCGTTTACGATGCGGTGTTTCGCTACAACGCGGAACACTTGCAGGCCGATGGCGGCGAACCGATGCCGCTGATCGTGCCGGCCAACGAGCAGGGTGCCGGCTTCATGGCGTCGGGTTATGCACGCGCGTCTGGCAAGGTCGGCGTGGCCATCGTTACCTCCGGCCCCGGCGCCACCAATATGGTGACGCCGGTGCGCGACTCCACCGCCGATTCGATTCCGATGGTGGTGATCTGCGGACAGGTGGCCACGCAGGCGATCGGCAGCGATGCCTTCCAGGAGGCGCCGATCAGCAACATCATGAGTGCCTGCGCCAAGCACGTGTTCCTGGTGACCGAGGCCGAGCGGCTGGAAGCCACTCTGCGTACCGCGTTCGTCATCGCACGCAGCGGACGGCCCGGCCCGGTCGTGGTGGATATTCCCAAGGACATCCAGAATGCTTCCCTCGTGTTCGATGGCCAGGCGGAGTTGCCCCTGCCCGGCTATCGCGCACGCCTAAGCGCGGTGGAGCATGCCACGCTGAGCGACGCCGACTGTGCCGCGTTTTTCCAAGCCTTGCTGCACGCCAAGCGTCCGCTGATCTATGCCGGTGGCGGCGTTATCGCCAGTGGTTCCGCCACGCTGTTGCGAGAGTTTGCCGAAGCCTTCGGCCTGCCGGTCACCACCACCTTGATGGGCATCAGCGGCTTCGACACCACGCATCCGCTGGCCTTGCACATGCTGGGTATGCATGGAACGGCATACGCGAATTACGCGGTGGAGGACTGCGACTTCCTGTTCGCGTTGGGCGCGCGCTTCGATGACCGTGTTGCCAGCGTGCCGGCGCAATTCGCCCCTAAGGCCAGGTTCGTTGCGCACGTCGACATCGATCCGGCCGAGATCAACAAGGTCAAGCACGCGGATTGGCATCACGTCGGCCCGCTGGACCGCGCACTGCAGCGCCTGACGCAATACGGCAAGGCTCGCAGCCACCAGCCGGCGCTGGCCGACTGGCACGCGCACGTCGCCGCATTGAAGCGTGAGCATGCGATGAGCTACGACCACAATAGCGCGCTGATCCAGCCTTACGCCGTGCTGGAGGAGATCAACCGCCATACGCAAGGCCGCGCCATCATCAGCACCGGCGTAGGCCAGCACCAGATGTGGGCGGCGCAGTATCTGGATTTCTGCTTGCCGCGGCACTGGCTGACCTCCGGCTCCATGGGCACGATGGGCTTCGGCCTACCTGCGGCGGTCGGCGCGCAGTTCGCGCAACGCGATGCGCTGGTCATCGACATCGACGGCGACGCCAGCATCCGCATGAACCTGGGCGAGCTGGAAACCGTCACCACTTACGGCCTGCCGGTGAAAGTCGTGATCCTGAACAACGTCGGCGACGGCATGGTGCGCCAATGGCAGAAGTTGTTCTTCAAGGCTCGCTTCGCTTCCTCCGACAAGAGCCTGCATCGCAAGGACTTCGTACGCGCCGCCGAAGCCGATGGGTTTGCCTGGGCGCGCCGCCTGGAGCGCCGCGAGGACCTGGCAGCCACCATCGCCGAGTTCCTGGCCTTCGACGGCCCGGCCTTCCTCGAAGTGATGATCGACCCAGATGCCGGCGTGTATCCGATGGTCGGCCCCGGCGCCAACTACTCGCAAATGATCACCGGCGATTTCATTCCGGCGCGCACGGTAGCGCAGACCGGCGATGCCGCTGCCTCCGACGCCTTCTGAACCGCCCACGCTCAAGCCACCGACACCCGGGAACTTCGCTTATGCAACACACGCTTTCCATCCTCATGCAAAACGAAGCCGGTGCCCTGGTTCGCGTAGCGGGACTGTTTGCTGCGCGCGGACACAACATCGACACCCTGACGGTGGCTCCCACCGCCGACCCGGCCGTGTCGCACCTGATCCTGACCGTGCGCGGCGACAATGCCGCGCTTACGCAGATTCTTCAGCAGACGCGCAAGCTGGTGGACGTATTGCAGGTACAACACGCGACCCACGCATGAACGCACAGCTCGCGCACAAGGCATCGGCACCCACCGCGGCCGCGATCCTGCGCCGCGCCGAAGTAGCGCGCGTTTACGAGGTGGCGCAGCACACTGCGCTCGAACGTGCACCGCTGCTTTCCGCACGACTCGGCACCGACGTGTGGCTCAAACGCGAAGATCAGCAATCCGTGTTTTCGTTCAAGCTGCGCGGTGCTTACAACCGCATGGCGCAGCTCGACGCTACCCAACGCGCGCGAGGCGTAATTGCCGCGTCCGCCGGCAATCATGCGCAAGGCGTGGCCTTGGCCGCGTCGCGGCTGAAGATTCCCGCGGTGATCGTGATGCCGGTGACCGCGCCGCAAGTCAAGGTCGACGCTGCGCGGCGCTTCGGCGGAATCTATGCGGAAGTAGTATTGCATGGCGATTCGTATAGCGATGCGCAGGCCGAAGCCCAGCGCTTGCGCGACGAACGCGGCGCCACCTTCGTGCATCCCTTCGATGACCTGGACGTGATCGCCGGCCAGGCCACCATTGCACTGGAGCTGCTGGATCAACACCAGAGTCCGTTGCACGCTGTGTTTGTGCCGATAGGCGGCGGCGGCCTGGCTGCCGGCATGGCGGCGGTGTTCAAGGCATGCCGTCCGGACATACGCATGATCGGCGTACAAGCCAGCGACACCGACGCGATGGCGCGTTCTCTCGAAGCAGGGGAACGCGTGATGCTGGACGAAGTCGGCTTGTTCGCCGACGGTACCGCCGTCAAGCAGGTCGGGGCAACGACCTTTTCATTGTGCCAGCAATATCTCGATGAAGTGCTGCGCGTGGATACCGACGCCATTTGTGCGGCCATTCGCGACATCTACCAGGACACTCGCAGCATTCCCGAACCTTCCGGAGCGCTTGCGCTGGCCGGCCTGAAGCAATACGTCGCCGCTCGTGGTAAATGCGAGGGCTCCTTGGTGGCGGTCGTTTCCGGCGCAAACATGAATTTCGACCGCCTGCGTTTCGTGGCCGAACGTGCCGAGGTGGGCGAACAGCGCGAAGCCGTGTTCGCGGTTACCATCCCCGAACAGCGCGGCAGTTTTCGCCGATTCTGCGCCGCATTGGGGCAGCATTCGATCACCGAATTCAATTACCGCATCGGCGATGCCAAGGCCGCGCACATCTTCGTCGGCGTGCAGACGGCCAAGCGCGGTGAACGCGAGGCGCTGGCGAAGGCATTTCGCGCTAACGATTTCGGTGTACTGGATCTCACCGACGACGAGCTGGCAAAGCTGCACTTGCGCCACATGATCGGCGGCCGCTCACCGTTGGCGCGCGACGAGCGTCTTTACCGCTTCGATTTCCCCGAGCGCCCCGGCGCACTGGCGCGTTTCCTGGACCGGATGCATCCGGACTGGAACATCAGCCTGTTCCACTATCGCAATCACGGCGCGGATTACGGGCGCATCCTGGTCGGCATGCAGGTCCCTCCGGGCGAACTCTTGCTGCTTGCGGACTTTCTCGCCTCTCTAGGCTATCCCTACGTCGACGAGAGCGACAGCCCCGCTTATCAATTGCTGTTGCGCACTCAAGCTTGAGCGCGCACATGCAGACCTGACGACTGTACTTTGCCGTCCTTGGCAACTTTCTCCGTATCGAGGCCTGCCTCCTTTTGATGCAATAGCGAATGCACAAACACCGAGGCAAGAATTACCACCACTCCCGCATAGAACCATGCCCCCAGCTGACGTTGCTCGCCCAACAGTAGCAACGCCAGCACGATGGAGTAGACCGGCTCCAGGTTGGTGATCATTTGCATGGCAAACGCGCTCATCTGCCGCAGCGCGACCAGCATCAGCAAGAATGGCAGCAGCGTGCAGCCAAACGAAAGGACCAGCAAAAGTCCCGCGTCGCGCAGACTAGGCAGTGGCAAAGCGGGACCGGCATGAGGCAGGAACGGTGCCAGCAGCAACAAAAACAGCGTGCCAGCTCCTAGCTCTATACAGATGACAGTCATTGGGTCGCCGTGATCGACCATACGCTTGTTAAGTGAGCTGAACAAAGCCCACAGCAATGCCGCCAGCACACCTACCGCAATGCCGATGCGCATATGATCTTGCGTGCTGCCCACTATCATCAGCACGCCAGGAACCACCGCGACGGCAATCAGCAACTCGCGTGTATCAAAGCGCCGCCCGGCCAGCAAAGGCTCCATGAAAGCGAGAAACGCCGGAATCAGCGCCAGGCAGATTGCCCCCACGGAGGCATTGGAAAGCTTGATGGCTGCATAGAACGTCAACCAGTGCAGCGCCACTAGCACACCTATGCCGGCGTAGATCACGCACAGCTTCAGCGGCATGGCGCGCAAGCCGCGCCAAACACGTGGCACCAGCAGCAAACTGCCGCTCACCAGCAGCATACGCCAGCACACCAGCGCCATGGCCGGCAGCGTGATCAGTTTGCCGAAAACGGCGGTGAAGCCCCACAGGAATACGCAAAGGTGAGTTTGCAGGCGGGCTTTGATGACGGATGGCATGGGAGCAGAGCACCAATGGAATACATTTCCATGCTATGTCGTGCGTCGCGTTCAGCAGAAGCGACATTTGCTAATCGAGGAATTAGACTGGCTTATGGCTGCCTTACTGGACCCCACTATTCTCGCAACGCTACCCTGCTTCGAGGCAGCCGCGCGCCTGAAAAGCTTCACCAAAGCCGCACAAGCGCTGCATCTGACCCAAAGCGCGATAAGCCAGCAGATCCGCCAGCTGGAAAACCGGCTTGGTTACTCGCTGTTCGTGCGCCAGCCACGCGGCCTGGCCCTTACCTCAAAAGGAACGGCGCTGTACCAGGCAGTGGCGGGCGTGCTCGGCGATCTCAAGCAAGTATTGCAGGAACTCAGCGAGCCGGACGCGCCGCTACAGATCAGTTGCCCGCCCTCCTTCGCACTGCAATGGCTGATGCCGCGACTGCATGCCTTCCAGCGACTCCATCCGGACATAGGCGTACGGTTGCGAGCCGAATTTCATGCCCTAGACCGCAACGCGCTTGAAACCGAGAACATTGACGTCGCCATACGCTATACACCCGTCACCGCGGACGCTTCCCACTGGCGCGTCCTGCTGGATGAATACCTGTTGGTAGTCGCCTCGCCTGAATACCTTCGGCGGCATCCACCCTTCGCAACGAAGGACTGGTTTTCAAGCATCGTGCTTTTGCATGATGCAGAGCCGTGGGAGGGCGCTGCCGACCTAATTGAGTGGGAGACCTGGCTCGATGCCGTCATGCCGGGGCAGATCGACACGACGAAGGGGTTGCAATTCAATCTCTCAAGTCTGGCCATCAGCGCAGCGCTCAATCACCAGGGCGTGGCGCTGGGTCGCAGCACGCTGGTCGCTGAAGAACTTGCCACGGGACGGCTTGTCGCTGCCCTCGGGCAGCGTATACGCGCTCCTGCGAAATATGTACTGATGTGCCGTCAACCTCATGCGCACCGCACGTCCGCGTTCGTGGAATGGCTGTCATACGAATGCGCGCAATTCGACCAGGCACGCAACACGTAGGCTGGGATGACAATCCCAGCATCGGAATACCGCAACAGATGCTGGGATTCTCATCCCAGCCTACAGGCTGAACGCCCCTCTAGGCTTGCAGCGTTCCCGCTAGCACTTCATCGAGCGAGCCGCCGGCGTCCAGCTCGAACACATGATTGTCGTAGTCGGTGAAATACAGCGCCGTGTCTTCGCGCGCCATGAAGTGCTCGACGTCGTAAGTGCCCAGCTTGCCGGCGCAGGCCTTCAGTTCGGCGCGATCCACTTCGAACGCGATATGGTCGCCATTGCGGCAGGAAGGACCATCCCCCTGCCGCAGCACGAACCACACGCCACCGTACTTCGCAAAGGTCTGCGGATGTCCCCGCTCATCCGGGCAATCGGCGATCACCTGTGCACCAAGCACGCCCGCGAACAGCTCCGCCGTGCGCGAGGGATCCCGCACGATCAGGGCAATGTGAGCGATGGCTGTGTTCATGGACCCGCCTCCCGATGCGATAAGTCCCCTGGACCTATCTCCTTGGCGGGCACACTGTACTACCCGGGCAGCCGCGTCGCACAAAGTTTGTCAGCTGGGGAAAACCCCTACATCTCCCCGCGCGGCATGTTGGAGTCAGGGTTTGCACCCCAGGCCGCCTGGCAAAGCATGGTTTCGGCATAAAGAGGGCACGTTACACTTGCCGTCATGGCCCCGACTTCCCGCAAGCGCCCCCGGCGCACCTCCCCCACACCCGCGCCTCACCGCGCACGGGCTTCGGCCACCCCTACGCGGGTACAGCCGGCCCGCCCCGCCGACAGCTCCACGCGTGCCGCCAGCGTACTGGACTGGCTGCTGCAGAACTTGCCGGACCAGCATCGCCAGAAGGCGCACGACATCCTGGTGCTCACCCGCATGGACCGCCCCATCGGCGCCCTGCTGCTGCTGTGGCCGACCTGGTGGGCACTATGGCTGGCGGCGGGCGACCTCCCCCCGTGGAAGCCACTGATCATCTTTACGCTAGGCGTCTTTGCGATGCGCGCGGCCGGCTGCGCGATCAACGATTACGCCGACCGCAAGCTAGACCCGCAGGTGGCACGCACGGCAGGCAGACCCCTTGCCTCCGGCCGCGTTTCACCACGCGAAGCGCTGATCGTCTTCGCCAGCCTATTGGTGTTCGCGTTCCTGCTCGTGCTGTTGACCAATGCACTAACCATCAAGCTTTCCTTCATCGGCGCCGCCCTGGCTGCACTCTATCCCTTCACCAAGCGCTACACCGATCTGCCGCAAGTGGTGTTGGGCGCAGCGTTCGGCTGGGCCATCCCGATGGCGTTCGCCGCCGTGCAAAACGCAGTACCGCCGCTGGGCTGGCTGCTGTTCATCGCCAACATCCTGTGGTCGGTGATCTACGACACCGAGTACGCGATGGTGGACCGCGAAGACGACCTCAAAGCCGGCGCACGCTCCACTGCCATTCTGTTTGGCGATGCGGACTTGCTGATCATCGGCGTGCTGATGGGCACGCTCACGGTTGCCTTGGTGATGATCGGCACGCGTGCGCACCTGGGCTGGCCGTATTGGCTGGGCGTGGTAGCAGCGGCTGGACTGTTTGGATGGCAGCAGTGGCTGATCCGGAATCGCGAACGCGATGCCTGCCTGGCGGCGTTTCGGCACAACAATTGGGTGGGGCTGACGTTGTGGGTTGGCATCGCGCTTGCGCTAGCCATCCGATGAAGCATGCTGGATAAATTCGGCGATCAGAGTTAGGTGTTCGCATGAGCGCTCATGCGTCTACATACGCCTCCCCCTGTACTTCAAAATGTTTGGACGCTAAATCGCTGCACTACTCGATCCTGGGGGCGTCGAAAGAGAGCGCTCTCACCACTCTAGAGAGGAAATTGAAAAGCACTTTGCGCCTTTTTTGCTCCGCCCTTGCGAGAGCCTTTGGGAATGTTTCCAACAGTCCAGCGCCCCATATTCTTCCGTCGATCTTTGGACTGGTCCCGTTTCTTCTTTTCTGCAAAGGCCAGCTTGCCCCGCGCTACATAGACGACTGATACGTTTGAAACTCGTCAACTACGGCAATGTTTCCACCATCGGCAAATAATACTTTCCTAAATTTAACGCCTTCCACGACACTCCTCAGCGGACTTGGCAGCTCTACAACGGAGATCGGATTGCTAGGCCGGGTAATAGGCTCATAGGCACGTGAGCAGTTTACTTCAGCGCGGTGAATATCTTGCCAGTCGTAGACAAAGAAACCCTTACTCGCCATGTCAACATAATCATTCGGCAGTTCTAACTCGATTAGCCGTCTTGCACTCGAAACATCCGGAAGTTGACACACTTGCTCCTCGATGTCTTGCAGTTCAATTGCACCATAAAAAACTTCATATGGGATTGGCCCCATTCCGGCTGTGACAAACGCGGCCACACACCCAGCCCGATCCGAGGCGATCCAAACACAATCTATTCCTTCGGGATACATCTGCTCTTTCATATGACTATTGTTTCCCAGATAGCAGATAAAGGGTAACGGAGGAACAGGAGGAACAGGACACCCACCATTTGAACTAATGAACGTCAACTATTGAACGCCAATCGCTCTACGCATCTCATCTTGCCGGCTTCAGCCGCTCAGTGCCTTCCTTACATGGCAAGTTCATGGATGCTCCGGATGTCTGCCGGGCGTCTCCCGTTGGGACAAATCAGTCCATTTGGGCTGATTTGGGCTGATTTGGGCTGATTTGGGCTAATATCCCCACCATCCTCACCCATGAGCCCAGCTCTATGAAAGACAGTCCTGATGCCCTGTTGACTGCGCTTCGGAAGGTGATCGCGAAAGGGGGAACGGCAACCTCCAGTGCGCTTGCGGCCGAAGCCGGCATGAGCTGGACAACGACCAAGCGCCACCTAGATCAGCTCGTGCTTTCGGGGCTGGTAGTACGCGAGGGCAGGGCCAGAGCCACTCGTTACCGGCTTGCTGTTCCCACGCAGGCACAGCAAGGCGAATGGGGGGAGCCGGACGTCAGCTTTGACTGGTCCGAGGCCAGCCTCGCTTTGCGAGGGAAGTTGAATCGACCGCCCGCTACCCGCCAGATCGTCACCTATCGACGAGACTTTGTAGAACATTACATCCCTAACGAATCTTCGCTGCTGCCCACGGCTGTCGCGACAGCACTCGCCAACGAGGGCCGCATGCGCGAGCAGCAGCCGGCCGGCACTTATGCGCGCAAGGTTTTGGAACCCTTGTTGATCGACCTTTCATGGTGGTCGTCACGACTCGAAGGCAATCGCTATTCCTTGCTCGAAACCAGGGAGCTGTTCCAGAGCGGCGTCACCGACGGTGACCGCGACGCGGTCATGCTGCTCAATCACAAAGCCGCCATCGAATTTCTTGTGGATGCCGTACCGCAATACGGGCTCTCCGGCGCCTTGTTGCGCAATCTGCACGCCACTTTGATGAGGGATCTGCTTGCCGATACGGAAGCGCTGGGCACGGTCCGCCGCAAACTGGTCAGCATCTCCGATACGACGTACGTGCCGAATCAGGTTCCTTCCGTGCTGGAAGAGATGCTGGAACTCATCGTCCATAAGGCGCAGCTGATCAAGAATCCGGTGGAGTCGGCTTTCTTTCTATGGGTGAATCTCGCCTACCTTCAGCCTTTCGAGGACGGCAACAAACGCACGAGCCGGTTGGCCGCCAATGTGCCGCTGATGCTGTACAACTGCGCGCCGCTGTCCTTCTTGGATGTGAATATGCTGGATTACGCACAAGCCATGATCGGCATCTATGAATTTACGGATACCTCTTTGGCGGCCGATCTGTTCGCCTGGGCCTACCGGCGTTCAATCCAGAAATACGCGGTGGTACTAGAAGCCACCCATAGACCCGATCCCGTGCGCCTGCGCTTTCGGGAGCATCTCAATGAAGCGATCCGGCGCATCGTCAAGGATCGCATTGCTGCGGCCGATGCGACGGCATCCTTGCAGCTGACGCCAGAGGAGCTATCGCTATTTCAGCCGCTGCTACTTTCCGAATTGCAGTTGCTGAACGTCCATAACTGCGCGCGCTATCGGCTGACTTTGTCGGCCACCCAGGCGTGGGTCGATGCCGGACGGCCGCGATAAGATCGATAGAGATACCAACGGGACTCAACCGCAGGTACTGCTGCTGTTGCGGCCTAAATTTTGCCCGCCGGCAAAGGCGCACGCGCCAATGCCCATACATCCACCCGCGCGATTCCCGCATGCTTGAGAATGCGCGTGCATTCGGCCAGCGTTGCGCCCGTTGTAAAAACATCATCGAGTACGGCAACGTGAGCAGGCAGCCTTGTTGTCGCGCGCAACGCAAATGCCTTGCGCAAATTGCGGCGGCGCTCAACAGCATCCAGGCCTGTCTGCGCATCAGTGTGCCTCACACGCCGCAACACGTCGTGCCGACAGGGAATGCCTAGCGCCCGCGCGAGCGGCTTGGCCAATTCGAGGGCCTGGTTGTAGCCGCGCTCGCGTAGCCGGCGCCGATGCAGTGGCACGGGAATGATCAGCTGCGGCAGATCGGAGGGATGTAGCTCTCGCTGCCATAGTGTCGCAAGCACGCGTCCCGCGGGTAGATCGCCGTTGAACTTGAAGCGCGTTTCCAATCGATCCAGCGGCCACGCATAGCGGAACGGGGCCCACGCGGCGTCCCATGGCGGGGCCTTTCGCTGACACCGACCGCATAGAGGCGCAGAGACCGGCAATGGCAATGCACAACGTTGGCAGCAATGCGTGTTGCGTGGCAATTCCGCTGCGCAGTCGGCACATAGATCCATGCCATTGGCGCCAGCGTCACCGCACAGCAGACAACGCCATGGCAGCAACCATTGATGCAGGGCGGAAAGCCAGCGGATTGGCGCATCCATGCGCTAGGACCTCGGTCAGCGGTTCGGCTTGAACATCGCTGCGTCGAGGATCGACCACAGGTGGATGATCCAGCCCAGCCAGAAGAACCACAGCACGCCGGCCAGCACGAACATCAGCACGGCCTTCAGGAAGCGCCCCTGCACCAGTTGGCCCAGTCCCGGAATGAACAGGCTGCAGATGGCGGCGAGAACATTTCCGGCACTACCCTGACCCGCGGCGCTCATGGCGATTCCTTCGATAAATGGTTTGCGCATGGTAGAGGCACTGCCGCGCCGCGTAAATTTTCTTGGGTCCGCACCGGCAGATCACCATCCAAAGCACCTTCCACGCTGCACGAAGCGAGCTTGAGTCCGGCCGCTTTTGCCATCCATTGCGTTGATAGCCGGTCTTTACACATATATGGGTTGTGCAAAAATCGAAGGCGTCCAGACTGTCCCCCCGTCGCACTGAGCGATCTTGCGGAGACTAGCCATGAAGATTGGAGACTTGTTGTTCGTACTGGCCAGCGCGAGCCTGGCCACCGTTGGATTTGCACAAGCCACCCCGGCTACGCACGAGATGGCGATGACCACGCAGAGCGCCCCGGCCCCTGCGCCGAAACTGCAAGCAGCCATGCGGGAGCTATGGCATGGGCACGTGGTGAGCACGCGCAACTATGCCTTGGCAGTCCATGCCCATGACAGCGCAAAGGCCAAGGTCGCAGCCGATGCGGTGGTTGCCAATGCGAAGCAGATCGCGGCGGCGGTGGGTAGCTTCTATGGCAAAGCCGCCGGCGATCAGACGCTGCAATTGCTCGCCGGACACTGGGGCGGCGTCAAGGCGCTTACCGACGCCAGCGCTGCCGGCGACAGTGCCGGCGAACAGAAGGCGATGGCAGATCTCAGCAGCAATGTCACGGCCATTGCCAAGTTCTTCTCCAGCGCCAATCCCAACCTGCCGGAGAGTGCCTTGCAGAGCCTGTTCGCCACCCACATGGCGCACCACGCCACGCAGATCAGACAGATCATGGGTGGCGACAGCAAAGGCGAGCAGATCACCTGGACCGAGATGCAGGCGCACATGAATACGATTGCCGATGCGTTCGCCGGTGGCATTGCCAAGCAATTCCCGGACAAGGCGCACTGAGCCATGTCGGCGCTCAGGCAACTCGGAACCACGCAGCAGCGCCTGTTACGGCAACTGCTGATGGCGAACGAGGGCGGTACGGTGGAGTCGCTGTGTGCACAACTGCGTATCAGCCACAACGCCGTGCGCCAACACCTGAGCGCCTTGATCGCGCGCCGCTATGTGGAACGCACGCAGTCCAGGCCCAGCGGCGGACGGCCTATGGCGTGTTACCGGCTTACCGAGTCGGGGCACGCCCTGTTTCCCCGCAACTACGGCACCATCGCCGTCGCGCTGTTGGCCCAGATGCATGAGCAACTAGGCGACTCCGCAACGGAAGGCGTGTTGCGCGAACTTGGCCACCGCCTGGGCAGCCAGGAAGTCGCCCCGCCGCCTGAAACCCCGCCCAAGGAGATAGCGGATGGCCTCGCGCAGAAGCTTGACTCGCTTGGTTACGAGGCCACTGCTGCACGACATGGCGAGGATTGGCAGATAGAAGCTTTCAACTGCGTGTTCCATGCGCTGGCCAGGCAGTTTCCGCAGGTGTGCAAATTCGACCTGGCTTACCTGGAAGCCGCCGGCGGCCGGCGCATCCACCATATGGAGTGCATCGTGCGCGGCGGGCATGTGTGCCGCTTTCGGCTGGGTGCCTTGCTGTCGAAGGAGAAGGAGGAGGGCGATGCCCTGGAATGGCCTTGATTAGCACGCCATGTTCCAGCTATGCGACATGCAGCCCCCTCCCCTGCTTCGGCAGGGGAGGGTCGGGGTGGGGTTGCACGAGCTTGCCGCAGCGCTTGAGTTCACCGCGAGGTTGCTTCACCCCACCCCAGCCCTCCCCTACTACACGTACGGGAGGGAGCAGATGCTCGCCGGACGCCGGCGGTTGGCGGACACTCCGCCCCGTCAACCATTCGGAAGCGAATTGAGTTGACAGCCTTCCAGGTGGCTCCCACACTGTGCGCCGATTTCCGGGAGCCCCTCCATGACCGCAGCCGCTCTTCGCCACGACTGGACCCGCGACGAGGTCGTCGCCCTGTTCGCCTTGCCCTTCAACGAGCTGCTGCATCGCGCGCACAGCGTGCATCGCGCCCATCACGACCCTAACGCGGTGCAGGTATCCACCCTGCTTTCGATCAAGACCGGTGGCTGCCCGGAAGACTGCGGCTACTGCCCCCAGGCCGCGCGCTACCACACCGGCGTGAAGGCGGAGAAGCTGATGCCGGTGGACGCCGTGGTCGCCCGCGCCAAGGCCGCCAAGGATGCCGGCGCCAGCCGTTTCTGCATGGGCGCGGCCTGGCGCAGCCCCAAGGACCGGGACGTAGCCCAAGTGGCGGAAATCGTCTCGGCCGTGAAGGCGCTGGGCCTGGAAACCTGCGCCACGCTGGGGATGCTCACCGAGCCCCAGGCGCAGACCCTCAAGCAGGCCGGCCTGGACTACTACAACCACAACCTGGATACCGCGCCGGAGTTCTATGGCGAGATCATCCACACGCGCCAATACCAGGATCGCCTGGACACGCTGGAACACGTGCGCCAGGTGGGCCTGAAGACCTGCTGCGGAGGTATCGTCGGCATGGGCGAGACGCGCGAGCAGCGTGCCGGCTTGCTTGAGACGCTGGCCAACTTGCCCGAGCATCCGCAATCGGTGCCGGTCAACCAGTTGGTGCAGGTGGCCGGCACGCCGCTGCACGGCACCGAAGCGCTGGACCCGTTCGAGTTCGTGCGCACAATCGCGGTGGCGCGCATCCTGATGCCTGCATCGATGGTGCGCCTCTCCGCCGGCCGCCAGCAGATGGACGACGCCGTGCAGGCGCTGTGCTTCTTCGCCGGCGCCAATTCGATCTTCTACGGCGAAAAGCTGCTGACCACCGGCAACCCCGACGTTGAACACGACCGCGCCCTGTTCCGCCGGCTCGACCTACATGCGCTGGAAGTGACGGAGGATACCGATACGGTGCATGCGGACATCATGGCGGAAGAAAGCTGCGGACACGGCTGTGGCTGCGCGGCCTGACCTGCTTGAACGATTGGCCGTCCAGACGGCCGATCGTGTGCGGGCACAATTGCAGCGACGCCTGCGCATCGTGACAGGTGTCGAAGGACCTTTCGTGGAAACTGGCGGGCGGCGCCTGCTGACCTTCTGCAGCAACGACTACCTGGGGCTCGCGCGGGATCCGCGCTTGATCGCCGCCTGGAAGCAGGCCGCTGATGTGAGCGGCGTCGGCAGCGGTTCCGCGCATCTCATCTGCGGCCACCGCAGCGAACATGCAGAACTGGAGGAAGCGCTGGCCGAATGGACCGGGCGCGAACGCGCATTGCTGTTTTCAACGGGCTACATGGCCAACCTCGGCGTGATGCAGGCGTTGCTGCAGCGTGGTGAGCCTTGCGTCCAGGACAAGCTCAATCACGCTTGCTTGCTGGACGGTGCTCAGTTGGCCGGCGCGACATTGAAGCGCTATCCGCATGCCGACGTCGAAGCCGCCGCGCGCCAATTGCACGGTGACGCCGATGCTTGCGCTTTGCTTGCCACCGATGGCGTATTCAGCATGGATGGTGACATCGCTCCCCTGCGCGAGCTCGCTGAACTGTGCAGTCGCGAAGGCGCAACGTTGATGGTGGATGATGCACATGGCTTGGGCGTACTCGGGGACGACGGCGCTGGCAGCGCGACGGAAGCAAGCTTGAGCGAACGGGAAGTACCGGTGCTGATGGCGACACTCGGCAAGGCATTGGGATGCAGCGGCGCCTTCGTGGCCGGGTCGGCCAGCTTGATCGACGGCTTGATCCAATTCGCCCGCACATACATCTACACCACCGCCATGCCGCCAGCCCTTGCAGCCGCAACGCATTGCGCAGTCACCCTCGCGCGCACTGAAAACTGGCGGCGCGAAAAGCTCCAGGCGTTGATTAGGCGCTTCCGCCATGGCGCTCAGCAGCTAGGCCTGCCGCTGATGCCTTCGCGAACGGCGATTCAGCCGCTGCTGCTTGGCGATGCGCAGCGTGCCATGGACACGTCGCGCGCCCTGGAAGCACAAGGACTGCTGGTGGTGGCCATCCGCCCGCCCACAGTGCCGCAGGGGCAGGCGCGCTTGCGCATCACGCTATCGGCTGCGCACGAAGAAGCGCACGTGGACCGACTGCTGGATGCCTTGGCGTCGCTGCCGCTGACAGACGCCACCGTATAATCGCGTTTCGCACGCCCAGTCCCCCGTCATGTCGATCCTGAATATCTCCGCCTACCGATTCGTCAGCCTGGACGATCTGCCCGCGCTGCGCGAGCGCATGCTTGCGCAATGCCACGCACTCGACGTAAAAGGCACGATTCTGCTGGCGCCGGAAGGCATCAATCTTTTTCTGGCCGGCCCGCGCGAAGCGGTCGACGGGTTCATGAGCTGGCTGGGGGATGATCCGCGCTTTGCCGGCATGCAGGGCAAGGAATCCTGGTCAGAACACGTGCCGTTCAAACGCATGCGCGTGCGCCTGAAGAAAGAGATCATCACGCTGCGTCATCCAACCATTCGCCCCGAAGGCGGCCGCGCACCGGCGGTGGACGCCGCCACCCTCAAGCGCTGGCTGGACCAGGGGCGCGATGACGAAGGCAGGGACGTGGTATTGCTGGACACGCGCAATGCCTACGAAACCGACGCCGGCATGTTTGCGCAAGCCATCGATTATCGCATTGCGAGTTTTACCGAACTGCCTTCGGTGTTAGCCGCCGATCAATCCCGCTACGCCGGCAAGACGGTGGTGTCCTACTGCACGGGCGGCATCCGCTGCGAGAAATTCGCGCTGTACATGCAGGACATCGGCATGCAGCGCGTGTTCCAGCTGGAGGGCGGCATCCTGAAGTACTTCGAGGAAGCCGGTGGCGCGCACTGGCAGGGCGACTGCTTCGTGTTCGACGAGCGCGGCGCCGTGGACAAGGACCTGAACCCTGCTCTCCTTCAACCCCTCCCTCCCCAAACGGGAGAGGAAGAAATGCCCGCATGAGCCTGTACATCGAAACCCAGGGCAGCGGCCCGATCCCGCTGGTCATGCTGCACGGCTGGGCCATGCATGGCGGCATTTTCCATCCGCTGGTCGATGCCTTGCGCGAGCGCTGCACGATGTATCTGGTCGATCTGCCCGGTCATGGCTATTCGCGCGATTGCGGTTTGCCGCTGGAACCCAAGGCTTGCGCTAGCGCCATCGCCGAAGCCACGCCATCGGCGATCTGGCTGGGCTGGTCGCTCGGCGGAGTGGTGGCGTTGCAAGGTGCGCTGGATTTCTCGCAACAGGTGCGCGGCCTGGCCATGCTGTGCGCCACGCCGCGTTTCGTGAGCGGTAACGACTGGCCGCAAGGGCGCGACCCTGCGCTGGTACGCCAGCTCGCCACCGACCTGGAAACCGACTACCACGCCACCATCGAGCGCTTCCTCGCGCTGGAAGTGATGGGCAGCCCCGACCCGCGCGCGGAGTTGCGCAAGCTGCGCGCCGAGGTCTTTGCACGGGGCGAGCCCAACCTACGTGTGCTGCAGGAAGGCATCCGCGTCCTGGACGAGACCGACTTGCGCAGCTGCCTGCCAAACCTCAAGGCAGGTAACAGCTGGTGGAACGCGGGGCGGCTCGACCGGCTGGTGCATCCATCGGCGATGGAATGGTCGGCTCAGATCAGCCAGGGCGAATACCACTTGACCGCGCGCGCCGGTCACGCGCCTTTCCTGAGCCATGCGCAAGCCGTCGCGCAAAACCTGCTGCCATGGCTGGAGGCGAACGCATGAGCGACTTCCAGATCGATGCGCAGCGTGTGCGCGCCAATTTCAGCCATGCCGCCGGCAGCTACGAACAGCACGATGCACTACAGCGCGAAGTGCAGCAGCTGTTGCTGGAACGGCTGGATTTCTATCTCGAGCAGCCCCAACGCATCATCGACGTGGGCGCCGGCACCGGTCGCGGCAGTGCGCTGCTGAAAAGACGCTACGGCAAAGCGCAGGTCATCGCCATCGATGCCGCCGTTCCGATGCTGCGCGCCGCCAAGTCGCATACCAGCTGGCTCAAGCCGTTTGCGCGGGTATGCGGCGAAGCCACGGCACTGCCGCTGCCCGATCACAGCGTGGACGTCCTGCATTCCAACCTGTGCTTCCAGTGGATCGACGACCTGCCGGCCTTGTTCGGCGAATGCGTGCGCGTGCTGAAGCCGGGCGGCATCCTGCTGTTCTCCACCTTCGGCCCGGACACCCTGCGCGAGCTGCGCGCAGCCTGGGCCGCGGTGGACCAGCATTCGCACGTCAGCCGCTTCCTGGACATGCACGACCTGGGCGATGCCATGATCAACGCCGGCCTGCGCGATCCGGTACTGGACGTGGATCGCTACACGCTGACCTACAGCGAACCGAAGGCCCTGTTGCGCGAACTCAAGGGCCTCGGCGCCACCCACGCGGACCGCGGCCGCGAACGTGGCCTTACCGGCAAGCGCCATTTCCAGGCCATGCTGGCGGCCTACGAGGCGATGCGTTTGAACGGTCGCATTCCCGCCACCTGGGAAGTGGTGACGGCCCATGCCTGGGGCCCGGCGCCGGGCCAGTCGCGCCGAGCCAAAGGCGGCGGCGAGATCGCCAGTTTTGCGGTGGACAGCCTGCGCGGGTCGCGCCGGCGGTAAAGTTGCATGGATGGCGATGCTGGGTTTTGCAACCCAGCCTACGACTATTTCTGCGGGGCGGTGGATGCCGGTACAGGCTGCGCATTGCCGTCCTGCCGCTGTTTGGGCAGGTAAGTCACACTCACGTTGCCCGTACCGGTGAAATACGCGGTCTGCGTGTTGTAGGTGAGCTTGTCGGCATGTGCGTCGCCCATGCTCTGCTCCGTGACGACGGCGTCCGGCTGCAGCACCACGATGCCGTTTACATTGTCATAGTCGAGCGTGGGCGCCTCGCCGGTCATCAAGTGATCATTGTCGTCCAACTGCTGGATATGCGCCGGATGGCCCTTCATCACGATGCGGCTGACCTGGGCGTCGGCGCCCAAGTAGACCTGGGCGACGTCGCCCTTGGCCTTCATGCTGCCCTGGGTCACGACTACGTTGCCGGTCAGCGTGGTAATCGTATTAGGGGATTGGGAGCCGTTGACGGAGGATTGCGAGGTCGTCATAGGCTGGTTGCGATCACCGGTCTTGGCGTGCACCGCCAGCGGCAGGAGCAACAAAATGGCGGCGCACAGCGGGAACATGGGGACAGCATGGAGCGGCTTCATGTGCGGCATCTCGGTGATCGCGATGGCCACCATTCTATTCAGTTTTTCATGGCCGCTGATGCTGTCGGGTAGGCTGGGATGGCAATCCCAGCTCTTGGCAAGCATTGCCGATGCTGGGATTGTCATCCCAGCCTTCGTACTTCAGCGCTTAGCCGCACACGCTTTGTGCCGGAAACATTCCACCAGGTGATCGTTGACCATCCCGGTGGCCTGCATGAAGGCGTAGCAGATGGTGCTGCCCACGAAGCGAAAGCCACGCTTTTTCAAGGCTTTGCTCATGCGGTCCGAAGCCGGCGTAGTAGCCGGCACGTCGCCGCGGCTGAGCCAGGTGTTACGCACCGGCTTGCCGTCCACGAAAGACCACAAGTAGTGGTCCAGGCTGCCGTGTTCGTCGATTGCTGCCAGCGCCGCCTTGGCATTGTCGCGCACGGAGCTGATTTTGAGCCGGTTGCGAATCAGACCCGGGTCCAGCAACAGCTTTTCCAGCTCGCGATCCTTCATCGCCGCGACGCGAGCGATGTCGAAGTCATGGAACGCGCGGCGGTAGTGCTCACGTTTGTGCAACACCGTACGCCACGACAGGCCGGCCTGCGCACCTTCAAGGCACAGGAACTCGAACAGCATCCGGTCGTCGTGCAGCGGCACGCCCCACTCGCTGTCGTGGTAGGCCTGCATCAGATCGCCATCGGCCGCCCAGTGGCAGCGTACGCGCGTAGTCGGCACGGTATTCCCCTTCTTCGCATCCATTTTTGGAACAGGAGAATAGCGCCAACTCAGGATGAGTCTGAAAAAATCCTTCCTGGATTTTTTCAGACGCGCCGCGCACGGCACATGTCCGCACGCGGCTACCACGAATCAAACACTTAGGTGCTTGATTCGTGGGCGGTGCATCCTTGCACCGCGGAAGCTCTGAATAAATCAGAGCTTCCCTCAATGCGAAATTTCCAGACTGCAATGCGCCGCGCCGGCGCCTCTGCAGCTGAGCTGTCTTGCGCGCACCTTCCTGTCGGCCAGCGCAGCACCGAGCAAGCCCTCCAGATAGCCACCGTAAAATCGGCAGCCCGAGCCGCCGGCGGAGTCACACATGGGGCAATCGAGGACGTGGACATGCACCCCGCGTGGCTCGATCTGGGCGATCTGCCGCAAGGCCGGCACGGCGATGCGCTTGATCGCGTCGCCCAGCCCCAAGGACACCCCCCCGGCGTAATCGCGTTTGTACACCCACAAACCGACACGCCGGCCTGCCAGGAACATCGAAGGATCCTGTGCAGCACCCGTCACCTTGCTTTTCAGCGCCGCCAATCCGGAATAGATATGGGGAAAATCCTGCACTAGCCTGGGCAGAATCTGCTCGACCTGCTCGATATCCGGCATGGCCGCCGGCGCCTCGAAGGCAAGCCTGGGCTCCGCTACCAAGCCGGGCGACGCCACTTTCGGCGCGGCCACCGAAATCGCCATGGCTTCTTTACTTAGTGCGGCCTCGAAACTCAGTACGCGATGGTGCGTACCCAGCATTTCCTCCAGCGCGAGGCGCTGCTCGGAAGGACCGCGCACGAGCATCGACAGCAAGGCACCGCGCCCGTCCTGCGTAAGCCGTTGACGCAGCGATGCATAGTTATGGGCGCTGATGACTTGCCCAATCTCCATCACCAGACCTTCTCTCCGGTCGGAGAGAACCTGGATTTCCAGCTCGATCATAGGCCCCCCTGTTGTTCGATGCTGGGTCACACGAAACAGGGCGCCAGGATGAGCGAAATTCGGTTCCCTGGCCGTGATTGGCATCAAAAATCGTCACGCGCAAACAAGACTTGCGTCACGCATGGGCGGCAAGCACGAGGGAGGACTTTTTCAACCAGCCGTTGCATGGCGCGTCTGCTTTTCATACAAGCGCGGTGAATCGCAAAATGTCACGAACAGCGAACAGATGCGCAGCCCCACGCACCCGTCCGGCTTTCTTCACCACGGCAACGCGTCGAGATCGACATTGCCGCCCGTCAACACCAAGCCTACGCGGCGACCGGCAAATCGCTCGCGCTGCTTGAGGACTGCCGCGAACACGGTGGCGCTCGATACTTCCACCACCAGCTTGAGTTGCTGCCAAAGCAGTTTCATCGCGGCAATGGTTTCTTCATCACTGACCGTGATGACCTCTACGCGATGCTCGCGCAAGGCCTCAAGATTCGGTGCGCCGATCAGCGCGCGCAGACCATCGCAAACCGTATTCGGCACAAAGTGATCGACGCGCGTGCCGCTCGCCAGCGATTGCGCTGCATCCGCAGCACCCGACGGCTCGGCGCCATACATCCTGATCGCAGAAGCCAGGCCATGTGCGGCAATGGCACAACCCGACAGCAGTCCACCGCCACCCACCGGCGCGATGATCGCTTCCAGCCCTCCGCTCTGCTGCCATAGCTCCAGCACGGCCGTGCCCTGCCCGGCCATCACTCGCGGATCTGCATAGGGATGCACCATGACCGCGCCAGTGGCCTGCTGCACGTCGGCGGCCTTGGCTTCACGCGCAGCGATGGTTGCAGCGCAGCGGTGCACAATCGCACCGGCTCGCTCGATCGCCTCCACCTTGGCGCGGACGGCGCCCTCAGGCACCACGACGTGCGCGGCAATGCCACGCGTAGCTGCCGCTATGGCCAGTGCATTGCCGTGATTGCCGGACGAATGCGTGACGACACCACACTTCGCTTGCTCATCCGTCAGCGACCAGACGGCATTGCAGGCGCCACGAAACTTGAAAGCGCCACCCCGCTGCAGGTTTTCGCATTTGAAGTACAGATGCGCGTCCGTCAATGCATCCAGCGCCGCGTGATTAACCACCGGCGTCACCACGGCATGCGGGGCAATACGCGCGGCTGCGTCCTGGATGTCTGCAAAGGCCGGCAAGCTGAGACTCATACTCGATCGACCTCCACGCCGCAGCGGAACACGCGCTCAGCGCCAGGCTCCAGGCGAATGGCATCCGCGCAATCGGGGCGATTGAACGCGTTGGACATGCTTTCCATCGGCTCTAGCGCCACCGAGCGGCGCACGTCACGACCTACCGTGTCGGCGGTGAATACCAGCACGACGCCGTCCTCCTGCCACATGCTGATGCGCAGGCCAGTGGCCGGATCGCGCAAACGCGTGCGCACGCGGCCATCCTCGTCACGCACGAGGCCGGCATAGGCATGATCGATCTTCACCGCGCCGATCGGCCTGGGCTGGCGGAAATCCAGTTCCTTCGAGCTCTGGTCCAGCGACTGGAAAGCTTCCTCGCCAGGCAAGGGAATCAACTCGGGCGAAGTCCGCACCAGCCTGGTGGCCGGCACCAGCAGCTCCCATCGATCCAGCTCGCTGCCATCGAAACGGAAATACGGGTGCCAGCCGAAGAAACACGGGGCGGCCTCGCTACCGACGTTGCGCATGTTCACCGCCAAGGAAAGCCCGTTTGCGTCCAGCGTGTAGGTGACGGCCAGATCGATCGCATACGGATAGCCGGGAAAGGCGCCGGGACGGATCACCGAGGTACTGAGCGTAAGTTGCGCGCCATCGCCGTCCGCCTTGGCGGTAGCAAGCTCGAAATCCAGGCTGCGTACGAAACCATGCCGGACGCCGCGTTGCGAATCCACGCCTGGCTGCATGTCCTGGGTTTTGCCGTCGAAGGTATAGCGGGCGTCGGCGATGCGATTGGCAAACGGCGCCATGATCGCGGAACGCGAGCTGGGGCAGCGCACCAGTTCCTCGGCATCGCGATAGCCGTCGACCAGCGCTTGGGTCACACCGTCGACCGCCTGCTCAAGGGATACCAGGTTCGCACCACGGCGCGCCACGCGGGCGCAGCGCCCACGCTGGCCATCATGCAACACGAACATGTCATGGACGCCCCACTGGGTCCGCTCAAGACTGAATCCGCTCATCCGCTTGCCCTGTCGACCAAAGGGCCTCATGTTAGCCTGACTGCTCCCTGCTCTACATCGGCCACCATGACCCTCGTCAGCGAAACCACCCCGATCCGCCTGCGCGATTACCGTCCTCCTGCATGGTCGGTGGAAGCCATCGAGCTGGAGATCGACCTGGGCATCGACAGCACCGAAGTTTCGTCTCGGCTGACTTTGCGCAACGACCCACAGCAGTCGACGCCACTGCGGCTGGATGGTGAAGGCCTGGAGTTGCTGGCGATTTCGCTTGACGGGCGCAAGCTCGAAGCGCACGGCTACCGTTACGAACAAGGTGTGCTCGAGGTCCACGGCGCCCATGACGGCAGTGTGCTGGAAACGCGCGTACGCGTACGACCGGCCGCCAATACCGCACTGGAAGGCTTGTACCTGTCCGGTTCGCGCGAGCACGGATTTCTGTTGACGCAATGTGAAGCCGAGGGCTTCCGTCACATCAGCTTTTTTCCGGACCGACCGGACGTGCTCGCCCGCTACACGGTGACCTTGCGTGCCGATCGCGAGCGCTTTCCGGTGCTGCTGGCCGGCGGCAATCCAGCCGGCAGCGGCGACTTGCCGGACGGCCGCCACTGGGCGCGCTTCATCGATCCGCATCCCAAGCCTTGCTACCTGTTCGCATTGGTCGCCGGACGCCTGGAAAACATCCAGCGCGACTACCTCACGACCGACGGGCGCAAGGTAAAGCTGGTGATCTGGTCCGAAGCCAATGTGATCGATTGCTGCCATTACGCACTCGATGCGCTGGAACGCTCGATGCGCTGGGACGAGCGCAGCTATGGCCGCAGCTTCGACCTTGATGTGTTCCACGTCGTCGCCACGCACGATTTCAACATGGGCGCGATGGAGAACAAGGGGCTCAACATCTTCAACGCGAAATACCTGCTGGCCGATCCGGATACCAGTACGGACGACGAATACCGCGCGGTGGAAGCCGTCGTCGCGCATGAGTACTTCCACAACTGGACCGGCAACCGCGTCACTTGCCGCGACTGGTTCCAGCTTTCGCTGAAGGAAGGGCTTACGGTATTCCGCGAACAGCAGTTCTCCGCGGACATGAACTCCGCCTCGTTGAAGCGCATCGAAGACGTCGCTCTGTTACGGCGCACGCAATTCCCGGAGGACGCCGGCCCGCTGGCGCATCCGGTGCGCCCGGCGGAATACCGCGAGATCAACAACTTCTATACCGCCACCGTCTACGAAAAAGGCTCGGAGCTGGTGCGCATGGTGGCCGGCCGGTTGGGGCAGGAAGGTTTCCGCCGGGGCATGGATCTGTATTTTGAGCGGCACGACGGACAGGCGGCGACCATCGAAGATTTTCTCTCCGCGCTGGGCGATGCCAACCATATCGATCTGGCTGCGTATCTCACGTGGTACTCGCAAGCCGGCACGCCGCGCCTGCATGCGAAAGGCGAATACGACGCGGCGCGGCACGAATACACGCTCTCGCTATCGCAACAGACTCGCCCCACGCCGGGGGAGCCGGACAAAAAGCCGCTGCCGATTCCGGTGAAGCTGTCATTGTTCGGCCGCGACGGCCAGCTGCTGCCCCTGCACACGGATGGCGAGGCACAAGGCGACGGTGCCGAAAAGGTCATCGTGCTCGACCGGGCCACCCAGCGCTTCGTCTTCAAGCAGGTTGCCTCATCGCCCGTGCCGTCGTTGCTGCGCGGCTTTTCGGCGCCGGTGGTGCTTGAGTACAACTACACGCCGGACGAACTGGCGCTGCTGCTTACGCACGACGCGGACGGCTTCAATCGATGGGAAGCTGGGCAGCAACTGGCCATGCTGGCTTTCGACACCTTGCGCGACGGCGACGACTCCGTCGCATGCAGGGCATGGTGCAAGGCGTTGGCTGCATTGTTCGAGCAGGATGCGATGGACAATGCCTTGCTTGCCGATCTATTGACACCGCCGGGCGAAATCGAATTCGCGGATCGCCAGAGCGAGGTGGATCCGGCAAGGATTCACGCCCAGCGCGAGACGATGCAGCATCGATTGGCCGAACAGATCGGCATCGATGCCTTGCTCGCGCGCTATCGTGCGCTGGCGGCCGATGCCGGCGAGCCGCGACTGGATGCCGGCAGCCAGGCCAGGCGACGCCTCAAGCGCTGCGTGCTTGAATTGCTGGCGCTGATCGATGCCGAGCAGGCCAACACGCTGGCAGCAAGGCAATACAGCACCGCGTCGGGCATGACGGATCGCCTCGCCGCCCTCAGCGTGCTGGTCCGCCGGCGCGCGCCGCAGGCGGCGTCTGCGCTCGCGCATTTCCGCGAACGCTACGCCGATAATCCGCTGGCCCTGGACAAGTGGTTCACCGTGCAGGCGCAGGTGCCGGACGAACCAGCGCTAGCCGTGGTCAGGAAGCTGGAAAGCGATCCCGCCTTCACGCTGAAAAACCCCAACCGCGCCCGTTCCCTGCTCGGCGCCTTCGCCAGCACCAATCCAAGCGGATTTCACCGTGCCGATGGCGCAGCCTACCCCTATCTAGCCGAACGCCTGGTGCAACTGGATGCGCTCAATCCGCAGATCGCGGCGCGCCTGGCCACCGCCTTCAATGGCTGGCAGCGACTGGAGCCGCTGCGCCGGCATGCGGCGCAGCAAGCGCTGGAATCCTTGGCACGACACGAAGGCTTGTCGCCCAATTTGAGCGAGATCGTCGGCAATGTGCTCAAGCACTGAAAACGCGAACGGCGACCGGGGGGTCGCCGTTTCGGGGTGGTGCCTCAAACAGTCCGGTCAGACGGGAAGATGATCCAGCTCGGTGAGCAGATGGCTCATGCGCGATTCGAGGCGCGGGCGCAGTTGCTCCTGTTGAACCGAATCGCGTTCGACCAGGTGATCCATCGCCATCTCCAGGCGACCGATCTCCACCATCAGATCATGCCGCAAGTACACCGGTGCGAATTCGTTGCTGTTGTCCATGGCACATCTCCCTCTTTTCAGTTGCATGATCCGTCCAGCAACAGACGTGCCATCGTGTGATGTAAATCACAGACGCGGTTTGCTTGTTATCACGCTGTGACCTTTTCTGTCAGCTCCTGCCATAAGTCGGCAGAAAATTGCGTTTCAGTCACTTCATATTCACATGCGGAGGGCGATGATCGCTTCCACGCCTCGGGAGCGCGGTCTCAGCCGTCCTGCCCGTTTGGGCCACCAGTTTCTGGCGCCCGGCACTACGGTCATCCTGGATTCCCCCTGTTCCTGAGACCGCCGGGCGCCAGATCTCTCTTCCAGAGATCAAAAAAATAGACGGCGCCCCAAAAGGGCGCCGTCTGCGCTTCCTGTCCCGGTACGCGAAAGGACCCCTGCCGTCCTGTCTCAGCGCGCGAATCGCGCAGCCTCTGCCCGCGAGAGTGCGGAAACATAAATGCAGAAAGCATGCCAGCTTCACGTAGGAGATTTCTGGCGCGGCGGTTCGCAGTACCATAAGCGCTTGTCTGCCCTTGTGTTACTCCGATGTTCCACCCCAGTTCCTATGACGTGATCGTGATCGGCGGCGGCCACGCCGGCACCGAGGCTGCGCTCGCTTCGGCGCGCTGCGGCGCGCGCACGCTGCTGTTGAGCCACAACATCGAGACGATCGGCCAGATGAGCTGCAACCCGGCCATCGGCGGCATCGGCAAAGGCCATCTGGTGAAAGAAATCGACGCGCTGGGCGGTGCCATGGCGCAAGCCGCCGATCGGGCCGGTATCCAATGGCGCACGCTGAATGCTTCCAAGGGTCCGGCCGTGCGCGCCACCCGCTGCCAGGCCGACCGCGTGTTGTACAAGGCTGCCATCCGCCGCATGGTGGAAACCCAGCCCAACCTGGACCTGTTCCAGCAGGCGGTGGACGACCTGCTGATCGAGCAGGGACGCGTGGTGGGTGCGGTGACGCAAATGGGCGTTTCCTTCCGTGCCAGGTCCGTAGTGCTCACCGCGGGCACTTTTCTGGCCGGCAAGATCCATATCGGTCCCGCCCAATATGCCGGCGGCCGTGCCGGTGACCCGCCTGCAACTACGCTGGCGCAGCGCCTGCGCGAGCTGCCGGTGGCGGCGGACCGTCTGAAGACCGGCACGCCGCCGCGCATCGACTTGCGCAGCATCGACTTCAGCGGCCTGGAGCAGCAGCCGGGTGACGATCCGGCCCCGGTGTTCTCCTATCTCGGTACCCGCGACGACCATCCCCGCCAGATGAGCTGCTGGATCACCCACACCAGCGCGCGCACGCACGAGATCATCCGCGGCGCGCTAGATCGCTCGCCGCTGTACACCGGCCAGATCGAGGGTGTGGGCCCGCGCTATTGCCCGTCCATCGAGGACAAAGTGGTGCGCTTTGCCGACAAGGGCTCGCACCAGATCTTCATCGAGCCGGAAGGACTGGACAGCTTCGAGATCTATCCGAACGGCATTTCCACCTCGCTGCCGTTCGACGTGCAGTTGGAACTGGTGCATTCGATCAAGGGCTTCGAGCAGGCGCACATCACCCGCCCCGGCTACGCGATCGAATACGACTATTTCGACCCGCGCGGACTTCATCCGTGGCTGGAAACCAGGACCGTCCCGGGCCTGTACTTCGCCGGCCAGATCAACGGCACCACCGGCTACGAGGAAGCGGCGGCGCAAGGCCTGATCGCCGGCCTCAACGCCGCTCTGGCGGTGCAAGGCAAGGCCCCCTGGTACCCGCGCCGCGATGAAGCCTACATCGGCGTGCTGATCGATGACCTCACCAGCAACGGCACCATCGAGCCCTATCGCATGTTCACTTCGCGCGCGGAATACCGCCTGCATCTGCGCGAGGACAACGCCGATCTGCGCCTCACCGAAACCGGTCATGCGCTGGGCGTGGTGCCACAGCTGCGCTTTGATGCCTTGCGCAGCAAGCGCGAAGCGGTGGAGCGGGAAACGCAACGGCTGGCCGGATTGTGGGCCGCACCGAACAACGCACTGGGAGCGGCGATCGAGCGCGAGCTCGGCGTGGCGGTAAGCCGCGAAACCCATGCGCTGGATCTGCTGCGCAGACCGGAACTGGACTACGCCAAGCTGGCCGGAGTACCCGAGCTGGGCCCGATGGTCGAACGCGAAGATGTCGCCGCCCAGGTCGAAGTGCAGGCCAAGTATGCCGGCTACCTCGAACGCCAGCACGCGGAGATCGAGCGCCAGCGCCGTCACGAGAACACGCTCATTCCCGCCAGCTTCGACTATGACAAGGTGCGCGGACTTTCCGCCGAGGTACTGCTGAAGCTCAAGCGCAGCATGCCCGTCACCATCGGCCAGGCGGCGCGCATCAGCGGTGTCACGCCCGCGGCCATTTCGTTGCTGCTGGTGCACCTGAAGCGCCGCGACGCCGCCTGAAGCAACGCCTCCATCAACTCGCGGTCACTTGTAGGCGCATGGCATCATGCGCTTTACGTATATCGAGGTACGCCCCATGGAAGTGTGGATTGGCCGCAACGGCGAACGTCACGGCCCCTATCAGGAAGAACAGATCAAGCATTGGTTGCGCAGCGGCCAGCTGAGCCGCGACGATCTGGGCTGGTACGACGGCCTGGCCGATTGGCAGCCGCTTTCGGTGCTGTTTCCGCTGGAGAAACCCACGCCGCCGCCTGCTCCCGACGCCTACGCGCCGCCGCCCTTGCAGCAGCCGCAGGCTGGCGCACCGGCGTTCGCCTATGCCGGCTTCTGGAAGCGCGTCGCGGCCTACATCATCGACGCATTCGTGCTGTATCTTCCGTTTTCGTTGTTGGAAATACCGTTCCACATGCGGGCTGCATACGATGCGCTGACCCTGCGCATCACTCATGAGACCGACCCGACGGCCGCGCTGACGGCCTATCAGCATTTTTATGCTGAGCAATGGCCGTACTTCCTGACTACGCTCATTCTCGGCTGGCTGTATTTCGCCATCTGCGAAAGCTCCTCCTGGCAGGCAACCGTCGGCAAGCTGGCACTGGGCATGCGCGTGACCGACTTGAATGGCGCGCGCATTTCGTTCGGTCGCGCACTGGGACGCTATGGTGGCAAATTCATCAGCGGCTTCATCATGTGCATCGGCTTCCTGATGATCGCCTTCACGCAGCGCAAGCAAGGCCTGCATGACATGTTCGCCAATACGCTCGTACTCAATGGCCGCGCCAGCGATTTAAAACGGGACACATCCGAGCGTCCGCGCAACGACAAGGGCTCGTTCCACGCCTGAATTGCCGCCCATGAAACGCGCACCGGAACCATCCTGCGCCGCTCCCTACCTGCTCTGCGCATCTTGGTATCATCCAGTCTTTCGTAACCATACGCCGCAAGCATAAGGCCGGCGCAAGGAAGTATTGCTTCATCATGCTCAGCATCGAACAACGCATCGCCCAAGACATCGCCGCCAAGTCGGAACAGGTCCGCGCAGCCGTGGACTTGCTCGATGGCGGCGCCACCGTGCCGTTCATCGCGCGTTACCGCAAGGAAGTCACTGGCGGCCTCGACGATACGCAACTGCGAACGCTCGAGGAACGCCTGCGTTATCTGCGCGAACTGGAGGAACGCCGCAGCGCGATCCTCGCCAGCATCGAGGAACAAGGCAAGCTCACCGACGCGCTGAAGCAGGACATCGTCGAAGCCGACACCAAGGCACGCCTGGAAGATCTTTACCTGCCCTACAAGCCCAAGCGCCGCACCAAAGCACAGATCGCGCGTGAAGCCGGCCTGGAACCGCTTGCCATCGGCCTGCGTGAAGACCCCACGCAGGCGCCCGAAGCGTTCGCCGTGCCGTTCGTCGACGCGGAAAAAGGTGTGTCCGATGTGCGCACCGCCCTCGATGGCGCGCGCGCGATCCTGATGGAAAGCATCGCCGAAGATGCGCAACTGCTGGGCGAACTGCGCGACTGGCTATGGGACAAAGGCCAGATCCGCGCCAAGCTGGTTGAAGGCAAGGAACACGAAGGCGCGAAATTCCGCGACTACTTCGATCACATGGAGCCGATCGGCAAAATTCCGTCGCATCGCCTGCTCGCCCTGATGCGCGCGCGCAACGAAGGCGTGATCGAACTGGAGCTGCTGCCCACGCTGGAAGCCGAGCAGGGCCACCACGAAGCCGAAGGCCGTGTCGCATCGCATGCCAACATCATCGACCGCGGTCGCGCGGCGGATGCATGGCTGCGTGAAACAGTACGCATGACCTGGCGCGTGAAGCTGCATCTGCATCTCACGCTGGATCTGTTCGGTCGCGTGCGCGAAGGGGCCGAAGACGAAGCGATCCGCGTGTTCGGCGACAATCTCAAGGACCTGCTGCTGGCCGCGCCGGCCGGCGCAAAAACCGTGATGGGGCTGGACCCGGGCATTCGCACCGGCGTGAAGGTGGCGGTGGTCGATGCCACCGGCAAGCTGCTGGCCACCGACACCATCTATCCGCATGAGCCGCGCAATCAGTGGGATCAGTCGATCGCGCGCCTGGCGGTGCTCAGCAAGCAGCATGGCGTGAACCTGATCGCCATCGGCAACGGCACGGCATCGCGTGAAACCGACAAACTGGCCAGCGAGCTGATCAAGAAGCATGCGGATCTGAAGTTGGCCAAGATCGTGGTGAGCGAAGCCGGTGCTTCGGTCTACTCCGCCTCTGAAACCGCAGCGAAGGAATTTCCCGAGCTTGATGTGAGCTTGCGCGGCGCCGTGTCCATTGCTCGCCGCCTGCAAGACCCACTGGCCGAACTGGTGAAGATCGAACCCAAGGCGATCGGCGTCGGCCAGTATCAGCACGATGTGAATCAGGTAAAGCTGGCGCGCACGCTGGATGCCAAGGTGGAAGACTGCGTGAATGCCGTCGGCGTCGACGTGAACACCGCTTCCGCGGCGTTGCTTTCGCGCGTGGCAGGGCTTACGCCGAGCGTTGCCGAGAACGTAGTGAAGCATCGCGACGCCAATGGTCCCTTCGCCAATCGCAAGGCCCTGCTGAAAGTGCCGCGCCTGGGCGACAAGGCTTTCGAGCAATGCGCGGGCTTTTTGCGCATCGCCAGTGGCGACAACCCTCTGGATGCAAGCTCCGTGCATCCAGAAGCCTACCCGGTGGTGGAACGCATCATCGCCCAATGCGGCCGCGAAGTGAAAAGCATCATCGGCGACAGCAGCTTCCTGCGCGGCCTCAAAGCCGAACAATTCACCGACGAGCGCTTCGGCCTGCCGACCGTACGCGACATTCTCAAGGAGCTGGAAAAGCCTGGCCGCGATCCGCGCCCGGAGTTCGTCGCACCCAGCTTCGCCGAGGGCGTGGAGAATTTGAAGGACCTCAAGCCCGGCATGATTCTCGAAGGCCGCGTCACCAACGTGGCCGCCTTCGGTGCGTTCGTCGACATCGGCGTGCATCAGGATGGCCTGGTGCACGTCTCTGCGCTCTCGCACAGCTTCGTGAAGGATCCGCGCGATGCCGTGAAGGCCGGCGACATCGTCAAGGTGAAGGTGATGGAGGTGGATATCGCACGCCAGCGTATCGCCCTTTCCATGCGCCTGGATGACGAACCGGGGCAGCAGGCACGCGGCGGCAAGCCCGCTGGCGGCGAAGCACGTGGTGGACGTGATGGACGCGGCCCCCGGCCAGGCGCCTCCTCGCCAAAACCGTCCGCGGCGCCAGCCAACAGCGCGTTTGCGGATGCCTTCTCCAAGGCACTCAAGCGTTAGGCCAGACCAGGTGACGTAGGCTGGGATGGCAATCCCGGCTTTCGGGTGTTGCTGATGCTGGAATTGTCATCCCAGCCTATCCAATACCTCGAAAACACTCTTGCGGGTAGATGCCTTGCTTGCAGCGCAGCATGCGCTGCCGTATGGCATGCATTAACGTAACGCCCTGATAACAAACAGACGCAGGAGCACCCACATGTTGCACCCTCGCAAGATCGCCGGCGCCGTGGCGCTGGCCCTCGGAATGGTCGGCGCCGTACATGCTACGGGCAATCCGCATTCAACCTTCAACGGTGTGGTGGCCTTTGGCGACAGCCTCAGTGACGCAGGCAATATTTCACTGGCGACCAACCCCAGCATCCAGCCGCCGCTGGAGTTCACCACCAATCCCGGTGCGGTAACGGTACAGAACGTTGCAGCCGGCCTGGGCTATTCGTTGACCGCCTCGCTGGCCGGGGGCACCGACTACGCCTGGGGTGGCGCCGGCATCAACAACAACTCACCGGGCACGCCGGCCGCGGTGCCGACCATTACCAGCCAGGTAACCAGCTATCTGGCCAGCAACAGCGTGAACAGCCATGCCCTGTATACGATGTGGGGCGGCAACAACGATATCTTCAACGCTGCGACATCTGTGGCGGCTGGCTCTGCCGCCCAGCAGATCATCGCCCAAACGCTGGCCGCGCAGGCCTCCCAGGCGGTCGCCGCAGGACTGATCCCCAATAGCCCAGTCGCCATCGCTGCTTTCGAAGCGCAGATCACCCCCGCCGTGACCGCCCAGGTGAACTCCCAGGTAGCCGCGGCAGCAGGCGTGTCTTCGCTGCAAACCGCGCCCCAGGCCCAGGCCACCATCGCAGCCGCCG
The DNA here is from genome assembly GCF_003977665.1 of Dyella choica. GTDB lineage: Bacteria > Pseudomonadota > Gammaproteobacteria > Xanthomonadales > Rhodanobacteraceae > Dyella_B > Dyella_B choica. The sequence goes on along the minus strand of NZ_RYYV01000011.1, from coordinate 10,542 downwards.
GGCAGCAGGAAGTGAAGCTGATTGGCGCGCTGCAGGCCGCCGGCGCCAAGAACATCGTGGTGTTCAACCTACCGAATATCGGCCTGACGCCGGAAGCGCTTGCGCAAGGCAGTGCCGCGGCGGCCTCGCTGACCGGCCTGAGCGTGATCTTCAACAGCCAGCTCAATGCGGGCCTTGGGCGATTGGGCAAAGGCATCATTCCGGTCAACACCTTCGCCCTGCTCAATCAGGCGATCGCCAATCCTGCGGCGTACGGCTTCACCAATGTCACCACACCGGCCTGCGGCGCCGGCTCCAGTTCGGTGCAATGCGGTCCGCAGGGTTCCGGCCTGCCGTATACCTATGCGCCGGGTACGAATCAGACCTATTTTTTTGCGGATGGCGTGCACCCCACGACCGCGGCTCACATGATGTTGTCGCAGGTGGTGCTGTCGGAGCTGGCCGCGCCGCAACAGATCTCGTTGCTGCAGGAAGCCCCGCTTACCGCCGTGACCACGCAGACCGCCGTGGTGCGCAACCAGATGATGGCCGACAACTTCGGCAGCACCACGCGCGCATTCGCCAATATCAACTATTCGAACCAGCGCTTCGATCAGCGCGCCGGCGCACCGAAGACCACCAGCAACAACGTCGATCTCACCGTCGGTGCCGATATCCACGCGACTGACAGCATCTCCGGGGGCGTCGCAGTGGGCATCGGCGAACACTATGCCGACGTTAGCGGTGGTGGCGGCTACAAACTGCAGGCGCTCACCGGCCTGGGCTACCTCACCTGGCACACCGGCGGCGCCTATGCCGGCGTGTATGGCGATTTCGGCCAGGCCAGCTATACCAATGTCAACCGCGTGTTCATGATCGGCAACGATCGCACCCACGAGAGCGGCAAGGTCGATGGCTCGTATGTCGGCTTAGGGCTGCACGGGGGTTACTGGTTCGACGTTGGCTCGCTGAAGACCGGTCCGTTCGCGAATTTCGAATACCAGAACATCAAGATCGACGGCTACAGTGAAAACGGCAACGATGCGACGGCGATGTGGTTCGGCCGCCAGCAGCGCAACGCCCTGATCAGCACGCTGGGCTGGCGCCTGCAGGGCCACTGGCAGTACAGCGGCATGGACCTGGCCCCGTTTGTCGAACTGGGCTGGAACCACGACAGCCGTGCTGGCACCGACATGGTGACCGCCGGCCTCAACAGCATGAACGGCAGCTTCGAGATGGCCGGCTTCACGCCGAAAAAGAACTGGGGTTCGGCCAACGTGGGCCTGAGCGCACAGATCACCCCGAACCTCTCCGGCTGGATCGCCTACAACGGCCATTTCGCTGACAACAGCCAGCGCATCAATGGCGTCAACCTTGGAATGAAGCTCGGCTTTTAAGCCGGGCCTGGCCCCTGGCCACAAAAAAGCCGCCCGGTTCAGGGCGGCTTTTTTTATGCTGACATTGGCAAGCGGGGCTTATTTGCCCTTGCCGCCCGTCGCCATGTTGAGAATGTCCTTGGCCTGCTGCTGCAGATTCTGGGCATCGCTGTCACCCAACGGCGAAGAGCTGCCGCCGGCTTCATGCGTCTTCAGCACCAGCGAACCGTCGTCACCCCAGCCCGCGGTATCCACCGCAGTGGGCTTGGCATTCTGGCTCGGCTTATGCTGCTGCTGCGCGACCCACGGCTTGCCGTCCTTGTAGGCGTAATCGGTGCTGGTGAAGCCCTTGTCACCGTAGTCGACCAGCTCACGGATGAACTTCACTTCGCCGCCGTCACGGAATACCTGCCAGGCGCGCGAAGCGTTCTGCTCAAGCTTGGTGCCGGCCGTACGCTTCATGCCACCGATCTGCTTCTGCACGCCCAGGAACGCGACGAGCTGCTTTTCGCCCGGGGTCTGCTCCGGGGCAAGTTCGATGTTGACGTTGGCGGTCGGGTTGCCCTTGGTCAGCACCGGCACCTGCAGCGGCATCATGTAATGGCGGTCGCCGTCGGTCAGCTGCGCCTGCACGATGTAGAGATCGTTGGTGGCCACGTTGGCGGGATTGAAATCCAGCTCGAACTGCTGCGGGAACGTCGTGGCCGGCGCGATCTGCTTGGTCGCCAGCGGAGCGGAGCCCTGCGCCGTCACATCGACGATGCTGATGTCGAGCTTGTCCTGCGGCGAGGGCGTGATGCCGCCACGGAGCGTGACGGTACCGGTGACGCTATGCGCGGCGGTAGCCGGCGCACTCGCATCCGTACCATCCGTGCCGGTCGACGACGCCGGACTTGAAGAATTATTGCAGCCGGCTACTGCCACCGCTGCCACTGTCATCAGCGACCAAACAACGCTGCGCATGGAATGGGAACCTCGGGTTGGATCAATTCGAACGCGATGCTTGCCGAACGCGTCGCGTCGCAAACAGCGCGGGGGAGCCTCAGAGCATAGCCCAAAGAGCACTGGCGGAAAAGTCAACGGGCAAAGTGACCCATTCGCCGCCGTATGTTCAGCTCGGGTACGCGGAGCCGTGTCGTCCATGGATGAATAGGTTAGCGGCTTTAGCGGGATGGCCAATGCCGTAAAACACGGGGCAAATGGCGCCAGATCAAGGCATCCGGGGCTATCGGCATCGGCTTGGCTCGACCGGGTCGAGCCCGCTGTCGCCGCAGTTTCTTGCCACCTTCCGAACCCTGGGGTGTCAACCCCGAAACGACTTCCGCGTTTGTGCGGCGTAGGATGACGTCTTCTCCGCGCTGCCATCCGCAAAATAAAGCAGTTCCGGACCATAATCTTGCGGCGGACGGCATTTTCGCGACAGCCCGTTGGTCTATAAAACAGGAAGGCTGGCAAGCACTTACCAGTCAAACAGTCGAAAATATTGTGGAATTCCCGCGATGAACCTGCAAGCCCATACCCCCCTGGTTGAGCCGGCCAATACCTTCGCCGATCGCATAAAATTGCTGATCCAGAGGGTAGGCAGCGTCACGGAGATCGCACGCATGTGCGGGTTTTCGGAGGGGGTGGTGCGCAGCTGGCGCGACGGGAATACGGACCCCTCGCGCGCGCGTTGCGTTACGCTGGCGCGCACTCTTGGCATCTCCCTGGTCTGGCTGGTCGCCGGCGAGGGATCGATGCTCGATCCCGGCGCGGTGGTTTCCGATGACATGAACACCACCAACGCCGAGTCGATCGCCTCGCGCCATCGCACCAAGCTGCGCGCCGCCGCCGACACCCTCGTGGCCGGCGGCATGGATGTGCAGCGCTTGAACACGGCGCTGCGCATTTTGCAGTCGGAACTGGAGCTGGCGGACAGCCAGCTGACCTTGGCCGAAAACGCCGACATGCTCGCCGAGCTTTACGACATCCTCGGTCCGGGCGGCAATGACGTCGATGCAACAGCGATGGTGACGTTCAATCACCGCCTTGCCGAGCGACTGAAAGGTCTCGCGGCGAATCGACTCGCGTCCTGATCCGCTTTCGAACGGGCAAAAAAAACGGCAGCACGCAGCTGCCGTTTTTTTTGGTTTCCCGCCGCGCCGTTACAGGCGCGCTATATCGGCAATGGCAGTGAATTGAGCCTTCAATCGCCCAAGCAGGGCGAGCCGATTGGCGCGCACCACCGGGTTCTCGGCATTCACCAGCACGTGATCGAAAAACGCATCGACAGGCGCCTGCAACTGGGCCAGGCGCGCGAGTACGGCGGTGTAATCCCGGCGTCCTAACGCGGCAGCGGTATCGGTTTGCGCGGCTTCCAGCGCTTGCGCGAGCGCACGCTCGGCATCTTCCTCGAAATGCGCAGGATCGACCTGCTCGCGGACACTCTGCACGCCGTGCTCTTCCTGCTGCTTGCGCAGGATGTTCGCAACGCGCTTGTTGGCGCCCGCCAGGCTTGCCGCCTCCGGCTGCCGCCCGAATTCGACCACAGCGCGCAGGCGGCGATCGAAATCGACCAGGCTTACCGGCGTCACCGCCAGCACGGCTTCGTATTGCTCGGTGGTGTAGCCCTTTTCGGCGTAGTAGCCACGCAGGCGCTCGAGCACGAATTCGTTGAGCTCTGCCGCCAGCGCAGCACGGCGCTGACCGGGATCGAGCGTGGGCGCCTTGCCGTCCTTGCCAGGCTTCAGACCGGCAGCCAGGGCCGTCTCCGGCAACAATTCCAACGCTTCGCAGAACAGCGCCTTGTGGTCGAACTCAAGCCGGCCCTCGATCAAGGTGCGCGCCAAACCCAGTGCCGCGCGACGCAAGGCGAACGGATCCTTGTTGCCGCTGGGCTTCAAGCCCACCGAAAAAATACCGGCCAGCGTGTCGACGCGCTCGGCGATCGCGAGCACCTGCCCTACCTTGCCTGCGGCGATCGTGTCACCCGCGAAGCGTGGCTGGTAAACGCTATCGAGCGCGTCGGCCACTTCCGGCGATTCCCGGTCGTGCTGCGCGTAGTAGCGGCCCATCACCCCCTGCAGCTCGGGGAATTCCCCAACCATGCGCGTAAGCAGGTCGCATTTGGCCAGACTTGCCGCGCGCGTCGCCATCGCGGCGTCGACACCGACTCGATTGGCGATGATGCGTGCGATCTCGGCCACGCGTACGCTCTTGTCCCACAGGCTGCCTAGTGCCTGCTGATAGGTCACGTTCTTCAAGCCATCCTGATAGCTCGCCAGCGATGTCTTCAGGTCTTCATCCCAGAAGAACTTCGCGTCGGCGAAGCGCGGACGGATCACGCGTTCGTAGCCTTTGCGAATCTCGCCCGGATGCTTGCTGTCGATGTTGGCGATGCCGATGAAGTGCTCGCTGAGCCTGCCTTGGGCGTCGAACACCGGCACGAACTTCTGGTTGGCCTCCATCGTGGTGACCAGGGCTTCGGGTGGCACGCTCAGGAATTCGCGGTCGAACGCGCAGGCGATCGCCACCGGCCATTCGGTGAGGTTGGCGATTTCATCCAGCAGTGCGTCGTCGAGCCGCGGAGTGCCGCCGGTTTCCTTCGCCACCCGGGCTACTTCGGCGCGAACGCGTTGCCGGCGCTCGATCGGATCGACCAGCACTTTCGCCATGCGCAGCGCATCGACATAGCTGTCCGCATCCGCCAGATGCACGGGTTGCGGATGCATGAAGCGGTGGCCACGCGACTGGCGGCCGCTGCGCAAACCCAGCACCTCGCCTTCGACGATTTGCGATCCATGCAGCATCACCAGCCAGTGCACCGGGCGCACGAAGCTGTAATCGTGGTCAGCCCAGCGCATGGGCCTGGGGATAGGCAGGCCTTTGAGCGCTTCGTCGACGATCTCAGGCAGCAGGTCGGCGACCGGCTGGCCGGGCTTGACGCTGCGATAGACGAACCAGGACCCCTTGTCGGTTTCGAGCTTCTGCAGCTGCTCCACGCTCGCCCCACAGGACTGCGCAAAACCGATCAGCGCCTTGCTGGGTTGGCCTTGCGCATCGACCGCGGCATTCACCGCTGGACCACGGCGTTCGATCGACTGCTCCGGCTGCGCAGCAGCGACTTCCGGGACATAGACGGCCAAACGCCGCGGAGTGACATACAGCATCGCCTGTTCAAGCTGCGCAGCGATGCCACGCTTGCCCAGGCCTTCGCAGATACCGCGCAGAAACGAGGCACCCAGTTCGTCCAACGCCCTCGGCGGCAGTTCTTCCGTGCCCAGCTCGACGAGCAATGACTTGGCGGCGCTCATGCGGCCTGCTCCTTTTTCGGTTGCTTCAATCCCGGGAACCCGAGCTTTTCGCGCTGCGCCACGTAAGCTTCGGCTACGCTGCGCGACAAGGTACGCACGCGCAGGATGTAGCGCTGCCGTTCGGTGACGCTGATCGCGCGGCGTGCATCGAGCAGATTGAAGGTATGGCTTGCCTTCATCACTTGCTCATAGGCCGGCAACGGCAAGCCTGCGGCGATCAGCTTGTTGGCTTCGCCTTCGCACACGTCGAACCAGCGCAACAACTCCGCTACGTTGGCATGCTCGAAGTTGTAGGTGCTCTGCTCCACTTCGTTCTGATGGAACACGTCGCCGTAGCTGACCTTGCCGTGCGGGGCTTCCGTCCAGACCAGGTCGTAGATGTTGTCCACGTTCTGCAGGTACATGGCCAGGCGTTCCAGGCCGTAGGTGATTTCGCCGGTGACCGGCCTGCATTCCAGGCCGCCGGCCTGTTGGAAGTAGGTGAACTGAGTGACTTCCATGCCATTGAGCCACACCTCCCAGCCCAGGCCCCAGGCGCCGAGCGTGGGCGACTCCCAGTTGTCCTCCACGAAACGCAGGTCGTGCACCTGCGGATCGAGGCCGAGCTCCTTGAGCGAGCCGATATAGAGCTCGAGGATGTTCTCCGGGTTCGGCTTCATCACCACCTGATATTGGTAGTAATGCTGCAGGCGATTGGGATTTTCGCCGTAGCGGCCATCCGTAGGGCGGCGGCAGGGCTGCACATAAGCCGCGGCCCAGGGCTCGGGCCCGAGCGCACGCAGGAACGTGGCGGGGTGGAAAGTGCCGGCACCGACTTCGGTATCGAGCGGCTGCAGCAGCACGCAACCCTGGCGGCCCCAATAGCGATTGAGGGTCTGGATCACATCCTGGAAGGTAGGCGCGGACATCTCTTCCCTAACCTGAGTGTAAAGCGCGTTAGTATAGCCGCAGCGCAACTTTTCGCCGTTTTTCCAGCGCTACAAGGGGAAATCCACCCATGGCAGCTACGCAACAAATCGCCTCCATGCTGGGCCGGCGCGGCCGGCTGGCGCTGGACGACCTCCTGGCCGCGCTGGTCGTGGATGGCTATCTTTCGGCCGACGATGCCAAGCAGCTGCGCGTGGGACATCACGCCGGGCGCAGCTCGGTGGAGCTGAACCCGCTGGTGATCATCGCCAATGCCAAGCTCATCAACCGCAGGGAGCCGGGCCGACCGCTCAGCCTGGAGGGCTTGACCGAATGGCTGGCCGGCCAGGCGGGCCTGCCGTACCTGAAAATCGACCCGATGAAGATCAACGTGGCGGCGGTTACACAGGTGGTCAGCCACGCCTACGCGCAGCGCCATCGTATTTTGCCGGTAGCTGCGACACCCGGCGAGGTAACGTTCGCCACGGCGGAGCCGTTCGACAATTCCTGGTCGAAGGATCTGGCGCAGATGCTGCGCCGGGACGTGCACCGCGTGGTTTGCAGTCCCATCGACATCAACCGTTATCTGCAGGAGTTCTACGGCGTCCAGCGTTCGATCCAGCTCGCCAAGGACGCCAAGAACCAGGGCGGCTACGACTCCTCGGCCCTGCTGAATTTCGAGCAGTTGCTGGAGCTGGGCAAGGCCGGCGAAGTAGGTGCCGACGATCGCCATGTCGTGCATATCGTCGACTGGCTGCTGCAATATGCCTTTGAGCAACGCGCATCGGACATCCACCTTGAGCCACGCCGCGAAGCAGGCGTCATGCGTTTTCGCATCGACGGCGTGATGCACAAGGTCTTCGAGCTGCCGCCGCCGGTGATGACGGCGGTGACGTCGCGCATCAAGATCCTCTCGCGCATGGACGTGGCGGAGAAGCGCCGTCCGCAGGACGGTCGCATCAAGACGCGGGCCACCTCGGGCCGCGAAGTGGAATTGCGTATTTCCAGCATGCCCACCGCGTTCGGCGAAAAGATGGTGATGCGTATCTTCGACCCCGACATCGTGGCGAAGGATTTCTCGCAGCTCGGCTTTTCGCCGGCGGAAGACACCATGTGGCGAAGCATGGTGGAGCGTCCGCATGGCATCGTGCTGGTCACCGGACCGACCGGCTCGGGCAAGACCACTACGCTGTATTCCACGCTGAAGCATCTGGCCACGCCGGACATCAACGTGTGCACGGTCGAGGATCCGATCGAAATGGTCTCGCCCGAGTTCAACCAGATGCAGGTCCAGCCTGCGATCGATCTGGACTTCGCGACCGGCGTGCGGACACTGCTGCGCCAGGACCCGGACATCATCATGGTCGGCGAAATCCGCGACCTGGAAACGGCGCAGATGGCGGTGCAGGCTTCATTGACCGGCCACCTGGTGCTATCCACGCTGCATACCAACGATGCGCCCAGTGCCGTGACGCGACTGCTCGACCTGGGCGTTCCGCATTACCTGATTCAATCCACGCTGACCGGAGTGGTCGCACAGCGCCTGGTGCGCACCCTGTGCCCGCATTGCAAGCTGGAAACGCAACAGGATCCGCACGAGTGGGCGGTGCTGACGCATGGCTGGTCGATGCCGGTGCCCGAACGCGTGTTCAAGCCGCTGGGTTGCCTGGAGTGCCGCCACACCGGCTTCATGGGCCGCACCGGCATTTATGAAATGATGCCCTTGAGTCCGCGCCTGCGTGGCATGATCAGCGCGCAGCTCGACCTGATTCATTTCGCCCAGGCGGCCTTGCTCGAAGGCATGCGCCCGTTGCGCATTTCCGCGGCAGACCAGGTTGCACGCGGCCTGACCACCGTGCAGGAAGTGCTGACCGTGGTACCTCCCGTGGAGCACGTTGAAGATACGCCTCGCTGAAAGCTCTTACCCCGATAGCCTGCATGAAACCCGTTCTGATCATCCGTACCGGCCAGGCCCCCGAGAGCATCCGGGCACGGCATGGCGATTTTCCCCATTGGTTTCGCCTTGGCGCACAGCTTGCGCCGCAACGGTTGCGCGTAGTGAACGTCGCAGCGGGAGAAGCCTTGCCGTCCCCCCAGGAAATAGCCGGCGCGTTGATCACCGGCTCTGCGGCGATGGTGACCGACCGCGCACCATGGAGCGAGCAAACGGCGGGCTGGATCCGCAGCGCCATGGACATCGACCTGCCCTTGCTCGGCGTCTGCTATGGCCATCAGTTGATGGCGCATGCGTTGGGCGGACGTGTGGATTACCTGCCTGGAGGCAGGGAGATCGGTACGCTGCCGATCGAACTGCTGCCCGACGCGGCACAGGACGAGCTGACTACGTTTCTGCCGACACAATTTCGCGCGCATACCACCCACGAACAGAGCGTGCTTGAGGTCCCCAGGGACGCGAAGGTGCTGGCTCATTCGGCGCGCGATCCCCACCACTTGATTCGCTATGGCCAAAACGCCGTCAGCGTGCAGTTCCATCCGGAATTCAACGCCGACGTGATGCGCGCCTACATTCAGCGCAAGCACCACGATATGCGTCGCGAAGGTTTCGATCCGCACCGCGCCTATCGGCAAGTGGCGGCGACGCCTTTGGCACGGCGCCTACTGAAGATGTTCTCGCGACATCACGGACTCAGCCGCGTATAGCGTTAGCGGCTACGCGGCGGCATGGGAAAAGGCGTGACTTTCTGGCCGTCCGCCGCATCGCGAATGGCCAGCGCGCCCTTGCGATCCACTTCCTCGATGCGCACGATCGCCTGCATGGGCAAGTGCAGCATGCGCGTATCCTTGAACTCCTCGCGCAGGCGTTCTTCGGTGGGATCGACCACGATCCCTTCGCCAGCCGGCTCGAATACCAGGTCGCCCACTTCAGTAAAACCCCATAGGCCGCTCGAAGCGACATGCCGGGCATACAGCTCGTAGCACTTGCTCAGGTGCAGGAAAGTGACTTTGTAAAGTTTCTGAGTACGCATGGCGCCTATCTTACTTGCGCATGCGGCGCATGATTGCGTCGCGGGACAACAGGGCGAGCAGCACGCCGAACAGAAATCCGGCCAGATGCGTCCACCAGGCATAGCCACCGTAGCTGGGGCCGCCCACGTAGCTGAAAAGCAACTGCAGCAGCGCCCAGATCCCGATCAGCAGGAACGCAGGCACGCGCACGAACTCAAGATAGAAGCCAAGGGGCAGCACCAAGCCGAGGCGCGCCCGTGGAAATAACGAAACGTAGGCTCCCAGCACCGCCGACACGGCACCACTGCAACCGATGATCGGCCTGACTTCCCCCGCGAGGGAAATCGCTCCGGCAAAGTTGGCAACGACCCCACCGACCAGGAACAGTGCCAGAAAGCGGATCGATCCCAGGGTACGTTCCGCCGGCACGCCAAAAATCATCAGGAACAACAGGTTGCTGAGAAGATGCAACCAAGCGACATGGATGAACAGGGCCGTGACCAGACGCAACAATGCCGGATCGCGCAGCTTCTGCCAGAACGGCTGGTGCGTGTCGAAGACATTGGCCGGAATGGTGCCCCATTCCAGCAAGAAAGTGACACGTTGCGGTGGAGACATCAGAGCCAGGGTCACGAAGGTCACCACGCAGACGAGGATCAGCAGCGTGGCGGCCCAATGCAGGCGTGGCTGGCGCCGGGTTTCGACATTCACAAACACGGTGTTCTCCTCGACGCGTGTGCTGGTCGAGCGCTATTTTGCCTCACCGTCATTCCGGCGACGGCCGGAATCCAGTTTCAGTGCGCCGTGCGAAGCACTCGAAGTCTGGCTTTGAGTCCTTCGGACGCGTATTTAGACTGGATTCCGGCCTGCGCCGGAATGACGGTGAGGTACGTCAAAGTCCGTGCGTTTATCCGGCACAACGCGCGCAAAGCAAAACACCTTCCCGGATGGGAAGGCGTTTTAGGGATAAAGCCCCTGGCGGTGACCTGTTGCGGGTGCGCCGAGGCGCGTAAAGAAAAAAC
>NZ_RYYV01000010.1 GCF_003977665.1 Dyella choica | reverse complement strand
CGATGCTCGCAGACCTGGCTGCCGGCTTACTCCGATCCCGCCCCTTGCCGGAGCGGGATCTTCGAAACCCTACTGAGACTCGACGCTAATCAAGCTACACGTAGGGGAGGGAGCAGATAGACGCCAGCTCAGACATAGCGCTAATCAGGTACTTGCGGGAGAGAGTTATGGCGGGGTTGCACGAGCTTGCCGCAGTGTCTGAGTTCGCCGCGAGGTTGCTTCACCCCACCCCAACCCTCCCCTACTACACGTAGGGGAGGGAGCAGGTGCCAGGCAGGGGCGGGAGTGACCCGCTCAGGCCCGCAACAGCAACCGCCCGCCCATCAACGCATTCGCGCCGATCACGATGGCCACGGCCAGCGCATGCATCAACAGGTCCGACGCGGTGGCATCAAAGTTGTGGCAGATCTCCAGCAGGCAGGCGGAAGCCGACGCGCTGGCCAGCCCGACCATCACGGCCGTGAGGGTCGGGCGCAGCGGACAGGCGCGCCGCAGCAGCCAGATCATCAGGCCGGAAAGCGGTACGGAAAAGCCGAGGATGAACTTCAGGCAATCGTTGGCGCCGTGCCAATCCATCACCGCCATGCCCGGAATGTGGGCTCGCAGGCAACCCAGGCCGCTGGCGCCAATCCAAACCAGCGCAGCGGGCACGGGCAGCCACGCCCAGACCAGCGATCGCCCGGGGATGGCAAGCACGAATGAGGCCAGCGCCGCGGTGATCGCCGTGACCACTGCCGCACAGGCAGCCACGCCAAGATCAGGAGCCGCCCCCCAACGATGCAGCATGGTGCCTGCACCGTAATGCATGAACAACACCGCGGCGGCCATCACCACCACCAGTAGCCAGCCGAGCGCACGTCGCCACGGCGGTAGCAGACGCCGCACGGGCGTCAGCTCCGCGCCGAGCGCGTCGATCAGGGCTTCATGGCGTGCCAAGTCGGACATCGTCTTCAAGATTCTCCGTGCAAGCGGTCGCGCAGCGTTTTCAGCGCGCGATGCAAATTGACTTTCAACGCCCCGGTATTGCGTCCGGTGCGCTGCGCGGCTTCGGCCAGCGAACGCTCCTTCAGGCCAAGCTGTTCCACCGCCTCGCGCTGCCCCGGGGGCAGGGTTTCGATCGCCTTGCGCAACCGCAATGCTTCCTGCGCGCGCTCGGTACCGGCGCTGGCGTCCTCGCGGTCGGAGTGCGTATCGAAGGCGAATTCATCGTGCACTTCGCGGTGTTCGCGGCGGCCGCGACTGCGCAACACGTCGATGGCGCGGCGTGCAGCGATCGCAGACAGCCACGCATCATAGGAACGCAACGGATCGTAGGTATGCCGCACGCGATGCACGGTAAGCAGGGTTTCCTGCACTACGTCATCCAAGGCATCCACTGCCACGCCCTGCCTTCTCGCCACCGCGCGGATCAAGGCCACCGAATCGTTCAGCACGCGCGTATAGGCGCGCTGGTCGCCTGCTTGCGCGGCGGCCATCCACGCTGCCCGCTGCCGGTCAGCCTGCTCGCTGGCACTTGGGGTTTCGGTGGGCACGGCCTTGTCGCTATCCAGCCTCCTGGGTGAAGGCTGGCGTAGTAGGACCCAGGGGCCGTCAAAGGTCAAGGATGAGGTGGCGGGCATGGCCTGCAATCGCTTGGTTTCCAAGCTTCATTCGTCCGCCGTAACGCCTTGGTTACTTGCCGCGAAGGAGGTAACTAATACACCCGGGCAGCGAATACCCTGGCAGACCCAGACAACCGAGCCGGACATGCTTCTACTGACCCTCGCCTTCTTCGGCGGCATCGTCACCATTCTCAGTCCCTGCATCCTGCCGGTATTGCCGTTCGTCTTTGCGCGCGCGGACCGTCCGTTCGCACGCAACGGCTTGCCGATGCTGATCGCCATGGCCGTCACCTTCGCGCTGGTCGCCACACTGGCGGCGGTGGGCGGCGGCTGGGCCGTGCATGCCAATCAGTATGGGCGCTACATCGCGCTGGCCGTGCTGGCGGTACTCGGCCTGACCCTGTTGCTGCCGCAGCTTGCCGATGCAATCAGTCGCCCGTTCGTGGCGCTGGGCAACCAGCTCAGCGCTAAAGCGGACACCAGGCAGGATGATCCCTGGTCGGCCGCCGGCCTGGGGGTGGCGACCGGCCTGCTGTGGGCGCCCTGCGCGGGCCCGATTCTTGGCCTGCTGCTGACAGGCGCCGCGTTGCAAGGTGCGAGCGTGCAGACCAGCTTGCTACTGCTGACCTACGCCGCCGGTGCAGCCGTCTCGCTTGCGCTGGCCCTGCTGGTCGGTGGCCGCGTGTTCGCCCTGATGAAGCGCTCATTGGGCGCCGGCGAATGGCTACGTCGCGCCTTGGGTGTGCTGGTACTGGTTGGTGTGGCCGCAATCGCGCTGGGCGTGGATACCGGCTTGCTCACCCGCGCTTCGCTGGCCAGCACCAGCGGCATCGAGCAGCGGCTGCTCGATGCGGTGCGCCCTGCCCCGGTACAGGCTTCGCCGGCGCCGGCAGCCGACGGGAATTTGCCGGTGGAAGGCATGCTGCCGTCGCTGTCCGGCGCCACGCAATGGTTCAACAGCCCGCCGCTGACGCCCGCAGCGTTGCGCGGCAAAGTGGTACTGGTCGATTTCTGGACCTATTCCTGCATCAACTGCATCCGCTCGCTGCCGTACGTGAATGCATGGGCGCAGAAGTACCGCGATTACGGGCTGGTGGTCATCGGTGTGCATGCGCCGGAATTCGCGTTCGAGAAAGATCCCGCCAACGTCGCCAAGGCGATCGATGATTTTCATCTCTCCTATCCGGTGGCGATGGACAACGACTATGCCATCTGGAAAGGCTTCAACAACGAATACTGGCCGGCGCATTACTTCATCGATGCGCAGGGACAGATCCGCGCGCATCATTTCGGCGAAGGCGATTACGCCGGCAGCGAGGATGTGATCCGCCGCCTGCTGAGCGAAGCCGGCCACAAGAACTTGCCGGAAGGTTATGTGCAGCCCGGCGCATCCGGCGCGGAAGCGGAAGGCTCGGGCGACGTGCATCGATCACCGGAAACCTACGTGGGCTACGCACGTAGCGTGGGATTCGCCAGTGGCTACATTGCGCATGACGATGGCTACGAATACCGCACGCCAGGCGCGCTGGCACCCAATCAATGGAGCCTGGAGGGCACCTGGACGGTCTATGCCCAGGACGCCATGCTCAACCAGCGTAACGGCAGCGTGATCTACCGCTTCCGTGGACGCGACCTGCACTTGGTTCTGGGACCAGGCAAGGACGGCAAACCGGTGCGCTTCCGCGTCACGCTCGATGGCAAGGCGCCGGGTGATGACCATGGTGCAGACATTGATGCCGATGGCAACGGCGTCATCGACGGGCAGCGCCTATATCAACTGGTGCGCCAGGCGCATGGCAGCGGTGCCCGCACCTTCAAGATTACTTTCCTCACTGCGGGCGTGCACGTTTACGCCTTCACGTTCGGCTGAGCGCAGCGCAATATCCACGGGAGACTGGCATGACCTACGCATTCGACGACAAGACGATGGAACGTCGGCGATTCCTGTTCGCCCTGTTTGGTGGCGGTGCCGTGGTGGCGCTGGGCGGTTTGGCTGCTGCGCGCTTGGTAGGCCGTAAAGGTGGCGGTGCGATGGCGGCGTCAACACCTGCCGCCACCGCCCCGCTGCAGGTAGTGCAACTCGAATGCTTCGCTGAGGAGGATGGTCGCGACCTCGGCGTTTGCGATGTGCGCAAGCTGGTGCTGACCGATGCGCAATGGCATCAGCGCCTGTCCGATTCCGCCTTCAACGTACTGCGCCGCACCGGCACGGAAATGGCCTTCAGCGGTCCGCACGAAAAGCCGAACCACAAGGGCATGTATCGCTGTGCCGGTTGCGACACGGCACTGTTCAATGCCAATACGCAATTCGATTCCGGTACGGGCTGGCCGAGCTTCTGGCAGCCGATCGCCAAGCGCAACGTGATTGAAAACCGCGATAACAGCTTCGGCATGGAACGTATCGCCGTGAACTGCGCGGGATGCGACGGCCACCTGGGACATGTGTTCGATGACGGCCCGCCGCCGACCGGATTGCGCTATTGCATGAATTCGGTGGCGTTGCGGTTTGTGGCGTTTGCGTGATCCGTGGGTTGGAGTGTGAACCCCAACATCCCCGTTTTTCGTCCTCGCGCGATTGCTGCATTTCGTATGCGGCTGCATTGCCTGCGGCGCTTTCGGTCGCGGAGCGACCGAGTTACTTCTCTTTGCGTGCCCAAAGAGAAGTAACCAAGAGAAAGGGCAACCCAGAGGTCGCGCCCTACGGACATCCTGTCCTACGGGACCGCAGGTGGGCTGCGGGGTTTTCGACGGCACTTCCGTGTGCCGGCGAAAACCTGGCTCGCATCCCTGCGAGCCATCCTTCGGACTGATCGCAGCCCACCTGCTCGCGACCTATGGGACCCAGACAGGCGCACATCCCTGTGCGCAATTTTTGGCTGCGAGTGCTGCGCATTGCTTCGCGGCTCGCGTGTGCTCGCTGCCGCGAGGCACAGCGCCACGCCGAAGTCATGAGTCCAAGGGTGCAACCTCAGGGACGGAGGTAGTTAACCTTGTTTAACCACGTCCATCCCAGCACACTCCAGGGGCAAACTGTCGGGCAAGACAAAGGGACGCACGATGACACCCAATTGGTTCACGCATCTACCGAATGCCACGGCTACAGCGTGGTGGGGCGCTTTACTGTCTACAGTGTTAGCCCTTGTTAAAGGCTGGGAATTGTGGCGCGACCGTTTTCGTATCGAAATAGACTCTGTTTTTACGGGAGCAATCAATATCGGAAACAAAATACGTATTCGCAACCTCTCGCCCAACCCAATAATGATTTCGTATTGGGAGGTTTTTTATCGCGCCGGCATTTGGCCGTTTTTGAAAAAAACATTCATTTGCGACATGAATTTTGACAACGACGGCACAACCATCCCATCCCATTCGGTTTATACATTGACTTTCGCGGACGAGGATTATTTCTCAACAAGTTTTGACAATCAAGAAGGTCGGAAAATTTTCATTCGACTACATATCGCTGGAGGAAAAACAGTCTGCCGAAAAATTTACTAGCGTTGCCGTTAGAATCGCGAAACTTTAGGCATTTATGGCATCGTGCAATCAGGGGAAGCAATCATGAAATTGAATGGCTGGATGCGTCTCGGCGCAGTGGCCTCAGTGGTATGGTCTCCCATCGGTTTCCTTTGGGGTAACTCAATTGGGATACATCAGGGAGACCCCGCCATTGCGTTGCTAAGGGCATGCCACGAAGGTCCGCAAGTTTGGGAGATATGCGAGGCGCAATTTACGAGAGACTACACGCAACAAATTCAATTCCATTGGTGGTTTGGAGTCGTAATGATGGCACTACCTATCATCTTCACTTGGCTTTTTTCTTGGATTGCCATCAAGGTCTTTCGATGGGTTCAAATCGGCTTCAAAGAACACACCTAGCGCGAGCTTAATAGCTCGAGCATGAAGCAAAATGAATAGCTTTCGACTTAGCGCAACATCAGGAACGGAGGTAATTAATCTTGTTTAACCACCTCTGCCCCCGCACACTCCCTGGACGGCGAAATGGCGCCCCTCCCCAGCGGCCTACTTGCTGTGACCCTCATCGCTCGGAACGAGTCCGCAAAGTTTTGCCGCCTCCAAGAGCTGAGGCACCCCGATATCCTCAAACGCTTTGTAGCGCCGTTGAAGATCTGGATCAGCGGACAGGGCTGAGTCGACGACATCGCGCACTTCAAAAAAGAAAAACCGAAAGTAGTCGAACCAAAGGCCGAACGCGTCGTCGGCTCGAAGAGATTTGTTGGAGACAATCTGCTCGATGAGACGACGGATATGGGTGCGCCGCAAGTTGTTGGCGAGGTCGTACTCCCTGCTATTTTCCGAACGACCGTCAAGGTACTCGGCAATCAAGTCCAGGGCCTCTTTGATGTCAGCCAACTTTCGTTCGGGCATGGCTTCAAGTTCCGCTGACTCCATGAGTTGCCGTGCTTGATCAAGTCTGGAAGTCATTGGCTCTTCACCTGTTCAACCATCCATCTGCGAAAGCGAAAATGGGGTCACTTTCGCTGATAAGGAACATGCCCTTGGACCGATGCTTCCCTTCGCGCCCGCCTCACTGCCCGATGGGGACAAGCACAACGGTCATCCGAACGTACGCTCACGATGTGCTGCATCGCGCGCCCTTCGACTATCCTCTTCGCCCAGCTTGTCATTTCGAACGTATGCTTCGACCTCTTTGTTATAGTCCCACGGTAATTCCGCTTTGGGCGGTTTGCTATTCGTTGGCGCATCTCTGAATAGGGCTTCCAGTTTGCTGCTCGCAACAAGCAGAAGCCCTTTCATCAGATAAGTGTTGTCGTGGGCAATTTGAATTGCCATCTCACCAAGGCCACCTTCGATGTTGCCTTTCGCCGCGTCGTCGTATTCGTCCCACATAAGATCACTGCGCTTGGCCATGTGAATCGCATCCTGAAGCGGTAGCGCGGCCTCACCAAGGATGTGCAACCGACCAATTTGCTCCTGAATCACCTTTGGCACTTCATAAATAGATTCATGCTTTGCGAACACTTCTACTACATGGAGAGTTCGCGCTCGCTGGGCAAGGACGGCCATACTCACAGACCAACTATTGACCGCCGGGAAGATAACGTTTGCCAGTTCTCTGGCTTCTATGAAGCGCGATCGAGATTCCTTGCTAGCCGCCTGCCGGACTTGCCAGGCGGGAACCCATATAGCAACAGCCACGGCCCCCAGGGTAAGCATGGCCTGAGCGACAGCAACGTACACCTGAAGGACAGCCGCGTGCGCGGCTTGTTGAGCAGCCAACAAACTCGGGTCTGGTGCAAGCATACGTGAATCCCCCTATCTCATTTCCGATGATGGTGCGGCTGGCCCTGGCGGACCGCAAGGGGCAGCGCCCCTCTGCAGGTAGATACGTGGGTATGCTCTGTGTGCCGACACCTATCGCACACTGAACAGCTCGTGGCTGGCACTTGGACCCAACTTATGAAAGGCCGAATGCTACTGAGTGCTGATCGTGGTGACCCGACCTGGAGAACTTTTTAGCGATGGCGGTGATGGACGTACCATCAAGCATGCAGCGCAGCTCTTCCTCCAATTCGCTCCCTGCCCTGCCCCCAAGCCTTTCTTGTGCGTTTGGCCCCTTCGGACCTTCCCTCGAGTAGCCTTAGGCGCCTTTCCAGCTCCAACTCAAGGGTGCCCGGGTCAGAACCACATCCGGCCAGCCAGGCCCGAAGTTACAAGGTATTTGGCTAGGGACCGTTTCTTGGATGTCCCCGATTGCGCCTCCGATTGCGCCTCAAGTTTGCGAATCATAGGTTGGCGAACGACTCGACATTCATCGCTTTTTTTTGGCGCGCCTGGGCGCATCACTCATGCGCGCCTGCAAGTCTTCTAAAAACTGATGCGGGTCATAATTCAGCGCCTGCAACAAGTCGAGCAGCGCCACAAACTGCACGGCGGTCTTACCTGTTTCCACATTGCTCACAAATTGCTGAGCCCTACCGAGTTTTTCGGCCACTTCCCCTTGAGACAGCCTTTGGCTTGTGCGCGACCTGTAAACAAGGTCCGCAATGAACTGAGTCTCTGGTCGGTAGACGATATTTCTGGGCATGTGTCACCTCAATGGGCGGTAACACACTAGGCCGGTACGTAGTTTACTCCTTATTTAACTTATATACATCTAATAGATGTAGATTTGCAGGGAGTCCAAGTCGACCCCTCCGACGAAGCATGGAGTTGCTATGAACCTGATAAGGACGAATACGAAACCCGCCGCATTGCAGCGATCCAACGCCTACCGCGAGGCGGAGCGGCTTAGGCCTTTGGGAGTAAGAGACCCCCCTGCGTCGTACAACGCGTGCCCCCAGGCGCCGGCACGCATCCTCGTGGTGGCGAATGATCCTGAAACACGTAGCGTTTTGACCGCCGAACTCAAGGCACTTCGCCTGGACCCGCTCCCCGTGCCTGACAGCCTGGCGGCCTTGAACGCTATTGATTGGCAGGCGCCCGACGTGATCCTGATGGCGTTGGAGGGGCCGGACGCAGCCGTTTACCAAGCCGTGCTGCGCTTTACGGTCGCCAACCTTGCAAGACGCGCCCATATTCCCCTCGTCGCCATCGTTGGGCAGGGAGGCGAGAGCTGGCGTCGCGCTTTGGATGGCCGCCTGGATGGTGTCCTGCACAACCCCCTGCGCCCCGAGGCGCTGTATGCCACCCTCGCACGGTGGCTCGACCTGCCGCCTCCCGCCGGCCAAGCGCCGGAGGAACCCCTGCCGCCCTGTCGGCGCCGAGCCTGTATCGACACGGACGTCCAGGAGTATGAGCGCGCCCTGGCAAGGCAGGACACCGCCAACATGGTGCACTTTGCGCATCGCGCGAAGGGCGCGGCGCTGGTGCTGCATGCGGATCGGGCCGCCGAGCTGGCGGATCGGCTGGAACTCGCGGCAAGAGGCTATGCACCACTTCAGCTGGATGAAATACAGCGCACGCTCGCCGCGTTGAAAGCCGCTATCGCCTGCCACTTTGACTAAGTAAAAGAGGCGGGCAGCGTGAGAGGGAAAAAAGGAAGGCCAGGCTAATCTGAAAAGGAAGTAGGACATGTCCGATGCCCTGTCGCCGCGCTTACGCGTGATGTTGCTCGAAGACCACGTGCTGGTACGCCATGCCATGGAGCTGCTGCTCAAGCATGAGTACGGATTGGACATAGCAGGCAGCTTTTGCACGCCTCGGCAACTCTTCGAGGCGTTAAAGGACGACCGACCCGACGTCATCGTTACGGACTACGCCCTCGGTGCGACGGAGACCGATGGCGCCAAGTTGCTGCGCTCTTTGCACCTGCATTATCCGCATGTGCGGGTCTTGGTAGTGTCGTCCCACTGCAACGCCCCTACGATAGCCCTGGCGATGAGGGCCGGCGCCCACGGTTTCATTGGTAAGACGGAACACGAGTCCGAACTGAACCTGGCCATCCGGGCGGTGGCCGCGGGTCGGACCTATTTCAGACGGCACCTGATCGAGCCTGCTGGCCCCATCACCCCCATCCATCGAAGTGACGTGCCCGGCAAGGGCCTCCGCGACGAATGGCTGGACACCTTCAAGCTTTCCGCGCGGGAGCATGAGGTGCTGCGCTGCCTGCTCGATGGCATGTCCGTCACGGCCATCGCCACGAAATTTTCCCGGTCGGTCACCACCATCAGCGCGCAGAAGCATTCGGCTTTCCGCAAGCTGGGTGTATGTACCAGCCACGAGTTGTTCAAGGTGCGGTATCAGCGCGGGTGAGCAGGCACAGAACCGGGTCAAATCAGGTCTACCATGTCAAGTTAAAAATCGACACCTATGATGGAGTCGATTTCGTCAATCACATCCTTTTTTTCATCTAGGAAAACTAGCATCCATTTTGCATCCACCCCCTGAAAACACCTCGTCATTTCCGCATAAATTAGATTGCGCAACGCTTTGTCATAAACCGGATTTTTCGTTCCGCATGCACTAAATAAAACAAATTTTCCGCCATCCTGAATTTCATAATCAGCACGGACGCAGATTTCCTTGAGAGTCAAAGAAAGCCAATCTGCGATCGCCTGCATTTTTCTTTCAAGGTCAGTTAGATTAATCATAGCTACTTACCGGCCATGCTGGAGCAGGAGAACTTGCCATCTGGTAAGCCTTTGGAGGTACTGTACATCCCCTTGCTTCGGCTTTAGCGATCATTGCCTGCAACCCCTTTCGAAGTCCTTCGTATCGATTAACATGACCTGTCCATGTTCCCCAGTACGCTGCCTCACCGGGCAATTTTGTATCGAATGCCTTGTGATACAAATCGTGCTCATCTATTAGCATATCATCGTACACCTCTTCCATCAGCGCCACATGGGCATTGATCTGCGCAATCAGCGCTGCACAATCATCATCGGGGCACTGCTTGGAATCACCGGTGAGTCCTGCAGCGGCAGCACCGAGGGCTGCGCCACCTATCGCACCCGCGGCTTTCGAGCCACCTGAAGCAGCCGTTTGGCCATTACCTACCGCATCAGCGCAGGCTTCCGCACCGTATCGTACGCAATAGGCATCAACGGTGTTGTTGTCCTGCAATCCCAACGGATCAACATAAGTGAGTGGATTTCCGCTGGCGTAAAGGAACGTGCTTACCCCCGCTTGCAATCCCTTTGGATCACTCTCTATGTATCTCCCGGTAGCCGAATCGTAGTCTCGATGTAGGTTATAGCTAAGACCACTCTCGACATCATAGTACTGACCAGGAAATCGGAGGTTGTATGTGTAGCTATTGCTGGTCGGCTGAAGCTCTCCCCACTGATTTCCTTGATAGGGCCATGTCCATAATGTAGTTCCGCGCCCATCTGTCACGACTCGAGGAGTGCCCGAGTGGTCTGCACTAACATAAGCAATGGAAGTGAATGTTCCGTTGGTATCAATGTTGGCCACCGGAAGACCATCAAAATAAACGTACTCTCGATTGGTGGCACCATATTCGCTTAGCAACTGCCCGCCTGGGCCATAGTTGTAGCGCTCTGTAGAGTTACTTGAAATCTTTGCAACTCGTTCACCGTGTGCGTTGTACGTATATGCAGCAACTGTGCTCTGGTTAAGCTGCGTCACAACCATCCGGTTACGATCGTTGTAGCCAAACCCGTACGTGCTTCCGGCCTGGCTTATTGCGGTCGTATTGCCATTGGCATCCACGCTTCGCGCCGCATTGTCCGTCGCGATCAGCTGGTGCGTGCTGGGGTTATAGCTGTAGGTGCCCGTAGCCAGGCCACCGCCCGTCTTGCTGAGACGATCGCCTGTTTGGTTGTAGGTCACACTTTCCAGCGTGCTGCCATTGGCCTCAGTGATACTCGTGAGGCGGTACAGCGGGTCATAGCTGTAGGCCTCGGTTGCAGGGTTTGCTCCGGGACTATTGCCGATGCCCGTGATATCGCCCATCGCATCCCGTGCGACGTGCAAGGTAAACGCCGGGCTGGCGAGATCGGTCATCCGGTAATTGGCGTCGTACGTGCGTGTGATCGCCTGGCCGTTACCCAGCGTGTAACCGCTGATCGGCCCGAACGGCAGATAGGTCGCGTTGCTGACCAGAGTGGTCGTGCCACTTGAGGTGGCGGCGGTGACGCTGCTGATGCGGCCGTCGGCATCGTAGCTATAGCTGACTTGATTGCCGCTAGGATGCGTGATGCTGAGGATCTTGCCGCCGGGGCTGCGCGAGTAGCTCGTCACATCCGTGTGGCCGCTGACCGTTTGGCTCTTCTGGATCACATAGCCCTGGGCGTTGTAGCAGAACACCGTGGTGACGGCGTTTTCGACAACACGAGTCAGATGGCCGATGGGGTACGAGGTAGTGCAGCCGGTGACTGTGCCGGGCTCATCGTAGGTGTAGGCGATGTTCTGGGTGCTGTCGGCGTAGCTGGCGCTTAGGCGACGGTCCTGGGCATCGTAAGTGTAAGTAACCGTGTTGCCGTTGGCGTCGAGGGCGGTCAGCACGTTGCCAGCCGCGTCATAAGTCTTGGCTGTGATGCCGGTATCGGGACTGGTGAGTTTCGTCTCGTCCGACAAGCCGTCGTACTGGTAAGTCGTGTTGAGACCGCTGGGATCGGTGACCTGAGTCAGGCGGTCCAGGGCGTCATAGGTGTAGATGGTCTTGGTGTTGGCGGTCTGGGCCGCGACCGGTGCGGCAACGATGGCCATCGCCATACCAAGCGCAAGGCCGGCCAGCGGCTTCCTGATCATCATCATGCGCGCCCCTATCTCCGTCGCCTTTCCTAGTACCGTATTCGTGATTGCAATCACACCGGCCGAGCCGTTCACTGCTTGTCCTTGCTTCATGGCTGGCTCCCGGTCAGTTCGTGCCGTTGTAGTTGTCGAGGGTCTGAACCAAGCGATTCAGGGCGTCGTAGCCCTGCTGGCGCTGGATACCCAAGCCGTCGGCGCTTTGCACCAGGTTGCCGTTGGCGTCGTAGCTGTTGCTGGCGCTGGCATCGAACACGGTGTGACTGAGGCCGTCCATGACCTTAGTGAGCTGACCCAGGGGGTTGAAAGTACGGCTCAGGCTCTTGTGCAGCGTGCCCGTCGAGTCATAGACCTGCTCGGCGGTTTTGTTGCCGGCGTTATCCAGGGTGTATTGGAGGTAGTTGCCTTGCGCATCGGTGATCTTCACCAGGCGGTGCGCGGCGTCGTAGCCGTAGGTGGTGGTGACGCCATCGGGATCGGTGACTGTTTGCACTGCGCCGTAAGCCGTGTAGGTGAACTTGCTGGTGGCTCCACCGACGTTGCGCGAGGCGACCCAACCGCGCGGGGTGTAGGTCGTATCCGTGTTGAGGCCGTTGGCATCGGTCAGGCGGGTGACGCGGCCATCGGCGTCGTAGGAGGCAATGGTGGTGACGTGGCCAGCGGGGTCGGTGATGGTGTGCAGGTCGCCGGCCTGGTAGCAGGCGGCGCCTGGGGTACCGCAGCTGGTCGCGCTGCTGGTCAGGTAATAGCTGTAGGTGGTGGTCTGGGTGGTGTCGGTGCGCGGGCCGGTGGCCGTGAGCATCAAGCCCACGATCGGGCACTGCGTCGTATCGACCGCGGCGCAGTAGGTAGTGGTCCAGCGGCGCACGCCGGCGGGGACGGTGCCGGTGTTACTGCAGGTATAGCCGGTAGCGGCGCTGTTGCTGGGATCGATCTCGCAGCGCACCAGTGTTTGACCACCGCTGTTGTAGACCCACTGGCTGTTGCTCACCGTGTTGCCGTTGGCATCCAGGACCGTGCGCGTCAGCGGCACACGCAAGGTGGTATTCCAGGTGGTGTTGGTGGTGCGCTGACTGGTCGTACCCGATGCGTCGATTTGCTGATTGAGCAAGCCATGGACGTCATAGCTGGTCTTGGTCACGTTGCCGTTGAAGTCGGTGGCAACCGCCGGGTACCCATTGGCGTCCAGCGTCTGCGATTGGTACTGCTGATCGCATTGCGCACCGCAACGGGCACTCATATTGCTGATGACGGCCGTGCCTTGTGGCGCAATGAATGTGGCCGTGGCTTGCTGGCCGAGCGGATAGGTGACGGTGGAGGCCGTACCGCTGCTGGCGTAGCTGATCGTAAGCAGACCGGCGCCATTGCCTTGCTGGGTGGAGATGGCGCGACCGTCGGCCTGGTAGCCAAAGGTGTTATAGCGGGTACTGCTCTCGTCGATGGTGCCGGTGAGTTTGCCTTGGTTGCTACCCGCCGCGCTATACGCGGACTCGTCATAGAGGTACTGGCGCTGCTTGCCATCCGGATAGGTGACGCCGATCAAGTTACCGGACGTGTCGTAGCCATAGCCCAACACGCCGCCATCGGGCTCGGTCACGGATACCAGGTTCAACTGGCTGTCGTAACCGAAGGTCAAGCTCCGACCTCTGGCGTCGGTGACTTTCCGCAGCAAACCACCCGGCAGTACTGTACCTGTCGAAGATTGTTGCGTGGTGCCATCGGTGTACGTCAGCGTAAGAAGGGTGTGCGCGCCATCGCTAACCGAGAGCAGTGAACCCATTGGCGAATAGGTTTCGTACTGTCGCGTGGCCGAGACGAACAAGGTCCAGGACAGCACGTAGCCGCTGCCGTCGTCCGTCTCCGTTAAAACGTTGCTGACATCCGCATCGCCTTGCCAAACCCCATTGGCCTTGTTGAATGTCAACTCCTGACCGTTCTGGCGTTGCACCGTCACCTTGGTCGGCGAGCTTGGACGACCGCTGAGGGCATCGATTCCCGACGAGTTAAACGAAAGACTCCTGTCATAGTTCGTCAGCCACTGCACCCCATTATGGCCGCCGCGTACATTAGGGTCGCTGTTGTAATAGCGAGTCAGTGCAAGGTCGCCCTGCGTGAAATCGTCTTGCTCTGCATAGGTGTTTCCGGTTATCAGATTAACCGGGTCGCCATCCATGGGCTTATTGGCGCCTTGCGTGCAACTACAGCCCAAATTTTTAGGTGGATTGTATTTGCCACATGACGCTGGTGGATTGGCCACTGAACAGGGAAGCAAGTATGAAACATCAAACACCCGCATCGATACGTAACTGGTTTGCGAATAGGGCGGATTACCAGGCGCCACGATGACAACCGCGGGGCTTACATCCACAAGATTGGGATTTTCTAAGGGATCGATTCTTTCCTCACAATACGTTCTAATGACGTAGTCCGGAGGCGGAAAGGGGCGGTTGGTGCCAGTAAAATATTCGACGGCAGATTGCATATTTGCCTCGCAGGCATGAAACGCCACCGCGCGGCTAGGGTAGTTGGTAGATGGGTACGGTGGTGTAATCGTTTGAGCTTGCACGGACGCGCAAGAAACGACACACAAAAAGATGCACAGCTTCAGCACAGAAGCACTGATACGACTCATTCCCCTTTCCCCTGCAATAGCGTTTTTCATCGTCATATTCCCTTTTCTATTTTCTCCGTGATGCCTAAGCGACGAGACACCTGTGTCAGTTCGTGCCGTTTTAGATGTCGAGGGCTTGTACCAAACGATTGAACGCTCAGAGACTCAACAGCTGTTGAGTGCCCAATTCATAGGCACATGGCCTCAGATCGCCGCTGATATTGCGACTGTCGCTCATGTCAGCACCGAAGAGATGTGATTGAGACTGCTTTTGACCTTGGCGCGCCGGATCAGCGCGTCGAATCTGCACGCTAAGCTTTTGAGCAGCGATATAGCTTGCAGCATGAACCTGCTCAACGGCTTGCCGGCTGGCAGCATCCGGGGCATCACCGCGCCGGACACATTGAGAGAGGCAGTCATCCATGCAATTCCCCTGATCTTCCCTGTGAGGTATTAACCCAGAACGATGCTAGCGCCGCAAGTACCTACTGCGATGTGTCGTAGTCGACGAACTGCAAGAAGGTGCAAGATTCCGCAAAGACGGTACCGAGTACCTCAAACAGCCCGTCCCATAAGTCACTAACATCCCTACCCGGCGAGACGGCCAAACCGGTGAAGATGCAAGCATGAAAACATGAGGGCGTCTCAAACTCTGAGCCAGCTTGGCTTGGACAGCATAAACACCGGAACCGAGAAGCTTTTCGACAGCCAGCCCGCTGACCTTGTGCCGTCTGCCTGTTGTGATTCTTCAATGTGACTGGCGATCGCTTTCTTTAAGGCGGCAAGCGTGTCCTGTATCGCTTCCGGCTCCCAAAGCAGGTTACCTCTTGCCGCCTACTCCGGGCGATTGGCCAGCTCAGCCGCACAATG
Source organism: Dyella choica (assembly GCF_003977665.1). Classification (GTDB taxonomy): domain Bacteria; phylum Pseudomonadota; class Gammaproteobacteria; order Xanthomonadales; family Rhodanobacteraceae; genus Dyella_B; species Dyella_B choica. The sequence goes on along the minus strand of NZ_RYYV01000010.1, from coordinate 167,643 downwards.
CGCACCCAGCACGAACGCCACGCCCTGCACGCGATGCGCAAAGTGGGCCATCGAAAGCTTGTCATGCTCGGCCAAGGCTTGCTCAAACGCCTGGGTTTCCTTCACCAGGCAGGCCTGGCTGGCTTGGTACCACGGGTCCGAACCGTACCGAGCGGTCGCCGCGGGCCGGACCTACTTCAGCCGAAACCTGACCGACCCTACCTGCCCTATCAACCCCGTTCATTGGAGTAACGAGCTCGGCAAGGATCTCGGCGACGAGTGGTCGGACGCCTTCAAGCTTTCCGCAGGGGAACATGAGGTGCTGCGCTGCATGCTCGATAGCATGTCCATCACGGCCATCGCCAAAAAAATTTTCCCGATCAGTCACCACCATCAGCGCGCAGAAGCATTCGGCCTTCCGTAAGCTGGGGCTATGTAACGACCACGAATTGTTTAAGGTGCGGCATCAGCGCGGGTGAGCAGGCTCAGCATAGGCTCAAAAACAGTGGGGTGTTGGGGGCTCGCCCCCAATCTATGCTGTGCGATACGGTGCCAACAACATAGGATCGTCAAACAGACCCGCCGGCAGCAAATAGCGCGGATCACGCCCCGCCGCCAACAACTCGCGAATGCGCGTAGCGGAAACCTCCAGCGGCGTCACCACCAGCTCGATCACCTTCCCCGCCGGCTGCGAACGAATTACGCCGGGATCATCCGTACGCCGTGCCGCAACTGCGCGCTCCACTTCCGCCGGCATGCACGCGTCGATACCAGGGCGGTTGATCACGCCGATATGCGCGACATCGAACAGCTCACGCCAGCGATGCCAGCTGCGCAAACCCGCGAAGGCATCCGCGCCCAGTAGCAGCACCAGCGGCCGCTCGCCGACTTCGCGGCGCAACTCTGCCAGCGTATCGAAGGTATAGGACGGGCCATTGCGTTCCAATTCGCGCGTATCGAGCGTAAGGCGCGATTGACCGCGCAGGGCCGCACGCAGCATCTCCACACGCTGTACTGCGGTGGCCGTCGGCGACGGCCGATGCGGCGGTACGTTGGCGGGCAGCAGGCGCACTTCGGCGTCGAGCAGTTCCGAAGCTTCCCAGGCCACGCTGAGGTGACCGATGTGAATCGGGTCGAAGGTGCCGCCAAAGAGGGCCAGCGGTCTCATGGTTCTTCTCGCTTAGATCAACGCCTGCGCCGCGCGCGGCTCCGCGATCGCGGCAATCAGGCGCTGCGTTTCCAGCCAGGCATCGCCGGCTTCACGGCCCTTGGCGATGCGGTCGATGCGCGCCGCGCGGGCCAGGCATTGCATCCAATGCTCGCGTGGCGCACGGCGCAATGCCTTGCGGAACAACTGCTCGCGCGCAGGCCACAAACGTTCCGTCCGCACCTGCGCGGCGAAGTCCTGCGCATTGGCCAGGCGCAACGCCAGCTGCAATTGATTCACCAGCCAGCCCATCAGCGCGATCAGCTCGTCGCCTTCCGCGCGCAGGCCTTCGAGGATGCGCAATGCGCGCGCGCCGTCACCGCCCAGCGCGGCATCGGTGAGCTTGAAAGCGTCATAACGGGCGCTATCGGCCACCAGATTTTCCATCTCGGCCGCATCGATCTTGCCCTGCCCATGCAGGACCGCCAGCTTGTCGATTTCCTGCGCGGCGGCAAGCAGGTTGCCCTCCACGCGTTCGGCCAGCAGGGCCGCGGCATCCGACGTGGCGGCCAGCCCACGCGAGGCGAGGCGGGCGCCGATCCAGGCTTGCCATTCATTCGGGCGCGGTGCGTTGAAGACCACCAGGCAACCGGCGCTGTCGACCTGTTTGGTCCATGCGCCTTCGTGTTTGTTGCTCCATTCCACCGCTGTGATTAGCAAGCTCACGTCCGGCGGCGGATTGGCGCAGAACTCTGTGATCGCCTTGGCGCCTTCCACGCCCGGCCGCCCGGTGGGCAGGCGCAAATCGAGCAGGCGACGTGAAGCGAACAGCGACATGCCAGCCGCCGCGCGCGCCAGTTCATCCCAGTCGAAATGCGCGCCTACGTCCAGGACCTGGCGCTCGCTGTAGCCAAGCTTGCGCGCTTGCGCACGCAAGGCATCGGCGGCTTCCAGCACCAGCAATTCTTCCCCGGCCAGCAGATAGACCGGGCTGAGGCGATCCGCAGCCAGCGCCTTCTGCCACTGGACGTGATTGAGCGGCATGGTCTTGGGCCCGGCTCTAAGGCCTCAGTTGCCGACCGGCGCCGACATGGACTGCGGCGGCTGCTGGGTGCTGCTGGCATTGGCCGGCATGGGGCCGACGGCCTTCGCCGCTGCGGCCTCACCGTTGCGGGCTACGGCCTGCAGGCGGAACAGCATGGATTGGATGGCATCGTCGATCAGGCTGCCCTCGATCTGCTCCATCTGCGATTGCGTACCCACCGGCTGGCTGGCGTCGTAGCTGAATTCACGCTGCAGGTCGATGCTCTGTTCCGGCACGATGACCTTGCCGTCCGGAGCCACCGCAGTGAACGCCGCGTGGAAACGCACGGCAAATTCCGTCACCTGCGCGGCACCGTTGATGGTGAGCGATTGCACATTGAAGGTCTGCGCCGGTACTCGCAGCTCGGCAATATCAGGACCAGACTGGTCTTCCAGCGTGACATTGGAAGCGAGCAAGGCGCGCGCCAGTTTGCGCTGGAAATCACCGCTACCGCTGACCGAGAGATGCACGCGCTGCATGCCTTGCGGCATGGCGGCGCTGCCACGCAGATGGAAGCCGCAAGCCGCCAGGGCGAGCATCGGCAGCAGCGCAATCAGTTTCAGCAGAGGGTGGTTCATGAACTCATCCTGCGACGATGTTGACGATCTTGCCGGGCACCACGATCACCTTGCGCACCGCCTGCCCTTCCAGGAAGGCTGCCACATGGGGATGTGCGCGCGCCAGCGCTTCGGCTTCCTCCTTGGGGGCGCTGGCGGACACTTCGATCGTGCCGCGCAGCTTGCCGTTCACCTGAACGGCCAGGGTGAGCGTGTCGCGCACCAGGGCGGCCGGGTCCGCCTTCGGCCAGGGCTGGTCGTCCAGCACGGCCTGGCGGTGGCCCAGGGCCTGCCATAGCGCGTGGCTCACGTGCGGCACCACCGGATTGAGCAGCAGCACCATGGTTTCCAGCGCTTCGTGACGCACGGCGCGGCCCTGCTCACTCTGGTCGGTGAACTTGCCGAGCGCGTTGAGCAGTTCCATCAGCGCTGCAATCGCGGTGTTGAACGCATGCCGGCGGCCGAAGTCGTCGCTCACCTTCTGGATCGTTTCATGCAACTGGCGGCGCAACGTCTTCTGCCCCGCATCCAGCTGGGACGGATCGGCTTGCGGGTGATCCGGCTGGCCGACGTGCGTGATCACTTCACGCCAGAAGCGGCGCAGGAAGCGCGCCATGCCTTCCACGCCGGCTTCGCTCCACTCCAGCGACTGTTCCGGCGGCGCGGCGAACATGGAGAACAGGCGCACGGTGTCGGCGCCGAATTTCTCCACCATCGCCTGCGGATCGACACCGTTGTTCTTGGACTTGGACATCTTCTCGGTGCCGCCGATCAGCACCGGCTTGCCGTCGGCCTTCAGCACCGCGCCGACCACGCGCGCCTTTTCGTCGCGCTGGATTTCCACGTCGGCCGGGTTGATCCAATCCTTCGAGCCGTTCGGGTTGTCACGGTAGAAGGTTTCGGCGATCACCATGCCCTGGCACAGCAGGTTGGTGGCCGGTTCGTCCGACTGCACCAGCCCCGCGTCGCGCATCAGCTTGTGATAGAAGCGGAAGTACAGCAGGTGCAGGATCGCGTGCTCGATACCGCCGATGTACTGGTCGACCGGCAGCCAATAGTTGGCGCGTTCGTCCACCAGGCCATTCGCGCCGGGACTGGTGTAGCGCGCGTAGTACCAGCTCGATTCCATGAAGGTATCGAAGGTGTCGGTTTCGCGTTCGGCCGGGCCGCCGCAATGCGGGCAGCTGGTCTTGCGCCACTGAAGGTCGGCCTTGATCGGCGATTGCACGCCCGAGAAGGCCACATCTTCGGGCAGAACCACCGGCAGCTGGTCTTCCGGCACCGGCAAGGCGCCGCATTTCGCGCAATAGATCACCGGAATCGGGCAACCCCAATAGCGCTGGCGGCTCACGCCCCAGTCGCGCAGGCGCCAGTTGACGCGGCGATGCCCCTTGCCGGCCGTCTCCAGCTTGCCGGCGATGAAATCGAATGCCTCGCGGTAGTTCCTGCCGTCGAGATCGCCCGAGTTGACCACGCGCATGTCCGAGCGCGTCTTGTCGGCGTACCACTCTTTCCAATGCTGCGCATCGTAGGCGGCATCGTCGCCGCCCACCGCGATCACCTGCTTGATCGGCAGCTGGTACTTGTGCGCGAATTCGAAGTCGCGCTCATCGTGACCGGGCACCGCCATCACCGCGCCGGTGCCGTAGCCCATCAGCACGAAGTTGGCCACCCATACCGGCACTTTGTCGCCGGTGACCGGATGGAGCGCGTTGAGGCCGGTGGGCATGCCGCGCTTTTCCTGCGTTTCGAGCTCAGCCTCGGATACACCGCCGTGGCGCAGCTCCTCCAGGAACGCGGCCAGCTGCGGGTTGCTTGCCGCAGCTTTCTGCGCCAGCGGATGTTCGCCGGCGATCGAAACGAAGGTGACGCCCAGCAAGGTATCCGGGCGCGTAGTGAACACGGTGAGCGGCTCCACCTCGCCTTCCACTGCGAAATGGATGTCCACGCCCTCGCTGCGCCCGATCCAGTTGCGCTGCATGGTCTTCACCGCATCCGGCCAGCCGGGCAACCGGTCCAGGCCGTCCAGCAGCTCTTGCGCGTAATCGGTGATCTTCAGGAACCACTGCGGAATCTCGCGCTTTTCCACCGGCACACCGGAGCGCCAGCCGCAGCCGTCGATCACCTGTTCGTTGGCCAGCACGGTCTGGTCGACCGGGTCCCAGTTCACCACCGCATTCTTGCGGTAGGCCAGGCCCTTGCGCATTAGCCGGGTGAACATCAGCTGTTCCCAGCGGTAGTACTCCGGCCGGCAGGTGGCGAACTCGCGGGTCCAGTCGATGGCGTAACCCAGCGACTTGAGCTGCTCGCGCATGTGGTCGATGTTCTTGTACGTCCACTTGGCCGGCGCGGTGGCGTTCTTGATCGCGGCGTTCTCGGCCGGCAGGCCGAACGCGTCCCAGCCCATCGGCTGCAACACGTTCCTGCCGTTCATGCGCTGGTAGCGGCTGATCACGTCGCCGATGGTGTAGTTGCGCACATGCCCCATGTGCAGCGCCCCGGAGGGGTACGGCAGCATGGCCAGGCAATAGAACTTCGGGCGGGAGGGATCCTCCTTCACCTCGTACGCGCGCTGCGCGGTCCAATACTGCTGGGCGGCGGCTTCCACCACCTGCGGGCTGTAGTCGTTGGGAGAACCTTCGGTCTGATTGTCCTGCATGATCCGGTGCCGTTATCCGTTGCGGGCGCACCGGAAAGCAAATCCGGGCACCGCGTTGAACCCGGCAGACTAGCAGAAATGGCCACCGCGCTTCCTCTCCCTGTGGCAGGAAACGCGTAGGCTGGGATGACAATCGTAGGCTGGGTTGCAAAACCCAGCATTGCCATGCAGCAGTACGCGCGATGCTGGGATTGTCATCCCAGCCTACATCCTCATCCGCGCGGGCACTCCGGCACACGCCCGTCCGCCATGGCCGGCGCGACGCCGGCAATCTGCCCGGCCAGTGTCGCCAGCGCCTGTTGATGCCCGGCCACCAAAGCGGCGTAGCCCGGTCCTGCGCTTTCGCTCACGCGGCTGCTGCAGGTGAGCACGGCCTGGCTGCTGAGTTCGCGGATCGTCCAGGTGGCGTCGATCAGCGCGTAGCTGCCGGGCGCGGAGTCGAAACGGCGCAGGTCGACCTTGATGCGCAACACCGGCTTGCCATGGGTGGGAGCGGCGCCGCTAATGTCCTGCGCGTGGGTGCGTTGCGCAAGCTCGACCGCCAAGGCGCCACGCACTTCGTCCGCCAGAGGAGCAGCCCAGCGTTCGCCATTGAGCAAGGTCACGGCCTGGCCGCCTTCGCGCACAACCAGTTGCGGTACGTCATCCTGGGCCGGAACGCCGACCGGCATCAGCTCGAACTGAAAGTTCGGTGGCGTCGAAGCGGTTTCTGCTGGCGTTTCAGGCGCCGGAACCAGGGTGTAGTAATGCACGGGTGCCGACGCGCAAGCCGCGAGCGCTGCCGCGCCGCCTATCGCCATCAGGTGTCGCATACGAATCATGGCTTGCTCCCTTGCTGCGTCGGGGCGCTGGACGGACCGGTGTCCGTCGGCGCTGCATCCCTCCCGCGTCCACGGATCAATGAGCTGGGCTGGGTGTTCAGGTAATCGGTGAGCGCGCGCAGCGAGCGGGCCATGCGCTGCAGTTCCTGCAACGTGCCGGCGAGGTTCTGCTGCAACGGCGAATCAGACGCGAGCGCGTTGTTTGCCGTACCCAGCGTCTGGTTGGCGCCCTTGAGCGTTTCATGGACCTCGGGCAGCACGCTGCCGTTGATCTGCTTGAGGGTGCCGTCCAGGTCGGCCAGCGTGTGGTTGAGGTTGTTGCCGATCGCATCGAACGGAATCTTGTTGATCTTGTCGACGATCTCGGCCATCTGCTCCTGCAGTTTGTCGAAGCTGCCGGGGATGGTGGGAATTTCCAGCGGGCGCGCGTCGGGGTTGTACGGCACCTTGGGCGCATTCGGCACAATGTCCAGCGAGATGAACAACTGGCCGCTAAGCAGGTTGCCGACCTTGGCCTGCGCGCGCAGGCCCTGCTGGACCATGCCGGCCACCACCTGCTCCACGTCTTCGCCCCCCCTGGACTTGGCGATGGCCTGCAGCTTGGAGTGCGCCCTTCCCAGGCGCTCCGGATAGATCAGCGCGCCCACATAGATCGGGAAACGGTTGGTCTTCTCGTCGTAGTCCATGCGGATGGAGACGACGTGACCGAAGTTGATGCCACGGAATTCCACCGGCGAGTCCACCGCCAGGCCGCGCACCGGCTGGTCGAAGCGCATCACGATGTAATGCGGTTCGCCGTTCGGCGGCGCCATGGCGTTGCTTTCGCTGTCGAACAGCGTGAACCTGGCGTTCTCATCGGCCGGCTTTTCGTTGGGATGCGGCCCGGGCGCATCATTGAAGGCCACGCCCCCGGCCAGCACCGTGGCCAGCGATTGCGTATTGAGCTTGAGGCCTTCGGCGCCGATCGATACGTCCACGCCGCTGGCATTCCAGAAGCGCCCTTCCGTGGTCACGAACTGATCGTACGGGCTGTCCACGAAAATCTGCAGCGTGACGCCCTTGCCGTCGTTGTCCAGCTTGTAGGAAGCCACGCGCCCCACCTGCAGACGGCGGTAATAGACCGGCGAGCCGATATCCAGCGAACCCAGGTCGCCGGCATGCAGGGTATAGCTCCTGCCGCGCGAGTCGTGCAGCACCGAAGGCGGGGTCTCCAGGCCGACGAAATCGTTTTGCGGCTGCTCGGACTTGCCCACGTCCACCCCGATGAAGGAGCCGGACAGCAGGGTATCGATGCCCGATACGCCACCCAGCCCGATGCGCGGACGCACCACCCAGAAACGCGAGTCGGATACCGCGATATCGGCCGCGCTCTTGTCCAGCGACACCTTCACGATCACCTTGCTGTGATCCTGGCTCAGGCGAATGCCGGTGACCTTGCCGATCACCACGTCCTTGTATTTGACCACCGTCTTGCCCGATTCCAGGCCCTGGGCGGTCTGGAAGCTGAGGGCGATGGTGGGGCCTTGTTCCCGCCACGCGTTGATCACCAGCGACAGGCCGATCAGCGCCGCCACCGCGGGGACCAGCCAGATCCAGGACGCGTTGACGCGACGGCGCTTGACTACCGGCTCGGGCAGATTGCCGCCCGCGTTGGGGGTGTTCTGATCAGTCATCTTCGTCCTGGCAATCCCATATCAGGCGGGGGTCGAAACTCTGTGAAGCCAGCATGGTAAGTATCACGGTAAGGCCGAAGTACACCACTCCGGGCAAAGGCGCCACCTCGCTGAAGAAGCCGAATTGCACCAGCGCGGTCAGCAGCGCCACCACGAACACGTCCAGCATGGACCAGTAACCGATGAATTCCACCAGCCGGTACAGCATGGCCCGCTGCCGGCGCGCCCAGTTGCTACCCCGGTGTGCGCTCAACAGCAGCGTAGTCATCACCAGGAACTTCATCATCGGCACCATGATGCTGGCGGTGAACACGATGATGGCCAGGTCCGGCGAACCCTTCACCCACAGCTCGACCACACCGCTGAGAATGGTGTTGTCATCCACGTCGCCCAAGCTGGCCGTACGCATGATCGGCAGCACATTGGCCGGGATGTAGAACAGGAAGGCGGCGATCAACAGCGCCCAGGTGCGCGCGCAGCTTTGGGGTTTGCGCCGGTGCAAGGCACTGCCGCAGCGTGGGCAGGCCGGGTCCTCCACCTGGTTGTCGCGGCAGACCAGGCCGCAGACATGGCAACCGATCAAGCCCAGCTCATGCGCCCGGGGCAGCGCGCTCATGGCGAGGGCTCCGCCGGGATCTCGTCCCACAGCTGGCGCAGGTCGATGCTTGAAAAGACGGTGATCAGCAGCGCCAGCGCCGCATAGGCAAACGCACCGATATTGGGCATCACGTCGAAATACATCTGTGCCTTGACGATCGACACCAGTACTCCAAGCACGAATACCTCGCTCATCGTCCATGGCCCGATGTAGTGAAGGACGACCATCACCGAGACAAAGCCGGGGGCGCGCCGCCCGCTGCGCCCGAAGATCAGCAACCAGCCCAACGCAAACATCTTGCATAGTGGAAAGAAGAACAGCGTGGCCGCCGCCAGCACAGCAACCACCTGCGAGTGCTGCTTCCACATCATGATGATAACGCCCCACAGGCGGGCGTGGATTTGTTCGCCGCCGAGCCCTAGCGTCATGATCGGCCACGCGTTCGCCAGCACGAACACCACCATCACCGTCGCGACCAAGGCCAGCATCGCATCCAGGCCGATGCGCTGATGGCGCTCCAGCACGGCGTTGCAGCGTGCGCAGCGCGCCACCTCGCCGCGCGCCAGCGGCCGGCGACGGTAGACCGTGTCGCAGTGCTCGCAGATCAGCAGATCTGACATCGGCGCCTTCTGCGCGTGTTCCATGCTGGCCGGGGGCGTAGTGCTCATGCGTTTGATTCTCGCAAATCCCACGCCAATGCGCCTGCTGTCGACCGGCTCTTGATATGCTGCGCGGCGCCCCGATCTGCACCGACTAGTCCTTGATGGAGCCCACCGTGAACGCCGCCGTCTCTCCGCACATCTTCGAAGTCGATCAGTCCAACTTCGAAACCGAGGTGCTCGAAGCCTCGCTCACGACACCCGTGCTGGTGGACTTCTGGGCGACCTGGTGCGGTCCGTGCAAGTCATTGGGCCCGCTGCTGGAAAAGCTTGCGGTCGAATACAACGGCGCCTTCCGCCTGGGCAAGGTCGACGTCGACCAGAACCAGGAGCTGGCCGGCGTCTTCGGCATTCGCAGCATTCCCACCGTGATCCTGGTGAAGGACGGGCAGATCCTCGACGGCTTCGCCGGCGCCCTGCCGGAAGGCCAGCTGCGTCAATTCCTTACGCGCCACCTTGAGCCGCTGGCAGACGAGTTCGAACAGGAGCCCGAAGAAATCGCGCCCGAATCGCCCGAGCAGGCCATCAACCGCCTGCAACAGGAAATCGCCGCCGACCCGAATCGCCCCGAACTCAAGCTCGATCTGGCGATCGCCCTGGCCCATGCCGGCCAAGCCGCTGCCGCGGAAACCGAGCTCGATGCCCTGCCCGCCAACCTCGCCACCGACGCCCGTGCTGTGCGCCTGCGCAGTCAGCTCAATCTGGCCCGCTCGCTCGAAGGCACGCCGCCGATGGAAGTGTTGCAACAACGCCTCCACGCGAACCCGCAGGATTGGGAGGCACACGATCTGCTCGGCGTGCGCCTGCTGCTGGGCAATGATCCGGCTGCCGGCCTCGAGCATTGGCTGCTGGTGCTGGAGAAAGCGCGCGACTGGAACGACGGCCAGGCGAAGAAGCGCCTGCTGGCGGCGTTCAACACCCTGGACGATGCGGAGCTGGTGGGCCGCTATCGCCGGCGCATGGCTTCGTTGTTGTTCTGACCGCTCTTGTAGGCTGGGATGCCAATCCCAGCATCGCGCGGTGGCGCGCATGGCAATGCTGGGTTTCGCAACCCAGCCTACGATTGGCATCCCAGCCCACCAGGTTCCATACGCATAAGTATGGTAGATTGAAGGCCCCTCCGGAGCCTTCCATGCGTGCACCCACGTTCCGTCGCCTGCTCAATCTGTGGCCACCCTTCCTGTTCAGCGGCGTCCGCGTGCTGAATCTGGATGATGACTACACCGAGGCCCACGTGGCGCTCAGGTTGCGCCCATGGAACCGGAATTACGTGCGTACGCAATTCGGCGGCAGTCTGTTTGCCATGGCGGACCCGTTCTGGATGCTGCTGATCCTGCACCACCTGGGCAAGGATCATTTCGTATGGGACAAAGCCGGAAGCATAGACTTCGTTGCACCGGGCCGCGAGGACGTCTACGCGCATTTCAAGCTGGAACCCGGCCTGCTGGAGGAATTGCGAGCCGCGGCGGCCAACGGCGAGAAAGTGCTGCGCTGGTTCGAGGTACCGATCAAAACGGCGGCGGGCGAGGTGGTCGCGCTGGTTCGCAAGCAGCTGTATGTGCGCCTGAAGCCGAAACATCGCTGAGCAGCGCTCACTCCTGCTTGAAACGCGCGATCTGCTCAAGCATCACTTCGGCCTTTTGCACACCGCCGCCCGCAAGGCTGTTTTCGAACCTGCGGCGATAGCCCGTGCGACGAACCAGCCAGGCCACAAGGGCCACCAATCCCAACGAAGCGAAGCCGGACAACAGCAGATAGCCCAGCAGCTTGGGAGCGACCACCTGCGGATCGATACCGCTGCTTGCCATCGCCATTAGCACCAGCGGTATCCACACGAACGAACACGTCACCGCATACAACGGCGCCTCCACCTGCACGCGCCAGGCGCGCAAGCGGGCGATGCGCCGCTGGATGTCCAGCACCGGTGCGGCGTAATCGATCTGCTTGATCAGATGAAGGTTGCGCGCCGCCGTCACGATCATCAGGATGCCGAAGGCGTGCACGAGCAGGCCCCACGTCAGAAAGTGGAGCACGCTCGTGCGCGGGAACCAGAACGAGACCGCCATCAAGGTGACCAGCACACCGACGAAGATCTGCAGCACCTGGCCCCAGAACAGCGGCCGCAGGCCGTGACCTACCTTATCCAGGCGCCGCTCGGTCAGCAGTTGGATGCTCAAGGCCTGCTGTGCTTCCCCTTGCCGACCCAAGGTCTGCCAGGCGAGTTTCATCTCATCCAGTTCCATAGCTCTCTCCCGCGGGCGGGCCGCCCGTCATCCGGCTGCGAAGTTTCTGTTTGATGCGACTGATCTTGGTGGCCACGTTGGTTTCGCTGATGCCCAGGATTTCGGCGATCTCGCCGTAGCCGCGGTCTTCCAGATACAACAGGATCAGCGCTCGATTGAGAGGATCAAGCTCGGCGATGAATCGGTGCAGGGCCGCAAGGCGCTCATCGGGCTCGGCAATGCCTGCTGATCCTTCGAACGCATTGAGCTGCTTGTGCTCCAGCGATGGCTCCGGGCGCGACCGCCGCTGATGGGATATCGCTACATTCAACGCCACCCGATACATCCAGGTGGAGAAGCGTGCGCGCCTTGCATCGAAGCCGGCAAAGGAGCGCCACAGCTGCAGGCAGATTTCCTGCGTCAAGTCGTTGCGATCTTCCGGATCGCGGGCATACACCGACGCAACCTTGAACACGATGCGCTGGTGTTCCCGCAATAGCTTCTCGAACGCCTGCTGTAGTTCCCGTCCGCGCATGAGCCGTCCCCGTGGTTACCCCTGTTATTCGCGGCGCGCGCGAAAAAATCACAGGCTGACGGGCCGCTGCCTACAATAGGCCTACCTCACCCTGTTCCGAGCCGCCCATGCCCCCGCTACGCCTGAAACGCTACCTCATCACCGGCCTGCTCACGTTCATGCCGCTATGGGTGACTTGGCTGGTGTTCAAATTCATCGTGGGATTTCTGGCCGATCTCGGCGCACCGCTGGTGGCCGCGTTCGTCGGCGCGCTGGGCTGGGTGTCGCCCGAGGCGGCCGGCCAGCTCAGCCACAGCTGGATTACCTATGTGCTGGCGCTGCTACTCACCTTGATCACCTTGTACCTGCTTGGCTTCCTGGCCAATCGCGTGATTGGCCAGCGCATGCTGCGTGCGTTCGACGACGTTCTGCAACGGATCCCGCTGGTGCAGACCATCTACGGCGGCACCAAGAAACTGATGGCGGTACTGCAGAACAAGCCGGGCGGGATGCAGCGCGTGGTCCTGGTCGACTTTCCCCGCCAAGGGATGAAGGTGGTGGGTTTTGTCACCCGCGTGATGACCGAGGAAGGCAGCGGCCGCGAGATCGCGGCGGTCTACATCCCCACCACGCCCAACCCCACCGGCGGTTACCTTGAATTGGTGCCCGTGGACGAATTGACGCCCACTGACTGGACCATGGACCAGGCCATGGCTTTCATCATTTCCGGCGGGGCAGTGGCACCGGACACCTTGCCGGCGTCGCCGGCCGCCTTGCCGACGCAAGGGCGGGCCTGATCAAGCGTCGCTGGCCTGCCATGGAGGGGCAATAGCTACAACAGCGTCGCCACAGCAGTCGCCCCTTGCATGCTCAAATGGCCTTGAATACCTGCGCTGCGCAATTCCATAGCGCCGCGTGAGGCAGCAAGCGCTCGGCGCATCCGCGCGTACTTTCAAGCTCGGGCGTAACGACTTACCCGACTGGCTTTCATCACGCCAGCACGACTGCTTACGCCGAATTTTCAAGCCGCGCATCTTCTCTACTGGCTTCATCCCGATGTTGGCGCCGTCGGGGCAGACCTGGGATGCCATGGATGCAATGCGTCGAAACAATTTCGACGCTGCTTGAAACACCGCATAAATGCTTTTCTTTGATGATTACGCCTCAGATAGACCAACCCTAGACCATGAAGAGACAGGCACCAACGATGCTTATGCCTATCTGGCCATCTGTCTTGATGGCAGGCTTGCCAAAGATAAAACCCACCCCTGGTTGTCACCCGTCAGAGTGGCGTGATTTTTATTGTGATATTTCAAAAGGACGAAAATATGAAAAAGGCGATCTATATAACCGCTCTTCCCATTGCCCTTTTGTCGGTAATGACGGCCAATGCTTACGCCGACGAGGCCGATTGCCAAGACGCAAGCACTTATTCTGGTTATGTAACCGTCATAAACACCAACCCTGGTTATAATAGAGACCATAGCGTCATAACAATAAGGACAGATGATAAAAAGGATTATACATTTTCCCTGGATGATATGATTGGCAATAGAACAGCCGTTGGAAAGATAACGTATGCAACGCTCTTAACTGCGGCGGTGTCAGGAAATAAAGTAACAATATGGTGCAATGCAAAAAATACAATTGGCGATGTAATCGTCAATTTTACCTATTGAGCCGTTATCTGATACGGAGCTTCACTTTATTTCCTCCATGCAAAACTGAGAATCCACATGGTACGGATTATGCGAAAGATAAAGAGAAATATGGCCCAGCCCGTAATCGGTGCGGCACTCGCCGCACCACTGGCACTCGCCATCTTTTCCGCTCCGGCTCATGCCCAGGCAACCGTATACAAGGGGGTGTACATAGTGCGACTTGACTACAAACACCCTGGTGACATAGCCGAGGGCAACCTACAGATCTACACCGAGGACCCAAAGACCAGCACCTCGCATATCACGCCACTGTGGTATATGGATTGGAGCACGGGCAACATGGACCGCGAGAACGACACTTACCTGTCCATGCTGCAGACGGCCTATTCGCAAATTCTCCCGGTCGATATCGAGGAAGATGCACACAAAGGCCTGGTCAGCGTCAGCCTGACCGCGGGTGACTAACCAGGAGAATATCCGTGCTTGCCACCATAAAAAAGATCCTGACCTTCACGCTTTTGGTGTTCGCCACGTCGGACGCATCGTCGGCGAATTACCCCTCTTATCAGCTTGATCACATAACAGTGACAAAATTGGTTTACGCGCCGGCGAATTCGACCACTTTGGTGTATGCCAAGGATAGTCAGTGGAACAACATCCCTGGTAATTTCCGGATTTACAATAATTACCCAATCGTGGGGGCATGTGATGGGCAACCAGGCGAAGAAAACAAATTCCGAATACTGGAGTTTGCGGAAGCGAATGATCTACCCGTCAGCATACGTCTCAACGCGATGCACGCCGGTGAGCCACTCACTTGGGTCGATAGCGTAGTGGTCACATCTACAGGGCAACTGCCTACCGGCGAAATTCGGCCCCAGGCCGTAACGACAGTTACGGGAGAACTGGTCGGGATAGAGGAATCCGGTACTAGTTATTCAACCTCGATATACGTCAAGGACGCATCAGGACAAATATATAACATGAGCAATTGGAACCCCTGTTATTCTAGTGAAGCGTCACGCACGGCTCAACGGCGCCTTCTTGGGATGGAGCTTGAAGCACTGAAAAACAATGCTCAGGTCACTATGAAAGGAAATGTCTTCCTAGATGAGCTGGACTTGCTCCCGTAACCATGTACGCCCTTCCGGTGGTCAGGCAGGCAGCACTTCAAACGGCCGCATCATCTCGTTCGCCTCATGCTCCAGCAGATGGCAGTGCCAGGCATAGCGCCCGGCGTAACCTTCGAAGCGCACGATGATCCGCGTGATCATGCCGGGCCAGGCCTGCACGACATCTTTCCAACCCGCCTCACCGGCTGACGGCGCTTGCGCAGAGCCGGTGTAGCGAACGGTTTGCGCATCCATCCAAGAGCCTGCATCGAACGGCCGGCGGTCCAGGATCTGGAACTTCACCAGGTGCAAATGGATGGGATGCGTATCGTCGGTGAGATTGACCAGGTTCCAGATCTCGGTGCTGCCCAGCACGGGCTTTTCCGTCACCGGCTCATGCCAGCGTTTGCCGCCCAGCAGCATCAGCATCGGTTCGGCCACGCAGTCCTGATAGGCATCCAGCGTCAGCATGCGCTGCTTGCGGGCGGTTGATTCGGGCATGCGCGGCACATCGCGCAGCACGGCGGGCACAACGCTCGCGTCCTGCACCCGGCCGCTGCCAATGCGGAACTGCATGATCGGCAAGACGTCATTGACCAGTTCGAGCTGCTGTCCGGCCAAAGCGGCAAAGTCGATGACGATATCTGCACGCTCGCCCGGTGCAATAAACAGATGGCGCAGCGATACCGGCGCTGCCAGCAGGCCCTGATCGCTGCCGATCTGCACAAACGGACGCCCGTCGCGCATTTTCAGATTGAAGAAACGCGCATTGGAAGCATTCAGCACGCGAAACCGGTAGCGACGTGGCTGTAGGTCCAGATACGGCAACAATGCGCCATTGACGAGCATGGCGTTGCCGAACACTTCCGAAACCCATGGTGCTTCGCTGTTGCCGGAGACTGGGTAGTACAACTGCGCCTCCGTGGTGAGCAGCCGATCGCTCAGGGTCAGCGGAATTTCCTGCTCGCCGTGCGGCAGACCCAAGGCGCGCTCGTGCTCGTCGCGCAGTATGAAGTTGCCGAACATGCCGGCGTAAATATTCAGGCGATTGATACCCATCGCGTGGTCGTGATACCAGAGCTGGGCCGCATCCTGCCGGTTCGGATAGGTGTGCACTCGCGATTGGCCGGGCACGTACCAGTCTTCCGGATAACCATCGCTTGCAGTCGGCACACAGGCCCCGTGCACATGCACCACGGCGCGTACTTCGGGCCGGTCTTTTTCGGCGCCATGAATGCGGTGATCGATCGGCAGAAAATGCCGGGAGGGGAGCGCATTGCGCCAGTCGATGCGCAGCGCCTTGCCGCTTTGCGCTTCGATACTGGGCCCCGGCATGCAGCCGCCGTAGGTCCACAGGCGCGTGGGCGGCAGATCGCGGTGCAGGCGCTGTTCGGTTTCACGCATGTCCACACGCAGGGTCTTGCCGTCCGCGCGCAGTACCGGCGGCAGCGGCAAGGGATCAACAAACGGCTTGAGCTGACTCGGATCGAGCAGACGCGGCTCGCTCGCCTGGTCTGCCACCGGATGCTTGCACAAGGGGCCGCCACTCATGTTGCTCATGCCGCGCAAGTCGTGTGCGCGCAGACGCGTTGAGCATGCGCCCGCGCCCAGCCCCAGCATCGTCCATTTCAGAAAATCGCGGCGAGTCGACACAGTGGATTTCTCGTAAGCAAAAAAGCATCGCCCCATCCAGTGGGGCGATGCGTCCAACCTTTTGACGTACCGATCAAGAACGCGCGAATTACTTCCCGGTCATCGGCTCACCCGTGCCTTCATCCAGGAACAGGCGACGGTTTTCGCCGAACGGATCATCGAAGTCGAACATATTGTTCAACTTGCCGGCCACGGCATCGAACGAACCGCCGCCAAGCCGCTCGCCGCGCAACCAGTTGTCTTCGATGAAGCGCGTGATCGAGCTTTGGTCGGTCACCGTGTGATCGACGTGATTGCGGCGTGCCCACGGCGAAATCACCAATAGCGGCAGGCGCGGACCGTAACCGCAGCGCCCCTGCACCGGCCGGGTGCTATTCACGCCCGGCAGCGTGCTGCGGCCATTGCACACGCCCGTAGCATTGAGCGCATCCTGGCTGCTTGCCGAAGCATTCACTTGCGGTGCGGCCTGGTGGTCATACCAGCCGTCGGAGTCGTCGTAGGCGATGACCACGGCGGTGTCGCGCCACTCCGGCCGCTGCTGCAGGAAGTTCAGCACGCGCACGATGAACTGCTGCTCGTCCAGCGGGTCCGAATAGCCGGCATGGCCATCCTGGTAGCCCGGCGCCTTGAGGAAGCTCACCGCCGGCATGTTGCCGGCTGCCACCGCGGCGTAGAAATCATTGAGGTCGTACTGGTGATTCGCCGCGTCGCCGGAGTGGCCGATCATCGCCACCGAAGTGGGACGCGCGTGCGTGGGGTTGGCGGTAGGGGCGTAATACTGGAACGGCTGGTGATGCGGAATGTAGTCCACCTTCTTGGCCTTGGTCACCGTAGAGGTGTTGCTGCGCTTGCAGCCGGTGCTGCCATTCGGGTTGACCGTGGTCAGATCGAAGCCGCCTTCGAAGAAGCCCCAGGTTATGCGCTTGGCGTTGAGCAACTCGCCGATGTTCTTGCCGCTCATGCGTACACGCGCGCCGCTGGAATTGGAGCACACGTCGTCGATCGGGTCGGCATCGCTGATCAGCGTGTAGCCGCCCTGGCCATCGGCCACCACATCGCCGCCGGCGGCCAACTGTTCGCTGATGCCGTTGGTCTGGCCGGAAATCAGGTTCAGGGCGCCCGGCGTGGACGGGCCAAAGGTGGTGTTGTAGCTGTTGTCGCTCATCGCGAAATGCTGGGCGTAATGCCACAGCGCGGTGACGGTGTTGCCGTCGTAGTAACCCATCACCTGGCCGTTACCGTCTTCCGCCCCAGTGCCGCCCGGCAGGGCCTCGCCCGAACCGGTGTACTTCGGGAAGAGGTCCATGGCGCCGTTGTCGAACGCCTGCTGCTCCGGCATGTAGTCGTGATCCTGGTCGGCCGTGGCGGCCTGCGCGCGCGACAGACGGAACGGATTGATCGCCCCCGTGCCATTGGCGGCGTTGTTCGCAGTGGGATTGCTGCTCAGCAATTGCTTGTTGAGACCGTTGACCTTCGGCGTGTCCGCCTTTGCATAGAACGGCGGCTCGCCCGGCGCGTTCGCGGCATAAGGATAAGTGCCGAAGTAGTGATCGAAGGAGACGTTCTCCTGGAAGATCACCACCAGGTGCTTGATCGGCGTGGCGGTGGGGACACGCTTATGACCATGCCAGGGGCTGGCATCGACGACCGGATCCGGGGCGGACAGCGCGACGGCAGACAGCGAGGTCAACAGGCAGGCAGCAAGACAGACGGCAAGACGTGAGCGCATGGCAGTCTCCAGTAACGGTCAGAGGGCACGCTCCCCTCGGCGCGATGGAAAGGACCTTACGGAATAGCCATGACAAGCGAATAACAGTCATGCGACGAGTACGGGCTTTCGATGCTCGTGTGGTCCGGCGTAGGCCGGGTCGACAATCGTAGGCTGGGTTGCAAAACCCAGCATTGGCATGGCGCGATGCTGGGGTTGTCATCCCAGCCTACGGGTCTATGCGGGATAACCATACAAACGGTCGCGCCCGGTGCTTACCCCACCCCTGACCTTTGACACTGGGTACACCATGACCTATGGCCTAGCGTGCGAGGTCATGGCCCGAATCGGCGTTGTACGCAGTGGATCGGCCAGCAAAACCCAAGGAGCGCCTGCGGGCGACTCCCACGACATCTTCTTAGAGGGATATCCATGACCTACAAGCATTTGAAGCCGCTGTTGCTCGCCGCGAGCGTCACCTTTGCCCTGGCCGCCTGCGGCAAGCAGGAACCAGCCCAGGCGCCGGCGCCGGCTCCGGCACCGTCGTCGAGCGCGCCGGCGGCCGCCGCCAGCGTCGCCGCCGCCAAGCCGGCCAGCGTGTTCGATGCCAGCGAGCTGGACGCGGCCGTCAACGCATGCCAGGACTTCAACAGCTTCGTCAATGCCAAATGGATCGCCGCCCACCCGATTCCGCAGGATCGCACCCGCTGGGGCGCGTTCGACGCGCTGGCCGAGCAAAGCCTGAACACTCAGCACGACATCGTTGAGGCCGCCGCCAAGAACATCGCGCAGGCCAAGCCGGCGTCGATCGATCAGAAGATCGGCTATCTGTACCAGGCCGGCATGGACCAGGACGCCATCAACAAGCTCGGCTACGATCCGCTCAAGCCGCAGCTCGCCCAGATCGATGCGCTGAAGACCCCGGCCGACATCGCCAAGTACATCACCGACCGCTTCGCCGACGGCGACAGCCAGGTGTTCGAGTTCGGTTCCGGCGCCGACTTCAAGGATGCGAAAATCCAGATTGGTTTCGCCAACCAGTCGGGCCTGGGCCTGCCCACTCGCGACTACTACTCCGATAAGAAGTACGCCGATATCCGTGCGGCCTACCAGGGCTATATCGCCAAGTCGCTTCAGCTGGCCGGCGTTGCCGAGGCCGACGCCAAGAAGCAGGCCGATGAAGTGCTGGCCTTCGAGACCAAGCTGGCGCAGTCCTCGCTTTCGCCCACCGAAATGCGCGACCTGGACAACCAGTATCACTTCGTCAGCGTGGCCGAAGCGAACAAGCTCACCCCGCACTTCAACTGGGGCGATTTCTTCAAGGCGCAGGGCGTGACCGTCGACAAGGGCTTCTCGCTGTCGCAGCCGAAGTTCTTCGCGCAATTCGACAAGCTGCTGGCCAGCGCGCCGGTTTCGCAATGGCAGGCTTATCTGCGCTTTCACGCCATCAGCAGCGCTTCGCCGTATCTGAGCACCGCCTTCCAGGACAACCGCTTCGACTTCTATGGCAAGACGCTTTCCGGACAGCCGGAGCAGAAGCCAGTGTGGAAACGCGTACTGGGCGCGGTCAACAGCTCCATGGGAGAAGCGTTGGGTCAGTTGTACGTGGCCAAGGAATTCACGCCGGAAGCCAAGCAGCGCTCGCAGGAACTGGTGACCAACGTGCGCGAAGCCTTGAAGGACCGCATCCAGCACCTGGACTGGATGAGCGACGCCACCAAGCAGAAGGCGCTGGACAAGTGGCAGAAATTCCTGCCCAAGATCGGCTATCCGGACCACTGGCGTAGCTGGGACAGCCTGGACATCAAGCAGGGCGACTACTACGGCAGCCTGATGGCCGCGGCCAAATTCAACTACCAGTGGGATATCGGCCACATCGGCAAGCCCACCGACCGCACCGAGTGGAGCATGACGCCACAAACGGTGAATGCCTACTATGATCCGAGCACCAACACCATCAACTTCCCGGCCGCGATCCTGCAGCCGCCGTTCTTCTATGCCAACGGCGACGACGCGATCAACTATGGCGGCATCGGCGCAGTGATCGGCCACGAATCCAGCCATGGCTTCGACGACCAGGGCGCGCAGTTCGATGGCGACGGCAACAAGGCCGACTGGTGGACGGCGCAGGACAAGTCGCAATTCAAGGCCCGCAGCGGCAAGCTGGTGGATCAGTTCAACACCTATGCGCCGCTCAAGGACAAGCCGGACCTGCACGTGAACGGCCAGCTGACCCTGGGTGAGAACATCGCCGACCTGGGCGGTGTGAACGTGGCCTACGACGCACTGCAGGATGCGCTGAAGAAGAACACCAGCGAAGCGCAGGACAAGATCGACGGCTATACGCAGGATCAGCGCTTCTTCCTGAGCTGGGCACGCGTATGGCGCAACAACACCCGCGAAAAGCAGGCGGAGCTGTATCTCAACATCGATCCGCACGCTCCGTCTTCGCTGCGCGCCATCGGTGCGCCGTCGAACATGCCGGCGTTTGCCCAGGCGTACCAGTGCAAGACTGGCGACGCGATGGTCCGCGACGGCGACAAGCAGGTGAAGATCTGGTAAGTCGCACCGCACTGCAACGGCAATGACAAAAGCCCCGCATTCACTGCGGGGCTTTTTTTCGTGGCTGGGATGCCCATCGTAGGCTGGGTTGCAAAACCCGGCATTGCCATGCGCGACGCTGAGATTGACATCCCAGCCTATCCGGCCACCCCACTTCTTCCACGCCCCTAGCCGCTAATACGGCAGATTTGGCTGCTTCACAGTTGCGTAACATTATGCAAGAATGGGAATGATTCGCATTTACAGAACGATCCTTACAGGCCGCAAGCGGGATTGAGTGGCATCGCCAGGCACAGCCGCGACGCACTCAAGCAGCCAGCCAAGCCCGTTCTGTCCCTCCCACCCTGCCGACTTCCTTCCCATGCCCGCTATCTTTTCCGCCGCGCCGCTGCAAACGGCCTTGCTGCTTGCCCTTACCCTCCCTGCCGCGCCATACGCACAAGGCACGCCTGCCCTAGCCGACACCTCCACTGAGCCGTCCAAGTCGAAAACCCTCGGTTCGGTGCAAGTAACTGGCAGCGTCATCGGCAATGACTACACCACCGACACATCGAGCATCGGTGCCAAGCTGCCGACCTCATTGCGCGACATCCCGCAGAGCGTGGTGGTGGTAAACCGCGATCTGCTCGACGCCCAAGGCGCTACCTCGTTGCAGGATGCGTTGCGCAACGTTCCCGGAATCACCATCGGCGCTGCTGAAGGCGGACAAATCGGCAACAACATCAACCTGCGCGGCTTTACCGCACGCACCGACATCTATCTGGACGGCTTCCGCGACCCCGGCCAGTACTATCGCGACGTGTTCGATCTGGACGCCGTCGAAGTACTGAAAGGGCCTTCTTCCATGCTGTTCGGCCGGGGCTCCACCGGCGGCGTGATCAACCAGGTCAGCAAAGAGCCCGAGTTGAAAGCGTTTGGGCAAATCAGCGCGACGGCGGGTACCAGCGACCGTTACCGCCTTACCGCCGACATCAATCAACCTCTGTCCGACAGCGCCGCCGCGCGCTTGAACATCTACGGCCAGAACATGCATGCCACCCGCGACGTCCTGAACAATCGCGACGGCGGCATCGCGCCGTCGCTGCGCTTCGGCATCGGCACCCCCACCCAGATCACGCTGTCGGCCTTGATCCAGCGCAACCACGACATGCCAGACTATGGTTTGCCGCCGGTCAACGGACGGCCTGCGCACGTCAATCCGAAAAACTGGTATGGCCTCACCGATGACCGCACCGTTCAAAGCGTCGATGAGATCAATGCACGCCTGCAACATGCGTTCTCGGACAAGTTGACACTGCGCACGCAACTGCAATTCAGCCAGTACAGGACCGATGCACGCGAAACCGCCGCCAACAGCATCGTTACCGCTGGAGGCGTGACGCTCAACCGAGCCCTTGGCAATCCCACCAGCCTGCCCCTGCAGGATCTATACGTACAACTGGCCAGCCACGACCGCGTCATTCACGACAAGCTGCTGGACAGCCAGACCGACCTGGTCAGCAAGTTCGACACCGGCAGTTGGCAGCACACGCTGGTTACCGGCGTGGAATTCGCGCGCGAGACGTACAACAACCAGACTTACACGCGTAACGGTTTGCCCCGCCTATCCTTGCTCGATCCGGTACAGCAAGCCACACCCGCCAACGTCACCACTACGGTGGGCAACTATGCGCAATCCGTCGGCAAGACGGCCGCTGTCTATGCCAATGACACCATCAAGCTCAACGAGCACTGGATGATAGTGGCCGGCGCACGCCGTGACCGGTTCGACGCGCACATCAGCAACACCTTTTCTGCGCCTGCTTATGCACAGCAGACGGTGTACTTCACCAGCGTACGCGGCGGCGTGATCTATCAGCCGAGCGAAAAGCAATCCTATTACGTCTCGTTCGGCACTTCGTTCAACCCGGTGTTGGAGCAACTCACGCTCACCAACGGCACGCAAAACCTCGCCCCCTCGAAAAACCGCTCCTACGAAATCGGCGCCAAGTGGAACCTGCTGGACGACATGCTCGGCATCAATGCTGCGCTGTACAAGCTGGAACAGACCAACGCACGCACGCAGACCTCATCGGGCGAATATACGCTCAATGGCAACATCCGCGTGCGTGGTGGAGAGCTTGGCGTAGTCGGACACCTCACCGACCACTGGCAGGTCTTCTCCGGCTACAGCTACATGGATGGAAAGATCGTAAAGGCGTTGGACGGCACCCAAGGCAATGTGCCCGCCAACACACCACGCAACACCTTCACCACCTGGACCACCTATAGCTTCGCACAGCACTGGGAAGCCGGTGGTGGCCCGACCTACCTGTCGCAACGTTATGCGGCGAATACCGACAAGACCAGCGTGGGCGGCTACACCCGTTGGGATGCGATGGTGGCGTACCACCAACCCCGCTATGACATCCGGTTCAATCTGTTGAACCTTGCCAACAAGCGCTATTTCGATGCGGTGATACCGTCGGATGGCGGGCGCGCCGTGCCTGGAGTTGGACGTACTGCACTGGCAACCTTCACCTACAAGTTCTAACAACGCGTGGGCTGGGTTGCGAAACCCAGCGTTACCATGCGTGCAACCCACGCAATGCTGGGATTGGCATCCCAGCCTGCGCGGAATCAGCCATCTCGCAAGGACGTCATCATGCTGGTCCACATTCCTGCCCTGCTCACCACCGGGCAAGTTGCGCACTTTCGTCAACGCCTGAACTCGGCCGACGCGCCCTGGGTCGACGGCCGCGTCACCGCCGGCCACCAGGGCACTCACGTCAAACAAAACCAGCAAATCGCCGAAGGCTCGCCGCTGGCCATCGAACTGGGCAACATCGTGCTCTCGGCCCTTGAACGCCATCCGCTCTTCATCAGTGCAGCGCTGCCCAACCGCATCTACCCACCGATGTTCAATCGCTATGAAAGCGGCATGCACTTCGGCAGCCACGTCGATGGTTCCATCCGCCTGCTGCCCGGCACCGCAGAAAAAATCCGCACCGACCTCTCCGCCACCCTGTTCCTGGCATCCCCCGAAAGCTACGACGGCGGCGAACTGCTGATCGAAGACACCTACGGCACCCAAACCGTCAAGCTTCCCGCCGGCGACATGATCCTCTACCCCGCCAGCAGCCTGCACCGGGTGAACCCGGTTACGCGCGGCACACGGCTAGCGTGCTTCTTGTGGGCGCAGAGCATGCTACGTGATGACGGACAGCGCAGCTTGCTGTTTGATCTGGATAACGCGATCCAACGGCTTACGGCCACCCATGCCGATGACGCAGCGCGAGTAACGCTAACTGGCATCTACCACAACCTGCTGCGGCAATGGGCGGATATCTGAGAAGCATTTCAGCCATGGTCTCAATGCTTACCAGCATTGAGACAATGTCCCAGTACCCGTGATATGCCGGGCGCCCGTCTGATCGATCCAGACCGTCGCGCAGGTCGTGTCTTTCAGTTGCAACGCCGAAGTAGGCGCAGCTTGTACGTTGTACGCTGATGTCGAGGCAGCTGCGGGCGCGAAGCTATAAGCGTAATTCTGCCCAGTCTGGCTAGCGGAAGAGCAATCGAGCACGGGCAAGGTGGCCCCCGAGTAAGTGAGTTGAGTCGTGTACAAACGCTCCATGTAATTGGCGTGCTCCGCCAGGCACGACTCTGCCGCCTTGCGATTGGTCTTGATGATGTACTGCTGATAGGCGGGCCACGCCAAGACGGCCAGGATCGCAATGACCGCCACCACGATCATCAGCTCGACCAAGGTGAAACCTGCCTGCCTAGCGCTGCTCACCTGCCCTTGCCGAGGCAATGGGCAGGCAACAGATTCGCAACGTTTTCCATGGCCCTTGCGTAGATTTATTTCGCTGTGCCTCATTGGTTCACGACCTCCTGCCAGGACACACGCTGCACACCCCCGGTCGAGCCCGAAGTCATCAGGTTGGAAGTATTGCCGTTGTCGAAGCTCATCAACATGTCGCTGCCCACGAAGATCGGATTGTTGGGCAAGGAACTGAAGCCCACACCAGCCACTGGCACGGACTTGCCACCGACGGTGACCATACCGCCGCTGCCATTGCCGGTGAAGAAAGCAGCCGTTGGATTGTCGCCGGTGAACGGATTGACTGCCATCACCCAACCACTACCGGACGGGGCGCAGACGTCCGTGACCACCGGGATGCGCGTGATGCCCAGCAGCAAGTTGCCCTGGAACTGATTGGGCGTGACCATGCGCTCGCCTTGCGCGTTGTAGCCGGTTACATTGCCGTTGCTGTCGAGAGTCGGCTGTTCCAAGTTCATATACCACCCGCGCCTGCCCGACATGTCACCGACCGCAGCGGTTGACACCACGCGCGCACCCAACGTTGGCGGGGTGGCGGAGGGGTTGCCATCCTGCTCATAGATGATCGAGCGCTGCACCAACTGGCTTTGCGTTGCCGGCAGCGCTGGGATGCTGCCGTCGGAGGTCTGTGCGATCACGCCGTACCAGCTCTCCACTTGTTTGTTGGGCAGGTCACCGGAACTCAAGTACTGACCGGTACCAAAGAACAGCCACACGTTACCGGTAACGGAATCCTTGCCTGCGAGCATGCCGGCCGTGATGGGTTGCGGATTACTACTGGCGTCCAGCGGCGTGGAAAAGATCAGCGAGCCTGCCGAAGTCAAGTCAGCAACGTAGCTGGTCGTCGCGCCGGAGCCATGGCCTACGGTCGTAACGTTATCCAACGGGAACGACCACACGTTGCCTAACAGATCACCGGCATAGGCCTCCATGCTGATGCCGTTGCCTGGGTTGTCCATCCATGCCACGGGCGCGGCAAGACCACTGCCAGTGCTAGAGGTATTGCCTCCGGCTCCGGCGCTGTGCACGCTGAGCGTACCGTTGTCGAGTTCAAACTCCAGCAGCGCAGCCGAACCTTTGGTGCTGTTATAGCCATTGCCAATCAGAACCTGCCAGTCCGTAACGGTACCGGCGTCCTGCACCTTGGCGATGACCGGCTTGCCCACCATCTGACCGATGTAGCCGCTATTGGTCTGGCCATCGCCGGTCGAACGTTCCCATAGTGGTTTGATGTTGGTCGGATCAGTAATGTCCAAGGCGTAGACAGCCTTGGCCAGGCCACGGCCCGTGGTACCCACCAGAATGGTGTGCCAGGACGAACCGTTGATCTGCGTAAGACTGGGCAGGTAGGCATCGGCAATGGTGAGTTCGCCGTCGTTGTAGTACTGGTGCGGCACCGTGCTGGTCGCCCCATAGTTGGGATCGCTCAGATTGGCAAGGCTTGCGGTAATCACCGCACCAGGTAAATAGGCATACACTTCCGCGCCGGTGTTGGCGTTGAACGCATGCAGCATGCCGTCATTGGCCGCCGCGAATACCAGCGGCGTACGCTGTGCCGCGGCGCTCGGCACCTCATTGCCGTTGGAATCGGTCGTGCCCGCAGCCCAGGCCACGAAGGAATCCGTGCCGGTGAAGGTCTGGTTTTCGTACTCGTTGGTGTTGGGAGCACCGGAGAACACTGGCTGAGAATCCACGATATCGCCCAGCGGGGTATCGCGATTGCGGAAGTTGCCGCTGTTCTTCTGCTCCAGCGTGTTGTCGCCGCGCAGGTAGTTGACCATATTCATCTGCGCGGTCGTAGTACTGCCCAATGCCGTCAGTTCGGCACTGGACAAAGTCGGCGCTGCGCTACCGCTGTTGATGAATGACACGAACTGTGAGCCTGCGGCGGCAGTGGGGTTGTACGTGACGATCTTGCGGTTGGGATAGGTGCTGACAGAGCCCGAAGATGTGGCGCTGCTATTTAGCACCGTCGCGGCGGTCCAGGTAGGCGTGGTACTGACAGCGCCACTGGTGACGTCGATCGGCAGCGATTTCAGGTCACCCTTCCACTTGGCTGTGTAGTAATTCGCCTGATAGGCAACCGTGCCATTGTTGAGCTGGGTGGAGTTGGCGGCCAGGCTGGCGCCCGTGCCCACACGCTCAGCGGCGCGCATCAGCGCATCGGTAAGGCCACTGGCAAACGTCTCCGGACTGGTCGCAGAATAAAAACCGCCATGGCCGTTCACGGCGGCGTGCGCGAGATCGGCAATGTTGTACAGCGAATTGCGCGAAGGCGTGGGCCAACTGAAATTGCTGATGGCCGGACCGGTGCCGCTGACCCAATTGAAGATCTGCTGCACTGTGGTGCCTGAAGGATTGATGCCGACCGGCGTGAAACCCAGGCCCATGGTGAACGTGGTCATGTGCTGCCAGAACGCCGGGTCGGCGGAATTGGTAGGCACTTCTGCTGCCATGGTTGGCTGCAAGTCGTTTTCCCAGTACTTCATGGCCACATCGGCCAAGGTATTGGAATTGCCGTCTGTATAAGGTGCAACCGGCTTGTAGGTGTATGTTTGCGCATTGGGCCCGTTGTTGGTGGGACCGTTACTGCCATCGGCATTGCCGGGAGGCCCTGCAGCGAGGGGGGCACCAGGAGCCGGCAGCGTGTTGGAGAAACTGGAATTGGACTCGTTCCAGAAACCGTCGGTGGTAAGAATGGTGTAGGCCTGTCGGCAAGCGATCAACGTGTTTGGGGACACCGACGATGGATCCGAGGACATCGTCTTCCAGGGCTGGGCGGTTTCGTAGTACCGGCCCATCTCATCCAATGCCACACGCAAGGGTGTACCGCCACTGGGTGACAAAGCGGACACCCAAGTCCAGAACGCGGATTTTTGCGTACTGCCAAAAGGTTGCACACTAGCGACCGTATTGGTGACCGACCCGCCATTACCACAGTCGTAGGTATCCGTGTACTGATAAACGGGCGACGAAGCGGAGTTCGGCACGTTGCTGGCATCGCCGTTGCATCCGCCATCGATGGAACCAAAGCCAACGCGGAACGACGAGCTGACCGTCGAAAACGCCGTCATCAAGCCACTCTTGGCCATCTGGATGCGCGTGTGGTAATACGCAAACCAGTTCGCGATGTTCAGCCCTGCATTCACGCCAACCGGAGCGACGGCACCGCTGGTATCGCTATCGGAGTAGCAATTGCTGATGGCGCCGCAGCCCTTGCCACCGGGCGATACGTAAAATTTGGTGTAAGGGCCTGCCGCCGGCCCGGTCGAATACTGAAAATAGTTGTAGGTCGGGTAGTACTTGAAACTACAGTTCCCTTTGCTATACGTATAACCACCAAAACTGTTCGGCGTGCTGCTATAGATATTAGAGCAAGCGTTATTGCTGGCTGCCGAACCGCTATAAGTCGACGCTGTCGAACTAGTGACCGAGGTCGAGTAGTACAAAGGGTAGTTGCCGTTCTCGGCCTCACCCGTAACGTCGTAACTGGTGTACTGAGTGAGGTCCGCATTGCCATTACCCGTATTGAACCCGTCAAGCGGGACCGAGGTAATGTTTGCACCCGTCAGCGGATAATTTGGATAGTACGTGCCATCGGACTTGACCGGCGCCAGATAAGTCACCTTGGGGTTGTAATAAAGGCCGTTGTTGCTTGCATCGATCAGCGCGTCATTGTTGGCGGACTGAAAATAGTCGACGCCCTGGCCATTGTTGGGATTGGTGCCGTTGTAGGTACCCGTACATGTCACACCGTACAGATAGCACATGTCCGGCATGAAGTCCCAGACCATGGAACCTGAGTCGTCGATCATCACCATGATGTTCGGCGGAATGGTCGGCTGCAGCGTCAATGGCTGCTGATCCACCGTCGGAACGGTAGTAGCCGCCATCGCCGGCGCGTTGGCGACACCCACCATCCAGACGACCAGTACGGTGCTCAGCAACCGGCCCAGGGTATGGCCAAAAATACGGCGCCATGGCGATGTCTTATTCATATCGGCTCCGTTTCGAGATGGTTCGGCGCCACTCGATGCGAGGTATTCTTGAGTGTGATTCATGCGCATATGCCATCAACCCTGCTTGATCACCGCTTGCAGTATCACTACGGCGCGGTCTTTCACTACGGACGGATCGCCACTGCGCGCTGTAATGCGGTAGTACACCGCAGTGGACGAGGAACCCTGCACGCCGTAGTTGCGCGAGTTGGCCGTGTTGCCGAAACCGGTATTAGCGTTCTGGTCGACCCAGTTGCCCATGTTTTCCACCACGTACTGCGGCTGATAGCCCGCTGTGGCGCCTGCGGTATAGGCACCGGCCGAGGTGCCGGCAGAAACCGGGTGGATGGCGCTGCTCGGCAAGGTGGAATCGTTGAATGGGTTAGGCAGGCAGGTTGTGCCAGCAGTTTGGCAGTTGTGCCAGACCAACGCCGGCTGGGTCGGAATCAGTACCGTGGCCGCACGAACCGCGGCCTCGGCGTTCTGAATCGCCACCTGGCGGTCGTACAAGTTGCTGGCCATTCGCTGCTGCATCATGGTGCCGCGCATGGCGGCCAGCCCTACAAGCGTGATCAGCAGCAGCAGGACCATAGCCACTATCAGTGCCATGCCGCGCTGCGCACGAGCGCCGATGGAACAGGAACGGGCTGGCGACCTGCGAAAAACATGTGGCGCTTTCATTTCATTGCACCCGGTTACGTACGGTAGTCGTAGAAGTGAAGGATCTGCTGAGCGCGGTGGAATTGGTCACGTCGGCACGCAAGTTGGCGCTCTTCACCGTGAGCTGGATTTGTGCGGCGTCGACCGCGGCCCAGTTGGTCATTAAGGCAGCCGTTTTGAAGGCAGTGTTGGGCGGCTGCAAATACTGAACCTTCATAACGGTGACATTGCGCACCATTTCCTGCGGCGCAGCCGCCACGCCCCCGGTACCATGCCCCACATTAAGGCGATACAGCGATTGGCCGCCCACTGGATTGGTGCCGATATACCAGGTGTTCGCGGTGAGCACCGCTATGCGCGCATTGCTCTGGAAGTCGTAATGGTTGCCGTTGGGGGTACACAGGACGGGGTAGCCCAGTTCCTTCGAGCAGTTGCCGATGCTGCCGGTACCCATATTGTGCACAACAGTTTGATTACCCGAATAGTTGGTGATCTGCAGGATCGTGGCGTGATCGAAATCGCACACCATGATGAGGTCGTTGGCAGCCAGCTGGCTGGTTCCCGCAGTGATGTGAATGTTCGCGGAGCTGCCTTGACCGCTGCCTGGCGTAAACGACACAGTCACGTCCGTAAGCGCGGTGCTGAGCACATGCACTGAACTATTACCGGCCACCGGCGCGCCAACACCGGTGAGACCGTTCAGCGCAGGGTCGGTACTGGCGTCATCGTAGCCATACAAGGCATCGTTCCAATTCGTGTACCACAGGGTGGAGTTGCTCAGTACGTTCGCGATGCGCCCGTTGGTGTTGTCGCAGCCGGTAAGACCAGCATTGCGTAGATCACGCGCAAGCAGCTCAAACGCAGTGCGCGACCCGTCCTCCACGTCACCGAGTGCATCGTTCGTACGGTAAGTCTGTTGACCGGCCAGGAACACACTAGTGACGCCACCGATGACGATCAGCCCCAGCAGCATCGCCACCATCAACTCGACGAGCGTGAACCCACGTCTACGGCGCATCGAGTTAGCCGCGTAGCGCCGTTGCTCGTTGCGTACCATCAATCGCGCGCTCATAGCATGGCCTTGGTGACGAATTGCTGTTGAGTGCTGCTTTGGCTAGTCGTTCCCGTATCGCCAGCACGGCTGTCGTCGAACTGGATGGTAACGGTGCATATCGCGGTCGTCGTACCGGCAGCAGCGGTGCACGCGATCGTGCTGATGGTGCTGGCAGTCAGACCAATCGGCAGCAGATCGATGCTGCACCATTGCTTCAACTGCGATTGGGCCAGCGTGCCCGAGGTGGTTGGGCAGGCATTTCCCTTGATGGTGCCGTTGTAATTGCCAGCCACTGCATTAGCCCTATCGGCGCGCATCGCATCCAGGATCGAATAGCTGGCGATCGTGGCCATGCTGCGTACCATCGCGCTGTTGTTGGTGGACAACGAACGTGCTTGCATCGCTGCCACGGCGAGAAAGCCGATCGAGAGCACCAATACAGCTATCAATACCTCGATCAGGCCAACGCCGGCCTGATGCCGGCCGCCGATCCGCGTGGATCGGATGGCTTTTGGATTGCGCATCATGGACATGTCGCAGTGCTCGTGGTCGAGGTGATGATCGAACCGGTCGCCAACTGGATCTTGATGTGATTGTTGCTGCTGAGCGCGGTAGTACAGATATCCGCCAACGCTGTCGTAGCGGTGTCGCTGTAGGGCGTGGTTGAACCCGGCGCATAACCCAGGCCATCGCCATGGAAGCGGATGGCGGCGAAAGTGCCGGAAATCTGCACCGGCAGCTGCAGATCCGGCGGTACCCCAAACACCGTCGCCGTGGAGGCAGGCGTCAACTGCACAAGCACTACGCCACTGTTGGTGTTGCACGCAGTGCCGAGCGTATCGGAGGTGTTGGTGGTTGCACTATTGCTGCAGAACTGCGTGTAGGCGTTGCGCTTGATCGCCTCCATGCGTGCGGTGTTGAGCCCGGCGACGATTTCGTTGGCGGCGGTGGTAAGCCGGTTCGCGTTGATCATGTTCTGGAAGCTGGGCGCGGCGATCGCCGCGAGAACGGCGAGCACAGCCAGCGCGATCATCAGCTCGACCGTGGTGAAACCCCTGGCACACCTGGGCGGCGCGCTTCGCAACGAAACATACATGAGACTCCCCCCTCCTGTACGTGGGTTTTAGTCTACGCAGGCGTTTGGCTCCGACCAGTACTTAGCCCCTTAAAAATAGGCGTTTTCTGATAAATGGCAGGGTTTTTCCGACGAGCGGACAGAACCGCCCCCGAAACTGAACCGCCGGATAGGTGAATTTTTTGTTCGATGCGGCGGTATTGATCGCCGTACAAGGAGCGGATCAATGACAAGGCGTCCCGTCGTAACTACTCATCGGCAAGCCAAGGCGTTCTGCATCAGCGGCTGCACGTTGCACTACCTGCCACGATCGGTACCACCTCAGAGCCTGTCGCTGAATCGCCGAATCGATGAACTGCAGCATGAGTATCTCTTCGTATGCAGTCGCATGCTGCTCGATGACTGACAGTGCAACTTGCTGCTTGACCTGGGCCACGCCACACACCCAAGGCGGATGAAGTGGCCCGAACGCGCCCCAACGGATTTATCAAAACTTCCTGAGGACGTGGCCGAATGCACGACCTCTTGCGGATCGAGCTTTTTTTTGATAGCCGCGCAGCATTTTTGATGACCGTCAACATTTTGCCGACAAACGGCGCCTTTCGTCCGACCAGCGGTCGTTCAATTCAGTGACCCCCTACAACATAATTGTCTGGACACTTATTGCTTAGTCCTAGCTGGCAGCTTACGCAATGCGGGCTGCCGGACGAGTTGCGGTCGTCAAGGGGAGCTGGATGGGGTCCGGCAGACATGAACAAGCGCAATCCAATGCGATACGGGGGCAGTCCATGAGCAAGGTGCACGCACATCGCCGACGGGCAAGAGGGTTCACACTGGTGGAACTGGCGGTCGTGGTCGCGATAGTCGCCATCGTGCTGGTCTACAGCACTTCTTCCTACAAAAGCATTACCACTCAAAACCGCATGGCCAGCGAGATCAACGACATCAGCACGGATGTCGAATTGGCCCGTTCTGCGGCGATCAAGCAGGGCTTGCCAGTAACCATTTGCCCATCGGCCAACGCGTCGACCGCCACTCCCAGCTGCAGCGGCAGCGCCAGCTGGAATACGGGATGGATCGTGTTTATTGATACCACCGGCAATCAAACCTTCGATAAGACAACCGGGGATACGCTGCTGCGCATGCATGCAGGATTGCAGGCCGGGGATACCTTGGCAGGTTCGACCGGAACCTCGGCGACCGGTACGTTTTCCGGTTCGGTCAGCTATCTGACCTTCAATCGCATGGGTGGCACGTCGATCGGCGGAGGGACCAACTTCGCGGCGCTCAGCCTGCATGACAGCGCCAGCACTTCAGCATTCACGCGCTGCCTGATCGTGTCGTTCACCGGGCAGGGCACCATCGACACCCAAATATCGAACGCAGGGGTTTGCCCATGAACGCAGCACGATCTTCTCGCCCGCGTGGATTCAGCTTGCTGGAAGTGCTGATCGCCCTGGTAGTGCTTTCCATCGGCCTGCTGGGCGTCGCAGCCATGCAGGCGTCAGCGCTGTCGAGCACAGGTGGATCTCAAGTGGAGTCCATGGTCGTGATGGAAGCCAAAAGCCTGGCCGATGCCATGGTCGCCAACTCGGCGTACTGGGCAAGCGGCACCCAACCCCCTGTCGTCACCATAGCCGCGCCCACTTCAGGGACGACACCCGTCATCACCGGCCTCTCCGCTAGCAGCACCGATTGCACCGCCAGCGCTTGTACGGCAAGTCAAGTCGCTGGCTATGACGTACAAAATTGGGGCAAGCAACTGCTCACCCAGGTACCTGGCGCCGGCGCCAGCGTGAAATGCGTAGCGGGTGCCCCAGTGGCGTGCACGATCGTCATTACGTGGTCGCAGAAGTCAGCTGCCGCGGTCAACAGCGGAACCGGCAACGCAACGGCTTCCACCTCCCAATCGTACACACTCGTCAACCAGATCTGAGTCCCATGACCCGCTCATCTTTCAAGCAACGCGGCTTGAGCCTGATCTCTCTAATGATCGCGCTCACCATCGGCGTCTTCCTGCTCGCCGGGCTATTCACGGTATGGTTTCAGACGCGCCAGACCTTCCAGACGCAAGGCCAGCTGACGCAATTGCAGGATAGCGAGCGCATGGCGCTCACCCTCATGGCCAATACGGTGCAAACCGGCGGCTATTTCCCCATTGCAGCCAATTACTCCAGCACCCCACCCAGCACACCTTACACGCAAGGCAACGTCTTCACGGTTACCTCGCCGTTTACGGCGGCGGGCCAGTTCATCTATGGAACGCATTCGTCGACGGGCAATGACACGCTCACCATTCGTTACATGACTGACAGCAATACGCTCGATTGCCAGGGGCAGACCGAACCCAACGCCACGCTGGTCACCAACACGTTCCAGATTGACACCAACGGCAACCTGACCTGCACCGTCAGCTATTCCAGCACCACGAAAACAGCACAGCTCATTTCAGGCATTGCCAGTTTCACCGTCCTTTACGGCGTCTCCACCACAAACAGCGGTTCCACTACGCAGTACATGACGGCAGACAAAGTCAGCGCGCAGTGGCCCAGCGTCCGCTCGATCAATTTGCAGCTGCAGTTTGCCAATCCCTTGGCCG
This sequence comes from Dyella choica, assembly GCF_003977665.1. GTDB lineage: Bacteria > Pseudomonadota > Gammaproteobacteria > Xanthomonadales > Rhodanobacteraceae > Dyella_B > Dyella_B choica. The sequence goes on along the minus strand of NZ_RYYV01000010.1, from coordinate 133,822 downwards.
GACAGCCCGGCCAGAATGCCCTGCCCGTCATTTCCCGCCTTGTCGCGGTTACGCAGACCAAGTCAACGTGATGAATGCCCTTTCACCGAGAACAGCCATGTCCTGCACGCGCACTACTACGTCTTATCGAAGCGAACGAGGCTTCGTGCTGATCGCAAGCCTGTTGATGCTGGTCATCCTCAGCCTGCTGGCCATCAGCATGTATCACAACGTCGCCATCCAGGAGAATGTGGCCTCCAATACCAAGGAAAAAGGGCGCGCCTTTCAGCTGGCCCAAAGTACTCTGCAGTACGCGGAATACTCCTTGCTCAATAACAGCAGCACCAGCTCCGGACTTCCCGCCGCCGTCGCTTGTCCCAGCGGAACAGCGCTTACCAAGTACGCGATTTGCAACAACGCCGCGGACATCACCACTCCCAGTACCGCGAACGCCGCCATGACGATCAGCAACGGCATGACTTATAGCGGCATTCAGGGCGTGCAAATATCGTCAACCGGGGGTGCCAGCACCTTCTATAGCAACCCCGTATACCAACTTCGCTACCTCGGCCCCGCCCCCGGAGGGGTGGGCCAAATCTATCAGGTCACCGCGCTTGGCTATGGCGCAACGGCCAATGCCGTTGCCGCGGTTCAAAGCACTTACGAATTGTCATCCGGCGTGAAAAACCTGGGGGGACTGTAATGAAATCGCTCCGCTTGATCACTGTGGGAGCCATGCTCGCATGCTTCGTCATGGGCATGGCCACTGAGGTTGACGCACAGACCTCCAATGTCGTGCAGGACAGTTTCACCGGGACCTCCGCCAACCTGAATTGGACACCCTTCAATGGCGCCTGCCTTACTGCAGGCGACGGCACCGGGACCGTTCCGGCCTGTAACGGCTTGAGTTACTACGGAAGCCAGACCCAGGCTGGCTTGACCGGCAACGCGGACACGGCGGGCTCGGGCGCTTTGCGCTTGACCAATGGTTGTGCAGGCGGCTCCGGTGGCACGTGCTACTTCAGCCAGAACGGCGCCATCGTTTCGCAGACGCCCTTCCCCTCCAACCAGGGTATTCAAGTCACCTTTACGACTTACACGTATAGCGGAAACCAGGGCGGTGGCGCTCAAGACGGCGCGGACGGCATTGGCTTCTATCTGATCAACGCCGACAAGACACCTACCCAGAGCGTCAACGGCAAGACCGTCTACCAACCCGCTATCGGCTCCTGGGGTGGCAGCCTTGGTTATAGCTGCTCGAACACCAACCCCAATTATGACGGCATGCTCAATGGCTATATCGGCCTTGGCATGGATGAATTCGGCAACTATCTCAACGGCGCCTATACATCCGGATACACCGGTGACAATACGAGCACGGGCCAGCAAGCCACCAACAACAACGGCGGCAATGGCCAGGAGTACCAACCGGAGCGTATAGGTCTTCGAGGCTACGGCAACATCAACCTCGCCACCCTCCAACAGTACAACTCCAATGCCACTGCCCAGGACGTGCAAAACACCTGCATGAACGGCGGCACCTATAGCTACACGAATTCTTACTACACGTTTACGTATTCCTATCCGGCAGGCGGAAACTACACCAACCGGACCGTCACCAAGGTCTCAGGTTCGCCTATCGACAGAAACCCAACCAGTAAAAATATTCAGGCATGCAGTACGCTCAACTCCTCGACCACCACGGGTGGACCGGGCCCTTCTGGCGGTACGCCGGTGGCCTATGGTGCCGCTGCGTCACAACCACTCTTTCAACAGAGCTCGACCGTCGCAACGCAGTCTTCGACAATCACGAAGTCGGTAAGCTATAAAAGCGGGACGTATTCGTGCTCGCAAAAAACCACCACCGCCACGACCACGTATACATACACGCAACAAGGACAGACGGTCACTACGGGCTCCGCAGCCAATAGCAATGGATACACCGGCAGCGGGACACCGTTTGGCGTGGACACCAGCGGCAACTATTACCCGATTTCCTGGTCATCCACTCCGCAGAGCAACAGCCTTACGCAGACACTTCCTGACTACGCTGCCATTCCCAACGCCTTTGTAAATCTGCCCACGTCCACGCCCATCGCCAGCGAAAGCGCCACAACCAGGGCGAATGCCACGCCGATTTCCTATAAGCTGCAAATTACCCAGGACGGGCTGTTGAGTCTTTGGTACAGCTACAACGGGGGCAATTACACGCCCGTGCTTACCAGCCAAAGCATTTCCTCCTCCAACGGCAGCATGCCCAACAACTTCCTGTTCGGCTTCGGCGGCTCCACTGGCGGCAGCGACAACGTCCACGAAATCACCTGTTTCCAGGCCACCCCGGCGGACCTTTCGGCCAGCTCGGCCGGCATCAACGTGCAGCAGACGGGTCAGGTTCAAACGGGCACGCAGGTCTACCTGGCCTACTACCATCCGAATAACTGGTGGGGCGAGCTGACCTCGCAGAACCTGGTCTACAACACCGCCACGAATACCGTCGCAATTTCCTCGCAGGCCAACTGGGATGCCTCTTGTGTGCTAACCGGCGGCAACTGCACTGCCACCAACGCAACCGGCATGACTGCGCAATACTCCTCCACCACGGGTCGCACCCTGATGACCTGGAGCGGTGGCCCGACGAATACGCCCAACTCTACGCCGGCAGGCATACCGTTGACCTGGGGACGTCTGAGCGCACAGGAACAGGCATGGCTCCAGGGCACCGATACTCTGCAGGTAGCGCAGAATCGCCTCGCTTATCTGTCCGGCGATCGGACCAATGAAATCAATACCTCAGGCACGGGCGAATTCAGGAATCGCAGCAGCATACTGGGCGACATCATCAATTCCAGCCCGACCTGGGTTGGGCCGCCCGCCTCGCCTTATCCTGACACGTGGAAAGACTTGCTCTACCCCACCCTGTCCCTCAATGAAAACGTCACCGGCGTACAGGCCTATTCGACCTTCGCCTCCGCCGAAGCTACTCGCATGAACGTCGTCTTCGATGGCGCGAATGACGGGTTCATGCACGCCTTCCGCAGCGGCTACTACAATGCCGATGGTACCTACGCAGGCACCACCGACTCGGGCGGCAATTTCACTGGAACCTATAACGACGGCCAGGAATTGTTCGCCTATATGCCGGAAGCCGTATTGGCCGCGATTCACAATACCAGCGACCCGACGCTGGATTACTCCTCGTCCCACTATGCGCATAATTATTATGCGGATTCGACCCCTGGCACGGGCGACCTTTTCTACGGCGGCAAGTGGCATACCTGGCTGGTAAGCGGCCTGGGCAACGGCGGCAATGCGATCTTCGCACTGGATATCACCGACCTCGGCAACACGTCGACCAGTGCCGCCCCTGGCGTCGGCAACGTCAAAGGAGAGTGGAGCACTGCGGTCACCACTTCAGGTAGCGCTACGACCGTAGCCACGACGCTGACTTGCTATGGCGATACGACAAGCAGCGGATGCGGCAGCAGCCTCGGCCAGACCTTGGGGACACCGCAAATCCGCCGCCTGCACAATGGCCAGTGGGCAGTGATTTTTGGTAACGGACTGAACAGCTACAGCGGGGACGCCGGCATCTACGTCATGACCATCAACGGCTCCGGCAGTCCTTCTACGGTCTATTACCTGAGCACCGGCAAGGGCACTGCCACCACCCCCAATGGGATTGCTTACGTCACGCCGGTGGATCTCGATGGCGATCACATTACCGACTTCGTGTACGCAGGCGATGTGTACGGCAACGTCTGGCGCTTCGACCTGACCAGCAGCGACCCCACCCAGTGGGGGGTGTCCACCTATGGCAATGCTTCCGGAACGCCGCTGTTCACGACGCCAGTCACCACCTACACGGACGGGACAACCGGCAACCAGCCGATTACCACCCAGCTCGTTGCGGTTGCCGTTGCCGAATCAGGCACCAACACTCCTTACGTCCTGATCGAATTCGGCACCGGCCAGGTCACGCCGGCCACGCCTACCACCCCCATCGCCTATGCGAGCGGACAACAAGCGCTGTATGGCATATGGGACTGGTACATGGGCCAAGCGGGAACGCCCGGCTCCAGCTATACAGGGCTGATCGGCTCATCGTCCGCACCCACCACCACGGCCCCCATCAGCTTGAGCCAGTTGCAGCAACAAACGGTGACCAGCGAGACTTCAGCCACCGGCTCGGGCTCCGGGCAAGGCTATCGCACGGTCAGCAACGCATCGATTTGCTTCGTCGGCACGACCTGCACCACGCTCAGCTCAAGCGGTACGCCGACGACGACGGCTGGCTCCCAATTCGGGTGGTATATGAATCTCCCCGGCCACTCGAGCGGGACCAGCGTGGGTGAAAACAAACAGACCGAACAAGTGGTGTTCAGTCCGATCGAATCCGAAGGGGCATTCATCGTCAACACGACCATACCCGCGAACAATTCGCCGCTGACCTGTACGGTCAACAGCGCCCTGGGCTGGACCATGGGATTGAGCCCGGCTACCGGCGGTGCCTTCTCACAGTCGTTCTTTGCCAGCGCCAGCGGGCAATTCATAACGGTCAATGGGGCCCCAGTCAGCGGTATCGCCCTGAATGCAACCGGCAGCCCTTCGGTGGTGACCGCGAACAACGAACCGTTCATGGTCAACCAGACTGTGACCGGTGCCGGCATAGTGAACCAGCTCAATCCGCCCACCGGCTCGACCGGCAAGCGCTTGACCTGGCTGCAGCTGCGCTAAGGAGAAGAACCATGCAAAAGTGGCCCAGGGAATTTGCTTCAAGCCCAAGCCGTCCACCGCGACGGCAGCGCGGCTTCACCTTGATCGAACTCATGATCGTCGTCGCGATCGCCGCTATTCTGGCGGCGATCGCCTTGCCGCAATTCAGGAAACAAGTGCAGAAGTCCAATCGCACCTCTGCGAAGTCAGCGCTGCTGGATCTCGCCCGACGCGAGGAAACGTTTTACTCCACCAACAACGCCTATGCGACGAAGCTGACAACACTCGGTTATACCGGCATCACCAGCAACACCATTCAAGTACCCAACAATACCAACGAGGCGTATTACAACGTAACGATCACTCAACCCGCCTCCGGAGGCACCACCGCTTCGGCCTACACGGCAACAGCCACTCCGACAGGCGCGCAATCGGATGACAGTTGCGGTACCTATTCGATTGACTATCTGGGCAGCCAGCAAGCCACTGGGACAGCCAACAGCGCTACCGGTTGTTGGTAGAAACCAGCCCAGGCCCCTAAGGCTCGACTTGATATAGCCTTCCTTGCGGCTACGCCTTCGGGCGTAGCCAGCGTCCTTCATTGCGCGGATAATCGATTCCCCTCGAAACCATGCATTGCAGGCAAGATGTACATACCCGGTCAACGCTGGATCTCCACCGCCGAACCCGAACTCGGCCTGGGCACCGTGCTGCGCGTCGAAGGGCGCGGGGTGCAGGTGCTGTTTGCCAAATCAGGGGTGTTGCGCCCTTATGCGACGGATTCCGCGCCGTTGGTGCGGGCGGAGTTCCGGGCCGGACAGCGGGTATCTGGCAAAGGCATCGCCTTTCTGGTCGAACGGATCGAGGAGCGTGAAGGCTTGCTGGTGTACCGCGGCGAGGGCCGTGAGCTGCACGAGGGCCAGCTGGACGACGAGCAGAGCGTCAGCCAGGCGGACGATCGGCTGATCGGCGGGCGTACCGACCCGGTGCAGCATTTCGAATTGCGGCTGGAGAGCCTGAAGCGCCGCGCCGAAGCGCGACGCTCGGCAAGCTGGGGCCTGGCTTCGGCGCGGATCGGCCTGGTGCCGCACCAGTTGCGCGTGGCCGGCATTGCCGCAGCACGCCGCCCGCCACGCGTGCTGCTCGCCGATGAAGTGGGCCTGGGCAAGACGATCGAGGCCGGCATGGTCATCGCACGCCAGATCGCGGCCGGGCGCGCCTCGCGGGTGCTGGTGCTGCTGCCGGATACGCTGGTGTATCAGTGGTTCGTGGAGCTGCTGCGCCGCTTCAATCTGAACTTCGCGATCTATGACGAGGAGCGCTGCGAGGCTCTGGAACAATCGGGCAGCGACGCCAATCCGTTCGACGACGAGCAACTGGTGATCGCCGACTTCGGCTTTCTGGAACACAACCCCAAGCGCGCGCAGCAACTGCTGGATACGAGCTGGGACCTGCTGGTAGTGGACGAGGCCCATCACCTGGCCTGGACAGCGGAAAACGCCAGCCCGCGCTACACCTTGGTGGAGCAGCTGGCTGCGGCGACGCCTGGCGTGATCCTGCTCACGGCTACCCCGGAACAACTCGGCCGAAGTGGCCACTTCGCTCGTTTGCGCCTGCTCGACCCACAGCGCTACCACGATCTTGACGCCTATCTGGCCGAGTCCGAGCAGTTCCAGGCGCTTTCACATATCGCCGACAAACTACTGGAACGCACGCCGCTCGCTGCTTCCGAGCTTGAGCAGCTGCGCAAGGCTTTCGAGGGCGACGCCATGTTGCAGGCCGGCCTTGCCGATACCACCAAGCCCGAACACAGCCGCGACCTGCTGGCGGCACTGATCGATCGGCATGGCACCGGCCGCTCGATGTTTCGCAACCGCCGCGCCAACATCGGCGGCTTCCCGAAACGCTTGCCGGTGTGGGAACTGGTGGAAGCCGAACGCCTGGACGAAATCGCGCGCCAGGCGCTGCTGGCGGAATTCCACGCGGATGTCCAGCAGCCGGTGCCGGTGCTTGAGCTGGATTATTCCAGCGATCCACGCATCGACACCCTGGTCGCTCTGCTCGATCGTTACCCGCAAGACAAGTTCCTGCTGATCTGCCGCAGCCAGGCCAAGGTGCTGGCACTGGAAGAAGCCTTGCGTACGCGCACCGGCGCCGGCATTGCGCGCTTCCACGAAGGTCTGGGGATCGTGCAGCGCGACCGCAATGCCGCCTACTTCGCGCAGCCGGCTGGCGCGCGCCTGCTGATCTGTTCGGAGATCGGCTCGGAAGGCCGCAACTTCCAGTTTGCGCATCGTCTGGTGCTATGGGACCTGCCGCTGGATCCGGACCTGCTCGAGCAACGTATCGGCCGGCTGGACCGCATCGGCCAGAAGCACGACATCAGCATCCACATCATCGCTGCTGAAGACAGCGCACAGCACGTGTTGGCGCGCTGGTACGACGAAGGCATCGATGCTTTCCGCACCAGCCCCGCCGACGGACGCGAACTGCTGCGCCGTTTCGGCGAAACGCTGGCGGAACTTGCCGAAGAACATGCGCGTGGCGACGATCAGCGCGATCAGGAACTGGACGTGCTGCTCGCCGAAACGCAAGCTGCACACGAACAGATGGCGGAGCTGATCCGCGCGGGCCGCGACCACCTGCTTGAGCTTGCCGCCAGCCGCGATCTTCACGCCGACGAGTTGGCACAGGCGTTTCGACGTGAAGACGACGATCCGGCGCGGGATGTATTCCTGCAACGCTTGCTGGAGTCCTTCGGCATCCACGCGGAAGAGCTCAGCAGCCATGTCCTGCTGCTCGACCCTCAATATCTATCCACCGACGCCCTGCCCGGCTTCGCCGAAGGCCCGGTGTCGGTCACTTTCGCGCGCGATGTCGCACTCGCGCGCGAGGAGCTGCCGCTGCTGCGCTTGGATCATCCGATGGTCGCCAGCGCCATCGACCTAGTGCTGTCCAACGAACGCGGCAATGCCACTTTCATGGTGGATGATGCGCTACCGCCGCGCAGCGCCCTGTTGCAAGCCGTCTATGTACTGGAATGCATCGCCGAACGCGGTCTGGATGCGGAGCGCTTCCTGCCCACGCAACCGATCGTGACGGCGATCGACACCAAGCTCACCGAGCGGCCCAGTTTCCAGCCCAGCGATGGCGCCGTGCGCAAAGCCGCCGATCGCACTATCGAGGTGCCGCGCTATCGCAAATTCCTCACCAAGCTGGTGCCGCCGATGCTCGAAAAGGCCGAGGCCGCAGCAAGCTTGCGTGCGCAAAGCAGCATGGCCAACGCGGTAACGGAGGCAAGGGAAACACTGGATGCGGAGCTGGCACGCCTGCGGGCGCTGCGCGCGGTGAATCCGTCGATCAGCGAAGCGGAAATCGAGCGGCTGGAAGATGAGCGTTCGGCGCTGCTGGCAGCGCTGCCGCAGGCGCGTTTGCGTCTGGATGCGGTGCGGTTTGTGGTGAGCCCGGATTTTCTGGCGTTACGCTGAATTGTAGGCTGGAATCGTAATCGTAGGCTGGGATGAAAATCCCAGCATCGCGCGGCTTACACATACGGCAATGCTGGGTTTAGCAACCCAGCCTACGGGTCACCTATTCACCCGCGGAGACTAGATCGACCGCTCCCGGCGCCACCGCCCAATCCACGGGATACCTGCCGCCCGCAACATGGCGATGAAAGGACGAATATGGCCAGTCCGCAACACGAGCTACATAACCGTGCTTGATGGGATTGAAGTGGATGTAGTCGAAATGCTGCCTCATATCGCGGTCGTCGCAAATCAGATGTTCCCAATAGCGGCGCTGCCAAATGCCCCGCTCACCCTTGCGCAGCCGACTTGGAGATGGCGTCTCATTGGCGGGAATCATTCGTGAGAATCGAGCCTTGATCAAGCGCCAGCGCAACGGAAAATCATGATCGTTGGCTGGCAGCTTCCAAAGGCAATGCAAGTGCTCAGGTAACACCACCACAGCTTCGACGACAAATGGATGTTCTTGCCTAGTCACGCGAAAAGCCTCGCGCAAGGCATCGATATGCCGGGTGAGCAGATCGTTGCCATGTCGCTCAGCCAGAGTGACGGTGAAGAAGTACGTGGCACCCGGAATACGGGCACGGGTGTAGGTTCTCATCGGCTTGGGGAAGCTGGGATTGTCATCCCAGCCTACGCTCAATCGGTAGGCTGGGATGTAATCCCAGCCCTTGGTTCCAGGCCAGAAACGGGAGCCCGCAAAATCAAGCCGCGTTCACATCCACCGCCGCAAGCGTCATACGCTTGCCGATACCGAAAGCGAAGTACGCGATGGTCAACAACGCCACCCACCCCAGGCCCACATACAAGGCCACGCGCGTGCCCGGGTCATAGCCCAGCATCACCACCACGAACAGCATGAATGCCAGGCAGACCACACTGGCCAACGGCCAGCCGCGCAGCGGGAATGCCGTCTTGCCAAAGCGACGGCGGAAGCTGAAGTGTGCGATCAGCACCATCGACCACGTCCACACGGTGTTGAACGAAAGGATCGACATCATCATCCCGAAGATGTTCTTGGGCAGCTCGTAGTTGAGCACCACGCCCACCATCAGGCAGGCCAGGGTCACCAGCACGCCGCGGATCGGCACGCCGTGCGCGCTTACCTTGGCCAGCGCCGCCGGCGCCTGCCCCTTGTTGGCCAGGCTGTAGAGCATGCGGCTGCCACTGAAGGTGGTGCTGTTGAAGCCTGACAGCGCAGCGGTGATCAGCACGAAATTGATCAAGCCGGCGGCCTGCGCAATGCCAAGCTTGTCGAAGGTGGTCACGAATGGGCTGCTCTGCGTGGTGAGCTGATCCCACGGATAGATCGCCATGATCACGAACAGCGCGCCCACGTAGAAAATCAGGATACGCCACAGCACCGAATTGACGGCTCGCGGGATAGTGCGCTCCGGCTGCGAGGCCTCGCCTGCCGCCATGCCCACGGTTTCTATGCCGCCGAAGGAGAACACTATCACCGGCAACGCCAGCACTGTTCCCATCAACCCCTTGGGAAACCAGCCGCCGTGGCTCCACAAATGAGACAGGCCCAGCGGCCGTCCGCCGTTGCCCCAGCCCAGCCAGATCATGCCGGCGCCGCCCAGGATCATCAGCACCACGGTCACCACCTTGATCATGGTGAACCAGAATTCCATCTCGCCGTACACCTTCACCGCCATCAGGTTCAGCGAGCCGATCATCAGCACGCTGGCCAACACCCAGACCCACTGATCCACGTGCGGAAACCATAGCTTCATGTAGATGCCGACCCCGGTACTTTCGGCCATGCCCACGCCCACCATCAGCAGCCAGTAGTTCCAGCCGGTGACGTAGCCGGCGAACGGCCCCAGGTAGCGATGCGCGTAACTGCTGAACGAGCCGGCCACCGGATCGTGCACCGCCATTTCGCCCAGCGCGCGCATGATGATGAAGATCATCAGGCCGCCGAACATGTACGCGAACAGCACAGACGGGCCGGCTATCTGGATGGTGCTGGCCGAACCCAGGAACAGGCCGGTGCCGATGGCCATGCCCAGCGCCATGAAGGTGATGTGGCGCGGCATCAGCCGGCGCTGCAGGTGTTGGGTCATGCTTTCCCGCCCTTATACGTTTTGTTCAGCGCAGCAAACGGCGCTTGGGTTTGATCGGAAACTTGCCGCGCCAATACTGGATCATCAAGAAGCCGCCCAGCATACCCCCAAGATGGGCGAAATGCGCAACGCTCGCCTGCCAGCCGCCCACGCCCAGCACCAGCTCCAAGGCGCCATAGCCGATCACGAACAGCCAGGCGGGGATCGGAATGGGTAGCAATATCAGCATCAACCGCTCTTGCGGGTACAGCATGCCGAACGCCAGCAGCAGCCCGAAGATCGCACCAGATGCGCCGAGCGTAGGCTCAAAGCCATGCGTGAAGTAGTACACCACCAGCAATTGCGTCAGCGCAGCGGTGAGCAGGCAAACGAAGTAGTACAGCGTGAAATTGCGCGGACCGAAGGTCTCCTCGATGGCGCGACCAAACATGTACAGCGCGAACATGTTGAACAAGATGTGCTGCAGGTTGCCGTGCATGAAGGCATAGGTGACGAGCTGCCACGGCCGGAAGCCGATCGCCGTCAGGCTGCCGTCCGGCAACTGCGTCCAGTGATCAGGCCCCCATGGCCATAGGGCGAAATGCACAACCAGGGTGTAGTGCATTATCTGCTGCAGAAGAAACACTGCGACGTTGGCGATGAGCAAGTTGCGCGTGACTGGCGGGAGGCGGGTGGGCATGGTGATGAGGGTCGTGAGGTAGGCGTATAGGGCGGAGCGCGTGTGAGTAGGCTGGGATGACAATCCCAGCTTTCCATTCGGCATTCCGAATGCGGGGATTGTCATCCCAGCCTACGTGCTAGGTAAAACACCCAACAAAAAAAGGCCACCCAAAGGTGGCCTTTGACAATCGAAAGTGACTTGGAACATCAACCGTTGTGCGTGCCCGCATTGATCTGGGCCATGGCATCCGGGCGACGGGCGCCGGCAAAGCGCTTGGCCCAGTAGCTGTCGGCGAGATTGTCCACACGCACCGATTCACCACGACGCGGGGAATGGATGAAACGGCCTTCGCCGATGTAGATCGCCACGTGCGAGATGCGACCGTTGCCATGGCGGCCGCCAGCGGTGCGGAAGAACACCAGATCTCCCGGCTGCATGTCATCGCGATGAATGATGTGGCCGACCAGGTATTGCGAAGCGGAATTGCTCGGCAGCTGTAGGCCAATGGCGCGTTCGAAAACGTAGCGGACAAAGCCGCTGCAGTCGAAACCGGTGGAAGGATCGCGGCCGCCGCGCACGTAGCGCACATGGCGCAACTGCATGGCAAGGCCGATCAGCATGTCGCGCAGGCCCTGGCTGGTCTTGACGTCGCTGAACTGTTCGCTGCCGTCATCCGCCTGGCCGGCGGTGTTGTCGACGGCGCTGTCCTTGGCGTGCGCCAGCGCGGCAATCGGAAGCTGGGTGGGGAGCGTGGACTGGGCCATGGCCGCCGCGGGAGTGAAAGCGGCGAGCGGACTCATCAACGTGGAGGAGAACTTTCCGGAAACCTGGGCTTGAATACTGCTGCCGTTGTCGGCGGCGAAAGTGCTGCCTGAAAAGCACATAGCCGTGGCGAGCGCGGCGAGTACAAGTCGCGTGTTTGGCATTCGGTGATCTCTGGGCGGTTACCGATCCGGCCGTCGCCCCCGCGGCGGCCGTGACGAAGCAGTGAAAGTAACAAAGCCTCGCCGCTGACTTGTTCGGATGAGGTTAACTGAACTCTATCGTTCGGAAAGCCGGATCACACCTCATATCACGTCCAATGCTTTGATTTTTCTAATAATTGAACAGAAACGCAGGTTCATACGTAAGCAACCGCTGAAAAATTTTTCGCCCGCTTTACGCTCGGGACGGCGAAAAACCTAGGCGGCGGGGTGCGAGCGGTGACCAAAAATGGCGGTTCCGATCCGCACCTCAGTGGCACCTTCGGCAATCGCCAGCGGGAAATCCCCGCTCATGCCCATGGAAAGACGCGGCAACACATGCCCCTCGGCGGCGCACTGGTCGCGTAGTTCGCGCAGCTGGCGAAAGCAGGCGCGCACCTCCCCGGCATCTTCGGACAGGGTGGCTAGCGTCATCAGGCCTTTGACGCGCAGCCTGGGATAGGCATGCAGACGGTCCAGGAAGCCCGGCAGGTCCGCCGCGTCCAGGCCATGCTTGCTCTCCTCGCGCGCCGTCTTGACCTGGACCAGCACGTCCAGGACGCGGTTTTCAGCCTGCAGGCGCCGCTCCAGCGCCTCGGCCAGTTCCAGCCGATCCAGCGACTGCACCTCGCTGGCAAGCCTGGCCACTTCCTTGGCTTTGTTGGTCTGCAGGTGGCCGATCACCACCCAATCGATCGCCTCTCCGGCCAGAGCAGCGGACTTGTCCCGGATCTCCTGCGCCTTGTTCTCGCCGAAGCGATTCAGGCCCAGCACCAGCGCGGCGCGGATCACTTCCGGGCCGAAGGTCTTGCTGACCGGCAGCACCGTGACTTCAGCCGGGTCGCGGCTTGCCTGGCGGCAGGCCTCGTCGACCCGACCGCGCACGGCCGCCCAATTGGCAGCGATATCGATCATCGCGAGTGCGGTTGAAAATGCCGTGCGATCACCTCGGCCACCACCATCGATACCTTCTTGCCGGTGGGGATGTGCAGGAACTCGTTGGGACCGTGCGCGTTGGAATGCGGCCCCAGTACGCCAGTGATCAGAAACTGGGCCTGCGGGAACTTCGCTCCCAGCATGCCCATGAAGGGAATGGAGCCGCCCTCGCCCATGTAGGCTGCCGGAGCTCCGAAGTACTGCCGGGAGGCCTCAGCGACCGCCTGCTCCAGCCACGGCGACAAGGGCGGCGCATTCCATCCGCTGCCGTCCTTCTCAAGCTTAAAGCTGACCTTGGCGCCGTACGGCGGGTCCTGCTCCAGCAGTTGCTTCACGAACTCGCCGGCCTTCGCGCCGTCCAGCGTTGGCGGCACGCGCAGGCTGAGTTTTACTGAAGTCTTCGGGCGCAATACGTTGCCGGCGCTTTCCAGCGGAGGCAGTCCGTCGACGCCGGTCACCGCCAATTGCGGACGCCAGGTGCGGTTGAGCACGAGTTCGGTGAGGTCCTCCGTCACCGGCTGCATGCCCTCCACGAACGGGAATTTCTGGTAGATCGCCTTGCCGAGCACGCCCGCTGCGGACTTGGCCTGCTCGATCCGCTGCTGCGGGATGTCCGCATAAAGCTCGTTCGGCTTGATCCGTCCGGTTTCAGGATCTTCCAGGCGCGACAGCAGCTCGCGCAGGATGCGAAAGCTGGAAGGCACCACACCGGACGCATCGCCCGAATGCACGCCCTCCTCCAGCACCTGCACGGTGAGTTCGCCGCCAGTCATGCCACGCAGCGAAGTAGTGAGCCACAGCTGGTCGTAATTGCCGCAACCGGAATCCAGGCACACCACCAGCGAAGGATTGCCTATGCGCGGCGCAAGATGGTCGACGTAATACGGCAGGTCGTAGCTGCCCGATTCCTCGCACGCTTCGATCAGGATCACGCAGCGCGCGTGCGGAACGCCTTGCTCGCGCAAAGCCAGCAACGCAGCGAGCGAACCGAAGATCGCATAGCCATCATCGGCGCCGCCGCGGCCGTAGAGCTTGTCCCCCTTCTGCACGGGCGTCCACGGCCCCAATCCCTCGGACCAGCCGGTCATTTCCGGCTGCTTGTCGAGGTGGCCATACAGCACCACGGTGTCGTCGCCTTGTCCTGGCACCTCGATGTAGATCAGCGGAGTGCGCCCTTCCAGCCGCACCACCTCCAGCGTGGCTCCCGTCAGTTGCGAGAGCTTGCTGCGCGCCCAGGTCTCCATCAGCTGCACCGCCGCGTCCATGTAACCGTGCGCGGCCCAGTCCCGGTCGAACATCGGCGATTTGTTCGGAATGCGGATGTATTGGACCAATTGCGGAACGATTTCGGCGTCCCATAGATCGCTGATGTAACGAGTGATGCGCGCGCTATCCATAGGGACTCCGGGGTAAAAGGGAAAGTGCGATGTTACCAGCGCAAGCCATTGCAACTCTTGCTGCAAGGGAACATACGCTTTCAGCAAACTGCATGCGCAGGAAAGGAATCCGGGAGATTTTGGCCAGGGCGGCACATACATCGACGCTCACAAGTCTGGCGGCATCTGGATGACACTCACGCTGGCGTAATTGAGCCATTGCGGTACGCGCTTCACCGACTGGGCTGCCACCCATGCAACAACGCAAAGTGAATACGCGGCGCGCACCTGCCGCTAACTCACTCAGGGAGATCATCATGTTGAAGAAGCTTGCCACCATCGCCGGCCTGACGCTGGCGCTCGTCTTGCCGGCATTCGCAGCAACGCCGGTGAATATCAATACGGCAGACGCCGAAACGATTGCCCAATCCCTGGACGGGATTGGGTCGGCCAAGGCGAAAGCCATCGTGGCCTACCGCGATGAACACGGCCCCTTCAAGAGCGTGGACGAATTGTCGCAGGTCAAGGGCGTTGGCCCCGCCATGCTGGAACGCAATCACGACGCCATCCTGCTCGGCAGCGAAGGCAGCAAGGCCAACGCTGGTCCGGCAGCCAAGCCCAAGCGTGGCGGGAAGTCCGCAGCGACCAGGGAACCGGACGCCCAGGACTGATCCGGCCCAAGCACCGATGCGGCACGCGCTCGCGGGCCGCATCCTTGCGCTACACTCCGCGGCGCCGAAATCCCATCCACCGTCGCCCATCCTCATCATCACCATGATCCTGCCCCGCTACCGTATCGACGCGTCCACCATCCGTGGCGCCGGCAAGGGGTTGTTTCTGGAGGAGGATGTCTACGCGGGACGCATCATCACAGCGCCCGACGCCATCGAGCACACCTACCGGCTGGACGAGCTGCTGGTCAAGCGGGACCTGCTGTATGCCAGCGCCCGCTGGTTTGAAGATCGCTACACGTTGTCGCCGGAATGGCCGGACGAGTGCTATCTCAACCATAGCTTCGATCCAACGGGCCTGTGGCATCTGGGCTTCGTTTTCGCCCTGCACGACCTCCCGGCCGGTACCGAGGTCACCGTGGATTACCGTCACCTGCTGCCCCCTGGGCAGGAAGAGGACTTTATCGACACCGCCACCGGTGAGAAAATTGTAGGTCTGGCGTGGGAAGAGAGCCTGATGACCACCACCCGCGCCCTGGCCAGAGTGTTGGATAGCGCGAGCCAAGGCGACTGATCGGCTTATGATCGACATTCCCATCCTTGCGACCGAACGCCTGCGCCTGACGGCGCTGGCCGAACGTCATTTCAACGATTACGCGGTGATGCTCGCCGATCCGGACAGTACCCGCTGGATCGGCGACGGCCAGCCGCTGGACCGCACCAACGCGTGGCGATCGCTGGCCATGCTGATCGGCCATTGGCAATTGCGTGGCTACGGCATGTGGGCGCTGGAACTGAAAGCCACCGGCGAGTTCATCGGCCGCGCAGGGCTGTTGCATCCGGAAGGCTGGCCGGACGTGGAAATGGGCTGGATGCTCAAGCCGGAGCATCGCCATCACGGCTACGCCACCGAGGCGGGCCTGACGATCCTGGATTACGCCTGGAACCAGCTGCACCTGCAGCGCGTAATCAGCCTGGTGCGGGTCGGTAACGAAGCTTCCGATCGGGTAGCCGAACGCCTCGGCGGCGAACACATCGAAGACATCGATTTCTTCGGCAGCGACAACCACGTTTTCGCCTACTATCCCCCGCATCGCGACTTCCGCCGCCACGCTTTTGCATGAACCGCTTGCGCCAGGTTCCCACCGAAGCGTTGAAAACGCAGGCGTGGGCGAATGGCGCCGGGATCACCACCGAGATCGCGTGCGGGCCCGGCGACGCCTGGCGTTGGCGCTTGAGCATCGCCGAAATCACCCAGGCGTGTGAATTTTCCAGTTTCCCCGCCACGCGCCGGCAATTCGTTGCATTGGATGCGCCGGTGCGATTGCGCTTCGCTCCGGAACGCGAGCTTTCCCTGTTGCGCTTGCAAACGATCCTGTTCGATGGTGCTGAAGCGCCTTATATCTCACTACCGGAGGGTGCCACGCGCGCCTTCAACCTGATGCTGCGTGACGACGCACAGGGCGAATTGATCGCACGGCCGTTGACCGGAGCCATGTGGTTGCCGGCACGCGCATCGTGGCGTTGGTTCGTGCATGTCTTAAGCGGCCACGCCGGTATTCAAGTGAATGATGAGCATGCCGAGTTTGTGGCCGGCGCCAATGTCTGGATCGACGCGCAGCCTGGTGAGCGCCTGCGCGTCGAGGGTGGTGGCGAGCTGCTGCTGGTACATCTCGCCACGTAGGCTGGGATGACAATCCCAGCATCGCCCTCAGAACAGAAAGCTGGGATTTTCATCCCAGCCTACAGGCTATCTTGAAGCACGTGCGACTTCCGCCAGTGCAAACAACCGCGCCGTACGCATCCAGCCGATCACGAGCACGATCAGCTGGCCAAGCAACAAAGCCAACGCGGTGCCGGCCACGCCAACCGCGGTCACGCGAATCCGCAGCAGACCAAACACGGCAGCCAGCGCCAGGCCCAGCAGTGTCACCACCAGATAGAACAGCAAAGTCTTCACCGGCTGGCGGAACAATTGCTTGATACCTCGCCCCAGTGCGCGCGTGGCCGACCGCAGCGAAGGATCGGCAATAAACGCCGCACGCGCCGATTCCACGATCGACTGCATCAATACCAACACGATCAGCAGCACCCAATGCGCTACGCTGGCGTATCGATCTGCCTGCGATTCCAGCACAGCCTGCTCCGCCTGCTTGTCCGCCATGTGCGAACCCAGCAGGTGCACGGCGATAATCAACCCGTAGGGAACCAGCGACCACAACAGCAAACGGAACATGCGGCCGTATTCCAGCAGGCCGCTTTGCAGCAAAGCACCGAAACCCAGCGCACGCCCCGCCTTGCCGCTGCCGATCACCATGCCGGTCAGGAACGGGGACAGCAGCAAAGTCGACGCCTGCGCAATGGCCATGCCGGTGAGCAACCACTGCGGGTGATCGAAAAAGCTGGTGATCACATCACTGAACATGAAGTCATTGAAACCTTGCGCCCATTCGGCGGAGTGCACCGAGGTGTCGAGCACGCCGCCAAGCATGACCCACAACGGCAAAGCCACCAGCGCAGCCGGAATCAGCATGATCAACAGCCATAGCAACAGCAAACGCCATTGCACTGCGGCACCCATGCTGGACAGCACCGCCGCGAAACTTGGGGAACGAGACATGGTTGCGGCCCTCACATGGTTGCCAGCAAGGCGTAGAAACTCTGCAGCAGCGCCGCAACGTCTGCGGTCCAGCGTCGCGATGCAGCACCGTTCGGCTCGGTGGCCTGGCTGTTGTTGAACCGATCGCGATCCAGCAGGTTGTGCCGATCCGGATCGAGCTCCGCCGACACCACTTTGGCGGGCTTCACGAAATCGAAGCGCGCCCAGCGGCGGTCGTCGTCCCAGCTGATGTCCTGGCGGGTGCCGTCCTCGAAGCTCACGCGCAGCAACTCCGGCGCGGATACGCCATCACGCCGCACGGTCACCGTGCTATGCCACGGAAAGGGCCCCGCTGCGCCAGGCTTCGCGTCCTTGTGCGCTTTTTCCCAATCGCTGCGCTGCTTGTCGATCTGCTTGTCGAGTTCGTTGGCATCGACTTCGGTGCGCTTGCCGTCCTTCCAGGTCACGCCAGCCTGCGGCAACACTTCATAGCTGTCGATATCGGCCACGTTGTCGTCGATGAAGGCGGTGCCGTAGACGTATTGATTGAAAATGGCATCCACTTCCTTGGCATTGCCTGAACTGTCGATCAGCGCGGCGCGGAAATCCGCGACCGAAGGATGACGGAAATGCCAGCGCTGATAGTAGAGCTTGAATGCCTTTTCCAACGCAGGCCGGCCAAGCCGTTCCTCCAGGTCATGCATGGCCGTGGCGGTGCGCGAATACACGGTGCCGTAGCTGGTGCCGGAAAGGCGGTCCCAGCTGTTTTGCGCCAATGGATCAGCCGGATGGAACAAGGTCGCGCTCAGGCGTTCGAAAGCAAAGCCGCTGAGGTGCGGCGTAATGCCCAGCCATCGAGTGAAGGGCGTGGCAAGCACCAGGTCCTGCTTGCGCTCGCGCAGCATGCGGTTGTCCCAGTATTCGTTGAGCCCTTCGTCCAGGATCGGTTCCTCGAATTCATTGGACGCGAGAAGGCCGTAGAAATAGCCGTGGCCGAACTCGTGGATGTTCACGAAATCGCTGGAGGTCTGATACAGCGTGTCAGGCTCGACCTTTTCATAGCCTTCCGAGGTGAAGAAGGTCGGATACTCCATGCCGCCGGCTTCATCAGCGTTATAAGGCGGAATGACCGCCGTGACCGTTTCATAGGGATAGGCACCCAGCGTACGCGAGAAGTAGCCGAGCGAATCGATGGTCGACTTCAGCGTTGGCGCGGCGGTGGCTTCGTATTCCGATGGATAGATCACGCGTACCGCGACTTTCGGGCTGCCCGGCCCTTCATAACTGCCGTCCATGGTCTTGAAGCCCTTGGCGGCCACCCACGCGAAATCGTGCACGTCACCTTGCACAAAGTGGTAAATCGTCTTGCCGTTCTTCTGTTCCGGCGCGCCTTGCAGTTTGCCGACCGCGCCCACGGTGTAATCACTGGGCGCCGTCAGATGTACATCGTACAGCCCGAAGTCCGCATAGAACTCGCTCATAAAATGGAACTCATGCACGTTCCAGCGCACTTGCGTGGCGCCCCGCTCCCCGGGCAGCTCCAGCACACCGATCTTCGGGAACCACTGCGCGACCAGGTTGAAATCGCCCCACCATCCGGTGCGTTCCACCACGCGCGGCAATTGGCTGAGGAAGTCGATGTCCAGCGCCAGGCTGCCACCGGCCGGCACGGGTTGCGCCAGGTCGATACGCACTACCGTTTGATCCGTGTCCGGTCCGCCATCCGGATGCACGAAGCTCCACTTCAACGTCGCACCATTCTGCTGCACGCTTTGCAGACGGATACCACCCCACTGCCCTTTTTCCAGTACTGCATTGCCGCGCGATTGACCATGCGCGGTGAGCACCTTGCGCTCGGTGAAAAAGGTGCTGCCCTCACTCTGGAAAGCGTTGAGGTAGAGATGGAAATAGACACTGCTCACCGCGCGATCGCTGCGGTTGCGCCAGGTCATGTGTTCCTTGCCGGCCACTGCATGTTTGGCGGCATCCAAGTCCGCATCGATGGTGTAGCTCACCACGCGATCGGAAAGGGTCGGTTCCGTGCCGGTACGCTCCCCGCCCCAGGCGTTGGGCGCGCTCTGCGTGGTGATGATGGTGTCGTGCGCGGGCGCGAATGGAATTTCCTGCAGCGCGGCGGCCGATGCCGTGCCCGCCGGCTGTGCGGCGGGCGGCGTGGTCTGCGCCATGGCCTGGCTGGACCACAGCACCGCGCACGCCGCAAGCCACAGCCCGCTCCTGCTCGTTGCAAAGCTCATCGATGACCTCCCCTTCCCAAGTTGATCGAGCGTGCGCCATGCCCGACCGCAAGGGCATCGGCCAAACGTCATGTCGCGCGGTACATCTGGGCGAATCCGGATACAAGCGCTAAGCTGATCCTTAACTCGGCCTTTTCGACTGGAACCCGCTGAAAATCATGGCCCTACCGCAACATCCATGGCCTGACGGAGCCCTTCGACCATGCGTATCCTGATTGCCGAAGACGATCCCTCCATTGCCGCCGGCGTCAGTGCAGCGCTGCGTCAGGGCGGCCACGCGGTCGATCATGTGGCCGACGGTGTACGCGCCGACGCCGCGCTGAAAGATACCCCCTACGACCTGCTGGTGCTCGATCTTGGTCTGCCCGGCCTGGACGGCAGCGAAGTGCTGCAGCGCGTACGCAGACGCGGCAGTGGCCTACCGGTGCTGGTGATCACCGCGCGCGAAGGTTTGCGCGAGCGTGTGCGCGTGCTGGACCTGGGTGCGGATGATTACCTGGTCAAGCCCTTTGCGCTGGCCGAGTTCGAGGCGCGCGTGCGCGCCTTGTTGCGCCGCTACACCACGCAAGGCGCGCCGGAAATCAGCATCGGCCGCCTGCGCCTGGATCTGCCGGGCCATCGCGCCTGGGTTGACGACAAGCCGCTGGAACTGACCGCACGCGAATTCGGCCTGCTCGAAGCGCTGGCCGCGCGCCCCGATCGCGTTACCAGCCGTGCGCAATTGATCGAAGCCCTGTGCAGTTGGGACCAGGAACTCACCGACAATGGGCTGGACATCGCCATTTATCGCCTGCGCCGCAAGCTGACCGACTCGGGCACGCAGGTGCGCACCATCCGCGGATTGGGCTACCTGCTGGAAGGGGTCAAGGAAGCATGAGCCAGCGCCTGCGGTGGCGCCATGCCCGCCAGAGCCTGCGCAAGCGCCTGCTGACCACCCTGCTGGTGCCGCTCACCGCATTGCTGCTGTTGAACAGCCTGATCACCTACGTCGGCGCCCTGATCTACGCCAACCACGTGCATGACGTGAACCTGGTCAACGACACGCTGACCCTGGCGCAGCTGATGGCCGACAAGAGCCCGGATGGCCTCGTCACGCCGCAGGCGCAGTTCCTGCTGGAGTACGAACCGGAAGGGCGCAACTATTTCAGCGTATTCAGCGAACACCACGGCCTGATCGCCGGCAACCCGGCGCTGAAGCCGCCTAGCGGCTTGTTCACCGATGGCCACGCGCCGCAGCGTTACGACGTCCGGATCGAACGGCACGCTTTGCGCGCAGCCAGCATCCAGATGCGCAATCCGCGCGAGCCTGGCGACCAGTTGGAAGTGACCATCGCCGAGACACTGCGCGACCGGCATCTGGAAGCCAGGCAAATTCTGCTGCTCAGCATTCCGGCACAGGCATTGCTGATCATCGCGGCCTTTTTGCTGGTATGGCTGGGTGTGAGCACCAGCTTGCGCCAACTTGAGCCGCTCACCAACCAGCTCGCCAATCGCGAACATGATCTGGCGCCGATCGGCGACGCCGAAGTGCCGGTGGAAATCCTGCCGCTCACGCGCACCATCGATGGCCTGTTCGCGCGCCTGCGCGGCATGCTGGCCTTGCATGAGCGCTTCATCGCCGATGCCGCGCATCAGCTGCGTACGCCACTTGCCGGCTTGAGCGTGCACGCGGATCGCGCGCAAGCCACTGCTGATCCGGCGACGATCAAGGACGCCCTGAATCACATCCAGCGTTTGATCCTGCGGGCCAATCGCACTTCGAGCCAGCTGCTTGCGCTTACGCGGGCACAAACGGCCGGACACGAAGCAGGCGATACCGAACGGCTGGATCTGGCCATGCTGGTGCCCGAGCTGGTCAGCCAACGCGTGCATGAAGCATTGGTTGCCGACATCGATCTGGGTTACGAAGGCCCCACCGGCCCACTGCTGGTTGACGGCGACCGCCATCGCCTGCAGGAAATGCTGGACAACCTGATCGACAACGGCTTGCGCTATGCCGGACGCGGCAGCGTGATGACGGTGTCGCTTGATCGCGAAGACAAGCACATCTGCCTGGCCGTGGAGGACAACGGCCCTGGCGTGCCGCCCGCATGGATCGAACGCCTGGGTGAGCGTTTTTTTCGCGTGCCCGGCAGCGAGGAACAAGGCAGCGGGCTCGGCCTGGCGATCGTGCAGCGCATTGCCGAATGGCATGCCGCGCGCGTGCGTTATCGCAGCGGCAACAACGGACGAGGTTTGCGCGTGGAGATCGTCTTTCCGCCGGCGCACGGCACGTGAAAATCAGTAGGCTGGGATGACAATCCCAGCACCGCGACACCGCATAGATGACAATGCAGGGATTGCCGTCCAAGCCTACAAAAAAAGGCGGCGCTGCGCACCGCCATGTTTGTCAGCTTCCCCTGCATGGGAACATCGACAAAAAAATCCGGCCCTGTCCCGAGAGGGAAAGAGCGTAAAGGCTTTACATGGCCTTCTTCGCCTTGGTCAGCAGCTGGTCAAGCAGCACCATGGCTAGATCGATTTCCTCATAGCTGATGTCCAGCGACGGCGCGAACGTGATCACGTTCTTGTACCAGCCGCCCACGTCCAGCACGAGGCCGATCTTCTTGCCGTTGTGTTCGAGGTCCCCTGCCAGGCCGATGTCGACCATCTTGTCCAACAGTGCTTTGTTCGGCGTGAAGCCATCGTCAGTGCAGATCTCCGCACGCAACGCCAGCCCCAGCCCGTCCACGTCGCCGATTTCCTTGTGGCGCTTCTGCAGATCCTTCAAGCCGTCGAGGAAGTAGGCACCCTTTTGCGGCACGGTCTTTTCGTAATCCAGCTCGTAGCCCATCTTGATCACTTCCAGACCCAGCGAGGTGCCCAGCGGATTGGAATTGAACGTGGAGTGCGTGGAGCCGGGCGGGAAGATGGTCGGGTTGATCATCTCCTCGCGCGCCCACAGGCCGGACAGCGGATTCAGGCCATTGGTGAGCGCCTTGCCGAACACGATGATGTCGGGGGTGACGCCGAAATGCTCGATCGACCACAGCTTGCCGGTGCGCCAGAAACCCATCTGGATTTCGTCCACCACCATCAGGATGCCGTATTTGTCCAGCACGCGCTTCAAATCCTTGAAGAAGTTGCGCGGCGGTACGACGTAGCCGCCGGTGCCCTGGATCGGCTCCACATAGAAGGCGGCGTATTCGGCCTGGTTGACCTTCGGGTCCCACACGCCGTTGTACTCGGTCTCGAACAGGCGCTCGAACTGGCGCACGCAATGATCGGAATACTCCTCCGGCGTCATGCCCTTCGGGCGGCGGAACGGGTACGGGAACGGAATGAACATCGCGCGCTCGCCGAAGTGGCCGAAGCGGCGGCGATAGCGGTAGCTGGAAGTAATCGACGAAGCGCCCAGCGTACGGCCGTGATAGCCACCTTCAAAGGCGAACATCAGGCTCTTGCCGTTCTTGTAGTTGCGCACCAGCTTGAGCGAATCCTCCACCGCCTGCGCACCGCCCACGTTGAAGTGCACCCGGCCCTTCAGGCCGAACTTCTTCTGGGCGTCGACCGCGATGGTCTTGGCCAGTTCGATGCGCGTCTGGTGCAGGTACTGGCTGGCGACTTGCGGCAACACATCGATCTGGCGCTTCAGCGTGTCGTTCAGGCGCTTGTTGCCGTAACCGAAGTTGACCGCCGAATACCACATCTGCAGATCGAGGAACGGCACGCCGGCCGTGTCGTACATGTAGCTGCCCTGGCCGTGACGGAAAATCTTCGGCGGATCGACATAGTGCACGGTGTCGCCGAAGGAGCTGTATTGCGCTTCGTCGGCAAGCAGTTGTTCGTCGGGGATGACGTAGGAGGCGGCGTTGGGGTCGTAGGTGTTCATGCAAGAGAAGAGGGAATGGAATGAAAAAAAGGGCGACCGTGCTGGCCTGAGGCTGCCTGACCGCCGTTCCCGCATCCGCGGGAACGGCGAGGCAAGCAATCAGCTGTCACGAAAAATGGGCGGCTGCTCGACTAAAAATTCGAAACCGCCGGCAACACCCGCGGCCCGTGTTCAGCCAGCAGGCTGCCGTCCAGCAAACGTGGCAGCAGTTCCAGCGCATCCTCGAAGCCGGTGATCGGCACATAGGGAATGCCGGAAGCGCGGCAATGCTCGATCAAACGATGCTTGGCGAAGACGAAATCCACTCGGTCGGCCGCGCAGAAATCGGATGCGCCGTCGCCGATCAGCAGAGTCTTGCCGCCATCCTTGCGCGCTTGCGCTACGCACGCGCACTTGCAGGTACCGCTGCGGCAGCCTTCGCTCTGGAACGGCGAAGTGAGCTGCCACTGGCGAGGCGGGCTGCCCGGGGCCAGGTGATTGGCGGCGAGCGGAAGATTATCCAAACCGTAGCGTCCAAGAATTCGATGGATGGCGTAGTCGAGGCCGTCGCTTACGATGCGCATCGGCGTGCCGAGTTCTACCGTGCGCGCCACGAATGCCGGGAAAGCATGGTCGATCCACAACCCGTCCAGGTGCTCATCAAGGGCTTCGCGACTCACGTCCAGCAGGGCCACCTGGCCGCTCATGCACTCGCGCGACCCGATGCGGCCGGCGCGCCAATCCTGCTCCAACGCTTCCCAGCCAGGGCGGCCGAAACGATCCAGCAGCGAGTCGATCACGTCCTCGACGGAGATGGTTCCGTCGAAATCGCACAGGATGTTCCAAGCAGCCACTCGCACCCACTCCTACCCTAAGACGAAGTGCATCTTGACGAGGGACCCCTTTCGGTCGCCTTTCCAGCCCTTCCAGCCCTCCTGCGGCCCAGGCCTGGGGCCGTTTCCCCTTTTGCGACGCCAAACGTCTTCCTCCCATGCCCACCTGGATTCGCTTTCGCTCGGGCCAGGCGCGCCATGCGTAAACCAAATGGTGGCCTGAGCCGCTATGCTTAGCTTTTGCACGCCTTCATTGACGGTCACCAGCCCGTGCACGATTCCGCACCGCGCCAAGTCCTCCCTATCCTCCGCCTGCTGCCGGCGCTGCTGCTGACCCTTCTGGTTGGCTGCACCGCGCCCCCCCTGCCGGCCCTGAAGCCGCCGCTACCGCAGGCTTGGCGCAACGCGCCCACGGCAACCGCGGCAAACCCCGCGCAGCCAGACCTCAAGAACTGGTGGCAGGCGCTCAACGATCCCCAGCTGGACGCGCTGGTGAAGCGCGCGCTGGACCATAACCTGGAAGTCAAAGCCGCCTCCGAACGGCTGGTCGCGGCACGCATCCTGTATCGGCACAGCAACGACCCTTATTTGCCCAGCCTGCGCTTCGATACCAACCAGGTGATCCAGCCGGACGCCAGTGCTTCCTATTTCATCGTGGGCTTCGATGCGCTATGGGAAATGCCGTTGTTTGGGGCATTGAAGAGCACGCACCGGCTCGCCACCGGCAATCTCGATGCGGCGCGGGCAAACCTGCAAGGCACCTATGTCACCCTGGTGGCGGAAGTGGCTCGCTGCTGGGTCTCGCTGCGCACGGCCCAGGAGCAGGCGAAGCTGCTTGCCGGCGTGCGCGATGCGAACCAGGAAAAGCTGCACCTGCTGGTGTTGCGCGCGGGTTTGAAGCTGGTCGCCCCGACCGATGTCGCCTCGGCCAAGGCCGAGCTGGCACGTTCGGAAATGGCGCTGACCGATCCGCAGCACGCCATCAATGCGAACGCCCAGCAACTGGCGGTGCTGCTCGGCCAGAGCGAACCCGATCCGGCCTGGCTGGAAGGCGGCGTGCAGCCGCAATTGGGCGACTGGCAGATGACACACGCGCCAGCGGACTTGCTGCGCACGCGCCCTGAAATCGCCGCGGCCGAAGCGGAGGTGCTGCGGGCGGCAGGCGAAGCAGGTATCAGCCGTGCCGACATCTACCCGCATATCGGCCTGGGCAGTTCACTGGACTGGTCGGTGAACCTGTTGACCGAGCGCAGGCTCATTCGCTCCGGCGACAGCATCTTCTCGGCCGGGCCGGTGATCGACATGCCGCTGTTCGATTGGGGCATGCGCATGGCGAAGGCCAACTCTCAAAAGCATGGGCTGCAAGCGGCGGTATACGCGTACCGCCAGGCAGTGCTGCAGGGGGTTGCCGAAACCGAAACGGCGATGGGCGATCTGCAGCAGACACGCGTGCGAGAGACCTGGGCCCAGCAAGCTGCGCAAGCGCTCGACGACAACGTTTCCGCACTGAACAAGCGGCGCAGCCTTGGCCTTGCCAGCACCCTTGACCTGCAGGACGCGACGATCGCCCAAGCCAAAGCGCAGCTCGAACTGGTATCCGCGCGCGCCGAGCGTGACCTCGCCTACGTGTCGCTGTACAAGGCCCTGGGTGGTGCACCGTTGCCGCTGGTCAATGTGGCCGCCGATTACAAGGCACTGAGCAGCCGCAAGGAAGCCAAGTAATGGTGGCGCTGGCACGCAAGACCCTCGTCTACGAATGGCGCCGCTTTCTGCCGGCGATTCTGGCGGTGGGTTTCGCCAGCCTGCTGCAGCTGCTGCAGGCTGCGCTAGTGCTCGGCATCTTTGGCAGCGCAAGCGTGTACATCACCGGTTCCTCGGCTGATCTGTGGGCAGGCTATCCGGGCACGCAGAGCGTGAACCTCGGCCGCCCCATCAGCGAAGACGTGGCGATGCGCTTGCGCATGGATCCGGATGTGATGAAGGTGGAGCCGTTTCGCTGGGTGGATGCCGACTGGCGCGGCTCGCGCGACACTGGCGGCGTGTCGGTGTTCGTGTCCGGCATCGATGTGCATCCAGACGGCATGATGTTCGCGCGCGCGCTGCCCCCCGCGCTGCGCGCACGCCTGAACGAACCCGGCGCGGTGATCGTGGACAAGGCCGACCTTGACAGCCTCGGCGTCGACATCGGCGAGAGTGCGGTCATCAATGGCCAGCGCGTGAGAGTAGTCGGCGTGAGCAGCGGCTTGCGCGCGCTAGGCGGCGTGAACATCGTCGCTTCGCTGGAAACCGCACGCATGCTCGACCTCTCGCACGACGATGCCGGCATGATGACCTACTTCATTGCCAAGGTACGCCATGGCGTGAAGCCCAAGCTGGTGGCAAACCGTTTGAACGGTTCCAATGCATTCGGGCCGTACACCGTCTGGACGGCCAAGGCATTCGCACGCGAATCGAGCCTGTACTGGATGTTCGACACCGGCGCCGGTGCGGGCGTGCTGTTCCTCGCCGGCATCGTGTTCCTGGTCGGCTCGGTGATCACCAGCCAGACCCTGATCGCCGCAGTCATCGGCTCGATCCGCGAATACGCCACCTTGAACGCACTTGGCGTCGGCCGCGGTTCGCTGCGCAAGGTGGTGATGGAACAGGCGTTCTGGGTAGGTGCGCTGGGATTGATGTGCAGTATCGTGATCGGCCTGATCCTGCTCGTCATCGCGCGCAACCGCAGCGTGCCGATGGACTTGAATCCGCTCACCACCATCGTCTGTCTGGCACTGAGCATGGCTTTGGCGATCGTATCCGGCCTGGCCGCCGTGCGTACCCTGCGCCGTGCCGACCCGGCGAGCCTGCTGAGATGAGCATGTCCACCCTCGCTTCGACCTCTTCCCCAGGTACCCCGGCGCTGCAAGCCAGCAGCGTGCGCAAATCCTTCGTTTCGGGCCGCATTGAAAGCACGGTGCTGCACGACCTCACCCTGGACGTGCACGCCGGCGAACTCACGCTGATTTCCGGCCCCTCCGGCTGTGGCAAGAGCACGTTGCTGGCGATCCTGAGCGGCCTGCAACCCGCCGATGGCGGCGCAGTGCGTGCGCTCGGCCATGAACTGAGCGGAATGAGCACGCGGGCGCTGGAATCCTTCCGCCTGCAGCACACCGGCTTCGTGTTCCAGGGCTTCAATCTGTTCCCGGCGTTGACCGCCCTGGAGCAGGTGGAGCTGCCGCTGAGCTACATGGGACTGGCCAAGGACGTGGTGCGCAAGCGCGCGGCCGAATCGCTGGAGGAGGTCGGCCTTGGCCCGCGCATGCGGCTGCTGCCGGCCGAATTGTCCGGCGGCGAAAAACAGCGTGTCGCGATCGCTCGCGCGCTGGCCAAACAGCCGGAACTGCTGTTCGCCGACGAACCCACCAGTGCGCTGGATGCCGCCAATGGACAGATCGTGATCGACATCCTGCATCGCATCGCCCGAGCGCATGGCACCACGGTGCTGTGCGTCAGCCACGATCCGCGCCTGGTCCACCATGCCGACCGCGTGCTGGCGATGGAAGACGGCCGCATTCTGAGCGACCATGTGCCGCCTGCAGCTTCCGCCCCCTCCCCCCTTCCGGGAGAAAGCCTGCCCCCGGCGCGATCGGGGGCTTAGGGTGAGGGGCGAATCTTGCGGGCAAGCCTGCTTTCTTTTAGGAACCTATGCATGACTTTGCGTGATCTGCGCCTTCCGTTGGCCTTGCTTGTCGCGCTGCTGGCCGGCTGCTCGCGAGACCCGGCACCGGAGCCAAGCGCCGCTGCCAGGGCAGCGGCGTATGCGGCGGTAGCGCGCGGACGCATCGACATCGAAGGGGGCCTGCTCAAGCTCACCATGCCCAGTGAAGGCGTCGTCGCCCAGGTCGATGTGCATGAAGGCGACCACGTGCAGAAAGGACAGTTGCTGGCGCAACTCGACCTGCAGCCGGCCAAGCTGGCCCTGGACACCGCGCTCGCCGAACAGCAGCAAGCCATGGCGCAGATCGGCGCGCTGGAGCAGCGCGCCAAGTCGGCCGGATTGCGCGCATCGCGGTTGGAGCAGGCTGCCAAGCTTGGCGCCGGTGACGTACAAAGCGCGGACGATGCGCGGGAAGCCGCGCAGCAGGCTCAGACCGAATTGAACAACGCCCACGCGGCCGCAGCACTGGCTGCCCAGAAAGTAGCCGGTGCCCGCTATCAGTTGGAGCTGCGTAGCCTGCACGCGCCGGCTACCGGCGAGATCGTGCAGCGCATGGTGCAGCCAGGTGCTTCGGTATCGCCAGCGACGGGGCCCATCTTCGTGATGCTCCCCGATTCGCCGCGCATCGTGCGCGCCGAACTCAATGAGTCGTTCGTTGGCGTGGTGCATGAGGGCATGGCTGCCGAAGTGGATGACGACAGCGGCAGCGGCATGGCGCCACTGAAGGCACACGTGCTGCGCGTCGGCAAGGTGTTCGGGGCCAGCACGCTGGAAGATGATCCGCAGGTGCGCGCCAATACCCGGTCGGTGGATTGCGTGCTGACGCTCGATCAGGCGCCGTCGGCAGCTTTACGCATCGGTCAACGGGTGTTGGTGAAGTTCCCGCCGAACTGACGCACCTGCCTAACGTAGGCTTACGTTGCAAAACCCAGCATTGCCATGCACGCCACACACGCGATGCTGGGATTGGCATCCCAGCCTGCTTACGGATCGAGAACTCATCCTTGCTCAAGCGCAATACACCGCGCGTCGATGCGCGTACCAAGCTGCTGACCAGTGTAGGTGATATCGGCGATTTGCCAGAGCGATTAACCTCGCTTGCGAAGGTAGCCGTGCAGGGCAATAAGCGCGCATAGAACGCCGGAAATAGTCGACGTAATTAACGAAATGACAAGATTTTCGCTATTCATGCTGCCAGTATTCAGGATGTAAACAAAGCAATTCAGTACAAACATCCATGGCACGAAAAGCGCAGTCGCCGCAGCAAAGACCATGAGCCCTTTTTTTCGGGTAATGACCATCCAAACCACCTCGTCTATTTACGCAAAACTCCACGCTATTTCATGATGACGGAAAGCCTCCGTCCAGGCCTTGACTGATTAGCTCTACGCCAGACCAATCAAAAGTCTTGCCATTCCGCAAGGCGATGAGCTTGTCTACTGACGCGCTGATTGCCTCGCGATGTGCGATCAGGATGCTCGTCACGCTCAGGTGTGCAACGGCTTGATTTATGTGGCGGCCGTCGCCACAAGTCATGCCTCTCATTCCCCATTCTGTCGGCCGCAGCCGCATCGCAAAGGGCTAGATTGGAGAAGCATTTGAATGGTCGCTAGAGGACTTATGCGTTACGCAGCGTAAGATGACGCTTACACACTACGGCCGGCCAATCCGAAGCGGTCGGCAAGCTGATGCGTTCAAGCGGCGCATGATTTAGCGAGAAGCATGCTCGCTCTGGCATAAAACTGGAGCAGAGAGGCACTTTCCAATGTGTCACTTGGCCCTACTTAACGCTTCCAGGCTCAGCGTAGGAAAAATCAATTTGCCCCAAAAACAATCCAACCCAGAGGTATCCCCGCGATTTTTGCTCTTCATCAAAGCGAAGGCTGGTACCCAGTGCCTTTGCGGTCTGCAAGTCGCTGGATCCCAGCTTTCGCTGGGATGTCGGTAAGGTGGTTTGAAACTTCCCGGCGAAATGGGACGACCCGCGATCTTCCCGGCCCAAGCACATTTCGCCTCATCTTGCGACAGCAAGCGCAAACTCTTCATCATGAGCCGGCTTCAACAAGCCCCAGTTGCGCAGACACACTATCGCCTCCGCCACGCCGTTTTCCGCACGCACGTTTACCCCTAGCGATGCAGCCGCTCTTCGCATGGGCTGCTTGGTTGCCGCATCGATCGCCGCAGCCAAAGTTTCCGCACGCATGCTGCGCCGGTCCACGATCGGCGGTGCAGCCCCCTCGCGTTGCAAGCACCGCCCCCAGAACGGCTGATCGCCAAAAAAAGGCACGATTACCGAAGGAATCCCGGCGCGGACCGCCGCCGCCGTGGTGCCGGCGCCACCGTGATGAACCGCCGCGGCAACCCGTGGAAACAGCCAGTCATGCGGTGCGCCGCGAGTAAAGAAGATGGACCCGTCCTGGGTGCCCTCCTCGCCCGCCAAACCGCCCCAACCGGTGGCGAGCACGGCACGCTGGCCGCTGCGCCGGACGGCTTCGAGCACGGTCTTCGTGAATTGCTCGGCATGCGTGCTGACCATGCTGCCGAAACCGACATAGATCGGCTTGGGACCGGCATCGAGAAAGGCACGCAAGGGATCCGGTGGTTGCCAATCGGCTTGGTCGAGGAACCAGTAGCCGGTGATCTGCGCCGTCTCAGGCCAATCGCCCGGCCTGGGCACGACGTGACGGCTGAATCCGTACAGCACACGATGATGCCGATTCTTGAAGTAAGGCCCGTACCAGGGATATCCCGGCAGGCCGAGTTGCGGGCGCACGATGTCATTGATGGCCGGCTTCATCACGTACCAGACCAGCAGCCGCAATACGTTGTAGGCCGCCATGTTCAGCGCGGGCGGCAGCTTGCGTCCGCCGACCAGCACCAGCGGGGACATCTGGCGTGACGGTGTCAGAGGTTGCAATTGCGCGCCCACGAACGGGATGCCCTGCGCTTGGGCAACCGCCTTGGCCAGCAGGGTGCTGTTGGCCACCCCGATCAGCAAGCCCGCGCCTTGGGCCGCCGCCATGCCTTCGCTGGCCCAATGGGTGGCCCATTCGGCGTAGAAGTGGCGGGAAATGCGTGCCATCGCCGACATGTCCAAGCCCTGGTCGGCAATCTCGCGATGAGAGTCGAGCAGCGTCTGGAAATTCGCCGTCAGCGGAAAGAACGCCAGGCCGGCCGCACGCACCATGCTTTCGAAATTGTCGCTGGTGACGATGCGCACCGGATAACCGGCGCGTTGCAGGCCGACACCCAGAGCAACGCAAGGACGGATATCGCCTTGCGTGCCGATGGTGAAAATGGCGATGGGTGCGTGGGACTCAGGCATAGGCGGCGAAGCTCCCGGTAGGCGCATGATCCGGCGCATGCCGGACGAGTTGGGCGGATTGGGGACGGGCCGTCTGCAACGCATACAGCCGCTGCATGACCAGCCTGCCGATTTGCGCGGCCGGGGCCGCTTCCAGCATGGCCTGGTGATGGCAGGCGATGTCATGCACTTCGATTCGGCCATCCACGTAAAGCTGCCAGGCTTCGGGCCGGTCGTAGAGTTGCGCGCTCAGGTCGACGGATTCCTTCTGCGCTGCCCGGAAGAACAGCACATCGGTATCGATCCGCCTCGGCACGTGTTTGCGTGCCAGCTGCAGATTGTTGAGCGTGACGGCAGATACCTGCTCGACCAGTTGCGGATGGCTGCGTGAAATCTCCTGCACCAGCGGCATGCTGAACACCCCGTATTCCGTGCATAGCAGATTCGTCAGCGCGGCCAGGCTGGCAGGGGGATGCTCTACATGCTGGTGGAAGCCGAGGAAACGCAGGATGGCCCTGATCTCCTGCGACGTATCGGCGTTGGTCATCGCCTCATCCACCACGAAGGGATAGGCATCCAGCAGTGCCAGGAATTCCACTTGCCGGCCCTGCGATTGCAATTGCGCCGTCATCTCGTGCGCAATCAGGCCGCCCAGCGACCAGCCGAGCAGCCGGTAGGGGCCTTCCGGTTGGATGCGCCGGACCTGCGCCAGATAGTCGCCGGCCATTTGCGCGATAGTCGCCGGCAACGACGCAATGTCACTCAAACCGCCTGATTGCAGGCCGTATACCGGCAGTTTGTCGTCCAGGTGCCGCAACAGGCCCGTGTAGCCCCAAGCAAGCCCAACCGCTGGATGAATGCAGAACAAGGGCCGGTCCCGGAGCGAAACGCGCAACGGCAGCACCAAGCCCAGTGGATCGCTCTTGCCTTCGGCGCGCTGCAGGTACGCCGCGAGACCGGCGATGGTCGATGCTTCGAACAGGCTGGCGAGCGGCAGTTCCATGCCGAAGCAATCCGGAAAGCGCGCAATCATCTCCGCGGCGCTGAGCGAATCGCCGCCCAGCTGGAAGAAATTGTCGTTGAGGCCGATCCGCTCGACACCCAGCACTTGCTGCCACAGCGCGGCTAGTTTCTTTTCGACATCCGTAACCGGCTCGGTATAGCCAGCTCGCTGAGTGCGTACCGGCGGTGCCAAGGCTTTGCGGTCCAGCTTGCCGGTGGCCGTCAGCGGCATCGCTTGCGCTGCTATGAAATGGCTTGGCAGCATGTACTCGGGCAAGAACCTGGCCAAGTAGCTGCGCAGCTCGGAGGCGACCAGTTGCCGGTTTTCCTGCATCACTACGTAAGCTGCCAAAGCCATTGCGCCATCCTGGTCTCGGTGGGCGGTAACCGCTGCCTCGACTACCGCGGCATGCGCGACCAACCGGCTTTCGATCTCGCCCAGTTCAACGCGATGGCCGCGAATCTTCACCTGCTCGTCAGCACGGCCGACGAAATGCAGCGAGCCCTGGCTGTTCCAATAGACCAGATCGCCGGTACGGTACATTCGGCTGCCGTCAGCCGCGAAGGGATCCGGCAGGAAACGCGCCTCGGTCAGCTGACGATGATGGAGATAGCCTTTCGCAACGCCGGCGCCGGCAATATAGAGCTCGCCGATGGCACCGGTCTGCACGAGTTGCTGATGCTGATCCAGCACGTACAACCGCGTGTTGCATAAGGGGCGGCCGATCGGTGGCGCGTTTGAACTCACCTCCTTCAACTCGTACGACGTGGACAAGACCGTGGTTTCGGTCGGGCCATAAAGCTGTGTCACGCTCGATGCGCGCTGCAGCAGGCGATTGGCCAGTTCCGCGCTCAGGGCTTCGCCGCCGACCAATGCGTGCAGCTGTCCGAGCTGAGCGTCCGCGCTCGCCAGCAGCACCCGCCATAGCGAGGGTGTCGCCCACATGTGCGTGACTTGCTGACGCTGCAGCAGACGCAGCAAGCTGGGAGGATGGCGCACCGTCTCGCTGCCTGCGATCACTACGCTCGCTCCAGCCATCAGCGGCAGGAAGCGCTCCAGCAAGGCGATGTCGAACACCATGGTGGCTATGGCCAGGAAGCGATCGCTCGGGCCGAGCGCGAGCTGCAACCGCATGCCTTGCAGCAAATTGCCCAGATTGCGATGGGTGACCTCCACGCCCTTGGGGCGTCCAGTCGATCCCGACGTGTAGAGCACGTAGGCCGTGTCATCGGGTCGCGACCAGTCCGGCGCTTCGGCGTTCGCATCGAGCGAGCCACTCAGATCCTCAGGATGCAGTAGCAGCATGCCGCCAAGCCCGAAGCGCTCGCACAACTCGGGGGTGGCGATCAGCGCGATCGGCGCGGCGTCGTCCAGCATCATCGAAATACGCTCCGGCGGGCCGTCCGGATCCAATGGCAGGAAACTGGCACCCGTGCGCATGATCGCCAGCAGCACGATCAGCCACTGCTCGTTGCGCGGAAGCATTACGGCGACGGTGTCACCGGGCCGCACCCCATCGGCAAGCAATTGCCAGGCCTGCCACACACTGCGTTCGTGCAGTTCGCGGTAGGTCACGGTTGAATCTTCACAACACACGGCAGGCGCATTGGGTGTCAACTGCGCATGCTGTGCAATGAACGCGGGCAAGCTTTCCTGCGCCAGCGGGACGGCCGTGTCGTTCCAGTCGTGCAACAGGCGCCGGCGCTCTTGGACACCGAGGATGTCGATTTGCTCCAGCGGTCGATCGGGCTCGTCCAACACCCCATCCATCAACAGGGCCAAACGCCGACGATGCTCATCCAGATCGGCGACGCTGTACAGAACGGGATTCGCGTCGAGGTCGAAACGCAATTCGCTGCCGTTGCCCCGGTCGTAGACGAAGATCGTGAGATCTTCGCCGGAGCCGTTCGATACGTTGTGCGGAATCACGCGAGCGCCGGCAAACGCCAGCTGGTAATCGAACGGCTCGATGTTCACGCCGAGCCAGGCGATATGCTTGCCCTGTCCGATCAACCCAAGATCGCGCCGCAAATCCTCGTAACGATATTGCTGATGGCGCAGTGCCTGCCTGACCACCTGCGCGACTTGCGCGAACAAATCGATCGCGGTGGTTTCCGGGGTGAAGCGCAAGCGGATGGCCACGATGTTGGCGACCATGCCAGGCGTCTTGCGCAAGGCTGCATTGATGCGCCCTGAGACCGGCATGCCGATCACCAGATCTTGCGCGCCGGTAGCACGGTGATAATAGGCGGCCACCAATGCGATCAGCAACTGCGGCAGGCTGGTGGAAGTGCGCTTGCCCAGTTCGTGCAAGCGCTGCACCGTTTCGGCAGACAGATGCCCGGTGCTGCGGCGTAGCCCCCCCATGCTGCTGTGCGGCCCCAGACGCGACAGCGAAACAGCTTCGGGCAGGTCGGCAAGCTTTTCCTTCCAGTATTCCCGATCGCGCTGCAGCCGGTCCGAATCGCGGTACGCGGCCTCGGCCTCGATCAGTTCCTGCAAGGGACCGAAGCCGCACTGAGCCGGTTCGCATCCTTCCACATAGGCGTTATAGAGCTCGGCCAACCTTCGTGCGATTACACCGCCGCTATAACCGTCAAAGATTACGTGATGAGCGCGCTGGTACCAGTAGTAGCGATCCTCCGCAGCTTTGAACAGAGCACTCACCCACAGGGGATCATTGGCCAGATCCACGGGGCGGTTCAATTCTTCCATCATCCATGCTTCGGCTGCTGCGCGCGGACGGGCCTCGTGACTGACATCCAGATACGGGAACTCACCCGGATAGATCGACCGCACCACCTGACGTGGGCGGCCTTGATGCTCAATCACGCTTACACGCAGCGTGTCGGCTTCGCGAGTAACCTGCCATAGCGCGCGGATAAACAACTCAGGCCGCACCGGACCGCAAATCTCCAGCATCTCGGCGATGTTCAAGGTGGCATCCGCCGCGCCGATCTTCTGGCCTACCCACAATCCGCGCTGGGCGGTCGTCAATGGCAGCGACATAGGTGACTCATGATTCATTGCGCAATCTCCTTGCGAAGGCGCATGCAAAGGCCCGGCCGGCCGACTCAATGCCTCATTGATAGGTGGCTGCTCCGCCTGCGTTGCACTCGCATTCGTCATTCGTCATTGATTACCCCTGGGCACACTCTTCCGGCGCATGCGGCTGCGCTCTTTCTTTATGGCGCAAGCACACCGTCACGGCCGACTTCAGCCATGAAAAGGACGCTCGCGCGATTGACACCGCAAAAAGAAACGTTCACCGACACGCTGCCAGCCAACGTCATCCGCTTGACCTGCTTGCACCAGCCACGACGCACATCGACCTGCGTCTTGTCGCAACCCCTGCACGCGCGAGTCTCCACGCGTGCCACAGCATTCCACTACGAACTTCCACTTCCTATGTTGCGGTGTAGCAATCCTTCGATGAAAGCTCCGTCAACAACAGCTGCGTGCATGCTGCCCTGAGAACCAAGGCACAAAAGCGGGAGAGTTCTTTGCAAACAGATGACTGAACGTTGCGCTCAGCGATCGTCCCGCGTCCAGATCAAACCATGCTCTTCCTTTACCGGAAACCGATGGATCGGCTCATACGCCGGCGGACAGGTCGGCGCTCCCGTGCGCAAGTCGAAACGCGCACCATGGCGCGGACATTCCACTTCGTGGCCGATGATCTCGCCGCCGGCCAACTCGCCGCCGTCGTGGGTGCAGATATCCTCGACCGCATAAAGATCGCCGTCGACATTGAAGACAGCGATGGCGGTGTCGCCGTCCCAAACCACTTTGAATTCGCCCGGCAGCAGCTCCGAGCGCGTCCCGACTTCCACCCAAGCCTCGTTCATGCCGTCAGGTCCTTCACCATCAATTCGAACTTCAGATCGTCGCGGCGCGGAATGCCGAAGCGCTCATCGCCATAAGGGAAAGGCGAGCATTCGCCGGTGCGGCGATAGCCTTGCCGCTCGTACCAGGCCATCAGGTCACTGCGCACGTCGATCACCTTCATGTGCATCGCTGAGCACTGCCATGCTTGTCGCGCATGACGTTCGGCCTCGGCCAGCACCAGCCGCCCCAAGCCGCCACCTTGGCGCGGCGGATGAACGGCGAACATGCCAAAGTACGCCGCATCGCCGTGCCGCTCGACGTGGCAGCAGGCAAGCAGCTCGCCATCGATCGACGCCAGCAGCACGGCGCTGTCCGGCGCAGCCAGCGACCGGGCCACATCAGCCGCATCCGTGCGCTGGCCATCAAGCAGATCGGCTTCGGTGGTCCAGCCCTGGCGGCTGAATTGACCGCGATAGGCGGATTGGATCAGGGCGACGATGGCGCCGATATCGGTTTCGGCGGCCTTGCGGAATACGGGAATGATGACTGCAATCATCCGGTCATGATAATCCCTGTTGCGACCGGGCCAAAGCCATTCCCGCAACTACGGCATGACCTGCGAAACCCGACGATCGTGATGAAAGAGCGTGCCAGGCCGATAGGCATGGAAACGGCACAGGTCGAAGTTGCGCGCGAAGATCCGCCGGCCGTCCGACAGCACCGTGCGCAGGTCGCGCAGGCACCCGTCGCCGTCATGAAACTGCAGCAGCATGGCAAGCTGCTGCTCGAACGAAGACTCCTGCATGGACGTCCTGAAGTCGACCTCGATCCAACGATCGCTACCGGCCGGAGCCATCGAAAAGGTATCGATCCGGCTGTACGTGTCGTTGACCACCTCAATGGTGTGCACCGAATCGGCCAGCGCGGCAAAAGGAAAACAGGCAAGGCACAGTGCGGCTATGCACAAACGCATGGCTTTTCTCCTTGGAAAGGCGCAACAGCCCGCTGGCCGGGCATGCAGGGTACGCGGCAGGATGGATGGCTGCGGGAATGGCGAACTACGGATAGAGGGATGCACGCAGCGATCAATCGGTTGCAAGGCGTTCGGCTGCAACCGATCGGCGGGCGGCTGTATCTCTATACTCGTCGGCGCCACGTTCGGCGCCCTTTTCAGGAGCAGATGGTGGACAAAAGCGAGATCATTCCGGTTGTGCTTTTCCTGTGCATCACCTTGGGCATCACTTACATCGCCAGACTGCTGGTCAACGCGCGCTTACGCACCAAGATGCTGCAGACGTGCAGTTCGAAGGAACTGGTGGAGGCCATAGTGCAGGGTGATGCGCACCGTGACCAGATGACGGCCTTGCGCTGGGGTATTCTCACCGGCATGGAAGCGATCGGCTTCGGCGTCATCCAGGCGATGGGCTGGACCGACATCAATCCCGGCGTGGTGGCCATGCTGCTGGGCGCTTTCGGGCTTGGCTCCGTCCTGTTCTTTGTGCTCGCGCGACGTTTCAGCTGATTGGCGCCGCAGCGCATGAGCCATCAGGATCGCCAGTTGGTCGAAGCCGTACTGGCGAACGCACCCGGCGCGTTCGAACGACTGGTGCGCGAGCATCAGGCATTGTGCTGGCACATCATCTACCGGATGGTGCACCATCCCGAAGACGCGCGCGATCTATGTCAGGACACGTTCCTGCGCGTTCACCGGCATTTACGACAGTATCGCTACGAAAGCGCGCTCAAGTCATGGATCGGCCGCGTCGCGTATACCGTCGCGCTACGTCATCTGGAGCGAAAGCGCATCGCGGTACTCGATCCCGGCGAAAACGAGGACACCGCCGATGCGGTCGAGAACGCGGGCGACGGTTTCGACCTGGAAACCGCCTATGCCGACAGCGAAATCGCTGCGCGCCTGCACCAGGCGATCGAAACCCTGCCCCCAATGCAGCGTACCTTGCTTACGCTCTATCATCTGGACGAACTGTCCATCGACGAGATCGCCAGCATCACCGGCTTGGCGGCCGGCACGATCAAAAGCCATCTGTTTCGCACACGCCTTCGTTTGCGCGAACAGCTGGAGAGCGCGTACGGAGTATTGCCATGAACCGCAAACCGCCGTCATCACACGACGAACGCATGGAACGCGAATGGGTGCTGCAAGAGCAGGCGGTTCAAGCCGAGCGGCTTGGACTGGACGTTCGTCACGATGAAAGTCTCCTGCGCTATCGGACTGTGGCGCGCGCATTGCGACAGCCGCTGGACAGGGACTTGCCACCCGATTTTGCCAGCCAGGTTGCCGAGGAGGTTCACGCCCTCGCAGCCGATGACATGCGGCTGGAGCTTTATTTGAGCTGGGCGTTGCTCGGCCTATTGGCCGTGGTGCTACTTGGGCTGACTGCGCGTTACAGCAATCTGGTGATGGCCTGGCTGTCGAATCCATGGCTGGTGGCGCTGGCGGCCTGCTTCGCATTGCCAGGCTTGCTGGGCAGGCTGCCCAATCTGACACGACGATGAAATCGTAGGCTGGGATGGCAATCCCAGCTTTTCAATGGGTTTCCTGAAACTGGGATTGTCATCCCAGCCTACTAGGCGTTACATCAGCAGCTTGCGCACCTTCAGCAGCGCGGCGATGAACGCGTCCACTTCCTCGCGCGTGTTATAGAACGCGAGCGACGCGCGCAGCGTGGCCGGCACGCCGTAGAACTGCATCAGCGGGTGAGCGCAGTGATGACCGGAGCGCACGGCCACGCCTTCCAGGTCAAGCAGGGTCGCCAGGTCGGTGGCTTGCGCGCCTTCCAGCAGGAAGGAGATCACCGGCTCCTTCTCCCGGGCCTCGCCAAACAGGCGCATGCCAGGAATCTCACGCAGCCGCTGGGTGGCGTAGCTCAATAGCTCGTCTTCCCACGCCCGAACCGCTTCGAACCCCAACGACTGGTAGTAGTCGATGGCTGCGCCCACTCCCGCAAAACCAGCTATGTTTGGCGTGCCTGCCTCGAACTTGTGCGGCGGGTCGGCAAAGGTGGTGCCGTCGAAGCGCACTTCGCGAATCATGTCGCCGCCGCCGAAGAACGGCGGCATGGCCTCAAGCAGCTCGCGCTTCGCCCACAGTGCGCCGGTACCGGTCGGAGCAAGCATCTTGTGGCCGGTCAATGCATAGAAATCACAACCCAGCGCCTGTACGTCCACTGGCCGGTGCGGCAGCGCCTGCGAACCATCGACGACCAGCGGAATGCCACGCTTGCGGCATTCGCGCGCGATCTCGCGAACCGGGTTCACCGTGCCCAGCACATTGGAGACATGCGCCACGCAAGCGAGCTTCACATCCGGGGTAAGCAGCTCGAAGAACTTTTCCAGGATCAGCTCACCACTCTGATCGATCGGCGCCGCCTTCACCGTTGCGCCCGTACGCGCTGCAACAAGTTGCCACGGCACGATATTGGCATGATGCTCCATCACCGTGGTGACGATCGCATCGCCGGGCTTGAGCCGGGGCAGCGCATAGCTGTAGGCCACCAGGTTCATCGACTGGGTGGTTCCGGAGGTCAGCACCAGCTCGTTGCGCGATCCGGCATTGATGAACGCCGCCAGCTTGTCGCGCGCACTCTCGTAGGCGGCCGTTGCTTCCTCGCCCAGCTGATGCACCGCGCGCGCCACGTTCGCGTTGTGTACACGATAGTGGTTGTCGACGGCTTCGATTACCTGCCGCGGCTTCTGACTGGTGTTGGCATTATCCAGGTACACCAGCGGTTTGCCGTGTACGCTGCGCGACAGCAGCGGAAAATCCGCGCGCACGCGCTGTACATCAAAGTCGACGGAAGGATGGCTGGGCTTGAGGTTCATGGCATCGATCAGGGCAAATGCGCGAGCAGAGCGCTGGAGAAATGATCGCGCAGGGTTTCGTTGGGTAGCGCCGAGAACACCGCCCTGCAGAATGCAGCAGTGAGCAATGCGCGTGCCTCGGCTTGTGGCAGGCCGCGCGAACGCAGGTAGAACAGCGCCCGCTCATCGAGCTGGCCGACGGTGGCGCCGTGCGCTGCCTTCACCTCGTCGGCGTAGATTTCGAGTTCCGGCTTGGTATCGATCTCGGCCAGCGGCGACAGCAGCAGGTTCTTGTTGTTGAGACTGGCATCGCTGCCATCGGCGCCTTGCGCTACCACGATCGCACCACGGAACACCCCTCGCGCACGCTCGTCGGCAACGCCGCGCCAGATGGACTCCGAAGCGGTATTGAGCGCCTGATGGTGGATCGAGAGCTGCGTATCGACGTGCTGGCGCCCACGCAGTACGAAGACGCCGCGCGTATCGAAGCGCGCCTCGTCACCATGCAGTTCGGCGTGCAGATCATGCCGCACCAACGCACCACCGAGCTCCAATACGTGCAGCATGACTTGCGCCTTTGCACCGAGGCGGACGCTGCCACGGCGAATCAGCGTGCATTCCTCGGCTACGTTCTGCAGCAGCGTGTGCTGCAGCTTGGCGCCGTCGCGCGCCACGATCTCGCTGACCAGGGTGCTGAGGTGTTTGTGCTGCGCCGTAGCCAGATGATGCTCGACCAGATCCAGTTCGGCGCCCTCGCCCAGTTCGATCACGTTGCGCAGATGCCAGGCGACATCGCCTTGCGCCGGCGCCCCCGCGAAGCACAGATGGATCGGCTTGCCGACACGCACGCCCGGTGCGACGCGCAATACCATGCCGTCGCCGGCGAGCGCCGCGTTGAGCCGCGCAAAAGCATCGCCGGCTTCACGGTATTGGCGGCTGAGGGCGAAACGCAGCGGCTCCGGGTCATTCGCCAGCACCCTGGAAAGCGGCTGCAGCGACAAGCCCGGCGGCAACGCTTCGAGCTTCGAGAGATCGGCACGGAATACACCGTTGACGAAGACCAGGCGTGGCCCGTCGATGCCGGGCAAGGCCAGCGCGTGGGGATCGACCGGGTGCGTGGCCGCGTCCGCATCGCCCAACGCGAAACGCCGCTGTCCCAGCGCGCGCAGCGCAGTGTACTTCCACGCCTCCGCTCGCGTATCCGGCAAACCGGCCGCCATGAACGCTTCGAGGTTTTCGCTCCGCGCCGCATCCAGCCATGCCAGCCCGCTGCCCGGCAAACGCAGGTCGCCGGCTTCGCGCAGCGCATCGATGAAGGGCATGGGTGCCGGCGACCGATTCATGCACGCGCCTCATTGGCCAGGGCCGGATCGCGCTCGGCGACCCAGGCATAACCGTGTTCTTCCAGCTTCAGCGCCAGGCTCTTGTCGCCGCTTTCCACGATGCGCCCGTCGGCCAGCACGTGCACGAAATCCGGCTCGATATAATCGAGCAGGCGCTGATAGTGGGTGATGACCAGGAAAGCGCGGTCCGGCGAACGCAGCGCATTCACGCCTTGCGCCACTTGCTTGAGCGCGTCGATATCCAGGCCCGAATCGGTCTCGTCGAGTATCGCCAGCTTCGGCTCCAGCACGGCCATCTGAAAGATCTCATTGCGCTTCTTCTCGCCGCCCGAGAAGCCTTCGTTGACGGCGCGATGCAGCAGCTCGTCGGAGATCTGCATGATCTTCAGCTTCTCGCGCACCAGCTTGAGGAACTGCATGGAATCCAGTTCGCCTTGGCCACGCTGCTTGCGCTGCGCGTTGAGTGCCGCACGCAGGAAGTAGGTGTTGTTCACGCCGGGAATTTCCACCGGATACTGGAAAGCCAGGAACAAACCGGCCGCCGCGCGTTCCTCCGGCTCCAGCGCCAGCAGGTCACGTCCCTCGAACAAGACGGAGCCCGCGGTGACTTCGTAGCCCTCGCGACCGGACAGCACATTGCCCAGCGTCGACTTGCCCGCGCCGTTCGGACCCATGATGGCGTGCACCTCGCCCGGTTTCACGGTGAGCGTGAGGCCTTTGAGGATGTCCTTGCCCTCGACGCGGGCGTGCAGATTTTCGATCTTCAGCATGGCTAGAAAGTCAATTCAAGGTTGATGGGGTACGACGGCGGGATGTGCCGCCAGATCGGCGCAGGATGCGGTATCGCGCTCGCCATAGGCATCGCCGCGTAAAAATCCGTAGCGAGGGCACATCTCAACCCACCGCGCCTTCCAGCGAGATCTCCAGCAGCTTCTTCGCTTCCACTGCAAACTCCATCGGCAGCTCGCGGAACACCTGCTTGCAGAAGCCGTCCACGATCATCGACACCGCATCCTCTTCGCCGATGCCGCGCGAACGGCAGTAGAACAGCTGGTCGTCGGAGATCTTCGAAGTGGTGGCTTCGTGCTCGACGATGGCAGTCGGATTCTTTACTTCCATGTACGGAAAGGTGTGCGCGCCGCACTTCTTGCCGATCAGCAGCGAGTCGCACTGCGTGTAGTTGCGCGCGCCTTCGGCGCCCTTTTCCATTTTCACCAGGCCGCGGTAGCTGTTGGAGCTCCTGCCGGCGCTGATGCCTTTGGACACGATCTTCGAGCGGGTACCCTTGCCCTGATGGATCATCTTGGTGCCGGTGTCGGCCTGCTGCCGGTGATGGGTAAGCGCCACCGAATAGAACTCGCCCACCGAGCGGTCGCCGCGCAGCACGCAGCTGGGATATTTCCAGGTGATCGCCGAACCGGTTTCCACCTGCGTCCAGGAGATCTTCGAATCGTCGCCGCGGCAGTCGCCGCGCTTGGTCACGAAGTTGTAGATGCCGCCGCGGCCTTCTTCGTCGCCCGGGTACCAGTTCTGCACGGTGGAATACTTGATCTGCGCCTGTTCCAGCGCGACCAGTTCCACCACGGCCGCATGCAACTGATTCTCGTCGCGCATCGGCGCGGTGCAGCCTTCCAGGTAGGAAACGTAGGCGCCTTCTTCGGCAATGATCAGCGTACGCTCGAACTGGCCGGTGTGGCCGGCGTTGATGCGGAAGTAGGTGGACAGCTCCATCGGGCAACGCACACCCTTCGGAATGAAGACGAACGAACCGTCGGAAAACACCGCGGAGTTCAGCGCGGCGAAATAATTGTCGCCGGTCGGCACTACGCTGCCGAGGTACTTCTGCACCAGTTCCGAATGTTCGCGGATGGCTTCGCTCATCGAGCAGAAGATCACGCCGGCCTCGGCCAGTTCCTTGCGGAAGGTGGTGCCCACGGAAACGGAGTCGAACACCGCGTCCACCGCCACTCCGGCGAGCTTGGCGCGTTCGTGCAGCGGCACGCCCAGCTTGTCGTAGGTTTCCAGGAGCTTCGGATCGACCTCGTCCAGCGACTTCGGCTTGTTCTTCGGCGAGGCGTAATAGCTGATCGCCTGAAAATCGATCGGCGCGATGTTGAGCTTGGCCCAGTTCGGCATCGGCATGGTCAACCAGTGGCGATACGCCTTCAGGCGCCAATCGGTCATCCACTCCGGCTCGCCTTTCAGCGCCGACAACTGCCGCACGATGTCTTCGGACAGGCCAGGCGGCAGACTGTCCGTTTCGATGTCGGTGACAAAGCCCGCTTCGTAGCGACG
Organism: Dyella choica; assembly: GCF_003977665.1. GTDB lineage: Bacteria > Pseudomonadota > Gammaproteobacteria > Xanthomonadales > Rhodanobacteraceae > Dyella_B > Dyella_B choica. Next base: position 90,096 of record NZ_RYYV01000010.1, on the reverse strand, counting down.
GCCGAGCGCGGCGGCGACTTCAGCATTGTCGCGCAGCACGGCGGGGCTATCGTTCTCGATGGTCATGATGCTGTCCTGCCTTTCAATTCGGTGAGCGCCGCGCTGGCGGTGGCCGGCGGCGCAACGGGGCGCAGCATGTCGGCCAGACTCATCGTGCGCAGCGCGTTGTCGAGTACGTGATTGATGCGCTGCCAGCTGCCGCGTACGCTGCACTGGGCCTCGCGGTCGCACTGGCCTTCGCTGAGCGTGCATTCGGTCATGCCGAGCGGGCCTTCGATCGCCTCCACGATATCGGCCAAGCTGATCTGCTGCGCCGGCCGCGCGAGGCGGTAGCCGCCGTTCACCCCACGAAAGGAGTCCACCAGCCCGGCATGCCCCAGCGACTTCAGCAATTTGCTGACGGTGGGCAATTCCAGATGCGCCTCTTCGGCGATCTGGGCGGTGCTCAGGACGTCGCCAGGGTGCGCGGCGATGCAGGTCATCACCACGGTGGCGTAGTCCGTCAGTCGGCTGACACGAAACATGGGGAAGAAGGATAGCGCCTAATCAGGACTGAAATGGTACTGATTTCGGCCAAAACGGTCAAATGGCAGGCCGACGACCTCACGCAGATTTGCCCCATTGCGGTGCAATGCCTGCACCAGATGGTTCACCCCGCACACCCGTCTCAGCGCCGCTCAAGCCTGGAAATGGCGCGACCAAGCGGAATGCCAAGGCGCCCTCAGACTTGGCACGCAACCTGCTGTATTGCAGCAAATCCAGCTTTTGGGAGCCGCTGCGCATGAAATGGGTTACCGCGATCATCAAACCCTTCACCCTGGACGACGTGCGCGAGGCGCTTGGCGAAGCCGGCGTGCAGGGTATGACCGTTACCGAGGTTAAGGGCTTCGGCCGGCAGCGCGGCCATACCGAGCTGTACCGCGGGGCCGAGTACGTCGTCGATTTCCTGCCCAAGCTGAAGATCGAGATGGCCGTGGCCGACGACCAGGTCGAACTGGCGGTCGAGGCCATCATCCGCGCCGCGCGCACCGGCAAGGTGGGCGACGGCAAGATTTTTGTAAGTGACCTGGAACAGGTGATCCGCATTCGCACGCAGGAGGTGGACGCGGATGCGCTCTGAGCTGCGGGGAATGGGAAACGAGGAACGGGGGATGGGCAAGTATCGAATTGCCTTGCAGTTCGCCGCCGCCGTCTTGGCGTCCGGCTTGGCCATGCCTGCCCTCGGGCAGGCCGTACCTGCGCCTACGCTCAATGCCGGCGACACTGCCTGGATGATTGTCGCCAGCGCGTTCGTGCTGATGATGACGATCCCGGGCGTGGCGCTGTTCTATGGCGGCATGGTGCGGGCGAAGAACCTGTTGTCGGTGATGATGCAGTGCCTCGCTATCACCGCGCTGGTCACGGTGCTGTGGATGGCATACGGCTATTCGCTGGCCTTCAGCACCCTGGGGATGCACGCGGGCGTGACCAACTGGCATTCATTCCTTGGTGCTTTCGATCGCGTGATGCTGGCCGGACTCACGCCTTCCACGCTATACCAGACGGTGCCGGAAAGCGTGTTCGTGATGTTCCAGCTCACGTTCGCGATCATCACCCCAGCGCTGATCATCGGCGCCTACGCCGAGCGCATGAAATTCAGTGCGATGCTGTGGTTTTCCGGTTTATGGCTCAGCCTGGTGTATCTGCCGATCGCGCACATGGTGTGGAGCGGCCCGGGTTCGCTGCTGGGCGACCTGGGTGTGCTCGATTTCGCCGGCGGCACGGTAGTGCATATCAACGCCGGTATTGCGGGATTGGTCGCCTGCCTGGTGCTCGGCAAGCGGCGCGGATGGCCGCATACGCACATGCCGCCGCACAACTTGGGCTATACGGTCATTGGCGCCGCCCTACTGTGGCTGGGCTGGTTTGGCTTCAATGCCGGCTCTGCCGTGGCCGCCAACGGCAATGCAGGCATGGCCATGCTGGTAACGCAGATCGCCACCGCTGCCGCGGTCATCGGCTGGGTGGCGGTGGAGTGGATCGTGCACAAGCGCGCCAGCGTGCTCGGTGCGGCCTCCGGCGCCGTGGCTGGATTGGTCGCCATCACCCCTGCCGCGGGCACGGCCGGCCCCGCCGGCGCACTGGTGATCGGTTTGGCTGCAGGAGCAGCGTGCTTCTTCACCGCCACGCGCCTGAAGCACAAGCTGGGCTATGACGACAGCCTCGACGTGTTCGGCGTGCATGCGGTGGCCGGCATCATCGGCGCACTGCTTACCGGCATGTTCGCAGCACCGAAGCTGGGCGGCTTCGATAGCGCGGTAACCTCGCCGCTGCTGCAGTTATGGATTCAGGCCAAGGGCGTGGGCTTCACCGTGGCGTGGAGCGGCGTGCTGAGCTGGGTGATCCTGAAGCTGCTGGATCGCGCGATGGGCTTGCGCGTCGGCCCCGAACAGGAGCAGGTGGGACTGGATATCGCCGAGCATGAGGAGCGGGCCTACAACTTGTCTTGAGCATCGCTGCGTTAGCCGATCGTCACCCCGGCACAGGCCGGGGTCCAGTTCGAATACGTTGTGCGAAGCACTCAACATATGAAGGCGCTGTGTCCTTCGGACGCGTATTCAGACTGGATCCCGGCCTGCGCCGGGATGACTGCATGACAAGAGTTGAGTGAAAGGCACGAACTGGCACTAAGCTATTCACGTGTCCGCAACCAAGCCACTCATGCAAAGCACTACCGACCGCACGGCCGCCCGCCTAGCCTGGACGCGTGCAGCGCTTGGCGATCCTTCGCTAACGCTCGAACCCGCTTCCTCCGACGCAAGCTTCCGCAGCTACTGGCGCACCCAGCACGGTGGCCGCAGCTGGATCGTGATGGACTCACCGCCTGCGCAGGAAGATCCGCGTCCTTGGTTGAAGATCGGCAGGCAACTCGCCGCTGCAGGTCTGCATGTACCGGCCGTGCAGGAGCAGGATCTCGAACAGGGCTTCCTGCTGATCGAAGATCTCGGCACACGGCTGTATCTGAACGAGCTCGACGAGCACAACGCGGATGCCCTTTACGCTGACGCGATGGATGCCTTGCTGCTCATGCAAACGCGCATGGACTACCGCGACCTGCCCCCGTTCGACCGCGACCTGCTGATGCGCGGACTGGAAGTGATGCCGGAGTGGTTTCTTGGCCGCCATCTGGGCCACACCCCCGCCCGCGCTGAATGGGCTGCTCTGGAAACGGCCTTCGAAGTGATCGTTCGAAACGCGCAGGAGCAGCCGCGCTGCTTCGTGCATCGCGACTATCACAGCCGCAACCTGCTGGTGGTCGGGCAGAACAACCCGGGCATCATCGATTTCCAGGGTGCGCTGGCCGGCCCCATCACCTACGATCTTGCCTCGCTGCTGCGCGACGCCTATGTCGTCTGGCCTCGCGAACGCGTGGAGAGCTGGGCGGAATCCTATCGGCAGCGCCTGCGTCATGCCGGCGTAATCGACGCTGAGGTCGACAGCGAACGCTTCCGACGCTGGTTCGACCTCACCGGGTTACACCGCCACGTGCGGGTGCTCGGCCAGTTCTATCGCCTGTGGTATCGCGACGGCAAGCCTGGCTATCTCGCCGACGTGCCACGCGTGTATCACTACGTGATGTCCGTAGCGCACCGCTATCCAGAGCTGGCCGACTTTGCCGCACTGATCGAACGCCATGCCGAAGGCCGCGATTTGACCCAGGTCAGCCCGGCATGAGGCATGCGCTGATCTTTGCCGCCGGCCTTGGCGAGCGCATGCGTCCATTGACCGATCACACGCCCAAGCCGCTGTTGAGGGTGCGCGGCAAGCCGCTGATCGTCTGGCACCTGGAGAAGCTTGCGGCGATCGACGTGCGCTACGTGGTGATCAACACTTCGCACCTGGCCGAACAGTTCCCACAGACGCTGGGCGACGGCTCGCAATGGGGCCTGCGCATCCGGTATGCGTACGAAGGCGTGGTGCCGCTGGAAACCGGCGGCGGGATGCTCAACGCACTACCGCTGCTGGGGTCGGAGCCCTTTATCGTGATCAATGGCGATGTGTGGACGGATGCCGATTTCGGCATCCTGCCAGCGCAGCCGGATGGCCTTGCGCATCTGTTGATGGTGGACAACCCGCCGCATCATCAAACGGGTGATTTTGCACTGGATGAGCAGGGCAAATTACACGAGGAAGGTTATCAGCGGCTGACATACAGTGGCATCGGCGTTTACAGACGCGAGATCTTGCGCGATTGGCGAGCCGTCATCGATCCTGCCGATGAGAAACTTCCGCGCTTCAAGCTTGCACCGCTACTGCGGGCAGCCATGCGGCGGGGTGAGGTAAGCGGCCATCATCATCGTGGCGAGTGGACGGATGTGGGGTCGCCCGAAAGACTGGCGGCGTTGAACAGCGAAAATCCGTAGGCTGGGATGACAATCCCAGCATTGCCATGTATGCGGCATTCTGATGCTGGAATTGTCATCCCAGCCTACGATTTCGGCCTAAGTCGGCGGAACGGATGAAGATCGTGGCGCAGGTAGAGGTGCCTCCTCCTGGGACAGCGCCGCATCCTGCGCCTGCTTGGTCATCATGATGATGCTAATACGCCGATTGATCGGATTCCCGGGGTTGGTTTTGTCAAACGGCACCGAGGCAGCCAAGCCGACTACGCGCGCGATCTTCTCTTCTTCCAGGCCGCCCTCCAGCAGGGCGCGCCGCGCCGCATTGGCACGATCGGCGGAAAGCTCCCAATTGCTGTAACGGCTTTCGGTGCTGTAAGGCGCATCGTCGGTATGGCCGGAGATGCTGACCTTGTTCGGCGCCTGCTCGATAAAGGTCGACAGCTCATGCAGAATCGCCACCGTATACGGTTCGAGCATCGCGCTGCCGGTGGCGAACATCGGGCGGTTCTGTTTGTCGACGATCTGGATACGCAGGCCTTCCGGCGTGATGTCGAGCAGCAGTTGGTCCTTGAATGGTTCCAGCGCCTGGCTTTTCTCGATGGCCGCACGCAGTTGCAGCATCAGGTTTTCCAGGCGCTGCTTTTCGTGCTCGCGGGCCAGTTTCTCCACATCCGCGGAATCCAGGCGCGCGGCGCGGCGGTCCTTGCCGGGACCATGCGGCACGTCCATCGCACCACCGAGCTTGATCATGCTGTCGCTCGCGCCGCCCGGCCCCATCTTCCCGGGCGGCGCGATCGTTGCCGTGCCCGGCGCCATGCTGGGATTCTTGAAGTATTCGGCGATGGCCGCGCGCTGCTGACGCGTACCCACACCAAGCAGCCACATCACGAGGAAGAACGCCATCATCGCCGTGACGAAGTCGGCATAGGCCACTTTCCAGGCCCCACCATGATGACCATGCTTCTTGCGCCGCGAACGACGTACCACGATCAGGGTATCTCGACCCTGCTCGCTCACGCTGAAGCTCCGGCGCGGGAAGCCTCCTTGAGATGGTCTTCGAAGTCCTGGAAATTCGGCCGCGCCTGTGGCGAGAGCGTCTTGCGCGCAAACTCCACCGATACCTTCGGGTTGTAGCCGCGCAAGCTGGCCAGCAAAGCGACCTTGACGCACTCGAACGCCTTGCCGTCTTCCTGCACGCGGCTTTCCATCGCCGCCCCCAAGGGGCCAATGAAGCCGTAACAGAGCAGGATGCCCAGGAACGTGCCGACCAGCGCACCGGCGATGTGTTCGCCGATCTGCGAAGTATCCCCGCCTAGCTGCGACATAGTGTTGACGATGCCGAGCACCGCGGCCACGATGCCAAAGCCCGGCAAGGCGTCAGCCATCTTCATCACCGCCATCGCGGGCGCTTCGGCTTCGTGGTGATGAGTCTCCAATTCCACTTCCAGCAGTTGCTCCAACTCGTGCGGATTCATATTGCCGCCCACCATCAGGCGCAGGCAGTCGGTAATGAACTCGATCAGATGGTGTTCTTTCACCAATCGCGGATAGGCGCTGAAGATCGAGCTCGACTGCGGGTCTTCGATATGCGATTCCAAACCAAGCAAACCCTGCTTGCGCATGACGCCGAAGATGTCGTACAGCAGCGACAACAGATCAACGTAGTCCTGCTTGCGATACTTCGGCCCTTTGAATAGAGCGATAAGGTTTTGACCGACGCCTTTGACGATCTTCAACGGATTGGCGGAGAGAAATGCGCCAATGGCACCGCCGCCGATGATCATCAGCTCGTTCGGCTGCCACAGCGCAAGAATTTGTCCGTGTGACAGCAGAAAACCGCCAAGCACGCAGGCCATCACCACCAGGGAACCGATCAGGACAAGCATGGGGACTCCATTCGGGACGTCAGCGTCCTCTCCTGCTTATCGACCGCTGCGAGCCTAAATTTAGATCAAGAAAGGCCCGCATTGTGATCTGGATCAATGGCCAACATGGTCACATGCGATCGCTCCACGGCACTTCGTGGCCGCCAAAATGAAAACGGCCCGGAAGACCGGGCCGTTTAGCATGTTTGGGACGTGCTCAAATTACGGACGGCGCGCCAGCTCCGGGTTCTCCTTGGTCACCGGCATCAGGTCCTTCTTCGACACGCCCAGCCACAACAGGATCGGGCTGGCCACGAAGATCGACGACAGCGTGCCGACCAGGATGCCGATCAGCATGGTGATCGCAAAGCCATGCACCGACGGCCCGCCAAAGAAATACAGCGCGGCCATCGCGATGCTGGTGAACAGCGAAGTGATGATGGTTCGCGACAGCGTGCTGTTGATCGAGCGGTTGAGAACTTCCTCCGGATCGGCCTTGCGCGAGGACCGGAACAGTTCGCGGATACGATCGAACACCACCACCTTGTCGTTGATGGAGTAACCGATCACCGCCAGCACCGAGGCCAGCACGGTGAGGTCGAATTCGCGCTGGACCAGTGAGATCACGCCCAGCGTGACCAGCGTGTCATGCACTTCCGTGAGCAGAGCCGCGATCGCGAAACGACGTTCGAAGCGGATCCACAGGTAGATGCCGATGCCGATGATCACGAAGATCGCGGCGGTCACGCCATCACTGCGCAACTGCTCGCCTACCTGCGGACCGACATAGCTCTTGCCCGCGATCTTGGCGTCGGGGCGCACCGCCTGCAGAGCCTTGGCCACGTCGGCGGAGATCAGGTCGAGGTTGGGCGATTGGCCGTCCTGCTGGGTGTAATGATGGTCGTCCTTGGGCTGGAAGCGGATCGACACCTGCCGGGTACCGCCTACGCTCTGCACGACGACGTTTTCGATGGCGCCTTTGGCCAACGCGCTGCGCACGTCTTCGGTCGCGACAGGATTGTCGTAGGTGACCTCCATGCTGACGCCGCCGGTGAAGTCCAGGCCATAGTTGAGGCTGCGTGTAGCGAGCAATACGACCGAAGCGATCACCAGCAGCACGGCAAGGCCAATGCTGACCTTACGCAGACCCAGGAAGTGGACGTTGCTGTTGTGGCTGAAAATTTCCATGCGAGTCTCCGATTACACCGACAGCGTTTTGAGCTTGCGGCCGCCGTGAATGAGCGCGGTGATCGCGTGGGTAACCGTTACCGAGGTGAACATCGAGGTGAGGATACCGATCAGCAAGGTGACGCCGAAGCCCTTGATCGGACCCGAGCCCATCGTGGTCAGCGCCAGCGCGGCGATAAGGTGGGTGACGTTGGCGTCGAGAATGGTGGCCCAGGCTTTTTCATAGCCGGCGCGAATCGCCGCCAGCGGTGTGGAACCGTTACGCAATTCCTCGCGCACGCGTTCACAGATCAGCACGTTGGCGTCGATCGCCATACCCAGGGTCAGCACGATGCCCGCAATGCCCGGCATGGTGAGCGTCACGCCGATCATCGACATCACCGCCACCAGCACCACCAGGTTGAAGAACAGCGCAATGTCCGCCACCAGGCCGAACAGCTTGTAGTAGATCGCCGCCGCAACCAACACCAGGCCCAGGCCCAGCAACACCGCCTTCAGGCCCTTGTCGATGTTGTCCTGGCCCATGCTGGGGCCGATCACGCCCTCCGATACGATGTCCATGCGCGCAGCCAGCGAACCGCCTTTCAGCATCAGTGCAAGGTCCGAGGCGGCCTTGGTACTGGCCAGGCCGGTGGTCTGGAATTTATTGCTGAACACGCCGTTGATGGAGGCGTAGTTGATGACCTGGTAGGTGGTCTTGGGCGTGCGCACTTCCTTGCCGTCGACGATCTTGGTGTCCGTGCTGGTTTCCACGTACACCACGGCCATCGGCTTGCCGACGTTCTCTCGCGTAAAGTCGAGCATCTTGGCGGCGCCGGCGGAATTCAGCGTCACGCTCACCATCGGCGAACCGCTTTGCGGATCGTTGCCGGAGGCTGCATCAACCAGCTCGTCACCGCTGGCGATGATGTTCTTGCTGACCAGATAGGCGATCGTATTTTCCGCGTTGTAGTACAGATGTGCATCAGGCGGAATGTTGCCGCTGTGCACGGCATCCGCCACCGTCTGGTCGCCTAGCCAGTCCCTGCCGTTGAAGCGCGCTTCACCCAATCCCGCAACGTACTGCAGCGTGGCGGTTGCGCCGATCACTTTCTTCGCCTCGCCCGGATCCTGCACGCCCGCCAGTTCGACCGAGATATGGTCTTCGCCTTGCGCCTGGATCACCGGCTCGGATACGCCCAGCGCATTGATGCGGTTGCCCAACGTGGTGAGGTTCTGGCGAATGGCGTTGACCTGCAGATCATGCAGCTTGTTCGGCTTGATGACCGCATTGAGCACGAAACGGTCGCCGGTGCTCTGGCCGTCGGTGACGGCAAGATCGGTGTATTCGGTGACGATCGCATCACTTGCCGCGGTCCGGTCGGCCGCAGTCCCCAGGACCACGATCACGCCCTGGCCGCGCGTGGCGTTGCGCGTGACCGAAATGAACGAGATCTTCTTGTCCTTCAACAGGGCGGTTACGTCCTGCGCATAGCGATTTTCCTGGCGATCGATGATGTCGCTCTGGTCGACCGCCATCAGGAAGCGCACACCGCCCTGCAGATCCAGGCCCAATGGCATCGCGCGGCCGCCAAAGAGACTGAGCCAGCGCGGTACGGTGGACTCCAGGTTGAAGCCGACGTTGTACCTCTCGCCCAGGCCAGCCTTCAGCGCGTCCGCAGCGTTCTTTTGCAAATCGCCGTTGGCGAAGCCAACCACGATGTAATCGCCGCGGCTGGCATCGTGCTTGAGGCTTTCATTCACGTACGGCAGCTTGGCGGCCTGCAGCGTGGAGATGACCTTCTGCTGCGCCGTCGGATCGAGCGACGCGCCTTGGGTGGGCGCCACCTGCACGGCCTGCAGCGGCGGATAAATGTTCGGCAATGCGTACAGGATGCCCAGCACCAGTACGACGGCGACCAGAAAGTATCTCCAGCGTGGAAAATCACTCATGCCTTGCATCCGAATGAACCGCGGCAGCATTGCCGCGGGTAGCTTGAATTGATTGAGGGAGAAGGAACGGGCCGCCCGATCAGGACGACTTCAGCGTGCCCTTGGGCAGCACCTGCTGGACCGAGCCCTTTTGCAGCTTGACCTTCACGTTCGGCGCGATCTCCACCGTGATGAAGGTCTCGCCCACGTCATCGACGCGGCCGGCGATGCCGCCGTTGGTGACCACTTCGTCGCCCTTGGCCAGGCTCGACATCATCTGGCGGTGTTCCTTCTGCCGCTTCATCTGCGGGCGAATCATCATGAAATACATCAGGCCGAACAGCGCGATCATCATGATCAGCATGGACAGGCCGCCATTGGCTGCCCCTGGCGCGGCCTGCGCCAGCACGAAAGTCGTCGGAAAATTCATCAGCTTATCCCGCAAGTTGTGGCTGCGACTGGAGTTTTTGCCGCAAGCCCAATAAAAGACGTTGGATTATGCCATGCGCCCCGGTGCTATGCACGGCGGGAAAGGCCGGCCGGGCCGGGGCGCGTGAGCCTCAGACAACAGTGGACCGGCAGGGTTTCGCTACTGCGCCCCAGCACGCCGCCGGGCATAGAACTCGGCCACGAAGTCGTCCAGCGCCCCGCCTGCGATGGCCTCGCGCAGCCCTGCCATCAGACGCTGGTAGTGGTGGAGGTTGTGGATGGTGGCGAGCTGGCTGGCCAAGATCTCGTTGCAGCGATCCAGATGCCGCAGGTAGGCGCGGCTGAAGCCCTGGCTGCAGGCATAGCAGGCGCAGCCTTCCTCGATCACGCGGGTGTCATTGGCGTATTTGGCGTTGCGGATGCGCAGCGTGCCCTGCGAGGTGAACAGGAATCCGTTACGCGCGTTGCGGGTGGGCATCACGCAGTCGAACATGTCGATGCCGCGGCGTACCGCCTCGACGATGTCTTCCGGGCGGCCCACCCCCATCAGATAGCGTGGACGATCCTCCGGCAGCAGCGGCACGGTGACATCCAGCGTATGGTTGCGCTCTGCTTCCGGCTCGCCCACCGCCAGCCCGCCCACCGCGTAACCGTCGAAGCCGATCTGGATCAACCCCTCGGCCGAGCGTTTGCGCAGGCCTTCGTAGACGCTGCCCTGCACGATGCCGAACAGCGCATTGGGATTGCCCAGGTCATCGAAAGCGCGGCGCGAACGTTCCGCCCAGCGCAGGCTCAGCTCCATCGACTCCGCGGCGACCTTCTCCGTGGCGGGATACGGCGTGCACTCGTCGAAGATCATTACGATGTCCGAATCCAGCGCGGTCTGGATGCGCATGGATTCTTCCGGCGAGAGAAACACCTTAGAGCCGTCCACCGGCGAGGCGAAGGTCACGCCCTGCTCGGTGATCTTGCGCTTGTGCGCGAGCGAGAACACCTGGAAGCCGCCCGAATCGGTAAGGATCGGCTTGTTCCAGCCGATGAAGCGATGCAGGCCGCCGAACTCCCCGACGATGTCCAGCCCGGGCCGCAGAAACAGATGAAAGGTGTTGCCCAGGATGATTTCGGCGCCGACTTCGACCAGGTCACGCGGGGTCATGGCTTTCACCGAACCGTAGGTGCCCACGGGCATGAAGGCAGGCGTCTCCACGCTGCCGCGATCGAACGTGAGACGGCCGCGACGGGCGCCGCCGTCAGTGGCAAGGAGATCGAAGTGCATGGAGGTCATCAGGGAATTATGACATTGAAATCCCCTCCCCTCCGGGGGAGAGGCAAGTTAAAGGGCGGTCTGGCGATAAAACAGTGACGGCGCAGCTGTCATTCCCGCGCAAGCGGTGGCGCCTTTCAACAGCGAATGACGGTCAATCCAGGGTGCTCGGATGAGAAAAGGCGATTTTTGATTGACCAGCATTCGCTGTTGAAAGGCGCCACCGCTTGCGCGGGAATGACGGCCATGAACTACCTGGCGCCGTCCAAGCCCTGCGGGAGTATCAGCATCGCATCCCCGTACGAGAAGAACCGGTAACGCGCCTGCACTGCATGCCGATAGGCATTGAGGATGAACTCCCGCCCGGCCAGCGCGGACACCAGCATCAGCAACGTCGATTGCGGCAGGTGGAAGTTGGTGATCAGCGCATCGATGCTGGTGATGCGGTAGCCGGGAAAGATGAAGATCTGCGTTTCGCCTGCGAAAGGATGCAATTCCCCCTTCGCCGTGGCGCTTTCCAGCGCGCGCACCACGGTCGTGCCGACGGCGATGACCCGCCCCCCGGCACGCCGGGTCCGCTGGATCTGCTCGACCAGGCCGGCGCCGACGTTGAGCCATTCGCGATGCATCTTGTGCTGGGCAAGATCCTCGCTGCGCACCGGCTGGAACGTGCCCGCGCCCACGTGCAAAGTTACGTAGCCGAAATTCACGCCCAGCTCGCGCAATTGCTGCAGCAAGGCCTCGTCGAAATGCAGGCCAGCCGTGGGTGCCGCTACCGCTCCGGGTTCGCGCGCGTAGACCGTCTGGTAACGCTCCAGGTCGCTGGCATCGGCGTGCCGCGAGATGTACGGCGGCAAGGGCATCTCGCCCAGCTTCGACAGCAGGCGCTCCAGCGGCTGGGTCGACTCGAAGCGCAGCCGGAAGAAGCTCTCGTCGCGCCCCAGCACCGTGGCGTGGCTGCCGTCGGCCAGGATGATCACGGTGCCTTCGCGCGGCTTCTTGCTTACCCCGAGCTGCACGGTGGCTTCGTGAGCGCCGGTGACGCGCTCGATGAGTATCTCCACCGCACCGCCGCTCGGCTTCTGTCCGTACAAACGCGCCGGCAATACGCGCGTGTCGTTGAACACCAGCAGGTCGCCCTTGCGCAGCAGCGACGGCAGGTCGCGGAACATCCTGTCCTGCCAGGTGCGCGTGGGCACGTTGAGCGTTAGCAACCGGCTCGCGCTGCGCTGGGGCAGCGGCGCCTGCGCGATCAGTTCGGGCGGGAGATCGAAGTTGAAATCGGCTTTCTTCACGGGGCGGCGCTGGCTTGGGGTAGCCCATTATCGCGCAAATGGGACGCTCCCCGAGCCAGGGGCAATCGTAAGCTGGGATGATAACCCCAGCATTGCGCGGCGCGCATGCATGGCAATGCTGGGTTCGCAACCCGGCTTACGCGGCATTTCCGTTACCCCTTCACGCACAACACTTGACGCAGGGTATGCACCACGTCCACCAGGTCCGTCTGCGCGGCCATCACGGCATCGATCGATTTGTACGCCGCCGGCGACTCATCGATCACGCCCGCGTCCTTGCGGCATTCCACGTGCGCTGTCGCAGCACGATGCTGTGACAAAGTGATGTTCTGGCGGGCCGCCGTACGGCTCATCACTCGGCCCGCGCCATGGCTGCAGCTATGGAAGCTTTCCGGATTGCCCTTGCCCCGCACGATGTAGCTGCGCGTACCCATGCTGCCCGGAATGATGCCCAGCTCGCCTTCCCTGGCGCTCACTGCGCCCTTGCGCGTAACCAGCAGCGATTCGCCACCATGCGTTTCGCGCTGTACGTAGTTGTGATGGCAGTTGACGGCCAATTTGTCCAACTGGAACTTTGGCAGGCGATGGCGCATTTCATCCAGTACGCGCAGCATCATCGCCTCACGATTGTGCCGCGCGTAGTCCTGCGCCCAGGAGACCGCTTCCACGTAATCTTCAAACAGCGGCTCGCCTTCCATGAAGAAAGCCAGGTCCTTGTCCGGCAAATGGAAGCCAAGCACACGATAGGCCAGCTGTTCGCGTGCGCGTTCGATGAAGTAGGTTCCGATCAGGTTGCCGGTACCGCGTGAACCGGAGTGCAGCATGACCCACACCCTATCCGTCTCGTCAAGACAGATCCCGATGAAGTGATTGCCGCCGCCGAGCGTACCGAGCTGCTTGTCGAGCTTGTCGATGCGAATACGACGATGCTTGGCCTTGATGGCTTCAAGGCGCTCGAACAGCCCCGACATTCCCAGCCGCGTTTCAACGCTGCCCGGCACACGACGATGATCTCCATCGCGTCCGTTGCCCACCGGCACGCCGCGCTCGATGCTCGAACGCAGTTGCGCCAGATTGTCTGGCAGGTCTTTCGCGCCCAGAGTGGTACGCACAGCGGCCATGCCACAGCCGATGTCCACGCCCACAGCGGCCGGGATGATCGCGCCGCGCGTCGGCACGACCGAACCCACGGTCGCGCCCTTGCCAAGATGCACGTCTGGCATCACTGCCACCCACGGCCCGACGAACGGCAACGCGGCAATATTCTGCAGTTGGCGATGCGCCTGCTCTTCCAACGGTACGCCGCGCACCCAGCCCTTGATCGGGGTGGCGCTGCCTTCGGCGTGCAGCAGTTCGTAATGAGATTGCGTTTCCATATCCTTTATCTCTAAGGGTCGACATGGCGTCTCCATCCACCATGCCGAATTTTACTACTTGAGGCTCACGAGCTGCGTCAGCACGCCATCCAGGCCGCCGAACACGGTGAGCTTGTCGATCTTCTCGGTGACCTTTTCCAAGGCTTCCAGCTCCTTCAGGCGCATCAGCGTCGGGCTCTCCTCGATCAGCCTGGCCGTATTGAGTAGAGAGCGCGTCGCGTTCGCCTCCTCGCGACGGCGGATCACGTTGGCCTGGGCCGCCTTTTCTGCCTGCACCACGCTGTTGAGGATCTCCCTCATGTCTCCCGGCAGGATCACGTCCTTCACACCCACGCCGAGCACATCCAGGCCCAGCTCGCTTACGCGGCCGTGCACATACGCGAAGATGTCGGAGTCCAACGAAGCCTTGTCACCGAGCAGTTCGTCCAGCGTCTTGGCGGAGACCGCCTTGCGCAGGCCATACTGCAGCTCGCGGTACAGATAATCGCCATACTTGGCAACCTTCGTACGTGCCGCGACTGGATCGACCACACGCACGCTTGCGGCGAGATTCACACGCAAGCTCACCTTGTCACGCGTCAACAGTTCCTGGCCGGACACCTCCATGGACTGCACGCGCAAGTCGGTTACCTCAGCGGCGACGTTCTTGCGGAAACTCCAGAAGGCATAAGCACCCGGCGTCAACGCACGTACCAGCTTGCCGTCGACGAACAACAGGCCGGTGGACTCCACCGGCACGTCGACCGTCACGGCCACCTTGGACAGCGCGCCGAGCTGACGCAAGCGAGACACCACGTTGGCGTCGATCGCCAGCGATTCGGACAGCCATACCAGCTGGACTTCGATCGGCACCAATGCATGCCAGTACAGCTTGCGCGTACCCGGCGCCAGCACGTCCTCAAGCTTGCCGTTCTTCAGCACCAGGCCGACCTGGTCGGTACCTACGTCCGCCACCAGGAAGTGCCTGGCAAGCTCACTATCCGTGCAAGCCATCAGCACTTCGGCATCGTCGCCGCTGTATTCCGGGCGCGCGACGTTGTGCACGACCATGGCAATGCGATCGAACGGGTCGAAGTAGCGATACGCGCCGGCCGTCAGCACGGCCTGGACTCGACGGTTGCGGTACAGCAAACCGCGCTCGCCGTCGCCGATCACGATTTGCTTGATCCAGAACATGGGAAGACTCCTTTTTCGTTTCCCAATGGGGCCCGCCTGAATAATCCGTCACACCGGCGAACCAATATGTGTGACGGCCAACCCCATAATCGCGGGCACACTTCGCCCTCCCATTCGGGAAAATCGACGCACAAATCCGCAGTGCCGACTTAAAATAAAAAGTGGAAACACCCCTTTGCGTATACGGAGCGGGATACTCGCGCCTCGCAAGGGGAGACAATCGTTTGCATGCATCGGACGGTGTACCGCATCCGCTGCATTTCCACGGTCACCCGCCCGAGCTTGGGAACGAAAATCCGGTTCTGTACCCGCTGCACAAACTGACTCGTCGCCTACCCTGGTGATTTCATCAGTCCACGCACGGGGTGTTTCCTGTAGTAGGGCTTTCGCCCTGATTGGAGTGGGAGTCGAACCCACGACACACGGACTTTAAATCCGCTGCTCTACCCGACTGAGCTATCCAGTGGCTCGACGTGCCGGATTCGAACCGGCGGCCAACGACATCATCTGTCGTTGCTCTACCTTCTGAGCTAACGTCGACTCTCGCAACACCCACGTACGGGCTTCGGCATACGCTCAAGGCAAAGCCTCCGCGCACCGGATGGGTGTTTGAACCCATACCGCTGAATCCAGCCGTTTGGATGCTGCTTATTGCCGATGGCTTGCCATCGGCAATTCGTATGGGCGCAAGCGCCCGAATGCATGGAACCCTTTCTCGCGCCACCTGCACCGAAGCACCCAGGTGCAGCGCACATGCGCCTGTTGCGGCCGCGCCCTTTGCCGCGGCGCGTGCTCGCACCGGGTGCTTCAGGGCGGAAAAATTCTTCCGATGACCGGATTCACATTCGCTTTTCGCATGAACTTCCCTTGCAAACGCCGAAAACAAAACGCCCCCGGGTAGCGACCCGAGGGCGTTCGCGTTGCCTCGGGAGATCGGGGTGACCGATCTCCGCGGGCGGAGTCGGTCATTCAGTAAAATTCTTGGGCAGATGCCGCCCGCCGCGCACGCACGGTTTTGCATCGCGGATCTTCCGCGACGGCAAACCGAATTGTGCGACGTGATGCAGCATGACTAACCCTCGAATAAATTCGCCATAAGCGGCGAAGGATGCGAACAATACGTGAGCTTTATTTTCAATGCAAGTGATTTTCGGCTAGGAATATTTCCTAAGGGCGATGACGATTTTATTAATCGCTTACCGCGGATTAAAGCCATCCCTTCTGCCGCGCTAGGCGATACGCCTCGATGCGATTGGCTGCTCCCAGTTTGCCGATAGCTTCGGATAGATAATTGCGCACGGTACCATGTGAAAGATTAAGTCTGGCAGCGATATCGCTGGCAGACTGTCCTTCGCCGGCAAGACGCAACACCTGGCGTTCGCGATCGTTCAAGGGGTCGGCCTCCGACCACGCCTCCAGCGCAAGCTGCGGATCGATCGAACGACCGCCGCGATGCACGATGCGCAAGGCCTCGGCAAGATTTTCCGCCGGTGCATCCTTCAACAAATAGCCCGAAACTCCCGCATCCAGGGCGCGCCGAAGAAATCCGGGGCGCGCGAAGGTGGTGACGATGATGCATTTCACCGGCAACTCATGCCGATGAATGCGTTGCGCCAGTTCCAGGCCGGTGAGGCCGGGCATTTCGATATCGGTGACCAGCACGTCCGGCTTCAATCGCTGCAGTTCGCGCCAGGCGGATTCGCCATCGGCAACCGAACCCAGCACTTCGATATCCGATTCAAGATTGAGCAGCGCCGACAGCGCACCTCTGACCATGGCCTGGTCTTCGGCCAGCAATACACGGATCACGCGGCGCTCCTGGCAAGACCGGTTTCGGAAGAGTCCTGTTCTTTTCGTGCCCGCAACGGCACGCTGATCAGCAGACGCGTGCCGTGGCGCGGCGGCGAATCGATCTGCA
Organism: Dyella choica; assembly: GCF_003977665.1. Classification (GTDB taxonomy): domain Bacteria; phylum Pseudomonadota; class Gammaproteobacteria; order Xanthomonadales; family Rhodanobacteraceae; genus Dyella_B; species Dyella_B choica. The sequence goes on along the minus strand of NZ_RYYV01000010.1, from coordinate 73,292 downwards.
AGCTGCCACCGATGGCGCACACGCGCTCACACATACCGCTCATACCGTTGCCGTGGACAGCGAGCCCGCCTTTTCCATTGTCGCTGATCTGCATGTCCAGCCTGTCTGTCGCACGAGCAAAGCGAACGCAGGCCTCGGTGGCAGCTGCGTGCCGATGGATATTGGTCATGGCTTCGCGAATGACCAGAGCGAGTGTGCGCTCGACATCTTGTGGCAACGAATCGGGCAGGCTGCCGTAGTCGAGGTGCACGGCGGACGATTCCAGCAAAAGTCGCGCCGAGGCGAGTTCCGCAGCCAGATCGGTGGAGCGGATGCCGGTCACCGCGGCGCGCACTTCCGCCAGCGCATGGCGGGCAACACGCTCGGCCTCTTCCAACTCGCGCCTCGCGGCGGCGCTGTCGCGATCGAACAGCTTGCGTGACAGCTCCAGTTTCAAGGTGATCAGCGACAAGGTGTGCCCCAGCAGATCATGCAGGTCACGCCCGATTCGCTCGCGTTCCGCTGTCGCCGCGAGCCGGCGCACTTCATCGTGCGAAAGCCGCAGCTCGGCGTCTTTTTCGTCGTTGGCGATCTCTGCATTGACGACGATGCCGACGATGAAACACGTTACCGGAACCGATATCACAGCCTGCCATGAATAATGCAGGAGCCATGCCTCAAACAGGCAACCGAGGTTGAGCACCGCCAGCGCCAATAGATAGGAGCGGAACGGCAAGCGGCAGCTGCGCAGCATCACGCAGCCATAGATAAAATAGGTCAGCCCGCTCGGGTACCATGGCATCAGCGCCAGCGCGAGCGCAACCAGGGCCAGCGCGTAGACTTGCGTATCCCGCCGCGAAGCCACGCAGCATTTGGCATACAGGACCAGGAAAACAGGATAGGTGGCGAGCGTGATCAGCGCCCATTGCCAGGTGTAATGATCGAATATGGGAGTGATGAACAACCACACCGACCACAGCAGGTGCACCGCATCCACCCAGACGGACTTGCCCTTGCGTAAGTTGGAAGCAGCGTAGGAATCCGGCGCCGGCGTAAACCATGCGAGTATCGCTGTCGTCGTGTTCATGGCTGCACTCCCCACGCTGCTACCTTCCCCTGCGCCATCGTACTTCAACCGTAACGCCGCAGTCTGCGCACGGCGATGAGGAAGAATATCGCGGCGAAACCCAGCAACACCGCAGAATGCCGGATCACGCTGCCATGCTCCATCCCTGACGCTGCCAGCCCCAATTGGTGCAGGTGATAGCTCGGCCATAGCGGCGCGATCTGCTGCAGCAGCTTCGGCAACATATTAAGCGGAATCCACAAACCGGACAGGAAGGACATCGGCAGGTAGACAAGGTTGAGCATGCCCGGTGCGCCCTGCCCCTTGATCAGGGTGCCCACCAGCATGCCCAGCGCGCAGAATGGCAATACGCCCAGCACGCCGGTCAGCAACAGCAGCGCGGCTTGCTGCCAGGACAGGGGGACGTGTCCTAGCGCCAGCCCCATTGCGAGCAGCAGCAGGATCACCATCGCAGCCGCCACCATGGCCATCAGCATCTTGCCTAGCAGATACGCTCCCGGCGGCATGGGCAAGGCACGTTTATAGGTGAGCAGGCCACCATCACGTTCCAGCGCCAGCGAGACACCAAATCCGAACAGGCCAGGACTCATCACGCCGAACACGCCATAGCTCACCAACAGATAGCGCGTGGTGTCCGCACCTGCCGACCGGCCCATGACGATGCCGAACAACAGGTAGAACATGGTGGGGAAAAGGATGATGGGCAGCATGAAGCCCGGTGCACGCATGTAGCGCAGGCACTCGCTGCGTGCTTCGGCGATGTAGGCGCCGATGACGCGCCGGGTGTTCATGCCGGCAGAGGATGCTGCGGCCGGCGCGACGGATATCGATACGGTGTTCATCAAGCGGCCTCCTGTTGTTCGCCTTCTTCGCGCGTCAATTCGGTAAATGCCTCCGCCAGACCCGCGCGCTGTACTTCCAATGCGCCGAGCCCTGCATCTGCATCAAGCAGACGCCGCAGGACGTTCTCAGGCTCGCTGGTGTTGATGAGCAGACGCGCGCCCTCGCGTTCGACCGAAGTTACTTGCGGCCAAGCCGATACTGCCGCCGGATCGAGATCCGTGGCGCAACGAATGCGCGTAAGCGGCACTTGCGCGCGCAACGCATCGACGCTGCCTTCGCTCAGCACACGTCCCTTTGCCATCACGATCACGCGTTGCGCCAACGCTTCGGCCTCTTCCAGGTAGTGCGAGGTCAACACCACCGAGCAGCCTTCGGCGACCAGGGTTCGCATCGCGTTCCACAATTTGCGGCGCGCGTCGATGTCCATGCCTACCGTTGGCTCATCCAGGAACACCAGTTCGGGCCTGCCGCACAGGGCGAGCGCAAACTGCACCCGGCGCTGCTGGCCACCCGAAAGCTTGCCGTAAGGCCGGTTCAGCAGGTCACCGATACCTGCCAACGCGGCACTTTCCTCAAGCGGGCGCGGCTGCGGGTAGTAGCTGGCGACCAGGCGCAGCAGCTCACCGACACGCAGCGTAGGCGGCAGCATGGCCGTTTGCAGCATCACGCCAATACGGCGCCGTGCGTCGATGCGCTGCGGGTCCAGGCCGAACAATTCCACCTGGCCGCGGTCCGGCCGCATCAGTCCAAGCAGCAGGCCAATGCTGGTGCTTTTGCCGGCACCGTTGGGCCCCAGTACCGCCAGCAGCTCGCCGCGCTGCAGCAGAAGATTCACGCCGTCGAGCGCGGTAACACCGTTATAACGCTTTTCCACCCCGTCAAGACGGGCTACGACATCGGATGAGATAGGCATAGTGGCCTCCTTGCATTGCAGCGTAAGGATGCCAAGCGCGTTACTACAGTTGTCCGCGTCAGCGATCCGGCATGACAGCCGTCACCCTTGGGGGTACCGCCGACCTGTCCCAGCGGTTATCCTGACGCCCGTGCGCCGGCGGTTTCCCCATACACGGCGCAGTGCGAACGGGCGCATCGGCCCGGGCTCCCGTAGCCCTTCACGCACAAAAAACATCCTGCCGGCCTGCTTCGCGATTGGGTGCGCGAGGCGCTGTCAGATTCGAGGAGAGTAGTCATGGGTGTCATCGATCAGCTGCGCGAACTGCGCGAATTTGGCGGCAAGCCGCGGACCACCGGCCTGGACGACGCCACCATCGAGCGCATGGCGGCGCTGGACCCGCAACTCGTACAGGCTGTTGCCGAGGCTGTCGCACGCCATCGCGAATTGCGCGCCGAACTGAGCGATTTCCTGAAGCTGGATGAGGCCGAGCAGCTCACGCTGGCGCTGCGCGATTTCGTGAATTTCTATCCCGACGACGCCATCAATCCCTACGTGCCGGCCGCGGCACGCGGTCCATGGGTCGTCACGCTGAAAGGCTCCGTGGTGCACGACAACGGTGGCTACGGCATGCTCGGTTTCGGCCACAACAACGCTGCGATCGATGCCGCGCTGGCGCATCCGCAAGTGATGGCCAACGTGATGACGCCGAGCATTTCGCAGATGCGCTTTTCGAAGGCGCTCAATCGCGAGCTTGGCCGCCATCGCGGCAACAATCCCTATACGCGCTACTTGTGCCTGAATTCCGGTTCGGAATCGGTGGGCCTGGCCTGCCGCATCGCCGACGTGAATGCCAAACTGATGACCGACCCGGGTGCCCGCTATGCCGGGCGCACGATCAAGCGCATCGCCGTGAAAGGTGCCTTCCACGGCCGCACCGATCGCCCTGCTCTGTATTCGGATTCCTCGCGCCGCACCTACGTGCAGCACCTGGCGAGCTACCGCCATGAAGATACGCTACTTACTGTGGCGCCCTACGACACTGCGCAATTGGAAGCCGTATTCGCTGACGCGGACAAGCACGGCTGGTTCATCGAGGCGATGTTCTTGGAACCGGTGATGGGCGAAGGCGACCCGGGCCGTTCGGTGACGCCGGCGTTCTACCAGGCCGCGCGCGAGCTGACCGAATCGCACGGCTCGCTGCTGCTGGTCGACTCCATCCAGGCCGGCCTGCGCGCGCATGGCGTGCTGTCGATCATCGACTACCCCGGCTTCGAAAAGCTGGCGCCGCCGGATATGGAAACCTTCTCCAAGGCGCTCAACGCGGGCCAGTATCCGCTTTCGGTGCTTGCGGTGAGCGACCGCGTCGCCGGCCTGTATCGCAAGGGCATCTATGGCAACACCATGACTGCCAATCCGCGCGCGCTGGACGTGGCGCTGGCCACGCTGGACCAGCTCACCGATGAGGTGCGCGCCAACATCCGCACTCGCGGCAAGGAATTCGTCGACAAGCTCAACGGGCTGAAAGACGAACTGGGCGGCCTGATCACCAAGGTGCAGGGCACCGGACTGCTGTTCTCGTGCGAACTGGCGCCACAATTCAAGTGCTACGGTGCAGGCTCTACCGAGGAATACCTGCGCGAGCGCGGCATCGGCGTGATCCACGGCGGCGCCAATTCGCTGCGCTTCACCCCGCACTTCAAGATCACCAGCGCGGAAGTGGACATGGTGATTGCGCACGTGCGGCACGCGCTGCTGGAAGGACCGCGCAAGAGCGAAGCGCAGGCGGCCTGACGCTTGTCGCCCTTCGAGGTAAGCTGGGATGCCAATCCCAGCTTGCTTCTCTCGGCATAGTGCTGGGATTGTCATCCCAGCCTACAGAACCCTCCGCGCGAAGATAAAGCTCCGCGAAATGCAGGCATTGTCCGCGCCCTTGCGCCCCGTTCCCCTCTTTCTTCACAAGGCATAGACTGCCGTGACCGGTACCGCCGCCGGTCATAAATCAGGAGGAAGAATCATGTCCATGCGTCTGAGCCTGGTCGCAGCCAGCGCTGCGCTGGTATTCGCCAGCGCCGCCTTCGCTGCCGCACCGCAAAGCAAACCGCTCTCCTCGTCACAGCAGAAAATGGCCGATTGCAGCCACGCCGCCAAGGGCAAGACCGGCGCCGACTACAAGAATGCCGTCAGCTCCTGCATGAAGGGCGACACCACCGCTGCCGCCGCTCCCGCCAAGATGACCCCGCAGGAACGCATGTCTGCCTGCTCCAAGGAAAATGCGGGCAAAAAAGGGGCCGAATACAAGAGCGCCGTCAGCGCCTGCATGAAGGCGCATTGATGCGCTGAGGCTGCTGCGAATTCGAGGCGCCGCCGAGAAGCGGCGCCTTTTTCGTTTCCGGCTATGCTTGCGGCCATCTCTTTGCATGGCCTTGCGCATGAAGATCGTCGAAGTCCGCCACCCGCTCATCCGGCACAAGCTGGGCTTGATGCGCCGAGCCGGCATCAGCACCAAGGAATTCCGCGAGCTGGCCTCTGAAGTCGCCTCGCTGCTGACCTATGAAGCCACCAAGGACCTGGAAACCATCGAGGCGCAGATCGAAGGCTGGGCCGGCACCGTGCGCGTGGAGCAGATCAAGGGCAAGAAGATCACCATCGTGCCGATCCTGCGCGCCGGCCTGGGGATGCTGCCCGGGGTGCTGGAGCTGATTCCATCGGCCAAAGTCAGCGTGGTGGGTTTGCAACGCGACGAGCAGACACTGCAGCCGATTGCCTACTACGAAAAACTCACCGGTCGCATGGACGAGCGCATCGCGCTGATCGTCGACCCGATGCTGGCTACGGCCGGCACGCTGGTGGCAACGGTGGAGATGCTCAAGGCTGCCGGCTGCAAGCGCATCAAGGGCTTGTTCCTGGTGGCCGCGCCGGAAGGGCTCAAGCGCATCGAGGCGACGCATCCGGACATCGAGATCTATACCGCGGCGATCGATGAGCGGCTCAACGAGCACGGCTACATCCTGCCTGGCCTGGGGGATGCGGGGGACAAGATTTTCGGGACCAAGCAACTGCCGGCGTGAACCGCATCTGGCGACCCATCCACTCTCCGCCTCACCGTCATTCCGGCGCAGGCCGGAATCCAGTTTAAATACGCGTCCGAAGGACACAAAACCGGGCTTAGAGTGCTTCGCACATCATATTGAAACTGGATTCCGGCCTGCGCCGGAATGACAGTCCTCAAAAAAATAGCTTCCGTGCTGGAAGCTAGCGATGCCCAAACCGGTCCGTCGCCTCCACCAGCTCGTGCGTAATGCCCGGCTCGAATGCCGAATGCCCGGCGTCCTGCACGACGCGCAGGTCCGCTTCCGGCCACGCGCGATGCAGATCCCAAGCGCTGCGCATCGGACAGACCACGTCGTAGCGCCCTTGCACGATCACCGTTGGAATGCGGCGAATGCGCTCGACATTGCGCAACAGCTGATCATCGTGTTCGAAGAAGCCGCCGTTCACGAAGTAATGGCATTCGATGCGCGCAAAAGCCAGGGCGAATTCATCTTCGCCGCTGCTGTGGATATAGGCCTCATCCTGATACAGAAAACTCGTGGCGCCTTCCCACACCGACCACGCACGCGCCGCATTCAATCGCACTTGCGCATCCGGACTGGTCAGGCGGCGGTGGTAGGCGCTCATCAAATCGCCGTGCTCGGTGGCGGGGATCGCGGCCAGGTACGTTTCCCATGCATCCGGATACAACGCATCGCAGCCTTGCTGGTAGAACCACTCCAATTCCCAGCGCCGCAGCATGAAGATACCGCGCAGCACCAGCTCGGACACCTTGTCCGGGTGGGCCTGAGCGTAGGCCAGCGACAGCGTGGAACCCCACGAACCGCCGAAGACCTGCCAGCGTGCTATCCCCAGGTGCTCCCGCAGGCATTCGATATCCGCCACCAAATGCCAGGTGGTGTTATCGGTCAACTCGGCATGCGGCGTGGACTTGCCGCAGCCGCGCTGGTCAAACAGCACGATGCGATAGATCGCCGGATCAAAGAAACGGCGGCACTTGGGATTGGTGCCCCCGCCCGGACCGCCATGCAGGAATACCACCGGCTTGCCGTTCGGGTTACCGCTCTGCTCATAGTAGAGCGTATGCAGATCGGAAACCCTGAGCTGGCCGGCATCGTAGGGTTCGATCTCGGGATAGAGGCTGCGGCGATGCTGGGACATGGTCATTGGCTGTCTGCGGTAGCGGGAAGGCACATGGTACGGGGGAGAGCCGCGCAACCCAAATTTGCTGATCGGGATTGGTATCCCGGCCAGGCATTCAGGCCAACAGCTTGCCGGGATTGAGTATCCCGTTCGGATCGAACACTGCTTTCACGCCACGCATCAATGCAATCTCCGCTGCGCTGCGCGTGCTCTCAAGATACGCGCGCTTCACCAGGCCTATCCCGTGTTCCGCGGAAATACTCCCGCCATGCCGCTGCAGGGTGTCCGCCAGCAGCTTGGTGACGTGTTCGCACTGCGTAATGAAATCCGCATCGGACAGGGACGCGGGCTTCAGCACATTGATATGCAGATTGCCGTCGCCGATATGCCCGAACCACACCACTTCCATCTCAGGATATTCACGCGCAAGCAAGGCCTGAATCTGCCCCAGGAACCCGGGCACGGCGCCGATCCGCACCGAGATATCGTTCTTGTAGGGTCGGTGAACCGCCAGGCTTTCCGTAATGCCCTCACGCAGGCGCCATAGCGCGGCAGCTTGTGCCTCGCTCTGCGCCATTACGCCGTCAGCAATCAGGCCCTGCTCCACCGCTTGCTCGAATACGGCCAGTGCCATCTCCTGCGCACGTTCGTCCACGGCATCGAATTCGGTAACCACGTAATACGGGTAATCGCCTTCGATGGCACGTTGTGCGCCGGCGCCGAGCACATGCTTCAAGGCCACTTCGGTGAAGAATTCGAACGCCTGCAGCGACAGCCGGGCGCGAAACAACGCGAACACCTGCATGAGCGCATCCATGTCCGGCAGCGCCAGCAGCATCACCTGCGAGGCCGGCGGCGGGTCGGTGAGACGCAGCGTCGCCTCCACCACGATGCCCAGCGTACCTTCCGAACCGATCATCAATTGCCGCAGGTCATAACCACTGGAGTTCTTGATCAAGGCGCGATTGAGATCCAGCAGCTCGCCATTGCCGGCTACCACTTTCAGGCCGGCGATCCATTCGCGTGTATTGCCGTAACGGATCACACGGATCCCGCCGGCGTTAGTGGCAATGTTGCCGCCGATGGAACAGGAGCCACGCGCGGCGAAATCGACCGGGTAGATCAGGCCGTGCTCCCGGGCGGCGGCCTGCACGGCTTCCAGCGCGATGCCAGGCTGCACGGTCAGGGTGCGGTCGACGGCGTCGAAGCCGAGCACCCGGCTCATTCGCGCCAGGCTCAGCACCAGCTCCCCCTGCGCCGCCACTGCCCCGCCCGAAAGTCCCGTGCGGCCGCCGGAGGGTACGATCGCCACCTTGTGCTGGTTGGCCCAGCGCACAATGCCTTGCACCTCCTCGACCGATGCCGGAAGTGCTATCGCCAGCGGAGCCGGGGGCCAGCGCCGGGTCCAATCGCGGCCGTAGTGCTCCAGGTCGCCGGGCTCGGTGAGCAGGCGCAGGGCCGGCAGGCGGCTGGAGAGTTCGGCGAGGGCTGACGGGTTCATGGCGGCTCCGTAGGGAAGCGTCCAGCCTGCCAGCGCCCGGCGCGATCGTCTAGTGCTGCAACGCGGCAAAATCTGGCATAGTGTTTGGACTTCCAAATCGCGGGCCGCCATGAAGACCTCGTTCCCCAGGCAAGACATCAAGGTGCTGCTGCTCGAAGGCGTGAGCCGCACGGCGGTGGAGACGTTCCAGCGCGCGGGCTACAGCCAGATCGAGTACCACGCCAAATCCCTGCCTGAGGACGAACTGAAGGCGCGCATAGCCGACGCCCACATCGTCGGTATCCGCTCCCGCACGCACCTCACTGCCGATGTGCTGGAACACGCCAAACGGCTGATCGCCGTAGGCTGCTACTGCATCGGCACCAACCAGGTCGAACTCGATGCGGCGGCGAAGCTCGGCATTCCCGTGTTCAACGCGCCCTATTCCAATACACGCAGCGTCGCCGAACTGGTGATTGCCGAAGCGATCATGCTACTGCGTGGCATTCCGCAGAAGAATGCGCTGTGTCATCGCGGTGGCTGGACCAAATCGGCCGCCGGCAGTTTCGAAGTGCGCGACAAGATCATCGGCATCGTCGGCTACGGCCACATCGGCACGCAGGTGGGCGTGCTGGCCGAAAGCTTGGGGATGCGCGTGATCTTCTACGACATCGAATCCAAGCTTGCGCTCGGCAATGCGCGTGCCGCCGCGGGCCTGGACGACCTGCTTGAACGCGCAGACATCGTTACGCTGCACGTGCCGGAAACACCGGCCACCAAGCTAATGATCGGCCGCAACGAACTGGTGAAGATGCGCAAGGGCGCGACGCTGATCAATGCCTCGCGCGGCACCGTGGTCGACATCGATGCGCTGGCCGGTGCCTTGCGTGAGGAGCATCTCGGCGGTGCGGCCATCGACGTATTTCCAGTGGAGCCGAAGGGCAACGACGATCCGTTCGTCTCGCCGCTGGTGGGCATGGACAACGTGATCCTGACACCGCACATCGGCGGCAGCACGCTGGAGGCGCAGGACAACATCGGCATTGAAGTCGCCAGCAAGCTGGTGCGCTACAGCGACAACGGCTCCACTTTGTCGGCCGTCAATTTTCCTGAAGTGACGCTGCCCGAACATCCGCGCAGCCGCCGCCTGCTGCACATCCACCGCAACGTTCCGGGCGTGCTTTCACGCATCAACGAACTGTTTTCCGCAGGCAACATCAACATCGACGCGCAGTTCCTGCAGACCCATGCGGAAGTGGGTTACGTGGTGATCGACGTGTCCGCCGACGAGCAACAGGCCGCCGCGCTGAAGGACAAGCTGGCGGCGATTCCCGGCACCTTGCGCACCCGCGTGCTGTATTGATGAATATAGGCTGGGTTGAAAAACCCAGCTTTGCCATGCTGGGATTGCCATCCCAGCCTACGCCTGAACGCCTGATTCAAGCCAAGCCGCATCTGTGCCGATAGTCACGGTGACACAGCCCTTTTTGTTGCGGTTTTCCCATGATTGTCCGTTTTCGTGATTTGCGCATCGCCGTCCGGCTTGGCCTGCTTGGGGTCATCCTGCTGGCGGCCACGGTCATAGTAGGCCTCGGCGGCTGGCGCGGATTGACGCGCACGCATGAACTGCAGGTTCGCTCGGCCACCACGGCTGCCCAATTCGCCGCGGCGGTGGATGCGGCACGCATTGCCCAGGTCGATTTCAAGAAACAGGTACAGGAGTGGAAGGACCTGCTGCTGCGCGGTGCGGATGCTGTTTCCTTCAAAAAATACCATGAGGCCTTCATCGCACAGGCGCATGCTGTCGATAGGGATCTCGCCGCGCTGAAACGGCAAATGAGCGAACTCGGCCTGGACACACGCGGTGTGGACAGTGCCATCGCGACGCACGCCGATCTCGGCACGAAGTACTTGGCTGCCATCGGGCACTACGACGCCAAGGATGAAAAGAGCGTGCATGTGGTTGACGCTTTGGTGGTGGGTATCGATCGCGCGCCCACGGCCGCCATTGACGGACTGGTCGCCGAAATGAAGCATGAGGCCGAAGCCGCGTCGGCGCGCATTGACGAGCAAAGCCGCGCGGCATTTGGCGAGGCGTGCATGCTGCTCGTGTCGGTGGTCCTGAGCGCCATGGTCGCCGGTGCCGTGCTGGTGTGGCTGCTTGCCTACAGCATTACCGCACCCCTGGGGCGGGCCGTGAAAGTGGCCGAGGCGGTGGCGGAAGGCGACCTTTCCACCGAGATCGTGGCAGCCGGCGGCGATGAAACGGGTAAGCTGCTTTGCGCGCTGGCTGCCATGAATGGGCAATTGCGCAACGTGGTAAGCGTGATCCGTGCAGGCTCCACCGAGATTTCCGCCTCCACACGGCAGATTGCCAGCGGCAACCAGGACCTTTCCCAGCGCACCAGCGAGCAGGCCGCGGCCCTGGAAGAAACCGCTTCGTCGATGCAGTCGTTTACCAACAGCGTGAACGCCAATGCCACGCGCGCGCGCGACGCAAGTCGCCTGGCCAAATCGGCTTCCGACATCGCCCGCCAGAGCGGCACCGCCATGTCGGAAGCCGTGGGTGCGATGACGCAGGTACAGGATGTGGCCAGCCGCATCACGGAAATCACCGAAACGATGGATCGCATCGCCACGCAGACGCACATCCTGGCGCTGAATGCCTCCGTGGAAGCAGCCCGCGCCGGCGAGGCCGGCAAGGGTTTCAACATCGTGGCGGCCGAAGTACAGGCGCTGGCGCGCAGCTCGCGTACGGCATCCAGCGAAATCCGCGCCTTGATCGAAGAATCCGTCACCATCATCGAAAACGGCACACAGATCATCAGCCGCACGGAATCGATGGTTGGCAAGCTGCTCGATAGCGTGGCTGACGTTACCGAGACCGTGGAATCCATCGCCACCCTGAGTATGGAACAGGCAGACGGCATCCTGCAGGTGAACCGAGCCGTGCGGCAGATGGACGAGGTGACGCAGAACAACGCCGCGCTGGTGGAGGAAGCGGCTGCCGCAGCCGATACAGTGCAGTTGCGTGCGCGTTCACTGGTGCAGAGCGTGGAATTCTTCAAGCTGTCCAGCCAGGAGACGGCTCATGGTTCGGCGGTGCCGGGGGCCAGCCAGGCAAGCACGCCGATGGCGCTTCGTCCAAGGCTGGAAGCAGCTTAATTCTCCCGGCGTGCGAAAAATCCGAGCCAAGCCCTCCAGTCCAATTCTTCCGCAGGCACGGGCGGAAGCCGGCCACCGGGGCGGATAAGGGTGAAATCGCGGCGCCCCTTCCCCGCCTCCACGGCGCCACAAATGCGTGCGACACTTTTCTCCGTATACAGGGAGAGTCCTATGCCGCGCGCAACGATCGGCCGCCGTCTGCACGGCGGCATGATGGCTTTATGTATGTTATCGATGGTCGGGCTGCTGGGAGCCTGTAGCCACCACGAGGCAGGCGAGCCGGCCCTGCAGGGAGCGCCCGCAGCAAGCCGTTCCGCCCATGCCCCCGCCAAGCAGCCGTTCGCATTGGTTGCGGCAGGATCGCAAACCACCGATTCGCGCACGGCGATCACCCTGCATTTCAGCGCCAAGCTGGCGTCTGCCCAACCGTTCGACCAGCAACTGGCGGTGACCGGGCCGAAGGGCGAAGTCGTCAATGGCAGTTGGGATCTGAAGGATGATGGTCAGACCCTCAGCTTCCCCTATGTATCGCCAAACCAGCACTACGCCGTGCTGCTGCATGCGGGCCTGCTGGCCGCGGACGGCAGCACCTTGGGGCATGAGGTGAAGCGCGACGTCTATTCCGGCAATCTCACCCCGGCCGTTGGCTTCGCATCCATGGGCAGCGTGCTGCCGGCACGCGGTTCGCGCGGCCTGCCGCTGGTATCGATGAATGTGGATGATGCAGACATCGAGTTTTTCCGCGTGCACGACGACGCGTTGTCGGATCTGTTCTGCGCCTACCCCAACAACAAGCATCGCGATAACTACGAACTGCAGCACGAACCCACCACCTGGGACGGCTGCCAACACGGCGAACGCGCGAAACGCTCACTCACCGACATGGGCGACTCCGTCTACGCCAACCACTACACGCTAGGCGGCGGGCAGAACGAACGCACCATTCGCTACATTCCGATCCAGGACATCCCGCAACTGGCACAGCCAGGCGTGTACATGGCCGTGCTCAAGCAGGGCGGCACGTTTGCCGGCGGCTACGACACTTCGATCTTCTTTGTCAGCGACCTGGGCCTGCATCTGCGTGTCTATCATGACAATGCCCTGCTGCACGTCGCATCGCTGCGTGACGGCTCGCCGGTCAGTGGCGTGGACGTGGAAATCGACGATGCCAGCGGCAAGGCCAAATTGAAGGCCACGACCGATGGCGACGGCAATGCGCTGATCGCTTACAAGGTCGATCCCGCCGACGTGCTGATCGCACGTCATGGCAAGGATGTTTCGGTGCTGCCGTTCAACAAGCCGGCGCTGGACGTTTCCAACTTCGATATGACCGGACGCAGGCAGGCGCCGTTCGAAGTGTTCGCCTGGTCGGGGCGCGACCTGTATCGCCCCGGCGAAACGCTGCGCGCCTCGGCACTGCTGCGCGACTATGACGGCAAGCCGATGAGGCCGCAGGCGCTGTTCGTGCGTCTTAAGCAACCGGACGGGCGCAGCCTCGTGGACACCCGGCTGGAGCCGCGCGACCTCAACTATTTCGAGCTGAGCCAGGTGATTCCCGCCGACGCCCCGACCGGCCTGTGGCAGCTCGAATTCCGCCTCGATCCGACCAGCAAGGAAGCCGTGCAGGCGTTTCCCTTCCACGTCGAGGAATTTCTGCCCGAACGCTTGAAGGTGGATCTTGCCAGTCCGCAGACTCGCCTCGCCCCGAATGAAGCGCTGAAGCTGGCGGTGAACTCCAGCTATCTGTATGGCGCACCCGCCGATGGCAACCGCTTCACCGCGAAAGTGATGGTGAAGCCCGAAGTGCATCCGCTGGCCAACCTGCAAGACACCTTCTTCGGCGATCCGCTGGTCGATCTGCCGAAGCAGGCCAACGACGTAGTGGACGACAAGCTCGATGCGCAAGGTCATCTGGAACAGGACATCAATCTGCCCGACGATGTGAAACCGATGGCGCCGCTGACCGTGACCGTATCGGGCAACGTATTCGAAACTGGCGGCCGCGCGGTGACCCGCCTGTTGAATCGCGTGTACTGGCCGGCGCCCGAACTGGTCGGCGTGCGTCCCCTGTTCGATCCCAAACAAGGCGCGGAAAGCGAAGGCCGCGCCTCGTTCGAAATCCTGCGCGCCAATGTAGACGGCAAGTTGGTGGCGGGTTCGCATCTGAAGGTGCGTCTGCAGCGCGAGATACGCAATTTCTACTGGCTGTACGAGCACGGCGACGATTGGAAGTCCAACGCCAACGTGGAATTGCAGCTGGTCGAGGAGAAAGATCTGGACGTAGCCGCCGGCCAGCGCGTGCAGGTGGATTTCCCCGTGCAATGGGGCGGCTATCGCATGGAGGTGTACGACCCCGCCACCCAGCTCACTACCGTGTTCCCCTTTTTCGCCGGCTACAGCTGGGAAGACGAGAATCTGGGTAAGGAAGCGCGTCCGGACAAGGTGAAACTGGCGCTGGACAAAGCGCGCTACCGCGCCGGCGACACGATGAAAGTGACTGTAACGCCGCCCCACGACGGTCCTGGCGTACTGCTGGTGGAATCCGATCACCTGCTCTACACACGCAATATCGACGCCAAGGCTGGCGCCACGTTCGAAATACCCGTCACCAAGGACTGGGAACGCCATGACGTATACGTGGTGGCATTGGTGTTCCGCGGCGGCGAAGCAAGCGAACACACTACGCCCGCGCGTGCCATGGGCATCGAGCATGTCAGCATGGACCGCAATGACCGGCGCATTCCGCTCGGCCTCAACGCCCCCACCTTGATGCGACCCGGCAATCCGCTGGACGTTTCGATTGAGGCAAAAGGACTCTCCGGGCAGCATGCCTATGTCACCTTGTCCGCCGTGGACCAGGGCGTACTGAACATCACCAACTATCCGGTACCGGATGCCTGGGCATGGATGTTCGCCAAGCGCGCACTGGGCGTGGACGCCTATGATCTCTACAGCCGCGTGATCGAAGCAGTTGACGGCGAGGAGGCGAAACTGCGCTACGGCGGCGACATGAGCGGCAAGGGCCTGCCGCATGCGGCACGTCTGAATCCCAAGGTGCAGATCGTGGACCTGTTCACCGGCCCGGTCGCCTTCAATGCGCAAGGCAAGGCCACCCTCCACGTGCAAGTGCCCGACTTCAATGGCAGTCTGCGCCTGGCCGCACTCGCCTATACCGATGACCGTTTTGGTGATGCCAACGGCAACGTCACCGTGCGTGCGCCGTTGGTGGTGGAACCCAGCACACCGCGCGTGATGGCCGGTGGCGACAAGGCGCAACTCAGCCTGGACCTGAAGAATCTTTCCGGCAAGGACGGCATGGCCAGGATCAGCGTGCAGACCAACGACGAAATCAAGCTGGGCAATGCCACACGCGACGTACCGATCAAGGATGGCGGCAGCACTACCTTGTTGATGCCCGTTGCAGCGCAGGGCGGCGCCGGCGTAGCAAGCATCGATATCCATGCCGAGCTCAACGACTACAAGACCGACCGCCATTTCGAGTTCGCCGTGCGTCCGGCCTGGCCCGAGCAGATTTCCACCACACCGATGGCGCTGGAAAACGGCAAGCCGGCGCGCTTGGATGGCTCGACCGCCGGCCTGATTCCGGCGACGTTGCACACCGCGCTCACGCTGAGCACGCTCCCGCCACTGCCTTACAGCACTGCGTTGCGTAACCTGCTGCTCTATCCCTACGGCTGTATCGAACAGACCACGAGCAAGGGCTACGCCGCGCTGTACATGGACCAGAAAACAGCCAAGGCGCTCGGCACCGAAGGCCTTTCCGATGCACAGCGGCAAGCGGCGGTGGAAAGCGCGCTCGCGCGCATCGCTTCGTTCCAGGCCAGCAACGGGCATTTCAGTTTCTGGGGCGGCACCAGCCCGATCGAGACCTTTACGACGCCCTACGTGGTGGATTTCATGCTCGATGCCCGCGACGCCGGTTTTGCCGTGCCGCAGGATGTGCTGCAAAAAGCGCTGCAGCGTTTGAACGATGATCTGCTTGCCGGCGGCCACCCATACTACAGCTACGAGCATCACGACCATCTGCGCGTCGCCGATGAAGCGTATTCCGGCTTCGTACTGGCACGCGTCAATCGCGCACCGCTGGGTACGCTGCGCGCAATTTTCGACAACGACCGGCAGAAGCTGGTGGCGCCGTTGCCATTGGTGCACCTGGGGATAGCGCTCAAGCTGATGGGCGACAACGCGCGCGCGCAGAAGGCGATCGATGAGGCGTTTGCTTGGAACAAGGAGCGTCCGTGGTACGTAGGCGACTACGGTTCGGACCTACGCGACCTGGCGACGATGGTGGCACTTACTCATGCCTACGGCATGAACAAGCCCGAATACGACGCCAAGCTGATCGACTGGGCGCGCAACGCCACCGCCAACGTGCATGCCACACAGCAGAAGATCGAGTACTACCACTGGTCCTGGTCGTACTTGAGCACGCAGGAACAAGTCGCCATAGCCCGCGTGGCGCATACCTTCGACGCGGCCAATCATCCGCCGCTCGTGGCATCGCTGACCATCGGCGGCAAGACGGAAGCGGTGCCGCCCAACACCTTCCTGTGGACGCGCACGCTCACGCCGGGAGACCTGGCCAGCGGCGTTAGCGTACAGCCCAACGACAAATCCACTGTGTTCGCGACATTCGATGTGGCCGGCATCCCCACCAAGGCGCCGCCCGCCGACCCGAGCCAGGTCGACGTGCGCCGCAGTTATTTCACCACCGACGGCAAGCCCTGGACGGGCGACACGCTGAAGGAAGGCGACAGCCTGATCGTGGAATTGACCATAGAAGCACGCATGGACATGCCCGATGCGCTCGTGACCGACCTGCTCCCTGGCGGCCTCGAAGTGGAAAATCTCAACCTGGGTGGTGCACAGCAATGGGAAGGCGTTGCCGTCGACGGCATTAACCTGGATCAGCACACCGGGGCCGCGGAGATCGTGCACGAGGAATACCGCGACGATCGCTATGACGCTGCATTGAAACTCCAGCGTGGACAGGCGGCGCACGTTTTCTACCTGGTGCGCGCGGTGACGCCGGGTACGTACACCGTTCCGCCGCCGCTGGTGGAGGACATGTACCGGCCTGCAGTACGCGGTATTGGCGTGGTGTCGCCGGCGCAATTGAAGGTGGTGGAGCCATAAGCCCCGCACTCCCTCTCCCCGCCGGGGAGAGGGAAACCCGCCAGCAAGCATGAAAGTTCCAGCAAACCACGCCCCTCACCCTGACTCCTCCCCTGCCCTGGGGAAAAGATGGATACGGCAACGTCTACGTCGCTCGGTTCGAGCGATGCTGCTGAGCATTACCGCTTTGCTGTTCGTTGCCGCTGTACTTGACCGCATCTTTCCGCTGCGCCTTCCCGCTGCCGACACCGGCAGCACGGTCGTGCTCTCCCGCGACGGAACTCCGCTGCGCGCCTTCGCCGACAGCGATGGCGTCTGGCGCTATCCAACTACCGCCAGGCAAGTCTCGCCGCTCTATCTGCAATCGCTGTTCACCTACGAAGACCGCTGGTTTTACCGTCATCCCGGCATCAACCCGTATGCATTGCTGCGCGGCACATTCGGTTTGTTGCGGCACGGGCACGTCGTCTCGGGAGGTTCAACGCTCACCATGCAGGTGGCGCGAATTGTTGCGCCGATTCCGCATACGGTGGGCGGCAAGCTGGTACAGATCTTCCGCGCGCTGCAACTGGAAGCGCATTTGAGCAAAGCCCAGATCCTTCAGCTCTATCTCGATCATGCTCCGTTCGGCGGGCCGATCCAGGGGGTGGAGGCCGCATCGTGGGCGTATCTGGGCAAGCCAGCCGCACGGCTGTCGCATGCGGAGGCCGCCTTGCTCACGGTATTGCCGCAATCGCCGAGCCTGTTGCGGCCCGATCGCCATCCCGAAGCCGCGCGCCGCGCACGCGACAAGGTGCTCAAGCGCCTGCGCGACCAAGGTATCTGGAGTGATGCACAATGGCACGATGCCGAGATCGAACCTGTGGTGGCGCGCTCACTGCGCGCTCCGCTGGATGCCGCGCTGCTGGCCGAACGACTGCATCAGCAGCAGCCACAAGCACGACGCATCGTAACGACCATCGATGCCAACCTGCAGCGCGCAGTGGAGGACCGCGTCAGCGATTATCTTTCGCGTCTGCCACCACGCACCTCTGCAGCCGTGCTGGCGGTGGACAACGCCACGCTCGAAGCGCGCGTATATGTCGGCACCGCGGCTTTCGCCGATCCGCTGCGGCTGGGGCACGTCGATATGGTACGCGCGCCTCGTTCTCCCGGTTCCACGCTGAAGCCGTTCCTGTATGGCCTTGCGCTGGAAGACGGGCTGATCACCTCACAAACCCTGCTGACCGACGCCCCGCAGGATTTCGGCGGCTACAAACCTTCCAACTTCGACGACAGTTTCAACGGTCCCGTCAGCGCGGCGGAAGCGTTGCAGCGGTCGCTCAACGTGCCGGCGGTGGATGTGCTCGACCATGTCGGGCCGAATCGTTTCGTTGCTCGCCTGGCCAACGGCGGCGTCGATCTGGAGCTGCCAGCAGGTGCGCAACCGAATCTTTCCATCATTCTCGGCGGCGCTTCGACACGGCTGGAAAACCTGGTGGGGGCCTATACGGCATTCGCCAACGAAGGCATCGCCGGAGCCCCACGCTATCTGGCGGACCAACCGAAGCAATCGCGCCGCCTGCTGTCGCCTGGCGCGGCATGGATCATCCGCGACATCCTTTCGACCAATCCCGCCGATGTCGCAGGCGCCCCTCTTGAAGGCACGATCAGCCGGCACGATGCGGTCGCGTGGAAAACCGGCACCAGCTACGGCTATCGCGACGCCTGGGCGGTCGGCGTGACCGACAGCTGGACGATCGGCGTTTGGATTGGGCGGCCCGACGGCACGCCATCGCCGGGCCAATACGGTGCGGTCACTTCGTTGCCGTTGATGTTCGCAGTGATCGACATGCTGCCGATCGACCGCAGTCGAGTGCATGCAGTACAACCGGCTGGCGTGCGGCAGGTGGACATCTGCTGGCCACTCGGCGGCGCTGCCGCAAGCACGCCGCCCGTGCTATGCCGCCAACGACGCAAAGCATGGACGCTGGATGGAGCGATACCGCCGACCTTTGCCGAGCGCGATATCACTGCCTGGTCGGCAGGATTGCTCAGCGTGCGCGTCGACGCAAAAGGGCGACGTCTTAGCGCTACATGCCATGGCGAAGGCGAGCACAGCATGCAGATTGCACGGTGGCCCGCCTTGGCCACGCCCTGGTTGAGTGCGGACGACGCCGCGCAATCCGCCTTGCCGCCACTGGCGCCGGGCTGTGCGCAGGATTCGCTCGAAGTAGCCAGTCCCATCCGCATTGCGGGACTGAGCCAGGGCGCCCGCTTGCGACAAGCACCGAACAGCACACAGCCTTTGCACGTGACCTTGCAGGCCCTTGGCGCCACCGGCGAAGTGCAGTGGCTACTGGATGGGCGCCTGCAAGGAAGCAGCTTGGGCAACGCAAACATGCAATTCATGCTGCCGCAGTCGGGTGATCATCGGATCACGGCGCTGACGCGCGATGGTGCCTTTGCGCAATTGCTGGTGCACGTCGACAGCGCTTGAGTAGCCTGCGATGCCAAGGTTTAGGCGGAAGACCACAGCTTCATGCGGTGCGGTCTGCAGCCTTCTTCGCCACCGTAGCCTTCTTGCGTGTGGCCACAGTTTCCGCCTTTGCGTGCGTGTGCAATTCTTCGCGAAAGGCGGCTGCGTAGCTTTTCAGCTCGGCCTTTCTGTTTGACGCGAGTGATCTATCGCGTGCGAGGTGCTGCTCCATCCGGTGCAGCAGGTCATAGTCGTGATAGTCGCGATACGGCTTCAGATCGAGATCGGCCGGTACCTTGCTCAGGCGTTCATCGCCGATCTTCTTCACGTACTTCTGCATGAAGCGGTCGTATGCCTTCCACGTTACACGCTGCGCGTGTACCGCAGCTTCCTCGGCGCGAGTGGCGATCTGGTGCGCATGCAGGTAGTGCAGGCCAAGCTGGTCGATCAGCGTCTTCTCCACTTCCTCGTGCAGGATCAGAAAGCGATCCACCTCGATGATGCGCCCACGGAAGCTGAAGGACTTGGGCAAATGCCGATCGATGTAGATGGTCTTGCCGTCCTGGCTGTAGCCGGCGAGGTAAGGAATGTCGTGCTTGCGGTCGAGCTTCTTCACCCGGCGCAGAACGGCGTCGAGCGCACGGTCCATCATCAGCGAGGAGATGTACCAGTCAGGGGCCTGCAGCTTCACGTGCGGGGCATTCGGGTGACAGGTGTTCGACGGCATGGTGGTCAGCTCCTGGTGGGCTGTGCCGAGATTAACGCGTCGATCCCGAGAAACGAAAAACGGCGCTCAAGGCGCCGTTGATCGGTACTGCGAATTGGTCGGGGCGGCCGGATTCGAACCGACGACCCTTTGCCCCCCAGGCAAATGCGCTACCAGGCTGCGCTACGCCCCGACTGTCCAGCAAAGAAGAAAATTGTAGCAGTACCGGCGGGTCTGCCGATAGGGTGGTTCAGCGGCGCAGCAGTGCCAGCACTTCCTCCAGCTCCATGCGCACCTGGCGCACGATCTGGTGCGACATGCTGGCTTCCATGCGGGCCTGGGGACCTTCCAGGCGCGCACGCGCACCAGTGATGGTGAAGCCTTCGTCGTACAGCAGGGAGCGGATCTGCCGGATCATCAGCACATCATGGCGCTGATAGTACCGGCGGTTGCCGCGGCGCTTGACCGGGTTGAGCGCAGGGAACTCCTGCTCCCAATAGCGCAGCACATGGGGCTTCACCCCGCACAGTTCGCTGACTTCACCGATGGTGAAATAGCGCTTGGCCGGGATGGCGGGCAGCTCGGTGTTATTCCCCTGATCCAGCATAGCCCTCGACTCTCACCTTGAGTTTTTGTCCCGGCCGGAACGTCACCACGCGGCGGGCGGAGATGGGAATCTCCTCGCCGGTCTTGGGATTACGCCCGGGTCGCTGGTTCTTCTGGCGCAGATCGAAATTGCCGAACCCCGACAGCTTCACCTGCTCGCCCCGTTCCAAGGCTTCGCGGACCACTTCGAAATAAGCGTCCACGAACTCCTTGGCTTCTCGTTTGTTGAGGCCCACCTCGAGGAAGAGGCGCTCTGCCATCTCCGCCTTTGTCAGCGCCGCCATCTTACCCTCGCAATTTCGCCTCGCATCCAGCCTCCAACGCCGACACCACATTGCGTACGCAGCAGTCCGCGTCGTCGTCGGTAAGGGTGCGTGAAGCGTCCTGCAAAATCAAGCCCATAGCGAGACTCTTTCGGCCCGCTTCGACCCCTTTTCCACTGTAGCGATCAAACAGCCGCAACTCTGCCAGGGTGGTGCCCAGGGTCGCGCGGACGGCCTGCTCAATCTGTGACCAGCTTACCTGTTCAGGGACATCAACGGCGATATCCCGACGGACGGACGGGAAGCGTTGCACCGGCAGCGCCTTAGGTAGGCGGCGCCCGAGCAGCGGATCCAGGGCAAGCTCCAGCACGTGCACGTCGGGGCTCAGGTCCAGCTCCTTGGCCAAGCGCGGATGCAAGGCTCCCAGGTAGCCGACCGTCTCTCCGTCCCGGGTGACCCTTGCGGCTCGCCCAGGATGCAACCAGCCCGGCAGGCCATCGGCATGGGCTGCCCAGCGCTGGGGTTCGCCACCCCAGGCGATCAGGGCGTCCAGATCGCCCTTGAGGTCGAAGAAATCCAAGGGCCGCGCCGCTTCGCCCCATTGCTCGGCGCGGGCATGACCGGCGGAGACGATGGCGAGGCTGGGGGTCTCGACGGGTGGGATGTTGCTTGTTTGAGGAGTCCGACCAGGGATGGTCGGGCTTTTGTGGAGGGACCCACATTCATGGAACACTCGCCCCATTTCAAACAGGCGCACGCGATCCTGCTGGCGCGCGCGGTTGTGGGACAGCGCCTGGATCAAACCGGGCAGCAGCGATGGGCGCATCACGGCCAGATCGGCGGAGAGCGGATTGGCGAGCGGCACCAGTTGTTCGGTGAAACTCCACTTCTCCAGCAAGGTGTGACTGACGAAAGCCAGGTTCACCGCTTCGTGGTATTCGCGTGCTGCGAGCTGTTCGCGTAGGGCCAACTCGTTAAGGCGCGCCTCCGGCTCGGTCACCAGCGCCAGCGCGCCTGCGGGCGTATGGGTCGGGATATTCTCGTAGCCGTGGATACGGGCGACCTCTTCGATCAGGTCTTCCTCGCGCTCGATGTCGAAACGACGGCTCGGTGCGGTAACTCGCCAGCCATCGTCCAACGGCTCGAGCTTCATGCCGAGCGCCGTGAAGATGCGTACGACTTCACCGTCGGCAACGGTCAGACCAAGCACTCGCGCCAGCCGAGTACGGCGCAGCACAATGGGCTTCGGCGCATGTAGATGCTCCGACAGCGTAACGTCGATCAGCGGGCCGGCAACGCCGCCGGCGATATCGAGGATCAGCCGAGTTGCGTATTCGACGGCGATGCCGGGCAGTTGCGGGTCGACGCCACGCTCGAAACGATGCGCGGCGTCCGTGAACATGCCCAGCTTGCGGCTGCGGCCGATGATCGCCGAGGGAATCCAGTGCGCGGCTTCGAGGAAGACATTACTCGTCGCATTGGTGACGCGCGTATCCAGCCCTCCCATGATGCCTCCGAGCGCCACCGCATGCACTGCCCTGCCGCCGCGGCTATCGGAGACCACCAGAAAATCTTCGTCCAGCTCGACCGTGCGGCCATCAAGCAAGGCCAATGATTCGCCCTTACGCGCCGGACGCACCACGATCTCGCCCTCCAACGTGTCCTTGTCGAACGCATGCATCGGTTGGCCGAGCTCCAGCATGACGTACTGCGTGACGTCAACCAGGAAACTGACCGGGCGCAGACCGCTGCGACGCAACCGTTCGGCCATCCACACGGGCGTTTGGACCGTAGCATTCACGTTATCGATGACACGACCCGTGAAGCGAGGCACGCGCGCTCCCGCTTCGAGCGAAACCTTCATCGTGGCATCGCTCTGGGCCGGCACGGGCTCCGCGTCCAGCGGAATGACGTTTCCATCAAGCGCCGCCGCAACGTCGAAGGCGATCCCGCGCACGCAGAAGCAGTCGGCGCGATTAGGCGTCAATTTGATCTCGATGGTGGCGTCCGGCAGGCCGATATACGTGGCCAACGGCATGCCAACAGGCGCGTCGGCAGGGAGTTCGAGCAGACCCGATGCGTCTGGATCAATGCCCAGCTCCTTGGCCGAGCACAGCATGCCGGACGACTCCACTCCGCGCAGCTTCGCCGCCTTGATCGCGATGCCACCGGGCAGCTGAGCACCCACCATGGCTAGCGGAGCGATCAGGCCAGCGCGTGCGTTCGGCGCGCCGCAGACGATTTGGACGACACCGTTACCGGTATCGACCTCGCACACCTGCAGGCGATCGGCCTCGGGATGCTTTCGCGCGCTGACGATGCGCGCGACGATCACACCATCCAGCGCTTCGCCCAGCGCGGTAACGTCTTCAACCTCCAGGCCTATCGCCGTTAGAGTAGCAGCGAGCTCGCCGCGCGAGGCGTTCGTCGGCACATGGTGCCGCAACCAGTTTTCCGAAAATTTCATGCGTGCCGATTCCTGCTTCGATTACGCGAATTGCTTGAGGAAGCGCAGATCGTTCTCGAAGAACGCGCGCAGATCGGAAACCCCGTAGCGCAGCATCGCAAAGCGTTCCACGCCCAGGCCAAAGGCAAAGCCGGTGTAGCGCTCCGGATCGATGCCGCAGTTCTTCAGCACATTCGGATGCACCATGCCGCAGCCGAGCACTTCCAGCCAGCGCGTGCTGCCGTCCTCAGCGTCCCAGCGGATATCCACTTCGGCCGACGGCTCGGTGAAAGGAAAGTAGCTGGGACGGAAGCGCATTTCGAAATCGCGCTCGAAGAACGCGCGCACGAATTCGGCCAGCGTGCCCTTCAGGTCGGCAAAGCTGGAAGTTTCGTCCACCAGCAGGCCTTCGATCTGGTGGAACATCGGCGAGTGCGTCTGATCGGAGTCGCTGCGGTACACCTTGCCGGGCGCAATGATGCGGATCGGCGGCTGCCGCCCTTTCATCGAACGGATCTGCACCGGCGAGGTGTGCGTGCGCAGCAGACGGCCGTCACCGAAGTAGAAGGTGTCGTGCATCGCACGCGCCGGATGATGCGGCGGAAAGTTTAGCGCTTCGAAGTTGTGCCAGTCGTCCTCGATTTCCGGACCGTCGGCACGTTGATAACCCAGACGCGCGAAGATCGCGGCAATGCGCTCGAGTGCACGCGTGATCGGATGAATGCCGCCACGCTCGCCATTGCGCCCAGGCATGCTGATGTCGAGCTTTTCCGAAGCCAGGCGGCGATCGAGTTCGGCTTGCTCCAGTACCTGCTTACGTGCACCGAGCGCGTCGCTGAGCCGCTCTTTCACGCGATTCACTTCGGCGCCGCGCGTCTTGCGCTCTTCCGGCGACAACGTGCCGAGCACCTTCAGCGCCGCGGTGACGATGCCGCTTTTGCCGAGCAGGCTTACACGCAACGCGTCGAGCGCGTCGAGCGTGTCGGTCTTGTCGATTTCGGCCAGCGCCTGGCCGGCGCGGCTGTCCAGATCTTCCATCGATGCGACTCCCGTTCTTCTCCTCTCCCAAGCAGGAGAGGCCAGAAGCTGAAACAAAAAAAAGCGGGGAGAAGGCTTAAGGCCTTCTCCCCGCTTGATTCACATCATCTCGTCAGTGCTTGACGATCAAGCGGCCAGACTGGCCTTCGCTTTTTCTGCGATGGCCCCAAAAGCCTTGATGTCATGCACGGCGATGTCGGCCAGCACCTTGCGGTCCACCGTGATGCCGGCTTTGCTCAGGCCGTTGATCAGGCGGCTGTAGGACAGGCCGAACTGACGGGCTGCCGCATTGATACGCACGATCCACAGGGCGCGGAACTGACGCTTCTTCTGCTTGCGGCCGATATAGGCGTACTGACCGGCCTTGATGACGGCCTGGTTGGCAACGCGGAAGACTTTGCGACGGGCGTTGTAGTAGCCCTTCGCGCGGCCGATGATTTTCTTGTGACGACGACGGGCGGTAACGCCACGCTTAACACGAGCCATGGTTCAGGTCCTCCCGCTCAGAGATACGGCAACATGCGTGCGACGCCCTTGGTGTCGCATGCCTTGACGTGGTTGGTGGCGCGCAGGTTGCGCTTACGCTTGGTCGACTTCTTGGTCAGGATGTGCGACTTGAACGCATGGCCGGCCTTGAACTTGCCGGACGCGGTCTTGCGAAAACGCTTCGCCGCCGCGCGGTTGGTCTTGATCTTGGGCATTTGAATGCTCCTTGATGGGGTGCCTGCCCGATCACGAGCAGCCCCGGTTTCTGACTGATCTGGCGGCGACCCCGTGGGGTTGCGCTTTCCGTCCTGCCAGCATCGGTTCACGACCCTTCCTTGCGGGTCGAACCGACGATTATACGGAGGTCGGGGGCCCAAAGCCAGACCCATCGCGGCGTAGGCTGGGATGACGATCCCAGCTTCGCGGTACGGCTTACATGGCCATGCTGGGACGGTCATCCCAGCCTACACGGCCAGCCCGCCGCCGGCGGGCTTACTTCTTCTTGGGCCCGATCATCATCACCATCTGGCGGCCTTCCAGGCGCGGGAAGGATTCGACCACGCCCTGCTCCCCCACATCCTTCTGGATGCGCGTAGCCAGCTCCTGACCGAGATCCTGGTGGGACATCTCGCGGCCGCGGAAGCGGATGGTGACCTTGACCTTGTCGCCCTCTTCCAGGAAGCGAAGCATGTTGCGCAGCTTGATCTGGTAGTCGCCCACGTCCGTGACCGGACGGAACTTCACTTCCTTGATCTCGACCTGCTTCTGCTTCTTCTTGGCGGCCTGGGCCTTCTTCTGGGCTTCGAACTTGAACTTGCCGTAATCCATGATGCGGCAGACCGGCGGATCGCCGTTAGGCTGGATCTCGACCAGGTCGAGCCCGGCTTCCTCGGCTGCGCGCAGCGCCTCGTCGCGGGTAAGGATGCCGAGCTGTTCGGAATCCGGACCGATCACGCGCACGCGCGGTACGCGGATTTCATGGTTGCGGCGGTTGCCCTTAGTTTCTGTGGTGGCGATACCACTATCCTCCAGAAGTATTTATAGGATTGTTGGGGAAGTGCTTTCCTGCACCTCCTCAACTCGCCGAGTTCGGCACGTGTCCGAATCCGGCTCCGACGAATCAAGCACTTACGTGCCCGATTCGCGACAGGCCATCCGTGGCCTGCTCAACAGGCTGTCAAAACAACCTGTTGCACATCGGCCGGGCGGCTTCATCAGCGCCGCGTCTCGGCCTCCAGGCGTTCGATGAAGCTGGCCAACGGCATACTACCGAGGTCTTCTCCCGAGCGCGTACGCACGGAAACAGTGCCCGAAGCCTTTTCGCGATCACCGACCACTAGCAGGTAGGGTACTTTCTGCAACGTATGTTCGCGGATTTTATAGCCGACCTTTTCGTTGCGCAAATCGGCATGCACGCGGAAACCTTTGTCGACAAGGGTTTGCGCCACCTCCCGGACATAGTCCGACTGGGCATCGGTAATACTGAACACCTGGGCCTGCACCGGCGCCAGCCAGGCGGGCAGGTTGCCGGCGTGGTGTTCGATCAGGATGCCGATGAAACGCTCCATCGAGCCTACGATGGCCCGGTGCAGCATGACCGGATGCCGGCGCTGGCTGTGCTCGTCCACGTATTCGGCGCCCAGGCGCTCGGGCATCATGAAATCCACCTGCATGGTGCCGACCTGCCAGGCGCGGCCGATCGAATCCTTCATGTGGTACTCGATCTTCGGGCCGTAGAACGCGCCTTCACCCGGCAGTTCTTCCCACTGCACTCCGGCCGCGCGCAATGCGGCGCGCAAGGCATCCTCGGCGCGCTCCCATACCTGATCGCTACCGATGCGCTTGTCGGGGCGCAGGGCGATCTTCAACGCTATATCGTCGAAGCCGAAGTCGGCGTACACCTGCATGGCCTGCTGGTGGAAGGCGGTCACTTCCGACTCAATCTGCCCTTCCGTGCAGAAGATGTGACCGTCGTCCTGCGTGAACGCACGCACGCGCATGATGCCGTGCAGGGCGCCCGACGGCTCGTTGCGGTGGCATCCGCCGAATTCGCCGTAGCGGACCGGCAGGTCGCGGTAGCTGTGCAAGGTGGTGTTGTAGATCTGCACGTGGCCAGGGCAGTTCATCGGCTTGAGCGCGTACGTGCGCTTCTCCGACTCGGTGAAAAACATGTTTTCCTGGTAGTTGTCCCAGTGGCCGGACTTCTTCCACAGGCTCACGTCCATGATCTGGGGCCCGCGCACTTCCTGGTAGCCGCTTGTGCGATAGACGCCACGCACGTACTGCTCCACCGTCTGCCATATGGCCCAGCCGTTGGGATGCCAGAACACCATGCCGGGCGCCTCTTCCTGCTGATGGAACAGGTTCAGCGCCTTGCCGATCTTGCGATGGTCGCGCTTCTCGGCCTCCTCGAGCTGATGCAGATGGGCCTTCAGGTCCTTGTCGCTCAGCCATGCCGTGCCATAAATGCGCGTGAGCATGGCGTTATTGGAATCGCCTCGCCAATACGCGCCGGCCACCTTCATCAGCTTGAACGCGCGCAGCCTGCCCGTATTGGGTACGTGCGGACCGCGGCATAGGTCGGTGAATTCGCCTTGCGTGTAGAGCGAAAGCTCCTCGTTCTGCGGAATGCTTTCGATGATCTCGGCCTTGTATTCCTCGCCGATGCCGCGAAAGAACTTGATCGCGTCGTCGCGCGTTTTCACGCTGCGCGTCACGGGCAGCTGTTCCTTCACGATCTTTTCCATCTCCGCCTGGATCTTCTCAAGATCGTCGGGCGTGAAGGGGCGTTCGTACGCAAAATCGTAATAGAAGCCATTGTCGATCACCGGACCGATCGTCACCTGCGCACCGGGAAACAGGCGCTGCACGGCCTGCGCCAGCAGGTGCGCGGTGGAATGGCGCAGGATCTCCAACGCATCAGGACTTTTCTCGGTGACGATTTCGAGGCTGGAGTCGTGGTCGATGGTGAAGCCGGCGTCCACCAGCCTGCCATCCACCTTGCCTGCCAGCGTGGCCTTGGCCAGGCCGGCGCCGATGGAGGCAGCCACGTCCTGGACCGTGACGGGATGTTCAAAGGGGCGTTTGCTGCCGTCGGGTAGCGTGATTTCGATCATGTCGTTACCTAAGTCCGCACGCTCCCAAGCGAAGCGTGCTTTTTTGAAGAGTCCGGCCAAGGATGGCCGGTCTTTGCGATTGCCGCCTGGATGGCGACTCTTCATCAACCCTCCGGCCACGGGTGGCCGGTATTGCCCTTGTCCGCTCGGACGACGGACAAAAATAAAGGCGCCGCGCGCCCTTTTTTTGTATGGGACACAAGGCGTGGCAGGGTCAGTGCTGGAAGCTCGTAGTTGCCATGTCGCACACTCGGCCGGCGCTTGGGCGCGGGCCACCTTGTCTCTGATTCGAAAAGCGAACGCTAGTTTAGCGCGGCGGCCGTGTCAATTGAGCGACGACCAGCCAGCTATACAATAGCTACCTCAACATAAGGACACTTCCGATGCGTGTACTCGTCACCGGCTCGGCCGGCTTCATTGGCGCCGCCCTCACGGAACGTCTTTTGGCCCGGGGCGATCAGGTTCAAGGCATCGACAACCACAACGACTACTACGACCCGGCGCTGAAGGAAGCCCGCCTGGCCCGCTTCGCCGGGCACCCGAACTATACGCATGCGCGTGGCGACGTCGCCGATGCAGTGGCGCTGAACCGGCTGTTCCGCGACTTCCAGCCCGAACGCGTGGCCAACCTGGCCGCCCAGGCCGGCGTACGCTATTCGTTGAAGAACCCCCAGGCCTACGTGCAGAGCAATCTGGTCGGCTTCGTCAACATCCTGGAGGCCTGCCGGCATAACCAGGTGGAGCACCTGGTCTACGCCTCCTCCAGTTCCGTCTATGGCGCCAATCGCAAACTGCCGTTCGCGGTGGAAGACGCCGTCGACCATCCGGTGAGCCTGTACGCGGCCAGCAAGAAAGCCAACGAGCTGATGGCCCATACCTACAGCCATTTGTATGACCTGCCCACCACTGGCCTGCGCTTCTTCACCGTATACGGACCGTGGGGGCGACCGGACATGTCGCCCATCCTGTTTGCCGACCGCATCACGCGCGGCGAGCCGATCGACGTGTTCAATCACGGCAACCACAGCCGCGACTTCACCTTTGTCGATGACATCGTCGAGGGCGTGATCCGCACACTCGATCGCGTGGCCCAGCCCGACCTGAATTACGATGCGACCCAGCCCAATCCAGGCGCGTCGAGCGCGCCGTACCGTTTGTACAACATCGGCAATGACCAGCCGGTACCGCTGATGCGCTTCATTGAACTGATGGAGCACAACCTGGGCCGCACGGTCGAGAAACGCCTGCTGCCGATGCAACCGGGCGACGTCCCCGACACCTGGGCGGATGTATCCGCGCTACGGCGCGATGTCGGCTACGCACCGAGCACGTCGATCGAGGAAGGTGTGGCCAAGTTCGTGAAGTGGTACCGCGAATACCATCACATCACCGCGTAGGCCGGAATGACAATTCCAGCATCGCGCGGATTTATGCATGGCAATGCCGGGCTTTCCAACCCAGCCTACGATGGTCGTCCCGGCCTGCGAGTCAGAACGGTTTCGCCAGCACCAGGTACAGCACGCCCAGCAATACCAGCACGGGCAGCTCGTTCAACAGGCGCAATGTACGCGCCGACGGCAATGCCCCGCCCATTTCACCACGCTTGAGCACGCGCCCCATCCACACGAAATACGCCAGCAGCAGCGCCACAAGCCCCAGCTTGGCGTCGATCCAGTGCATGGAAGCGGTGACGTTCGGCAATTGGCGGGGAAATACGCGCCAGCCCTGCCACAGCGTCAGTCCAAGCGCAAAGGCCAAACCGAACAGGTTGTGCCCGAAGCGGTACAAACGCCGCCCCATCAGATACAAACGCGCCTGCACGGCCGCATCGCCGCCCGCCTCGGCGATGTTCACCAGGATCCGCGGCAGATAGAACACGGCCGACATCCAGGCAATCACGAACAACAGGTGAAATGTCTTGACCCACGGGTAGAGCATGTCCAGCTCCCACTAACGAAAACGGCGTGCCGAAGCACGCCGTTTTATCGGGATTTGGTGGGCGGTACAAGGATCGAACTTGTGACCCCTTCCATGTCAAGGAAGTGCTCTACCGCTGAGCTAACCGCCCGTAGGTTCGCACGGAGCACCGCGCGAGCCGCGTAGTGTACCGGAACCGCTCTATTCGCGCAAAGCCTGCTCGCGGAGCCGCTGGATTCGGTCGCGCAGGCGGGCCGCCTCCTCGAATTCCAGGTTTTCCGCGTGCTTGCGCATCTCGGCCTCCAGCCGCTTGACCATCTGTGCGGCCTGGTCGGCACTGAGGCTGGCATAGTCTGCGGCCTGCTCGGCCACGCCTGCCGCACGGCCACGCGCAGCCTTGCCGCGCGCCCGGCCCGGGGCGTCGCTGCGCGCACCCTCCATGATGTCGGCGATGCGGCGCACCACGGATTGCGGCGTGATGCCGTGGATCAGGTTCCAGGCCACCTGTTTTTCGCGACGACGGCTGGTTTCGTCCATCGCCGCCCGCATCGAGCGGGTGACTTCGTCGGCATAGAGGATCGCCCTGCCGCGCACGTTGCGCGCAGCGCGGCCGATGGTCTGGATCAGCGAGCCGGCCGAACGCAGGAAGCCTTCCTTGTCGGCGTCAAGAATCGCCACCAGCGACACCTCGGGCATGTCCAGACCCTCGCGCAACAGGTTGATGCCCACCAGTACATCGAATTCCCCCAGGCGCAGATCGCGGATGATCTCCACGCGTTCCACCGTTTCGATGTCCGAATGGAGATAACGCACCTTTATATCGTGTTCGCTGAGGTATTCGGTCAGGTTTTCGGCCATGCGCTTGGTCAGCGTGGTGACCAGTACGCGATCGCCCATGGCGATGACCTTCTTCGCTTCACCAAGCAAGTCGTCCACCTGCGTACGCACCGGCCGCACCTCCACTTCCGGGTCGATCAGGCCGGTGGGGCGGACCACCAGCTCCACCACGGCGTCGCCGGACTTTTCCAGCTCGTATTTGGAGGGCGTGGCGGAGACGTAGATCGTTCGCGGCGCGCGGCGCTCGAACTCTTCAAAGCGCAGCGGACGGTTATCCATCGCCGATGGCAGACGAAATCCGAATTCCACCAGCGTTTCCTTGCGCGAGCGGTCGCCCTTGTACATCGCGCCGAGCTGCGGCACGGTGGCGTGCGACTCGTCGATCACCAGCAAGGCATCGGCTGGCAGATAGTCGAACAGGGTCGGCGGCGGTTCACCCGGCGCGCGGCGCGTGAGGTGCCGCGAATAGTTTTCGATACCCTGGCAGTAACCCACCTCGGCCATCATTTCCAGGTCGAAGCGCGTACGCTGGTCCAGGCGTTGCGCCTCCACCAGACGGTTTTCCTTGTAAAGCAGCTCCAGACGCTCCTTCAGCTCCACCTTGATGGTCTCGATCGCGTTCAGGACGCTCTCGCGCGTGCTGGCGTAGTGAGTACGCGGATAGACGGTGTAGCGAGGCACTTTGCGAATGGTTTCACCGGTAAGCGGATCGAACAGCGCGAGGTTTTCCACTTCACCATCGAACAGTTCGATGCGCAATGCCTCGGTTTCCGATTCGGCCGGAAACACGTCGATGACCTCGCCGCGCACGCGATAGGTGCCGCGGCGCAGCTCGGTTTCGTTGCGCGTGTACTGCAGTTCGGTGAGCTGGCGGATCAGTGCGCGCTGCTCAATGCGCTCGCCACGCGCAAGGATAAGCCGCAGCGACAGGTAGTCCTCCGGATCGCCCAAGCCGTAGATGGCCGAGACGGTGGCAACGATCAACGAATCCTTGCGCGAAAGCAGTGCCTTGGTCGCGGCCAGCCGCATCTGCTCGATGTGCTCGTTGATCGAAGCGTCCTTCTCGATAAAGGTATCCGAGGCGACCACATACGCTTCCGGCTGGTAGTAGTCGTAGTAGCTGACGAAGTATTCCACCGCATTGTTCGGAAAGAATTCCTTGAACTCGCCGTAGAGCTGCGCCGCCAGCGTCTTGTTATGCGCCAGTACGATGGTGGGGCGCTGCACCTGCGCAACCACGTTGGCGATGGCGAAAGTCTTGCCGGAGCCGGTGACACCCAGCAGGGTCTGCCCCGCCAGGCCGGACTCGAAGCCCTCGACCAGGCGTCTGATGGCCTCCGGCTGGTCACCGGCGGGCTGGTAGCTGGACACAAGTTCGAAACGGTCGCGATCAGTCATGGGCGTCACTTCAGGCAGTTCCAGAACATTTTAAACATGAGTGCTGACAACGTTTGTCAGCAGAGCCTGACCGGCTCCGCGGCATGAGCCGCTAGGCCCTGCGAAAGCCGGGCCTAGCATGGCGTGAATGAGAATGACCCATGCAAGAGGCTTCGGGCTGATCGAGCAGATCGTCGTCCTGGCGGTGCTGGCCATACTGGCGATGATCGCCGTGCCGGGCCTTCGCCGCCTGATGCTGGGTCATGAATTGCGTGTTGCGCAGGGCGACTATATCGCGGCCTTGCAGTATGCGCGCAATCTGGCCGTGAACGAGCAGGCGCGCATCATTCTCTGCCCTAGTCGCAACGCACTCACTTGCAACAAGGACAACGATTGGCAGGGCGGCTGGTTGATCGGGCGCGACTCGGGCGGCAGGCAGCAGGTGGACGGGAAACCGCTTTACACCGGGGGCAAATACTCCAACTCGATCCGTATCGTGGGCAGCGACAAGAAACAATTCTGGTTCAAGCCGGATGGCACTTCCGCGGGCAGCATGCAGAGCCTGGTGTTCTGCACGCGCGAACAGCCCCCACGAATTCTGGTGGTGCGTGTGGCGATGCAGGGACGTATCCGAGCCGCGATACCCGAGCGGGAGGATGTGGCCAAATGCGCATCGGGCAGCTGATGAGCAAGTGGCTCAGAGCAGCACCGGGCGATCCGGCAATTCATCCGGACGCGCCCGCCCGTGGCTGGGAAAATGCTTCGCCAGCAGCGCATGCACCTGGGTGATGCCGTGCAAGGCCCCCGCACGCCATTGCCCCGCGGCAAAATTCTCCCGCATGCCAGCACAGATCGCCCCCCATTCCTCCTGCGGCACACGCCGTGCAATGCCGCGATCGGCGACGATTTCGATGCGATGCTCCGACATCAGCACATAGATCAGTACGCCGCAGTTGTGTTCGGTATCCCACACGGCAAGTTGCCCGAACACTTGCCGTGCACGCGTGCTGGCATCCAGCCCTGCCCACACCACCGGCAGCGGAAGGCGCGACTCGATGGCGAAACGCACTTCGCCCAGATGCACGCGTTCGCCATCGGCAATCGCGGCGGTCATGTCATCCAGCAGTTCGGCTGGAAAGCGCCGGTGGAGCTGGAACCAGCCTTCGAACAGATTCGCCATGATTCGTTGCGTACGCGAAGGCATGTCACCAGCTCCCCGAAGCACCGCCGCCGCCGAAATCGCCGCCGCCACCGCCAAAGCCGCCGCCGGTTCCACCGCTGCCGAAACCGCCACCCCCGCCTCCGCCAAACCCGCCGCCGCCCCAACCGCCCCAGCCGCCACCTCCGATGGATCGGCCCGAACCAGCCGGCAGCAGCATGAACAGGCTGCCGAGAAGGCCGCCAACGATGCCCACACCCGCCGACGCCAGCATCCATAGCAAGCCGCCCACCACGACGCCCCCCAGGGGCGCGCGCACCAGTACAGGCGTGCGGCCGAAGATGCCGCGCATACCGATCAACGAGAACAGGGCAATGAAAAACAACCCCTGCAGATTCGGACCATGCCGCACTTCATTGCCGTGCACGGGCGGCGGCAAAGGCTCGCCATCAATCAACTGCGTCAGCGCGCCCACGGCATCGTGGATGCCGCCGAAGTAATCGTCATTGCGAAACTTTGGCGCAATGTACTCGCGAATGATGCGAGCCGCAGCCGCATCGGGAATCGCACCTTCCAGGCCGTAGCCGGTCTCGATGCGGACCTGCCGGTCATGCTTGGCAATGAACAGCAATACGCCATCATCGATGCCTTTGCGGCCGACCTTGTTCGCCTCGGCAACGCGCAGGGAGTAGTCCTCGATCTCATCGGGCTGCGTGCTGCCGACCATCAGCACGATGAGTTGCGCGCCCTTGCGCTTTTCCAGATCAACGAGCCGGGTATCGAGCTGATCGATCTGCTGCGATGTCAGCGTACCCGTAAGATCGGTTACGTGACGCGTTAGCTTGGGCACCGCAGGCTGATCGTCCGCATGCAATAGGGCCCAAGGCGACAGCAGGGCTATCGCCAGCACCATCCACAGGCGCAGGCCGCGCCGCAGCATGTCAGTGCGCCGAAGCGGCAGCAGCGGGCCTGCCGCTACCGAAATCCACGGTGGGGGCAGTGGAAATCGCCTTTTCATTCTCCACCGAGAAATTCGGCTTCACCTGGTAGCCGAACAGCTTGGCGGTGAGATTGTTGGGAAAGCTGCGGACCAACGAGTTGTATTGCTGCACCGCCTGGATGTAGCGATTGCGCGCCACCGCGATGCGGTTTTCCGTACCTTCCAACTGTGCCTGCAGGTTCTGGAACACGCCGTCCGCTTTCAGGTTCGGATAGCTCTCGCTTACCGCCATCAGCCGCGACAAGGCGCCGGTGAGCTGGCCCTGCGCGGCCTGGAATTTGGCCAGGGCTTCAGGATTGTTCGCCAGTTCGGGAGTTACCTGGATGCTGCCCGCGCGCGAACGTGCCTCGGCCACTTCGGTAAAGATCTTGTCTTCGTGCGCGGCATAACCCTTGACCGTGTTGACCAGATTCGGCACCAGGTCCGTGCGACGCTGATACTGGTTGAGCACTTCGGACCATTGCGCCTTGACCATCTCGTCCTGTTTCTGGATGGCGTTGTAGCCACAACCGGACAGCATGAAGGTCAACAGCAACAGCGCAACAACGCGTAGGATTTTCATGGGAATGCTCCTTTCCTGTTGACGGCCATTGCAGCACCTGGCTGGTTCAACGTCAAAACCAGCGCGGCCCCAGAATCAGCCCCCAGCACAGCACCACCAGCACCAGCAGCAGGAATACCGCTGCCGAGCCCATGTCCTTGGCCCGGCCAGCCAGCTCGTGAAATTCGGGACTGACCTTGTCGACCACGGCCTCGATCGCGGAATTGAGCAGTTCCACCGAAAGGACCAGGATGACCGGGAATACCAGGGCGATTTTCTCCAGCGCTCCGTTTCCGATCCACAAGCCGACGGGAACCAGGATGACGGTAAGCATCGCCTCCAGCCGAAACGACGCCTCGTGACGCCAGCCTGCCCGCAAGCCGCTCATCGACCATCGGAAAGCGCGCCACAGCTGGCGCGGGTCGCCGCGAAACCCGTTACCGGGCATGGCTGAAAAGGCTTGGCCATAAGGGCATTACGGCATTTTTTTGCATGGCGGGCAATGCTCCCGGGCGGCGGCAACAGGACGGTCATGATGCCATAAGCCAGCAGGCACACAGGCGCTCCGCAGGATTTTGCTTGCCGCATTGCAACTTTTAGCTAATGACATTTGCGTTACGCTGGAACGAATATGCCTCGCCGCAGGCGAAATCAGGTCTATATCGACCTAGTAGTACACGTATTACGGAAGCGCCCCATGACCACTATGAGTCATCCTGTTTCATCCACCCGCTCCTTTACCACGGTCTTCCTCATCGAAATGTGGGAGCGCTTCGGCTTCTACGGCATGCAGGTGCTGATGGTCACCTTCATGATGAAGAAGCTGGGTTTCGTCGACACCAAGGCCAATCTGGTCTGGGGTGCGGCGGCAGCGTTGATCTACGCCACTCCGGCGATCGGAGGCTGGGTCGGCGACAAGCTGCTGGGCACTCGGCGCAGCATGCTGATCGGCGCCAGCATCCTCGCGCTCGGTTACGCGATGCTTTGGATCCCCACGGAAAACGCGTACGTCACCTATCTCTCCCTCGGCGTGATCGTGGTCGGCAACGGCTTCTTCAAGCCCAACGCCGGCAACCTCGTACGCAAGATCTACGAGGGCGACGAAACGCGCATCGATAGCGCCTTCACCATCTACTACATGGCGGTGAACATCGGTTCGATGGTCTCGATGACCGCGACGCCGTGGATCCGCAATTACATCGGCGCACGCCTCGGCGATGACCTGGGTTGGCACACAGCCTTCGGCGCATGCTCCGTCGGTCTGGTTCTGGGCCTGATCAATTACACGCTGATGCGACGCACGCTGTCGCATATCGGCGCGCCCAGCGACGAACGCCCGCTCGACTTCAAGCGCCTGGGTGCCGTGCTGCTGGCGGCAGTGGCGACAGTGTTCATCGCCGCCTTCATCCTGCAAAGCGAAACCATCGCCAAATGGTGCGTGTACGGCGCCGGCATCGTGATCCTCGCCATCTTCGTGCACCTGATCCGCAGCAGCCAGCCAAGCGAACGCGCCGGCTTGACGGCAGCGTTGGTGCTGACGGTGCAGACGATCTTCTTCTTCATTTTCTACGCGCAAATGGCGACGTCGCTTAACCTGTTCGCGCAGCGCAACGTAGATCTTTCGTTCTCGATCTTCGGCTTCCAGCTGTTCAACTGGATTCCCGAGCAATACCAGAATTTGAACGCCATCTGGATCGTATTGCTGAGCCCGGTGCTGGTCTTCATCTACAACTCGCTCGGCAAGCTCGGCAGGGATCCTTCCGTAGCAACGAAATTCGCCTGGGGTTTCGCTGCGGTGGCGCTGGGCTTCTTCATGTATGGCTTTGGCGCAAACTGGGCGGTGAACGGGCAGGTGTCGTCGTGGGTGATGATCTGGGGCTACGGCCTGTATTCACTGGGCGAACTGCTGGTAAGCGGCCTTGGCCTGGCGATGATCGCGCGCTATGTACCCGAACGCATGGGCGGATTCATGATGGGCGCCTACTACGTGGCAGTGGGCATTTCGCAATACCTCGGCAGCGTCGTGGCCAACGTTGCGCACATTCCGGACAACCTTACCGACCCGCTCCAATCACTGGCGATCTACACGCACCTGTTCAATATCCTCGGCTTCGTGGGCATCGGCTGCACGGTTGTCGCCATCCTCATATTGCCGCTGATGAACAAGCTGTCGGCCACGCACTCCGGCTCGGCCGCCAATTACGCACCGCTGCCCGCCGCACGCAGCGAGGAGTTCGATACGCCTTGATTTGATGCCCCCCTCCCCGACGGGGAGAGGGGCCTGCTAGGCTGCGGCCATGCCGCAACACCCCCTCAATCAGCCCTTCGGGCCGTTCGCGCTCACGCGTACTCTCGCGTGGCTGCGCCTATGCGCCATCGCCGGCCAGAGCATGGCGGTGATGGTGTGTTCCTGGTGGATGCACATCGACATCCCCACGCTTTCGCTGCTGCTCGGCATCGACCTGCTTGCCGTGTTCGCAGTATTCGCCGCATGGCGGATCAGCCAGCCATGGCCGGTTCGCGAATGGGAAACGGTGTGTCATATCGTCGCGGACACGCTGGTGCTGGGCTATCTGCTGTATTTCACCGGCGGCGCCAGGAATCCGTTCGTCACCCTGTTGCTGGTCCCCATCGCGCTCAGCGCAGCAGCCCTGTCGGGGCGCGCGATTCTTGCCGTGGCCGCCACCGCGGGCGCTGCGTACTTCGTGCTATTGCGCTGGTACGTGCCGTTGCCAATGAACGAGCTGACGCTAAACGACCACGGCTTCTCGCTGCACGTGGCGGGCATGGGCGTGAACTTCGGCATTACCGCCGTGCTGCTTGGCTTCTTCATCAACCGGCTGGCCACCGCGGTACGCACCCAGCAGCAGGAGGTCCAGCGCGTACGCGAACGTGCCTTGCGCGACGAAGGCATCATGGCCATCGCCACGCAGGCGGCCGGCGCCGCGCATGAACTCAACACTCCGCTTTCCACCATGCGCACGCTATTGCCGGAACTGCGCCGCGAGCACGCTTCGGATGCCACGCTGGATGAAGACCTGGCCTTGCTGGAGGGCCAGGTGGAACGCTGCCGCACCATCCTTCGCGAGATGGTCGCCTTCGGCAAGGCGCAGCTGTCGCAGGAGTCCGAACGGGTCACCCTGGCGACCTTCATCCATGGCTGCCTCAAGCGCTTCCAGTTGCTGCGCCCTGAAGCAGAGCTAGAGTTGCACGTACCGCCGCAACTTGACCAGCTCGTACTGCGCACGCCGCCTGGCCTGCGCCACGCCTTGCTCAACCTGCTCAATAACGCGGTCGATGCCTCGGCGCTGCGCGATTCGAACAGCGTGACGCTCGAAGTGCGCCGGGACGGAACGTGGCTGGATTGGATCGTGCGCGACCGCGGCCCTGGATTTGCCCCGACCGGTGCACGCACGATCCTCGGCGAGAGCGGCAAACAAAGCGGTTTGGGCATTGGCCTGGCGCTGGCTGAAGCCACCGCCGAACGGCTGGCCGGCGAGCTGATCACCAGGAACACGGAATATGGCGCGGAGATGTGTCTGCGGCTGCCCCTTTCCACCGTCTCCGAGGGTGCGTAGATTGGGGTGCAAACCCCAACCTCGCCCTCCCATATCCAGCCGTGCGGCATCCAGGCGCGCACGCGAGCCGCGTATCCGGCAAAATAGACAGGCAAAATACGAGTAGAAGCAGCACATGAATCACCCCACCCCCGCCAGCGGCTCGCGTCCATTACTGATCGTGGACGACGATGCGACATTCGTACGCGTTCTTACCCGGGCCTTGACCTCGCGCG
The DNA here is from genome assembly GCF_003977665.1 of Dyella choica. Classification (GTDB taxonomy): domain Bacteria; phylum Pseudomonadota; class Gammaproteobacteria; order Xanthomonadales; family Rhodanobacteraceae; genus Dyella_B; species Dyella_B choica. Next base: position 34,770 of record NZ_RYYV01000010.1, on the reverse strand, counting down.
GCTTTGAAGTGCTCACCGCCGGCAACGCCGACGAAGCCCGCGCGCTCTCGCAACGCCACCAGCCTCGCCATTGCGTGCTGGACCTCAAGCTGGGCGAGGAAAACGGCTTGCGCCTGATCCCCGAACTGCGCGAGCTGGTACCCGATGTGCGCATCCTGCTGCTTACCGGCTACGCTTCCATCGCTACCGCCGTCGAAGCGATCAAGCGCGGAGCCCACGATTACCTCGCCAAGCCGGTGGATGCCGACGCCGTGGTGCGCGCACTGCTCGAAGGCGATACGGTGCAGCAAGGCGAGGATGAGGTGATCGACGCCCCCGAGGCCCCTCTCGCCTTGCGCCGCCTGGAATGGGAGCACATCCAGCGCGTGCTCACCGAGTGCGACGGCAATATCTCCGAAACGGCACGGCGCCTGGGCATGCATCGCCGCACCCTGCAGCGCAAGCTGAGCAAGCACCCGGTACGCGAGCGGCCGACTCAGGGCGGTTGAATCGCCAAGGCTGCGCCATTGCGCGCAGATCTCATCCAGTGCAACGCACAGCTTCGCCCAGACAATCACTCGGTCGAAGACGGTGCGGCTGGTGCCGGCTGATGATTCGTCGGATCCGGCTCATCATCATAGACCGCCACGTGCGGCACGCCATCCGCGCCGATCCAGCCCCGGAACATGCCATCGGTATTGAATGGCATCGCGATGTTGCCATTCGCATCCAGCGCGATGGCGCCGCCATTGCCGCCCATCGAAGGGATTTCCTGATTAATCACTTCAGCGGCGGCGCGCTGTACCGGTTCGCCCAGCAGCGACACTTTCATGCAGATCTCGTGCGCGGCGACAGTACGTAGGTAGAACTCGCCCCAGCCGGTGCCCGAGACTGCACACCAGGCGTTCGCGTAAGTGCCGGCGCCGATGATCGGAGAATCCCCGACACGGCCCCAGCGTTTGTCGGTCATGCCACCCGTGGAGGTGCCGGCTGCGAGATGCCCGGCGCTGTCGAGCGCGACCGCGCCGACGGTACCAAAATGCTTGGCGGCCGCCTGGTCGTCGTGCGGCTTTTTCCCGCTGTCTTCCTGCAGCGCCTTCTGCCATTGCTGCCAGCGTTCTTCAGTGCGGAAATAGGCAGGATCGACCAGGGTGATGCCCTGCTCCCTGGCGAACGCTTCAGCACCTTCACCGATCAGCATGATGTGCGCCGAGTGCTCCATCACCGCCCGCGCCAGCAAGATCGGGTTCTTCACACGCTGCACGCCGGCCACTGCTCCTGCGCGCAAGCTTTCCCCCTCCATCACGGCGGCATCCATCTCGTTCTTGCCGTCGTGCGTAAACACCGAGCCCTTGCCGGCGTTGAAATGGGCATCATCCTCCAGCACGGTGATGGCCGCCGTCACGGCGTCGATGGCGGGCTTGCCGGCCTTGAGCTGGGCATAGCCATCATGCAGCGCCTTGCTCATCGCTGCACGCACGGCTTTTTCCTTGGCGGGGTTCATGTCGCGCCTGATCACACCGGCGCCGCCGTGGATCACCAATACCAGTGGGGTGGCGTGCGTCATGGCGGCAGTTCCCAGGGCAGTGAGCGCGACAAACAAGCGGAACGGCTTCACATGGCACCTCTCGCGAACATATGGCGAGTATAGCCAGCCGCACGTGACGTGCTCCGCCGTATGGCGGAGCGGCGACACCGGCAGCCGCGTCTTTCGACCTTCGTACAGCATGTCCCGTCGTCATTCCGTCGTATCCTAAGCAGCTGTCCCCCGCAAGAAAGGCATCCTCATGGAAAAGGTCTACGCAAGCGCGACGAAGGCTCTGGACGGTTTGTTGTTCGATGGCATGACCATCGCGGCCGGAGGCTTTGGCTTGTGCGGCATTCCGGAAAACCTGATTGCTGCCCTGCTCGCCGCCGGCACCAAGGGCTTGACCATCGTCGGCAACAATGCCGGCGTGGATGATTTCGGTATGGGCCCGCTGCTGAAGACACGGCAGGTCAAGCGCGTATACGCCTCCTACGTCGGCGAGAACAAGGAATTCGAGCGCCAGGTGCTGGCCGGCGAGCTGGAACTGCATCTGGTGCCGCAGGGTACGCTGGCCGAGAAACTGCGCGCGGGGGGTGCGGGCATTCCAGGGTTCTATACGCGTACGGCCTTCGGCACCAAGCTGGCCGAAGGCAAGGAAACCAAGCGTTTCGGCGACAAGGAATATGTGCTGGAAGAAGCGATCCACGCCGACGTTTCGATCGTGAAGGCATGGAAGGGCGACCGGCTCGGCAACCTGGTGTTCCGCAAGACGGCGCGTAACTTCAATCCGATGATCGCCACCTGCGGCAAGCTTTGCGTGGCCGAGGTGGAAGAGCTGGTGGAAGTGGGGGAGCTCGATCCAAACCAGATCCATGTCCCGGGTATTTACGTCGACCGCATCATTCAGGGCGGGAACTACGAGAAGCGCATCGAATTCCGCACCGTGGCCGGCGCCAACACCGGCAAGGAAAGCCCGATACGCATGGCGATGGCGCAACGTGCGGCAAAGGAATTGCGCGACGGTTTCTACGTCAACCTCGGCATCGGCATTCCCACCCTGGTGGCGAATTTCATCCCGCCGGGGATGGACGTGACGCTGCAATCGGAGAACGGCCTGCTCGGCATCGGTCCATTCCCGGATGAGGCGCAGGTGGATCCGGACCTGATCAATGCCGGCAAGCAGACCATCACCGCCCTGCCCGGTTCGAGCTATTTCTCCAGCGCCGAATCGTTCGCCATGATCCGCGGCGGACACATCGATCTGTCGATCCTGGGCGGCCTGGAAGTGTCCTGCACCGGCGACCTGGCCAACTGGATGGTGCCGGGCAAGATGGTGAAGGGCCCCGGAGGGGCGATGGATCTGGTCAGCGGCGTGAAGCGCGTGGTGGTGCTGATGGAGCACACCGCCAAAGACGGGTCGCCGAAGATCAAGACGCAGTGCGATCTGCCCCTGACCGGCCAGCATGTCGTCGACCTGATCATCACTGACCTGTGCGTGTTCGAGGTAGCCAAAGGCAAGGGGCTGACGCTGATCGAACTGCAGCCGGGCGCGACGGTGGAAGAGGTGCAGGCGAAGACCGAGTGTCCGTTCGAGGTGAGCGCGTCACTGCGCTGATGCGCCTTTCGACGAGCTTGCCGCGTAGGTTGGGATGCAAATCCCAGCCTACGCCGACACCGGCATCGGCTTCGGAAACCGGATCTCCGCCACGTAACGATTGCCGCCCTGCACGTGCAAGCTCAGCGGCCAGGCAAAGCGCTCGCTGATACGTTGCGCGATGGCGTATTCGAAACCACGCTGCCCGGCCGCATGCGGAACCTGTTCGCCACCAGCCACGGCGCTTACGCTCACCATGCCGGGCAGCACGGTGACCTGCACCACGCCCTGCCCGGTGTACTGGCTGGCATGCCGAATCAATTGCCAGCACAACACGGCGAACACACGCGGCGAACCGTGCAGCGCGAATTTCGCCGGCTCTTCCAGCCGCAGTTCGATCGGATGCCCATGCAGCATCTCGCGCGCGTTGGCGAGTTCGTCGCGCAGCACGTCGTTCACCACGAATTCCTGCTCGCTCTGTCCGTTATCGGCTTCGCGCGCCAGGATCAGCAAGGCCTCGACCAGTGATTCCATTTCGCGCGTGGCACGCCGAATGCGCTGCACGCTACGCTTACCGAACTCGCTCATGCCTGCCTCATCCGACAGCATGTCGGTGGACATCTTGATCACAGTGAGCGGGCTGCGCAGCTCATGGCTGGCGTCGCGAGTGAAATTGCGTTCGCGTTCGTTGTAGCCGGCGATGCGGCTGGCGAAGTTGTGGAAGCCGCGCGCCAGCGTGGCGATGTCGCTATCGGTCTGGCGCAGGCGGTCCGACTGCAAGGCGTCCAGGTCGGTCTGCCCTTCTTTCCAGTCACCCACCCAGCGCGCCAGCGCGCTGACCTGCCGCCAGATCCGCTCCGTGGCCAGCCAGGTGAGTCCGCTTACGATCACGATCAGCAACACCACTGCGACGGCCGGTGCCACGTTGTAATAGCCCATCAGGCACACCACCACCACGGCCACCAGCTGCATGCCGAAAATCAGCAGAAGGCGTCGTTGAAACCCGCCGCGCAGGCGTTCAGCGCGCGGCACTTGGGCACCCGTGGTGATGGTCATGTAGATGATTTTGGGCGTTTACGCGATATGACTGACGGGGGTGGTCTCTGCCTCCAGGTCGGCAAGGCGGTAGCCGGCCGAATGGATGGTGTGCAGCAAAGGTCGATCGAACGGCTTGTCGATCACCCGGCGCAGATTGTAGAGGTGCGAGCGCAAGGTGTCCGAATCCGGCAGGGTATCACCCCAGATTTCCCGTTCGATGTCCCGCCGGCTGACTACCCGCGGTGATTCGCGCATCAGGATCGCCAGCAGCTTCAGGCCGATCGGCGAAACCGTCAGCTCCTGCCCGGCACGGGTGAGCCGCAGGGTGGCCGTATCCAGGGTCATGTCGCCCACCGTCAGCACCTCACTGGATACCTGCCTGCGGTCGCGCCGGATCAAGGCGCGCAGGCGCGCTTCCAGCTCCCGCACTTCAAACGGTTTCACCAGGTAGTCGTCGGCGCCGGCCTCCAGGCCTACCAGCTTGTCCTCCAGCGTGTCGCGTGCCGTCAGCATGAGCACCGGCGTGGACTTCTTGGCGTCGCCACGCAGCTTGCGGCAGACGTCCAGGCCGTCGATGCCAGGCAGCATCAGGTCCAGCACCACCACGTCGTAACTGTTGGAGACCGCCAGATGCAGACCGCTCACACCATCTTGAGCAAAATCAACCGAGTAGCCTCGGCGCTCGAGGAACTCGCCGACCATTTCAGCGATCTGACGGTTGTCTTCTACCAGCAGGATCAGCCCTGCATGCTCGTCACGTGAACTCATATACGCCTCGCCACCTGGGGGTCTTCACATTTGTGAAGGCTAATCCTTCAGGGGGTAAGAGCAACGTGAATTTGAACGGACGAAAGCGTGGTGATGGGCTCGCCCGCTATAGCAACGGTGCAAATTTTGGCCATACGTTGTCCAAAACCCGCGGTTCGCCTGCTGCCACAGGGTGCAAGCCGTCTTCCTGCATCAGCGCCGGATCGAGGGCCACGCCTTCCAGCAGGAACGGCACCAGCGAGGTGTGCTTCTCGCGGGCGAGATCCGCGTACACAGCCCGCAAGCCGTCGCGATATTGCTGCCCGTAATTCACCGGCAGTTCGATGCCCAGCAGCAGCACCTTGGCACCGGCATGCTGGACCGCATCAATCATGGCGGTCAGGTTGTTGCGCAGGTCGCTCAGCGGCAGGCCACGCAGCCCGTCGTTGGCGCCCAGTTCGATCACCACGATGCGTGGATGCTGTTGTGCCAGCAGCGCTGGCAACCGATTGCGCCCACCTACCGACGTTTCACCGCTGATGCTGGCATTGATCACCGCCCAGCCCGGCTCCATCTGCTTGAGACGTACTTCCAGCAGATGCACCCAGCCTGCCTCTACGGGAATGTTGTGCGCGGCGGAGAGCGAATCGCCAAGCACGAGCACGGTTTTCGCGGGCGCAGTCTGCGTGGGTGCCGCCTGCACTGCACCGCCGCTTCCCACAAGCAGCAGCAACAAACATAGGAAACGACGCATGATCGGTGGTTCTCTTCCGGGGGTTGAAAAGCAGGTGCTGGAGGTTCGCGATGTTAGCAAGTCGGTGAACGGTCCCGAGGGAAAGTTGGACATCCTCAGCAATGTCGCGATGCAGGTAGGCGCGGGCGAGAGCTTCGCCATCGTGGGCGCCTCCGGTTCCGGCAAAACCACCCTGCTGGGCCTGCTCGCCGGCCTGGATACGCCCACGCACGGCAGCATCCACCTCGATGGCCATGCGCTGGAGCAGCTCGACGAGGAAGCTCGCGCAGACCTGCGCCGACGCCTGGTCGGTTTCGTATTCCAGTCGTTCCATTTGCTGCCCGCACTCACTGCCGAGCAGAACGTGATGCTGCCACTGGAGCTGGAAGGCCACGCCGATGCGCGGGAACGGGCTCGCCAGGCGCTGGATGCGGTCGAACTCGGTTCGCGCCGCAAGCACTACCCGGCCCAACTTTCCGGTGGCGAGCAGCAGCGTGTGGCGATCGCGCGCGCCTTCGTGCATGGCCCGCGCGTGTTGTTTGCGGATGAACCGACCGGCAATCTGGATCGCCGCACCGGGCGGCACGTATGCGACCTGCTGTTCGCACTCAATCGCGATCATCACACCACGCTGGTACTGGTCACCCACGACATGCAACTGGCTGAACGCTGCATGCGGCGCGCGGAATTGCAGGAAGGAAGGCTGGAGCCGCTGACATGAAAATCCTGCTGCTGGCCTTGCGCAGCCTGCGCCGCGAATGGCATTTGCCGGAGTTGCGCACGCTGGCGGCATCTCTGGTCCTGGCCGTGGTTGCGCTGGGCGTGGTGGCAACGCTCAGCACGCGGATGGAGCGAGGGGTACTCGCCAGTGCGGCCGAGTTGATCGGCGCAGACATGGGCATATCGGCGCCCCAAGCGATTCCGGACAAATTTGCGGCGGCGGGTCGGCAACGTCATTTGTCGATCACGCGCACCGCGGGTTTTCCCAGCGTTGCCTTCGCCCGGCAACGAAGTCAATTGCTGGACGTGCTTGCCGCCGATACCGCATACCCGTTGCGCGGCACACTGCTGGTAGCGGACGCACTCGGGCGGCAAGCGCCCAGCCAGGGGCCAGTGGCGGGAAGCGTGTACCTCGATCATCGGGCGCTGGTGGGGCTGAACCGTCGTGTGGGGGATAGCGTGCAGCTCGGCGGGCGCGAACTGCGCATTGCCGGGGAGCTGATCCGACAACCGGACGGCGGCGAACTGGTGGCCATGGCTCCGCGCGCCTTGATGAATATCAACGATGCGCAACAGGCCGGATTGCTGGGCGTCGGCAGCCGTGCAAGGCATAACCTGCTGCTGTCGGGCGAACCCGCCGCCGTACAGAACTGGCGTGCGTGGGCGCAATCGGCGACCTTGCCGCAAGGCGGCGAACTCATCACGCCGGAGCAGACCCAGGAACGCATGCGCAGCGCGTTCGATCGTGCCGGTGCGTTCCTGCGCCTGACTGCGTTGCTGTCCGCGCTGCTTTCCGGCGTTGCGATTGCGCTTGCCTCACAACGATATGCGCGCCGCAAGACGAATGAAGTGTCGTTGCTGCGGGCACTCGGCACATCGCGTGGCCGCGTCTTTACGTTGCTGCTGGGCACGGTAGGTGGCCTGGCACTGCCTGCTGCGCTGCTTGGCATACTGCTGGCATTGCTGCTGGCGCAAGGCGCCTGGATATTCGCCAGCCAGTTGTTCTCGGGCGTGCCGACAGTGTTGCCTATCCTACCTGCGCTGGCTGCTGCCGGCATGGGCATCGCTGTGCTGGTCGGTTTTGCCCTGCCTCCACTGGTGCGGCTGGCGGATGTACCGCCAGTCGCGGTTTTTCGCGCGAGCATGGCGCGGCGCATCCGCCGCTTCGATGCGCTGTACCTGATTCCCGCGCTGGTGGCGCTGGCACTGATCTGGAACCTCAGCGGATCCGCCAAGCTAGCCGGCATTCTCGCGGTAAGCCTGCTTGGCGTCGCCATGGTCGCCGCGTTGCTTGCGGCCTTGCTGCTATGGATCGCCCGGGGAATTGCACCCGGTGGTCATCCAGCGCTACGGCTAGGCATGGCTGCGCTGGCGCGTCGTCGTGGCTTGAGCATCGTGCAAGCCACCGCTTTGAGCATGGGCCTTACCGCATTGCTGCTGCTGGCCGTGGTGGCGCCGGCATTGCTGGATGGCTGGCGCAAGGAATTGCCCGGCGATACGCCGAACTGGTTCGTGCTGAACCTTCAAGATGACCAACGCAACGACTTTAGCGGGGCATTGGCGCGGATCGGCGCCAACCAGCTCAACATGATGCCGCTGGCGGTCGGCAAGCTTACCGCCATCAACGGACAGCCGATCGATGGGCTGAAATTCAAGGACGAACGCGCGAAGGAATGGAGCGATCGCCAGCTGCGCCTGTCATGGTCGGACGAATTGCCGCCATCCAACAGGGTGATCGCCGGCCATTGGTTTGATCTTCATCCGGCCCAAGCGGAAGTATCGGTGGATACGATGTGGCGCGACATGTATGCGCTGAAACTTGGCGACAGCATGCGTTTCGATGTCGGCGAGGGCCAGGTCGAGGCGAAGATCACCAGCTTCCGCCAGGTGGACTGGGCCTCATTTCGCGTGAACTTCTTCCTGCTGCTCGATCCCACGCATGCCAGCACCCTGCCGCATACCTGGCTGGCCAGTTTTTATCTGCCGCGCGGCAATGCCGAAGCGCTGGCAGCACTGTCGCGCGACTATCCGAACTTGAGCCTGGTCGATGTGGACGCGCTGCTCGACCGGGTGCGTGAGATTGTCCAGCGCGTGACCGGCGCGGTGCGCTGGGTGTTGGGCTTCAGCCTGCTGGCCGGTGCCTTGGTGCTTGCCGCAGCGCTGGCTACGAGCGGCCAGGAACGGCGCCACGAGGCTGCCCTGTTGCGCACCTTGGGTGCACGGCGCGGCCTGCTGCGCGTTGCCGCGGCGTGCGAGTTTGCCTTGCTCGGCTTGATCGCGGGCATCACCGCTGCGCTGGGTTCCATGCTAGGCGGGTGGTGGCTGGGGCGCAGCGTGTTCCACATCAAGGACTTCATGCCGCAGCCGCTGCCACTGACGCTGGCAGCCTTGGCCGCGGCCTTCGTGGTCATGCTGCTCGGCCTGGCCGGAACGCGCAAGGTGACCCATACGCCGCCCATGCGATTGCTGCGAGCGGAGTGATAGGCCGTTAACTTCCTCTCCCTGCAGGGGAGAGGAAGCAGCCATGCGTTACGATGCATGTCCCTCCCTGACCAGGACCGCGCATGTACACCCTCCATTACTCCCCCGGCACCGCCAGCATGGTCGTGCATCTGGCACTGCTCGAAATCGGCGCGCCCTATCAGCTCAAACTGGTGGATATCGACAAGCGGGAGCAATTCGACGATGAGTACCTGAAGCTCAATCCGGGCGGCAAAGTACCTACGCTGATCATCGAAGGCCGCGCGGTGTACGAGTCGGGGGCGCTGCTGATCATCCTGGCCGAGCGTCATCCGGAAGCGAAGTTGATTCCGCCGCCAGGCACGCCGGGGCGCGACGCGTGGCTTCAGTGGACGGTATTCTTAAGCAACTCGCTGATGTCCACCTATCGGTTCTGGTTCTATCCGCAAGAACTGGGGCATCAGGAATCGCCACCGGACATCCGCGCTGCGATACAACGCAAGATCGAAGGTGTGTGGGACCGCATCGAGGCGCATCTTTCTACGCATGGACCGTATCTGCTCGGCAAAGAGTTTTCCGGCGTCGATCTGATGCTGACCATGCTGATGCGATGGTCGCGCAACATGCCGCGTCCTGCGACCGAGTGGCCTGCGTTGAAACGGCAGGCGGATCTGGTGCGCGCGCGGCCGAGCTGGAAGAAGCTGTATGAATTGGAAGGCTTGAAGGAGTGGTGACGCCCTGCTGCTCCGGCCGGCGTGGGAATGGTTCCTGGCCATGGCCTGACTGCCTTTGGCCGCAAGGATGACGGCCAACCACACGGCTGCCGCCCAAACCTGGCGCAACCGCATCAAGCAGGAGTTCCTGCTGCTGCTTTTCACCGCACTCAGCGTGATGCTGGCCTGCGTCGATCCGCAGCCGTGGTCGCGCTACCAGGGCTGGCTGCAGTGGCCCACATTGTGCGGCCTGTTGGGCTTGATGGTTTCCATCCAGGGCATTCGCGACAGCGGCCTGGTACAGCGCGTGGCCGGCATGCTGGTCGCGCGCATGCACTCGCTTCGCGGCGTCGGCCTTCTGCTGGTGAGCATGACAGCCATGCTGTCCATGGTACTCACCAATGACGTAAGCCTGTTCCTGATGGTGCCCTTGACGCTCGCCATCGCGAGCGTGTCCAACCTGCCGATCCTGCGCATGGCCGTGCTGGAGGCGCTGGCGGTGAATGCCGGATCGACACTCAGTCCGATCGGCAATCCGCAGAACCTGTTGATCTGGCAGCATGCGCAAATACCGTTTTTCCGGTTCTTGGGTGCCCTGCTTCCTGCTGCAGCCGCGATGTTCGCATTGGTCGCGGCGGTTACCTGGCTCTGGTTGCCGAAGGGGCGCGTGGAGCTGCAAGCGGACAAGCTTGACGGACACCCGGTGTCCGCATCGCTGGCAGTCCTGTCCATCATCGCGCTCGCCACGATGGTGCTGATGATGGAAGGCGGTCACGCACCGCTTGGCGCATTGTTGTTGGGGGTCCCGTTCGCCTTGTTTTCCTGGCGCACACTGAAATGTATCGACTGGCTGCTGATGGCGACCTTCGCCATGATCTTTCTAGGCCTGGGCCACCTCGCCTCCCTGCCCATCGTGGAGCACGCTTTTGGGGAGATCGATTCTCCGCTTTCGCTCTATCTCACCGGCATCGTCAGCTCGCAGCTGATCAGCAACGTCCCTGCGACAGTGCTACTGCTCGACCGCACGCCAGACGCGATAGCGCTGGCCGTTGCCGTGAACGTAGGCGGCTTCGGCGTGGCGATCGGTTCGCTGGCGAACCTGATCGCCCTGCGCCTGGCAAAACAGCCGCACGGCATGCAGCTGTTTCATGCAGTATCGGTGCCCTTCCTGCTGGTGTGCGGGGCCTTGGTTTATCTGCTCACGCGCCTGCAAGCCTGAGCTCAATCCTCGCGCGGCACGCTGACCTTGCCGCCGACATCCGTGTGCTCCACGTCGCCGCTACCCTTTGCACCCACCGTGAAATCACCGCGCACGTCTTTCACCACCACGTCGCCGGAACCGATCGTACCCACGTAGACGCTGCCGCCCACGTGTTCCAGCGTGATGTCGCCGGAGCCGACGTTGCCGATGTTCACGCCCTCGTGCACGTCGCGCGCCTTGACGTCGCCGGAGCCAACCGAGTCGACGCGCAGGCGGCCGATATCGGACAACTCGACGTCGCCCGAACCGCTCGTCACGGAAACCTCGCCTGCGATATGGTCCACATGCAGATCGCCCGAGCCAGTCTGCGCATTGAGTTGCGCCAGGCCGCCTACGTAAACGTCACCCGAACCGGAGTGGATGCTGACTGGCATGTTGGCAGGCAGTTGCGCCTGCAGGTCCAGATTGGCATAGGAAACGCCAAGGATGCCGATGTTGAACGCGCTGTGGCCGCCAACGTCGATGATGAGCTGATCGCCTTCGCGATGCGAGGTCAATTGCAGGTTGTCCAAGGCGGACTGCGAGGAAGCACAGGCACGGCCATTGATCTGTAGGCCGCCGGCAGCATTGCCGCCAACCAGGTGCAAGTCATGGCTGTGCACTTCGATCTGCACGCGATGCACCCCGACCAGGTCGTCATGCAAGTTGCGGGGGGCGCTGTAACGGCAATCCGTAGCAGTCGCCGCCAGCGGCAGCAGGGCAAGCAAAGCGAGTAGGCAACGCATACGAAATCTCCTGTGGGTTCGAATGCTTCAGATGCGCGAACTTAGGGAAAGGTTGAAAGGCTGCGTAGGCAGGGGTGCAAACCCCGGCATTACCAGGCACGCAACCCGCGCGATGCTGGGACGGTCATCCCAGCCTACCGTTCCTCCGCCTTGGCCCTCCGCCAAAGCGCTTCCTGCTCTGCCAGGCCCTGCGCCGCCAATGGCTCCCCATCCGCGGCCGCCAGTTGCTCCATGCGCCGGAAGCGCCGCTCGAACTTCTTGTTGGCATGCTTCAAGGCCCGCGCGAAGTCCACCTTGGCGTGACGGGCCAGGTTCACGGCCACGAACAGCACGTCGCCGATCTCGTCCTCCAGGCGGGTCGGATCGGCACCGGCTTCGAATTCGGCCGCGACTTCGGCCAGTTCCTCGCGCAGCTTGTCGATCACCGGCTGATGGCCGGGCCAGTCGAAACCGACGGTAGCGGCGCGCTGCTGCAGCTTCCGCGCAAGCTGCCATTCCGGCTGGCCGTGCGAGACGCCTGCCAGCGCGCTGTCGTCGGGTGCAGCACCTTTCGCCACGCGCTCGGCGTTCTTGATCTCCTCCCAGGCGCGCGTCTGCTCTTCCACGTCCGCATAGCTGACGTCGCCGAACACATGCGGATGCCGGCGCAGCATCTTTTCACTGATCGCGTGCGCCACGTCGTTGAAATCGAACAGCTGTCGCTCTTGCGCCATTTGCGAGTGAAACACCACCTGCAACAGCAGATCGCCCAGTTCGTCGCGCAGATCGTGCCAATCCTCGCGGTCGATGGCATCGGCGACTTCGTAGGCTTCTTCGACCGTATAAGCAGCGATGGTGCTGAAATCCTGTTGCAAATCCCACGGGCAACCGCGCGCGGGATCGCGCAGGCGGGCCATGATGGCTAGCAGGTCGTCCAGGCTGTGGCGCGTGGTTGTGCTCATGGCAGCCCCGCATCGCGCAGCCGCGCAGGCCAGTCGATGGCGGCGTCGCCCACGGCCAGGAATTCCGGATTGATCAGCGATTCGCCGCGGTTGTAGCACAGTGGATTGCCGGTCAGGTCGAGCACCGCGCCACCGGCCTCTTCCAGCACGCATTGCGCGGCGGCGGTATCCCATTCGCTGGTAGGGCCGCGGCGCAGATAGATGTCTGCCGAGCCGCGCGCGATCAGGCAGAACTTCAACGAAGAACCCAGCGCATGCAGCTGATATTCGTCGCCGAGCAAACGGCGCAGCGTCAATTCCGACAAGCCGCCATGCGAACGGCTGCCAGCCGCCACCGGGGGGGTGGCCAGTGTGCGCGTGGAGATGCGCTCCCACTCACCATCACGCTGCACCTGCCACCATGCTCCCTGTCCGCGCGCGGCGGCGAACAATTCTTCGGTAACCGGCGCCAGCACCGCTCCTAGCACCGGCCTGCCGTTTTCGACCAGCGCGATGTTGACGGTGAATTCACCGTTGCGCTTGACGAATTCGCGCGTACCGTCGAGCGGGTCGACCAGCCAGTAGCGCGACCATACGCGACGCTCCTGCCACGGCAGCTGGCTGGCTTCCTCCGACACCAGGGGCAACCGCGGATCGAGCTGCGCAAGACCCGCTGCGATGACATTTTGGGCCGCGAGGTCTGCCGCGGTGAGGGGCGAGAAATCGGCCTTGATCTCGACCTCGAAGTCTTCGCGATAGATCGCCATGATGGCTTCGCCGGCGTCGCGCGCCAGAGCGCCGACCTCGAGCAGCAGGGGATGAGCAGGGGCGGCGCTCATGTGCGTTGCAGGCGTCCGGCGAGGTATTCGCGCGCCAGGAACAGCGCCGCGATGGAACGGCCTTCGGTGACATCGTCCCGCGCGACCAGGGTATGCAGGTCGGAGAGTTTCCAGGGCACCACTTCGAGCGGCTCGGGTTCGTCACCTGGCAGGCGCTCGGGGTAGAGATCCTGCGCCAGCACGACATGCGCCATGTGCGTCATGTAGGCGGGCGACAGCGAAAGGCTGTGCAGGATCTTCAACTTGCGTGCGCCGTAGCCGACTTCTTCCTTCAGCTCGCGGTCGGCGCCCTGCTCCGCCGTCTCGTCCTGGTCCAGCCGGCCCTTGGGCAGGCCCAGCTCGTAGCGATCCACTCCTACGCCATATTCGCGCACCAGCAGTACCGTTTCATCGTCCAGCATCGGCACGATGATGACCGCGCCCAGGCCATGCCCCTTGAGTCGTTCGTAGGTGCGGTGTTCGCCGTTGGAGAATTCCAGGTCCACCTGCTCCGCGTGCAGAAAACGGCTGGTGTCCAGGTCACGCGTCGCGTGGATGATGGGATAGCGAGGTGGCATAAGCGGGATTGTAACCGGCTTTCGCTGCCGCTCCCGTAGGTTGGGGTGCAAACCCAACCTACGCGGTCGGAGCGAGGCGAGCCAGAGCCTGCGCGTGAAGCGCCGGCGTACCGGCCAGCACGCTGCGGGTATCGAGGTTCAACGGCTCGCCCTGAAGATCGGTGAATACGCCGCCCGCCTCACGCACGATCACCGCCAGCGCCGCGACATCCAGGATGCTTACGTCGGATTCGATCACCAGATCCAGGCTACCCCGCGCCAGCAGGTGGTAATGGCAGAAATCGCCGTAGCCACGGATGCGGTTGCTGTCGCGAATCATCGCACCCAATGTCTGCCAGCGCGCGTCGTCGGTAAGCGTTTTGACGTTGCCGATGGAGATGGATGCTTGCGCCATCTCCGTGGTCGGCGCCACCTTTACGCGCTCCCCATTGAACCAGGTGCCGCCACCTTTGCTCGCCCACATCGTTTCGCCGTATACCGGGGCACTCGATACGCCCAGCACCAGTTCGCCCCGCTGCATCAGCGCGATTTGGGTGGAGAAGAATGGCGTGCGGCGCACGAAGCTCTTGGTGCCGTCGAGCGGGTCGACCAGCCAGAGCAAGTCGCTGCCGCTATGGTCCAGGCCGAACTCCTCGCCGTAGATCGCAGCTCCCGGCAAGCCCTGGGCAAGGATGCTACGGATGGCCTGTTCGGCTTCCCGGTCGGCGATCGTCACCGGCGTAGCGTCGGGTTTGATCTCCACCTCAACACCGCGGTGCCAATAATGACGAATCACTTCGGCGGCCGCGTCCGCCGCTTCCCGGGCGGCCTTTAGCGCCGCCTCCCATCGTTGCTCGTTCATCATTGCTTGATCGCAGGGCCCCATTGAGCCAAACCCCCACGATAGCGGAGTTCGAACGTGCCGTCCGCTGCGGGCGTGCCCTGGCTGCGCAGCCAGCTCAACACGGCCGGATCATGGTTGCGCGGGACGAGGCGCAGTTGCAGGTCCCAGCCGAGCGGGCTGAGGGCTAGCCGCCCGGCAGTCTGCACCGAGCCGCTGCCGTCATCGCTGAGCGTTCCCTGCAACGCCCCGGATTGGCCGGTGACCGCCAGCATCACCTGTCCCAGCGGGATGTTGCCTTGCGCGGTATGGATGGCGGCCTGCGACCAGATGCCGGTGGCATCCAGCTGTATGGGCCAGGCGCTGCGCAGTTGCGCTTGCGGCACCTGCAGGTCTAGCTGACCTTGTGGCCGCCCCCGCAACCAGGGTTGCATGCCGAGCATCGCCATATCCAAGTGCAGCTTGACGTCGTGCAAGGCGATTTGCGCGGGGGAAAGACGATGCACTCGGCCCTGCAACTGCAGCTGTGGCTGGCGCAGTTCCACACTGGCCTGGAGGTCGCCCAGCAAGGCCCGGCGGGAAATGACCCAAGCAAGGCTGCCGAGCGGCGGGCCATCTGCGATCGAAAACTGCTGGGCGCAGCCTTCCCACAATGTTCCGGTGACACCGTCCATCCGCACGCCACGCCATTGCGTTTGCAGCAGCGGCAAGGCCCAGCTTGCGGGGAGGAACCATACCAGCACCCCAAGGGCGAGTACGACTATTGCCGGAATTGCAAACCAACGCTTCATCGATGTTCCTGCTGCACGCTACACCTCTTGGCGCGACGCCACGGTTCCTGCCCTTACGACAGGCCAGAGCCGTCCCCTACGATAAGCAAGGGTTGAACGGCGGCACGACCGCATCGATCATAACCGGATGATTGATCAGTCCCACGCGAATGCCGAACTTGCCCGGCGCGACTTGCGCCATATCTGGCACCCCTGCACCCAGATGCACGATCATCAGCACGTCCCCATGGTGCCGATCGTGCGGGGCGAAGGCGCCTGGCTGATCGATGCGGGTGGGCGCCGCTATCTTGATGGCATCAGCTCCTGGTGGACCAACCTCTTCGGTCACGCCAATCCCCGCATCGCCGCAGCCCTGGCCGAGCAGGCGAGGACGCTGGAGCACGTGATTTTCGCGGGCTTCACGCATCCGGTGGCGATCGAACTGGCCGAACGGCTGGTGGCGCTCACCCCGCAAGGCCTGGATAAGGTCTTTTTTGCCGACAACGGCTCGGCTGCCATCGAAGTGGCGCTGAAGATGAGCTTCCACTATTGGCTCAACCAGGGCCATGGCGGGAAAACGCGCTTCATCGCGCTTACCGGCAGCTATCACGGCGAAACACTTGGCGCCTTGTCGGTTAGCGATGTAGCGCTGTATCGCAAGACTTATGCACCTTTGCTGCTCACCCCCATGCTCGCGCCTTCGCCCGATGCCTACGAAGGTGAACCCGGCGAGTCGCCCGAGCACGTCGCCATGCGCCGCCTGGCGGCGATGCGCGTGTTACTTGAAGGCCACGCGCACGAAACCTGTGCAGTGATCGTGGAGCCGCTGGTGCAATGCGCTGGCGGCATGCGCATGCATCACGCCGCATTCCTCACCGGCCTGCGTGCGCTTTGCGACCAATACAACGTCCACCTGATCGCCGATGAAATCGCCGTGGGCTTCGGCCGCACCGGCACCTTGTTCGCCTGCGAGCAGGCACATGTCGCGCCGGACTTCATGTGCCTGTCCAAGGGACTGACCGGCGGCACCTTGCCACTCTCGGCTGTATTGACGACGCAACAGGTGTATGACGCGTTCTATGCCGAATACAACGCCGGCAAGGCGTTCCTGCACTCGCACAGCTACACCGGTAATCCGCTTGCCTGCCGGGCCGCGCTGGAAACCTTGAACATTTTTCGCGACGAACCGGTGCTGGAGCGCAATCGCACCCTGGCTACCCATCTTGCAAGACGACTCGCACCGCTGCGCGACCATCCCAATGTAGCCGACTTGCGGCAGCACGGCATGATCGCCGCCGTGGAATTGGTGGCCGACAAAGCGAGTCGGCGCACCTTTCCTTCGGAGGAGCGGCGCGGCCTGCGCGTTTACTTGCATGGGCTTGGACGCGGCGCGCTGCTGCGGCCGTTGGGCAACGTGATCTACTTCATGCCGCCCTATGTGGTGAGCGAAGGAGAGATCGACCACCTGGTTGACGTGGCAATCGAGGGAATCACCCACGCAGTCGCCTAGGTTGGGGTTTGCGCCCCAAGCTATGAATGGTCTGAAAAAATCCGTCCTGGATTTATTCAGACGCGTCGTGGGCGATGCATCCTTGCACCGCGGAGGCTCTGAATAAATCAGAGCTTCCTTTCGTCTCACGCGTCAATGACCACCGTTACCGTGGATCGTCACGGCCGGATCGAGCCTCTCCAAGGCCGGCGCAAGGCTCGTCGCGCCGGTAGCATCGATATCCTGCTTGGAATAGGACCGGCCCGCGACCGGCAGGCATTCACCTGGCTTGGGTTTGAGCAGGCTGCCGGTGTCTCGGATACATCCGCGATCACCCGGTTTGAGGGGCGAACGCGTCACGGCTTTGGATGGCTGAGACGCGTGCTGATCTGTTTGAGGCGCACTCTGGGGGGCAGCAATCGCTGCCGCCGCACCAAGCGCCAGCACTGCGGAAACTAGCAATCTGAACATGGCAAACCTCCTTGCTCGCTGCGGGGAAGAAAACGAGCCTCGTAGGTGAGACCATGCTGCTACCAGGATTGGTTCATCGCAAGGGTTAGCTTCTTGCACGCCATTCAGATGGCTGAACCGCAGTATGCTGCACGGCCAGCCATTGATCGAAAGCTTATGCGAACCACCCGCATTCACGTTGACCACCCGCTGGCGCTCGCCGCCGAGCTGCCGCTGCCTGCGCAGGCGGCCGAACACGTAGCGCGGGTATTGCGTATGGAAGTCGGCGACGCGCTGACAGTGTTCAACGGTGATGGCTTTGACTACGCCGCCTGCCTGGTCCGGGTAGGCAAGCGCGAAGTGATCGTTCGCGTCGACGATCGCGAAGAAATCACCAGCGAATCGCCGCTTCGGCTGACCCTGGTACAAGCTGTTGCGCGCGGGGAAAAGATGGACCTAATCGTGCAGAAGGCCACGGAACTTGGCGTAGCCCGCATCGTGCCGCTGTTCACCGAGCGTTCTGAAGTGAAGCTGGATGCCGCGCGCGCAGAAAAGCGTTTGCAGCATTGGCGCGCGGTAGTCGCCAGCGCTTGCGAGCAGAGCGGCCGCGGGCGCATTCCCGAGGTCATGCCGGCACAGTCGCTGCAGGCCTGGCTGGCTGGCCTGCGCGATGACGGGTCACAGCGCCTGGCTTTGCTGCCTGAGGGTACATTGCGGGCGCGCGAACTCCGCTTTGGCGAAGCCGGGGGATGGCTGGTGGTTGGGCCGGAAGGCGGGCTGGGGGAGCGCGATGTGGCGGTGCTACGCGAAGCGGGTTTTCAGGGGCTGTGCCTGGGGCCACGGATCTTGCGCACGGAAACGGCTGGATTGGCGGCGCTGGCGGCGTTGCAGGCACTCCATGGGGATTTGTAGGCCGGGAAGATAATTCCAGCTTTGGCCGCGGCATCCCGGTGCTGGGATTGCCATCCCAGCCTACGCCGTTAATTCATGCGGGGACTCAGCTCGCCTCCCGCAGCAACTCCGTCACTTCCAGCTCGATCCCTTCGAGATCCGGAATCACGGCAATATCGTCGCGTACCAGCACGTGCGCCTTCACGCCGTGCGGCAAGGGCTTGCCGTCATGCGTAGGAATGATCAGCTCGGCGTTGAGCGTGGTCAGGCGCGGAAAGCCCTGGGTAACCACCGCCACGAAAGGCACATCGGGATTGTCGCCCAGCGCCTTCAGCACCGCCACGCGCACGCTCAGTTCCGCGTCGCCTTCTTCCGCACCCGCCAGCTTGGTGAACGAAACCAGCGGTACGCGCCAGCCGCGCCACGCGATGCGGCCGAGCAACCACTCGGGTGCGCCGGCGACGGGTTCGGGGGCCGCGAAGGTGATCACTTCGGCCACGGTGGCATTGGGCAGCAGCAGGCGCAGATTGCCGACCGGCACCAGCACACAGCGGATTTCGCGGGGTAACGGTTGTTCGCTCATCGTAAGTCCTCCACCAGACGCACCGCGAGTTCTTGCGGCGAACCGGAAAAACTGGCCAGGCGTTCGGCCATTACGCCGTTGACCATGTCAGCATAGTGATCGCTGGCGGACGCCTCCACCCACACCTGCCCGCCGCGATCATGGATCGCTTGGGCGCCCGCCACCGCATCAGTGGCCTCGCCGGCAAACACGATGGCCAGCGCGCCGCGCCCGAACACGTTGGCGGCCATGGTGAAGCTGCTGTCGATGGAAGGCGACTGCCCGTTGACATCATCGTTGGCGGCGCTGAGTTCCACATGGCCATCGCGGGTGATGCGCACCTGCTGTCCGCGCGGCACCACCACTACTTCACCGGTGCGTGCACGCATACCCGCAGCGGCTACCTTGACCGGCAGGCGGCAGCGTGTTGCCAACGATGCAACCATATGTTCGAGCGCATCGTTGGTGTGATGCTGGGTGAGCAGAATCGGCAGCTTCAGATCGCCGGGCAATGCGCCGAGAAAGTCGGCCAGCGAGGCTCCGCTATCACGCGCCGCACCCAGCACCAGCAAGCGTGCAAATGCCACCTCCAGCTCGTGCAGGTGCGACTCGAACGGCTGATATTCATCCTGCGGCGCAATGGCGTCTTCCATGGACACCAATTCGAGGCTCATGCCGGGCTTGACCGGGGACTCTTCTTCTAGAAACTCCACGCCAGGCGCCAGGTAGTCCGCAGCGCTGACCTTTTCGACGCTGAGCGACGCCTTGTCGCCAGCGGCCTGCGCCGGGGCATGATCGTGCTCTTCCACGAAGCCCCATTCCGGCGCAACCGGCGTGGGTGTCTGTTGGGCCAGCGTTGCCTTTTCGATCACCGGCGGGGTGAACTCTTCCTCGACCGACGCAAGCGAAAGATGATCCAGGCTGATGTTGAACGCCGGCGCTTCCATGCTCGCGGGTGCAGGGACAGGCGCCGGCGCCGGCGCAAATCCGGGTGAAGTCGGGATCTGCTCGTGCAATTCGGGCGCCACCTGCGTCTGGTCCTGCCAGCCGAAATCGCCGTCATGCAGGGGCGGCAACTCGTCTTCCGCCTTGAATTTCAGGGAGCCGAATTCACCCTCTGACGAGGGTTCGGTCAGGTCGTCACCCGCCAGCAGGGCTTCCAGTTCGGCGGCCAGGGTGTCCGATGCTTCGTGCCGGACGGGCGCCTCGTCGGGTTGTTGCAACAAATCCGCAAGCGCCGCCTGTTTGGGTGACGCTCCTGCTTCCGGCGTCGGTGCGGCCGCCACCGTCGCCGGTTCCGCCGGAAGTTCGGGCTGGACCGGCGCTATGTGCATCAGCTCTGGCTCGCTCGCCGGCTCGGCCAAGGCAACGGGTTCGGCGGGAAATTCGGACTCGGCCTGGACCGGCATGGCAACGGGCGGCGTCACCTCCCGCGCATGCTCGGGGCGCGGCGGGTCGATCGTGTCCTTGTTGAGCGTCTTTGCTGCCAGGTGGCGCGCCCAGCGCGCACGATCCCAGCCGTCCAGGCCACGGCTGGCTTGTGCATCGTTGAACACGACCGGAATGTCGCCGGCAGCGACCAGTTCGTAGACCAGATCGAGTGCGGTGTCGTCCACCGATTCGTCCAGATTCACCACCAGCACGTCAACGCCGGCCTGCCGCAATTTGGAGACATCGAAACTGCTGACCGGACCTTCATGTGCGATCCGGGCGCCATGCTCGGAGAGTGCGGCGCGCAGATGACCACCCAGCTCAGCGTCATCGAACAACAGCGCGACCGCAACAACCTTCTCACTCATTCACCGGCTCCTGCACGTGCTGCTCCAGTACTTCGCTGATCTGCGCCAGCAATTCGGCTTCCTGGTAGGGCTTGCCGAGGTAACGTTCCACGCCTATGTCGAAGGCGCGCTGACGATGCTTTTCGCCGGTGCGCGAGGTGATCATGATGATCGGCACGTGGCGCAGGCGCGGATCGGCCTTCATCTGCGTCGCCAGTTCGTAGCCGTCCATGCGCGGCATCTCAATGTCGAGCAGCATCAGGCTCGGAACACGCTCGTGCAATTTTTCGAGTGCGTCGAGGCCGTCCTTCGCCGTTTCCACTTCGTACTCGTGGCGTTCGAGCACGCGGCCGGTGACCTTGCGCATGGTGATCGAATCGTCGACCACCATCACCAGCGGACGTACGCGTTCTTCCTCAATCACCGGCGCCGTCGTGGCGTAATCCACACCTTCGGCCAGGCGCTGTTCGCGACGAGCCAGGCCATGACGCACCAGCGGAGCGAGGTCGAGAATCACGAGCACGGAACCGTCGCCCATGATGGTGGCGCCGAGAATGCCGGGGACCGAACTTACCTGCGGGCCGACCGACTTGACCACGATTTCGCGCGAGCCGATCACGGCGTCGACGCGGATCGCGGCGCGCAGTTCGCCGGAGCGGGTCAGCAGCAGCGGCAACTGTTCTTCATCGCCGATCCCGGGGACCACGCCAAGCAGCCCGGCCAGGTCATGGATCGCGTAGTCCTCGCCATTATAGTCGAACTGCGCATTGTCCTGCGCCAGGCGCTCCGCCAATTCGTCAGGACTGATGCGTGCCACGCCCTGCACCGAAGTCATCGGGATGGCGAAAGTGGATTCACCGATGCGCACCAGGATCGCCTGCGTTACCGCGAGGGTGAACGGCAGACGCAGCACGAAGGTGGTGCCCTCGCCCTGGCGCGATTCGATCGCGAGCGAGCCGCCCAGCGACTTGATCTCGTTGGCCACCACGTCCATGCCCACGCCGCGGCCGGCGAGCTGGGTGACGGTGTTGGCAGTGGAGAAGCCGGTCTGCGTTATCAATGCAAGCAATTGATCATCGGAAAGGCGCGTTTCCGTACGGATCAGGCCTCGCTCAACCGCGCGCTTGCGGATTGCCTCGCGATCCAGGCCGCGGCCGTCGTCGCTGACGCGAACCACCACCTCGGTAGCTTCGCGCGCCACGCGTATGCGTACCGCACCTTCTTCCGGCTTGCCTGACTTCAGGCGATCTTCCGGCTGCTCGATACCGTGCGCAACGGCGTTGCGCAGCATGTGCTCGAACGGGGCCTTGATGCGGTCGAGCAGGTTGCGATCCATTTCACCGTGCGCGCCTTCCACGTACAGCTGCGCTTTCTTGCCTTCTTCCTGCGCGGCCTGACGCAGCGTGCGGCGCAAGTTCGGTACCATGGTGTCGAACGGCAGCATGCGCGTACGCAGCAAACCTTCCTGCAGCTCCGAACTTACCCGCGACTGCTGGATCAGCAGTGTTTCGGCCTGGCGGGTCAATTCGTCCAACATGCTCTGGATCGATACCAAGTCCGACACCGATTCGGCAAGCGCACGCGAGTACTGCTGCAATTGCGAGAAGCGGTCCAGTTCCAGCGGATCGAACACGCTCATGCCACCTTCGCGGTGTTCGCGCTGGAAGCGCGCGATGATCTGCGCTTCCGTTTCGATTTCAAGCATACGCAGCTGGCTACGCAGACGCGATACGGTCTGCTCGAGTTCGACCAGGTTGAAGCGGTAGGCCGATACCTGCTGTTCCAGGCGCGAACGGTAGATCGCCACCTCGCCGGCATGATTCACCAGGCTGTCGAGCAGTTCCGCGCGGACGCGGATCTGTTCCAGTGCGGTGCGTCCGGCTTCTTCGGCTTGCGACTCGTCTTCGATGGGCAATAGAGCAGGCAGATCTTCCGCGCTTGCTGGCGCGTCCGGCACAGGTGCCGCCTGCACCTCGACGGGTGCAGGTGCAGGTGCAGGTGCTTCGGCGACCGGAGCCACCGGTTCCTGCCCCCCCCCCTGCAGCCGCGCGACCATCGCGTGCGGATACGCAATGGCCTTGCCTTGCGAAACTCGCTGCACGAGGCCATGCATCTCGTCGAAAGCCGCTTCGAGCGTACCGATCAGCAGGCCGGTCTTGTTTGGATCAATGCCATGCGAGCGTTCCAGCAAGCTTTCCAGCGCATGGCTGAGATCGCCTACCGGCGTGACACCGGCGATACGTGCGCCACCTTTGAGAGTGTGCAGCGCTCGCAGGAGGCCGGCCATGTGCGATACATCGGTCGGCTCGGCATGCCATTTCGCCAGCGTGCTGTCGGCGTCGTCGAGAATCTCGCGCGCTTCTTCGCTGAAGATTTCCAGCAAGTCCGGATCGATATGACCGAAGCTCATCAGCTCGCCGGCCGGCACGCGTTCGGCCGGTGCTTGGGCCGCAACCACCTCTTCAAAGCGGGGCGCCTGGCTAATGGGCTCTGCAACCGGTTCTTCGTGAGCCGGCTCTTCGTGCGGCTGACTTTGCGCGACCTGCTCTTCTAGCGGCTCTTCAAATTGGGGAGCCGGTGCGGCCGGTTCTGCGTCAAACTCGTCGGACTGCGCCTCGACAACATGCCCCACCTCATGCCCGACCGCTTCCGGCTCGACCGCAGGCGCTGCCTCGGATACCGGATCGTCTGCCGGAGCATGCAAGGATTCTTGGTGCACGGACTCGTCGAGCAGTTCGTTCGCTGCCGCGTGGCCGAAATCCAGAGGGTGCTCGATCGGCGCCGGCTCTTCGGCCGCCGGCTCGCCAGCGGCGTATTCAGGCTCAAGTGCCTCCAGACTGGCAAGCAACTCAGCGAACTCCACATCTTCGGCGCTCGGATCGGGTACGCGATAGTGCAGCGCCGATTCGGCTTCGGCCGGCTCCTCCGCCGCAATCGATTCAAGCAGCTCGGCGGTGTAATCGTCCTCTGCGGAAGCCGGTGCTTCGGTCGGGGGCTCAATGGCAGCAGCCCCCTGCTCCTCGTCCTGGTGCCCGGCGACAACTGGCTCCTGCTGTTCGCCCTCGTATGCCTCGTCCAGGCCTTTAACGGACTGTGCAACCTGCACCGGAGCCGGCGGCTCGAACGGCACCGGTTCCGCCGTATGCGGCTCGAACACCACATGCGCCATTTGCGGCTCGGGCTGGTGATCCCGCAGCTCGGCCAGGCGCGCGATGATCGCGGAGGCATCCGGCAGATGTGGATGCGTAGCGTCGAACTGCGCCATGACTTCGTCAACCACGTCCGCGCTCTGGCGCAACAGACGCACGCCTTCGCTCGACAGCGGTTCGCCCACTGCGCGCAGGCGCTTGAGCAGGCTTTCCAGCGGCGACAGCAGCTGGATCAGCACCGGGATGTCGACCATCGCGATGGCGCCATGCAGCGTGTGTACGGCGCGCAACAGACCGTCGTCGACCGGCAGGTCGCCTACGGCGAAGGTCACTGCATTGCGGATCGTTTGGAGATATTGCGCCACTTCGCTGCGCAGGATTTCCAGCAGAACCGGATCGACTGGCGGGAGTACCGGCGCTTCGAGCGCTTCAGCGACCGGCGCGACCGCTTCGAACGGCTGCGCAGCGGCAACCGAATGATCGGTATGCGTGGCAGTGGGAATCGCTTCAGCCGACACACGCGGCACACGGCGACGCACCACATGGCGTACGGTCTGCGTCCCGCTAGTGGCGAATTGCTCCACGCTGGCCTGTTCGCCGGCAGCAAGATGGTCGGCCGCCTGCATGATGCCGGTGAGTGGCGCCGTGGGCACGGTACCGTCCTTCAATGCGGAGTACAGTTGCGGTAACGCATCGATGGCATGCCCAACCAGCGCCTGCACGCCAGCGTGCGGCTGGACGGTACCGTCCAGCACACGATTGAGCAAGTTTTCCACACGCCATGCGAATTCGCCCAGCACGGTGGCGCCAACCAGCCGGCCCGAGCCCTTGAGCGTATGGAACGAGCGGCGGATCGGCATGAGCTCGGAGGACTGCGAAGGATCCGCCATCCACCCCTGCTGCGCCTGGCGCAGGCTGTTGATCTCTTCCTGCATTTCCTCCAGGAAGATGTCGCGGATGTCGTCGTCGATGCCTTCGGTGGTGGTCTGGAAGCCGGCGGTGGCCGCCAGCGGATCAACGCCGGACACCTGCTCTTCGACTTCTTCTTCGATCTCGACCCAGTCTTCGCCTTCCTGGACCATCGCCACAGGTGGTTGCGATTCGGTCTCGGCCAGGTGCAGGCCGGTAACGTCATGGGCAATCGGCGCAGGCGTTTCGCTGCTACCTACGAACAACGCGCTGGCGTCTTCGCCGTGCGCGACGGAGACCGATTCGCTGAGCGCGGGCGCGGGTGCCGGCGCAAACGCATCCGCAGGAGCCGGCACCGGAGCGACTGCTTCGGGTACGGACTCCGATGCCGCCTTGGGCAGCGGCGGTGGCCAGTAGCCCAGGCCGCCCAGGCTGTGTTCGGCCACGTCCAGCACATGCTCGAGGCCGCCGCGGTGTTCGCTCGCAGCTTCGAGGTAGTACTCCAGCGCGGCCAGCGCATCAGCGAGCTGATCCATTTGCGCACTACTGGGAATGCGCTTGTCGATGCACAGTTCGTTGCCGATGAAGCGGCCCACACCCTCGGCGATCTGCGCCGATCGCGGCGACGACAGCATGCGCATCGCGCCGGCGACTTCGTCCATCAGCTCCGGCATACCGCCGAGCTGCTCATGCTGCCAGCCCGATTCGACGAACGCGACGATGCCGTTCTTGACCTTGCCGGTGTTGACGATGGCCTCGCTCATCAGCGTGGCGAGAATGTGCCGCGCCTCGCTGCGCGGCAGCATCGTCGCCCTGTGTTCTTCCTCCGGCGGATTTTCCGCGCCCAGGCTTTCGATGTGATCGTCCAGCGACGCCTCGACATAGAGCAACGCGCCAGCCACATCGAGCAGCGATTCCTCGTCGGGACTACGCAGGCGGTTGGCGACTTCTTCCAGCACACGCCGCTGTTCATTCACCACGCGGCGCGGCACGTTGAGCGCCAGCATGCCGAGCGTATCGCCGACGCGCTCCAGCACTTCGGCCTGCGCCCCCAGCTGGGCCGGATCGGCATCGCTCTGGCGCAGGAACAGGTCCAGCGCTTCCTTCACGCGCAGCAGATCATCCTTCAGCGCGCGCGCGACCGAATCGAGCAGTGCGCGGTTGTGTCCGGCCATCGAGCCGCGCGCATGTTCGACCTCGCTGGCCTCGGGCATCAGGTTATCGAGGTTGTAGGTCTGCGCAAGCTGCAGCATATGCGGGCTGCGCTGCTTGGACTGCGCCACGATGTAAAGCAGCTTGCGCGCGAGGTCATCCGCATCACCGCCCTGCATGGCATCTTCGCCTTGCTCGATCAGCTGGCGAATGCTGCGGTCGACCTTGCCGATCAGTTGGCGCACATCGGTGACATGGGCCTTGAGCATGCCTTGGTCGAGGCCTTCCAGCACGCCGGCGGTGATCCACCACAACCGGCGACCCGGCACGGTACTGCAGCGCGCGGCGATTGCATTGAGCGAGTTACGCATGCCGGCCAGTTGCTGCGAACCACCCTGACCGCGGAACCAGGCCAGCAACTGCTGCTGGAACCGCAAGCGCAGCTCGTTGACCTCGCTCTTGCGGCGCTGTACGTCGACGGGACCGGCGGCGGCCGGCGCCTGGGGCGGCAGCGGCACTTCCAGATTCGGCGTAAACAGCGCCGCTTCGCTCAGCGCTTCCTGTTCGCGGCTGGCACGCAGTTCGTTGAGCAACGGCAGCAGCACTACCGGCACATCGCGGTGGCCGCTGGACAGGCGTTCGAGGTAATCGGGAAGTTGCATCAGGCCGCGCATCAGCGCGGCATACGCGTCCTCGCGGTTGCGTATGTGGTCTTCGAGCAACGAGATGGCGAGTGTTTCCATCTCCTCGGCAACCATTGCCGCGCCGTACAGCTCGACCATGCGCAAGGTACCCTGCACCTGGTGCAGGTTCTCGGCACAGCCGCGCATGACGCCGCGATCGCCGGGATTGTCCACGTAGGACTCGAGCGCCTGTCGCGCGAGCGCAAGCGTCTCGTCAAGCTCGGGCTTGACCCACTGGAGCGTGGTGAAATCGATGTGGTCTTGAAGTCTCATGCGCCCCCCTCAGCGGCTGCGCTCTTGCGCATTGACACAACCGTCGAGGCTGCCCTCTTGTGAATGCCTAATAACACTTCGGTCCAGTATCAACCGCTCAACCCGGCAACTTGAAGTGCGCCACCGAACGGCGCAGATCACTGGCCAGCTGCGCCAGGTAACCAATCGACTCAGCCGTCTGGCTTGCGCCTTGCGACGTCTGCGAGGTGATTTCCTGAATCGCGTTCATGGATTGCGAAATATCCGTTGCGGCGATCGACTGCTGACGCGCAGCGGAAGAGATGTTTTGAATCAGTGCGGACAAGTCGTGCGATACGCGCTCGATGTCGCCCAGCGCGCTGCCGGCGTCCTCGGCCTTGCGAGCACCGGCCACCACTTCGGCGGTGGTCTGTTCCATTGAATTCACCGCTTCGTTGGTGTCGGACTGAATCGTCTGTACCAGCGTTTCGATTCGCTTCGTGGCGCTCGCGGATCGTTCCGCGAGGCGCTGCACTTCGTCCGCCACCACCGCAAAACCGCGGCCCGCTTCACCCGCCGAGGCGGCCTGGATCGCGGCGTTCAAGGCGAGGATGTTGGTCTGCTCGGCAATGTCGTTGATCAGTTCCACGATCGAGCCGATTTCCTGCGAGGATTCACCCAGGCGTTTGATACGCTTGGAGGTTTCCTGGATCTGGTCGCGGATCGAGTCCATCCCCGAGATGGTTTCACGCACCACTTCCGCGCCACGCGAGGCGATTTGCACCGAGCGCTCGGCCACGTCGGCCGACTCGGCGGAATTCTTGGACACATCATCCATCGAACTCGCAATCTGGTTGATCGCCGTGGTGGCCGTGCTGATGCGATGCGCCTGCGCTTTCGCGGCGTCGGCCAGGTGGCGCGCGGTGGTCTGCGTTTCCTGCGCCGAGGACGACACTTGCTCGGAGGTTTCGTTGATCGTCGTCACCAGGGTGCGCAACTCGTCGATAGCGTAGTTCACCGAGTCGGCGATCGCGCCCGTGATGTCCTCGGACACGGTGGTTTTTACGGTCAGGTCACCTTCGGCGAGCGAACCCATTTCGTCCAGCAGGCGCATGATCGCCTCCTGGTTGCGCTGGTTGAGTTCGGTACTTTCGCGGAAGCGGCGGCGCTGGTCGCCCACCAGCTGGATAACCAACAGGATGGCGAAGGCCACGGCGCCGAGCGCAC
This sequence comes from Dyella choica, assembly GCF_003977665.1. Lineage (GTDB taxonomy): Bacteria > Pseudomonadota > Gammaproteobacteria > Xanthomonadales > Rhodanobacteraceae > Dyella_B > Dyella_B choica. Next base: position 6,845 of record NZ_RYYV01000010.1, on the reverse strand, counting down.
CGACCAGGCCCCAGCCCACGTTCGGGAACAGGCGCCGTACCGGCAGCTGGCCAATCTGTTCAGACAGGTCGTTCGCGCGCAGCAGCACGTTCTGCGAATCCAGCGAGGCCTGGTTGCCGGCGCTCTTCACCTCAGCCAGGTTGCTGGCGGCGGCGGCAAGCTTGGAGACCGGATCGCTCAGCTTGTCCCATTCCCCCTGCATCTGGGCAAGGATTTTGCGGGCATTGGCGTCGCCCAGCTGCTGCACGCCCATGCTCTGATTGCCCTGCAGCAGGCCCTTCAGCACTTCTCCGTAATTCTGCGCGTCGCGCGACAGGCCGTCAGCGGACGCCTGGGCGGATTCGCCGCCCTGCAGCACTTCCTGCACACGGCGGATGACGCGGTCGGCCGTCAGCATCTGGCGCGAGGCGCCGAGCATCTCGTCCGCGCTGGTGCCCTTGCGCTGCTGCAGGATGTTGACCACCTGCTCCATGTTGGAGTTGAGCAGCGGCAATTGTTTGGAAAGATCGTCGGCGCGCTGCGCCGAATCGAGCACCACCGCCTTGTTGGAAAGGATTTTGCCGATATCGCGATCAAGCTGCTTCCAGGCATCGGCCAGCTTGCTGACGGAACGGCCGGTAGGCGTGGCGTTCTGGTCGGCATAGGGCTTCATGCCGGTCTTGGTGTCGCCATTGACCAGGCGCTGCACGGCAGAATCGATGGTGTCGCGCGCGTTCTCGAGTTCCGCGAACGAATCGGGGTTACCGCCGGAAGCTTCCAGCGCGTACTTGGCCGTTTGCTGCGACAGCACCTGGATCTGCGTGGTCAACGCGATGGCCTGGCGATCTTCGCCGTTCTTGAGGTTGAGTAAGACGAAGTCGACCGCCGCGAAGCCGATCGAAACCACCAGCAAGACAATCAGGATGGTATATCCCCGTTCCTTGCCGACGCCCCCTGTAATGCTCATGTTCTTCACCTCATCCGTCTACCACACCGGCACGCCCAAGCGCGCCGGTCAAGAATTTCACCAAGCCACCGCCCCGCTGCGAGTACCGCTCGCTCCAGCCGCCGTGCATCATCAGGCGGCCGCCTGGCGGAAATCGGGCGCGCGAACCAACCTACCCATGCTAAACAGCGCCAGGCGCTGCCCGTCCACTTCCACGCGATCCTCGACGAAACGCGTCAGGCGTGGATCCTCCTCGCGCTCAGCGTCGCGGCGCTGTTCCGCGTCCACCGTACGCTGGCCGAATACTTCGTCCACTAGCAGGGCCACGCTGCCGCTGCCCTGGCGAACCACCAGCAGACGCGCGCGCTCGGAATGCTGCGTACGCTCGCTGAACAGGAAGCGTGCCATGTCCACCACCGGCATCAGATTGCCGCGCACGTTCGCCACGCCCAGCAACCACGGCTTGGTCCCGGGCACGGGCGTCAGCACGGGTACTGCCAGTAGTTCGTTGATCTCGTCGATCGCGCTCACGAACAGGTAGCTGCCTGCGCGATAGCCGATACCGCGCCACAGGCCCGGCGCTTCGAAACGCTCCTGCGTACCGGATGCGTGCGCCAGCGAAAGCCGCTCGTAGCGGGCCAGGATCTCGAACGGCGACTGGGCGGCCGATACAGTCATGCCCGCCTCACGCCGCCTTCGGCAGCAGCTCGTTGATGCACGAAAGCAGTTCCTTCTCGTTCACCGGCTTGGTGATGAAGGCCTTGGCACCCTGGCGCATACCCCACACGCGGTCGGTCTCCATCGACTTGGTGGTGATGATCACGATCGGCACATGCGCGGTAGCCGGATCGCGCGTAAGCGTGCGCGTGGCCTGGAAACCGTTCATGCCCGGCATGATGACGTCCATGATGACGAGGTCCGGCTTGGTGGCGCGCACGCGCTCGATGCCGTCCTCGGCGTTGTTGACCGCATCGACGCGATGCCCCGCCCGTTCGAGCAGCATCGAAAACACGCGCACGTCGGTGGGTGAATCGTCAATGATGAGGATATTGGCCACGGCTCCCCCTTTAGAGCTAATTATCACGAGCCTTCAGACCGTACTGGCGACGTGTCGGTGGATGGCGCCAAGCAATTCGTCGCGGGTGAACGGCTTGGTGAGGTACTGCTCCGCGCCGACGATGCGGCCGCGCGCCTTGTCGAACAGGCCGTCCTTCGAGCTCAGCATGATCACCGGCGTCGAACGGAATTGCGGATTGTTCTTGATGAGCGCGCACGTCTGGTAGCCATCCAGTCGCGGCATCATGATGTCCACGAAGATGATGGCTGGCTTTTGGTCGGAGATTTTTGCCAGCGCCTCGAAGCCATCGACGGCGGTGAGCACCTCGCACCCTTCTTTCTTGAGCAAGGTTTCCGCCGTGCGGCGGATGGTCTTGGAGTCGTCAATCACCATGACCTTCAGACCCGCTAGGCCGTTCGTAGCTACGTTCAAGTTCACTTAACCCCCCCTGCTGCCTGCCCCAGGCTCAGGTACGTCATCCGCCAAGCGGCAAACGGGCCACCCGACGGATGCAGATGAAAAATTCCTGCTCAGACTTTTCTTGGGTGCCCTCTTCTTGTGCGGGCGCTCCGTCGTTGCTGTTTACTGCCTGGCCGCTCTTCCGTCAAGGAAAAAACGTTGTAGCGGGGGCGCTTATCACCAAAATCGCGAACACAAATGTGAAATAAAGACCCTTCATGACGGCTCCCGGCAAGGGAGTGTCCGCGACCTGGTCAGATTTGCGCATGCCGCACCCTTGTCGGCTCCCGACCACCTCGGCGAACATGCACGCCCCACCCGCCACCGGAACCGCCATGCCCCGTTCGGTCGCTGTGCTGATGGACCCCATCGGCAGCATCAAGATCGCCAAGGACACGAGCTTCGCCCTGCTGCTGGAAGCCCAGCGCCGCGGCCACCAGCTCTACTACATGGAGCAGGGTGACCTGGCCCTGCGCGACGGCGCGCCCTGGGCCCGGCTGCGTCCGCTACGCGTAAAGGACGACCCGGCCGGCTGGTACGCCCTGGGTGAAGCCCGCTGGACCGACTTGCGCGAAATGGGCACCGTGCTGCTGCGCAAGGACCCGCCGGTCGACCCCCAGTTCGTCTATGACACGCTCGTGATGGACGTGGCCCAGCTTGCCGGCGTGCAGGTGGTCAATGACCCGCGCGCACTGCGCGACTGCAACGAGAAGGTGTTCGCCTTGCACTTCCCGCAATGCATGGCGCCGACCCTGGTGGCACGGGATCCGGCCGAGCTGCGCCGCTTCGTGGCCGAACACGGCGATGCCGTGCTCAAGCCACTGGATGGCATGGGCGGGCGCGGCATCTTTCGCGTGCAGTCGGGCGACAAGAACCTCAACTCCATGCTGGAAACACTGGTCCAGGGCGACTCGCACGGCCAGAACCGCCAGTTCACGGTGGCGCAAAAATTCATTCCGCAGATCAGCGCCGGCGACAAGCGCATTCTGATGATCGACGGCGAACCGGTGCCCTACGCCCTCGCGCGCATTCCCCAGGGTGACGAATTCCGCGGCAACCTGGCTGCGGGCGGCCGCGGCGAGGGCGTGCCGCTAAGCGACCGCGACCGCTGGATCGCCGCCGAGGTAGGCCCTGAATTGCGCCGCCGCGGGCTGCGCTTCGTCGGGCTGGACGTGATCGGCGACTACCTGACCGAGATCAACGTCACATCGCCGACTTGCGCTCGGGAACTGGACAAACAATTCGGGCTTAATATCGCAGGAATGTTGTTCGACGCCCTTGAGACCAGGCCGACCTTCGCGTGAATGCTGTAGCCCGCCGCCCCGGCAACAACAAGATCGGGGCCACCTTCGTTTTTTCGCTGCTGGTGCATGGCCTGCTGCTGTTCGGCATCGGCGTCAGTTACGTCGCGACGCGCCCGGCCTTGCCCACGCTTGACGTGACGTTGGTAAACGTCGCCAACAGCGAGGCGCCGGACAGGGCCGATTTCCTGGCCCAGGCCAACAACAAGGGCGGCGGCGAGAGCGACAAGGCACACCGGCCTTCGCAACCTTTCTCCGGACTCCTCCCCCTGCCCAGCCAGGGCACTGCCCCGCAGCCGGTGACTGCAGCAACTCCCGCGCCGCAGCAAGCTACAGACCAGCGTATGCTGACCACTACCGGACAGGCCAATTTCAGCGTCAACAGCAACGATGCCAAGGACGCGCGCGACACCCCGGATACCGCTACCGCGGATGAAGCCCGTGTCGAACGGCAGATCGCACAGCTTTCCGCCGAGACACGCAGGGAGCGCGAAGCCTATGCAAAGCGCCCGCACAAGAAGTTCATCAGTGCCAACACCGCCGCGAACATTTACGCCGCCTACATGCGCGGGTGGGCCGATCGCATCGAGCGCGTAGGCAACTTGAATTATCCCGAGCAGGCCCGCGAGCAAGGCATCCACGGCGATGTGATTCTGACTGTCGGCATAAACAGAGACGGCAGCCTGGCCAGCATCGACATACAAAAGAGTTCCAGCTACCCCATCATCGACAAAGCCGCGGTCGCCATCGTAAAGCTGTGCGCACCGTTCCCGCCGCTGCCGCCGGACAGCAAGGAAAAGGTGGATATCCTGTATGTCACCCGCACTTGGCAGTTTCAGCCTGGGGACGTGTTGAAGACTCGATGATGTTTGCCGCCCCTCTCCCGCCGGGGCAAGGGGAAAAAGCGTGCGCAATAACACGGCGATAACACCACCAGGCGCGATACTGGGTCACTTGTTTGCCGCAGACGCCACCTCGCACAGCGCTTACAATGGCCACCATGCAGACCAAGTCCCCCCAGTCCCTCGCTGGCCAGTTTTTGATCGCCATGCCCAGCCTGACCGAACCGCCGTTTTCGCGCGGGGTAGCCTTCATCTGCCAGCATGACGAAGACGGTGCGGTAGGCCTGTTGATCAATCAGCTCTCCGAATACCGCTTCGGCGACGTGCTGGCGCAAATGAAGCTCAGCTGCAACGACCCGGAACTGGTCGACGCGCCGGTGCTGATCGGCGGCCCCGTGCAGCAGGAGCGCGGCTTCGTGCTGCATCGCGAGCACGGGCACTGGGAATCGAGCTACCGCATCAACGGCGATTGGTCGGTCACCACTTCTCGCGACATCCTGGTGGCGATGGCCGCCGGCGAAGGCCCGCGCCTGGCGCTGATGGCCCTGGGCTATTCGGGCTGGGGGGCCGGCCAGCTCGAGCAGGAGCTGAAGGACAACACCTGGCTCACCGCCGAAGCCAATGAACGGGTGATCTTCCACACCCCGCTGGAGGAACGCTGGAGCGCCGCCGCCGGCCTGGTCGGCATCGATCCCCTGCAACTTCCCGGCTACGCAGGTCACGCATGAGCTGCGTGCTTGGCTTCGATGTCGGCAGCAAATTCATCGGCGTCGCAGTTGGCAATCGCGTCACCGCCAGCGCCCGCGCCATCGCCACCATCGCCATGCGCGACGACGCGCCCGATTGGGCAGCCCTGGATGTCTTGCGCAGCGAATGGCTGCCCGAAGGCTTCGTGGTGGGGCTGCCGCTTACCCTCGATGGCGAAGAACAGGCAGCAAGCAAACGTGCGCGCCGTTTCGCCGAACGCCTGCGCGAACGCTACCGCGTGCCGGTGGCCATGGTGGATGAACGCCACAGCTCCCTTGAAGCCGCAGAGCGTTTCGCCCAGTCACGCGCCATGGGCTTGAAACGCCGCAGCGGCGCTGCACAACTCGATGCCGAAGCCGCCGCGGTGATCCTCGAACGCTGGTTGCACGAAGCCGCATAACAACACCAAAGACAATCACCATGTTCTCACGCCTGCGCCACCTCACCACGCTCGAAAACCTGCCGCGCGAATGCATCGAGCGCTTGCTGGACCGCGCCATCACCATGCGCGACGCCTGTGCGCATGGTACGCGCAAGCTGGATCTGCTCAACGGACGCACCATCCTCAACCTGTTCTTCGAACCGTCCACTCGCACACGCACTTCGTTCGAGTTGGCCGCGCGCCGGCTCGGGGCGGACGTGATCAATTTCGACATCGGCTTCTCCTCCACGGCCAAGGGCGAGGAGTTGTTCGATACCTTGCACACGCTGGAAGCGATGCACCTGGATGCCATCATCGTGCGCCACAAGGTGTCCGGAACTCCGGATGAGCTGGTACGCCATGCGATGAGCGGGGTGTCCGTGATCAACGCGGGCGATGGCAATCGCGCGCATCCCACGCAAGGCTTGCTCGACGCACTGACGATCCGGCAGCATCGGCCGGATTTCAGCGCACTCACGGTGGTGATCTGCGGTGACGTGAAACATTCCCGCGTAGCGCGTTCCGACGTGCATGCCTTCACCAGGCTGGGGGCAAAGGAAATCCGCCTGTGCGGCCCTGCCCCCTTGATGCCGGACCAGCAGGAATTTCCCGACTGCAAGTTCTACAACAATTTCGACCAAGCCATCGAAGGCGCCGACGTGGCGATCATGCTTCGTCTGCAGAAAGAGCGCATGTCAAGCATTGAGCTGCCGGATGAAGCGGCCTACTTCCGCGAATACGGCCTGGACAGCCGCCGCTTGGCCATGGCCGCCCGCGGCTGCCTGGTGATGCATCCCGGCCCGATCAACCGCGGCATCGAAATCGCGCCGGAGGTGGCCGACGGTCCGCAGTCGCGCATCCTCGAGCAGGTGGGTAATGGTGTGTTCGTGAGGATGGCGGTGTTGGGCGAGATGCTCGCCCGCTGAGGCCCGTAGGTTGGGGGCATGCCCCCCCCAACATCCCCCTGATCGCACTGTTGTTGCATGCCGTAGATGGCTGCATTGCCTGCGGCGCTTTCGGTCCCTAAAGGGCCCGAGTCACTTTTCTTTGCTGGCCCAAAGAAAAGTAACGGCGGTCTCTAAACTCAAGTGCA
>NZ_RYYV01000001.1 GCF_003977665.1 Dyella choica | reverse complement strand
ATTGCCCCGATCGCGATGAGCGAAGGCCTGCGCTTTGCGATCCGTGAAGGCGGCCGTACGGTGGGCGCCGGCGTCGTCGCCAAGATCACCAAGTAAGCTTCGCTGTATGAAGGTCGCCTGCGAGTCAGGCGACCTTCTGTAAGACGCTTGTCCTATGGCTGTAAATAAGCTATAGTCGCCAAGTTGACTCGCCGTTTCTTCTGGAGCGGCTCACCGCGAAATGAGGTACAGGACGTACTTCGAATTCGCTAACAAGGATGTTGCGGGGTCCCGGTGCTGAGCTAAGTCTCTGTCGCCAAATGGGTTTCCGCGTACGATATCTGTCTGGGCAGGCCGCAAAACGGCCTGCCCGGCGTTTTGAGGTCTCTTCAGTGTGCGAATGCTGGAGAAGGGTTTTGCAGAACCTTCCCCGGGCCTGGTCTGGGGTCTGCAGTACGAAGGGTTGTGCGGGACGGCGAGAAGCTGTCCCGGTTCACAGTATGTTCTTTAGATAACAGGACACGGTTATGGCGAACCAAAAGATTCGCATTCGGCTCAAGGCGTTCGATCATCGTCTGATCGACCGTTCGGCCAGCGAAATCGTCGAGACGGCCAAGCGCACCGGCGCTACGGTTCTCGGTCCGATTCCGCTGCCGACCAAGATCGAGCGCTACACCATTCTGGTGTCGCCGCACGTCGACAAAGACGCTCGCGATCAGTACGAAACCCGTACGCACAAGCGCGTGCTGGACATCGTCGACCCCAACGACAAGACCGTGGACGCGCTCATGAAGCTCGATCTCGCCGCTGGCGTTGACGTTCAGATCAAGCTTGGTTGAGCGATAGACAGGATACGAACATGAGTATCGGACTGGTTGGCCGCAAATGCGGCATGAGCCGACTCTTCACTGAAGACGGACGCTCGATTCCGGTGACGCTGATCGAAGCGACCCCGAATCGCGTTACGCAGGTGAAGACGGAAGATAACGATGGTTACAGCGCGGTGCAGGTCACCGCGGGCGCCAAGCGCGCCAGCCTGCTGACCAACCCGGAAAAAGGCCACTACGCCAAGGCGAAGGTTGAGCCGGGTCGTGGTCTGTGGGAATTTCGCCTGAACTCGGCTGACGCCGGCAAGTATGCCGTGGGCGCCGAAATCAAGGCTGACGAAGTGTTCCAGGTCGGCCAGATCGTCGACGTGGCGGGCGTCAGCAAGGGTAAGGGCTTTCAGGGCACGATCAAGCGCCATGGCTTTAGCATGGGCGACGCTACCCACGGTAACTCGCTGTCGCATCGCGCGCCGGGTTCTATCGGTCAGCGTCAGACGCCGGGTCGCGTGTTCCCGGGCAAGAAGATGTCGGGCCACATGGGTGCGGTGAACCGTACCGTGCAGGGTCTGGAAGTGGTCAAGGTCGACGGCGAACGTCATCTGATCGCGGTGAAGGGCGCGGTGCCGGGTGCTACCGGCGGCGACGTCGTGATCCGTCCGACCACCAAGGGTTGAGGAGAGACGGCATGGAACTGAATGTTATTGGCGCCAAGCCACTCAGCGTGTCGGATGAAGTGTTCGGCGGCGAGTTCAAGCAGGCCCTGATCCACCAGGTCGTGGTGGCCTATCGGGCCGGCGGTCGCGCCGGTACGCAGTCGCAGCTTTCGCGCAGCGACGTGTCCGGTACCACTAAGAAGTTCAAGAAGCAGAAAGGCGGCGGCGCTCGTCACGGCGACTATCGCGCTCCGATTTTCGTGGGCGGCGGTGTCACCTTCGCGGCCAAGCCCCGCAGCTACGAGCAGAAGGTCAACCGCAAGTCCTATCGCGTGGCGATTCGCTCCATCCTGTCGGAGCTGAACCGCCAGGGTCGTCTGAAGGTGGTCGAAGGCTTCGGCATCGACGCCCCCAAGACCAAGGCGATGGTCGCCAAGCTGGCCGAGCTCGAAGTGTCCGGCCGCGTGCTGCTGGTGTCAGAAGATGCGAACGAAGCGCTGTACCTGGCCTCGCGCAACATCCCCTACCTGCATGTGGTGGATGTGCTGGCGCTGAATCCGGTCAGCCTGGTCGGTTCCGACTACGTGGTGATGACCGTCGAAGCGGTCAAGAAAGTCGAGGAGTGGCTGGCATGAGCAACGAACGCATTCTGAATACGCTGCGCGCGCCGCACATTTCCGAGAAGGCGGCCCGTCTGGCCGAAACCAACCAGTACGTATTCGTGGTTGCCCCCGAAGCAACCAAGGCTGACGTCCGCGCAGCGGTCGAGAAGATGTTCGACGTAAAGGTCGAGCAGGTGAATCTCGTCAATGCCAAGGGCAAGGCCAAGTCCTTCCGTTTCCGCGCGGGCAGCCGTCAGGGCAAGCGCAAGGCGTACGTTCGCCTTGCCGCAGGCCAGACGATCGACGTGGCGGCCAAGGCCTGAGCCAGGAGTTCTGACAGATGGCACTAATCAATCACAAGCCAACCTCGCCGGGTCGTCGTGACGCCGTCAGCGTCCGCACCGAGGGGCTGCACAAAGGTGCGCCGTACGCGCCTCTGACCGAGAGTCAGAGCAAAACGGGTGGTCGCAACCATTTTGGCCGCATCACCACCCGTCATCGCGGCGGTGGTCACAAGCAGGCGTACCGCATCATCGACTTCAAGCGCGACAAGGAAGGCATTGCCGCCAAGGTCGAGCGCCTGGAATACGATCCGAACCGCACTGCACATATCGCGCTGCTGTGCTACGCCGATGGCGAGCGCCGCTACATCATCGCACCGGCCGGCGTGGCGGTAGGTGATCGCGTGGTCTCCGGTCACGACGCCCCGATCAAGGTCGGCAACAGCCTGCCGCTGCGCAATATCCCGGTCGGCTCGACCGTGCATTGTGTGGAAATGAAGCCCGGCAAGGGCGCCCAGATCGCCCGTTCGGCAGGTGCCTCCGTGCAGCTGATCGCACGCGAATCCGGCTATGCCACCCTGCGTTTGCGCTCCGGCGAAATGCGCAAGGTTCCGGTCGATTGCCGCGCCACCATTGGTGAAGTGGGTAATGGTGAGCACAGCCTGCGTAAGCTGGGCAAGGCTGGCGCCACCCGCTGGAAGGGCATCCGTCCGACCGTTCGCGGTGTGGTGATGAATCCGGTCGATCACCCGCACGGTGGTGGTGAAGGCAAGACCTCTGGCGGCCGTCATCCGGTCAGCCCGTGGGGTACGCCGGCCAAGGGCTACAAGACCCGTAACAACAAGCGCACGCAGCAGTTCATCGTGCGTCGTCGCAAGTAATTAGGAAACCGACATGCCGCGTTCATTGAAGAAAGGTCCGTTTGTCGACCTTCACCTCGTGAAGAAAGTGGAAGCTGCGGTTTCCACCAACTCCAAGCGCCCGATCAAGACCTGGTCGCGTCGCTCCATGATCCTGCCGGAAATGGTGGGATTGACCATCGCCATCCACAACGGTCGCCAGCACGTGCCGGTACTGGTCAACGAGAACATGGTCGGGCACAAGCTCGGCGAGTTCGCGGTGACGCGTACTTTCAAGGGCCATGGCGGCGATAAGAAGGGCAAGTGATGAGCACCGAAGCCAAAGCGATCCTGCGCAGCGCTCGCATCTCAGCGCAGAAGGCACGCCTGGTAGCTGACCTGGTCCGCGGCATGCCCGTGGGCCGAGCCAGCGACGTGCTCCAGTTCACCAACAAGAAGGCCGCGCACATGGTTCGCAAAGTGCTGCTGTCGGCCGTCGCCAACGCCGAAAACAACCTCGGCGCCGATGTCGACGAGCTGAAGGTCTCGCGCATTTTCGTGGACGAAGGTCCGGCGATGAAGCGCATGCACGCCCGCGCCAAAGGCCGGGGTTCCCGCATCCTGAAGCGCACCAGCCACATCACCGTGGTCGTTGGTAACTAAGAGGACGTAGACGATGGGTCATAAAGTTCATCCCACCGGTATCCGCCTCGGCATTGCCAAGGACTGGAACTCGAAGTGGTACGCCAATAAGGGCGAATACGCCCAGTACCTCGCTGCCGACCTCAAGGTCCGCGAGATGCTGCGCAAGAAGCTCGCGGCCGCCGGTATCTCGAAGATCCTGATCGAGCGCCCGGCCAAGACCGCCCGCGTGACGATTCATACCGCCCGCCCGGGCGTGGTGATCGGCAAGAAGGGCGAGGACATCGAGAAGCTGCGCAAGGAAGTCAGCGAGATGATGGGCGTTCCGGCGCACATCAACGTCAACGAAGTGCGCAAGCCTGAACTCGACGCGCAGCTGGTGGCCGAGTCGATCGCGCAGCAGCTCGAGCGCCGCATCATGTTCCGTCGCGCGATGAAGCGCGCCGTGGGCAATGCGATGCGCCTGGGTGCGCTGGGCATCAAGATCAACGTGTCGGGCCGTTTGAACGGCGCCGAGATCGCACGCTCCGAGTGGAGCCGCGAAGGACGCGTGCCGCTGCATACGCTGCGTGCGGACATCGACTACGGCACCGCCGAGGCGAAGACCACCTACGGCATCATCGGCATCAAGGTCTGGATCTACAAGGGCGAAATCTTCGACCTGGCGCAGATCGGGCAGGAGCCGAAGGAAGAGCAGTCCGCGCAGCCTCGCCGTGAGCGCGAGGGTGGCGAGGGGCGTCGTGAAGGGCGTCGTGATCGCGAGGGCGGTGAAGGCCGCCGCGAGCGGACGAAGTAAGGAGAGTTGCCATGTTGCAACCCAAGCGAACCAAATACCGCAAGCAGTTCAAGGGCCGCAATGACGGCCTGGCTTTCAGCGCCAACCTCGTCAGCTTTGGCGAGTATGGCCTCAAGGCCACCACGCACGGTGCGCTCACCGCGCGTCAGATCGAGGCGGCCCGTCGTTGCATCACGCGTTTCGTGAAGCGCGGCGGCAAGTTGTGGATCCGCGTGTTCCCGGACAAGCCGATCACCAAGAAGCCGATCGAAGTCCGTATGGGCGCCGGTAAGGGTGGCGTGGAGTTCTGGGTCGCACCGATCCAGCCGGGCCGCATGCTTTATGAAATCGAGGGTGTCGACGAGGCTACTGCGCGCGAGGCGTTCCGCCTGGCCGCCGCCAAGTTGTCGGTGCAGACCCAGTTTGTGACCAGAGCGGTGATGTGATGGCCATCAAAGACCTAACAACCAAGTCGGCCGAAGAGCTGAAGCAGCACCTGCTGGACCTGCGCAAGGAGCAATTCAACCTGCGCATGCAGAAGGGCACCGGCCAGCTCAGCCAGCCGCATCAACTGCGCCGTGTTCGGCGCGATATCGCCCGCACGAAATTCGTGCTCGGCGGCAAGAAGTAAGAGGCGGCCGACATGAGCGACAACCAGAAACAGGTACGCACCCTCGAGGGTCGCGTCATCAGCAACAAGATGGAAAAGACGGTTACCGTGCTGATCGAGCGCCAGGTGCAGCATCCGCTGCTGGGCAAGATCGTGCGCCGTTCCACCAAGCTCCACGCGCAGAACGACCTGGGCGCGAACGAGGGCGACGTGGTGCGCATTGCGGAATGCCGCCCGCTTTCCAAGACCAAACATCACCGCGTGGTCGAAATCGTCACGCGCGCCGAAGCGTAAGGGGAGGGTGCAGCCATGATCCAGATGCAAAGCACGCTTTCCGCTGCCGACAACAGCGGCGCCAAGGAATTGATGTGCATCAAGGTGCTCGGCGGCTCCAAGCGCCGTTACGCCGCGATCGGTGACGTGATCAAGGTCACCGTGAAGGATGCCATCCCGCGTGGCAAGGTGAAGAAGGGCGAGGTCTACAACGCCGTGGTGGTACGTACCGCCAAGGGCGTGCGCCGCGCCGACGGTTCGCTGATCCGTTTCGACGGAAACGCGGCCGTGCTCCTCAACAACAAGCTCGAGCCGATCGGCACCCGTATCTTCGGGCCCGTGACTCGTGAGCTGCGCGGCGAGAAGTTCATGAAGATCGTCTCGCTCGCACCCGAAGTGCTCTGAGGCGGAGAAGAACCATGAACCGTATCCGCAAAGGCGATCAGGTCATCGTGATCGCAGGTAAGAACAAAGGCCAGCGCGGTGACGTGCTGCGCGTTGAGGGCGACCGAGTGTTCGTCTCCAACGTCAACCTGGTCAAGCGCCACACCAAGCCCAACCCGCAGGCCGGCCAGGCCGGCGGCATCGTTGAGCGCGAGGCCTCGATCCATATTTCCAATGTAATGCTGTTCAACCCCGCCACGAACAAGGGTGAACGCGTTGGTGCCAAAACGCTCGCTGATGGGCGCAAGGTCCGCGTGTACCGTTCGTCCGGCGAGGTCCTGGACGCGTGAGGAGCACGAACATGACGCGCCTTGAAACCTTTTACAAAGAACAGGTAGTCCAGAAGCTCACCGAGCGGTTCGGCTACGAGAACGTGATGCAGGTTCCGCGCATCACCAAGATCACGCTGAACATGGGCGTTGGCGAAGCCGCGGGCAACAAGAAAGTGCTCGAGAACGCCGTGGCGGACATGGCCAAGATCGCCGGTCAGAAGCCGATCACGACCAAGGCGCGCGTGTCCGTGGCCTCGTTCAAGATCCGTGACGGCTGGCCGATCGGCTGCAAGGTCACGCTGCGCCGCGCCACCATGTGGGAATTCCTGGATCGCCTGATCAACATCTCGCTGCCCCGCGTCCGCGACTTCCGCGGCGTTTCGGGTCGCGCCTTCGACGGCCGTGGCAACTACAATTTCGGCGTCAAGGAACAGATCATCTTCCCGGAAATCGACTTCGACGCGATCGACGCCATCCGCGGTATGGATATCTCCATTACCACTACGGCCAAGACCGACGAGGAAGCCAAGGCGTTGCTGGAAGCCTTCAGCTTCCCGTTCCGTAATTAATACGATCATCCTTGATCAAGAAACCGGCCATCCTTGGCCGGACTCTTTAAGAAAGAGAGTTCTTATGGCAAAGACATCGATGGTTAACCGCGATATCAAGCGGTCCAAACTCATCAAGAAGTACGCCGCCAAGCGCGCTGAGCTGAAGGCTACCGTGGCCAATCCGAAGTCCTCGTACGAGGAAAAGATGGACGCGCAAACCAAGCTGCAGAAGCTGCCGCGCGATTCGAGCGCCAGCCGTCTGCGTAACCGCTGCGAACTTTCCGGCCGTCCGCGTGGCGTCTACCGCAAGTTCGGCCTTGGCCGTAACAAGCTTCGCGAAGCCACCATGCGCGGCGACGTTCCGGGCTTGCGCAAGGCGAGCTGGTAAGCCAGTGCTTCAGCTGGCCTCTCTCTGCGGAGGGCGGCTTGGGGTGGGGAAACCCAACCACCCAGAACCGGGCGGTGCCGTTGCTGGCATCAGCCTAAAGCCCGGCCCTGATCCTTCTGCGGAAGGTCGGGGGCGGGGTAATGACTACTTTGTCGCACCAATATTCGCAAAAGCCGGAAAAGGCTGATATGATTGTCGGTCTGCGCATCGCAGGCCGACTGTTCCGTCGGCTCACAATCTAGAATTGATCTCCGGTTTTATCGGATATCGGTGCACTCTGAAGGATGTTTTCATGAGCATGACTGATCCCATCGCCGATCTGTTTACGCGCATCCGCAATGCCCAGGCTACGGGCAAGCAGGTTGTCAGCGTACCGTCGTCGAAGCTGAAGGTGGCGCTGGCCAACCTTCTCAAGAACGAGGGCTACATCCTCGACGCCAAGGCCTCCGAAGCGGAGGGCAAGCCGGTGCTCGAGATCAAGCTCAAATATTTCGAAGGCCGTCCCGCGATCGAGCGCATCGAACGCGTGAGCCGCTCGGGCCTGCGCGTCTACCGCGGCAAGGACGAGCTGCCGAAGGTGCTCGGCGGTCTGGGCATTTCGATCATTTCGACGTCTGCCGGTCTGCTGACCGACTCGCAGGCTCGCGCCAAGGGCGTGGGCGGCGAAGTCATCGGCCTGGTCGCGTAAGGAGTTTCCGATGTCTCGTGTTGCCAAGAAACCCATTACCCTGCCCAAGGGCGTCGAACTGAAGGTCGCCGAGGACGGTATTGCCGTGAAGGGCCCGAAGGGCTCCTTGTCGGTGCACTCCTTGCCGGGCGCGTCGGTGCACGTCGAGAACGGCGTGGTCAACGTCGTGGTCGCCGAAGGTGCCGAGGACAAGTTCGGCGGTACGGTCCGCGCGCTGTTGGCCAATATGGTCAAGGGTGTGTCTGAAGGCTACGAGCGCAAGCTTGAGCTGGTCGGCGTGGGTTACCGCGCTTCGATGGCCGGCAAGGCGCTGAATCTCAGCCTCGGCTTCTCCCACCCGGTCGTGTTCAACGCACCGGAGGGCATCACCCTCGAGACCCCGACGCAGACCGAAATCCTGATCAAGGGTTCGGACAAGCAGTTGGTCGGTGAGGTTGCTGCCAAGATTCGCGGCTATCGTCCGCCGGAACCCTACAAGGGCAAGGGCGTGCGCTATGCCGGCGAGAAGATCACCCTGAAGGAAGCCAAGAAGGCGTAAGGCGATCCCTCGTGAAGTCATCCGGCCATCCATGGCCGGACGCTTCAAAAGAGCAGATCACCATTAGCCAATCCGCTTTCCGGAGACACATGATGAACAAGAATGAAGCCCGTCTGCGCCGCGCCAAGTCCACGCGTTCGCACATCCGCAAGCTCGGCGTAGCTCGCCTGTCCGTGCATCGCACCGGCCAGCATCTTTATGCCCAGGTGTTCGACGCCGCCGGCGTGAAAGTGGTGGCGGCAGCCTCTACCGTACAGAAGGCGATCGCCGAAGGCCTGAAGGGCACCAAGAACCTGGAAGCCGCCGCAGCGGTGGGCAAGGCGATTGCCGAGCGCGCCAAGGCTGCTGGTATCGAAGCCGTGGCATTCGACCGCTCCGGTTTCCGCTATCACGGCCGCATCAAGGCGCTGGCTGATGCCGCCCGTGAAGCCGGCCTGAAGTTCTAAGCAACAACCAAAACAACTCCAAGCGGCACAGCCGCAAGCAAAAGTCCCGGATGGTCCGGGCATACGGAAAAAGATAATGTCTTCTACTGATCGCGAAAACTCTGACGGCCTGCTCGAGAAGCTGATCGCCGTCAACCGCGTGGCCAAGACCGTCAAGGGCGGCCGCCAGATGAGCTTTACCGCGCTGACTGTGGTCGGCGACGGCGAGGGTAAGGTTGGCTTCGGCTATGGCAAGGCTCGTGAAGTGCCGGTGGCCATCTCCAAGGCCATGGAACGCGCCCGCCGCAACATGGTGAGCATCGACCTGAACAACGGCACGCTGTGGTACGCCATCAAGGCCAACCATGGCGCCGCTCGCGTCTACATGCAGCCGGCCTCCGAAGGTACCGGCGTGATCGCCGGCGGTGCCATGCGCGCTGTGCTGGAAGTGGTCGGTGTGAAGAACGTTCTGGCCAAGGCCGTTGGTTCGCGCAACCCGATCAACCTGGTGCGCGCCACCATCAAGGGCCTGCAGGCCGTTGCCTCGCCGAAGCAGATCGCTGCCAAGCGCGGCAAGACCGTGGAAGAGGTGATGGGCAATGGCTAACAACGAAAAAACCATCCGCGTGCGCCTGGTTAAGGGCTTGCGCGGCGTACAGTCCCGCCATCGCCTCAGTGTGAAGGCGCTGGGCCTGAACAAGACCAACGACGTCCGTGAACTGAAAGACAGCCCGCAGGTTCGCGGCCTGATCAACACGGTTTACTACCTGGTCCGGGTTGAGGAGTAATCAAGATGCGTCTGAATGACATCAAGCCCGCTGCCGGCTCGCGCAAGAGCCGCCTGCGCGTCGGTCGTGGTATCGGTTCGGGCCTGGGCAAGACCGCCGGCCGCGGCCACAAGGGTCAGCATGCCCGTACCGGCCGTAGCCACCGCCTCGGTTTCGAGGGCGGCCAGATGCCGCTGCAGCGCCGCCTGCCGAAAGTCGGCTTCCGTTCGCTGAAGAAGGCCGAGAGCCAACAGGTGTTCCTGTACCAGCTCGCTAGCCTCAAGGCTGACGTGATCGACGCCGTCGTCCTGCATCAGGCCGGCCTGATCGACAGCCGCGCCAAGAAGGTCAAGGTTGTCGCCAAGGGCGAAATCGGCCGTGCGGTGAAGCTGTCCGGCCTGCTCGCCACGGCGGGCGCTAAGGCTGCCATCGAAGCTGCCGGCGGCAGCGTGGAGTAACTCGTGGCCGCAGCCAAGGGTCCATCGGTAGGGTCGCTCGGCAAGTTGACCGAGCTGCGTCAGCGCATCTTTTTCGTGATCGCTGCGCTGATCGTGTACCGCCTCGGCTCGTTCATCCCGGTGCCGGGCGTGAACCCCGATGCCATGGCTAACCTGATTGGCCAGACCGGCGGCATCCTGGACATGTTCAACATGTTCTCGGGTGGTTCGCTCGGGCGTTTCTCGGTCTTTGCCTTGGGTGTGGTGCCCTACATCTCTGCCTCGATCGTGGTGCAGATGATGGGCTCGGTCATCCCCAGTCTGCAGGCGCTGCGCAAGGAAGGGCAGTCCGGCCAGCGGCAGCTGACCATGTATACGCGCATTGGTACGGTTGGCTTGTCTGCTTTTCAGGCTTTCGGCATCGCCGTGGCACTGATGAAGCAGCAGACCAATGGTGGTGTGCCGGTGGTCTACATGCCGGGCTTCGGGTTCATCCTGTCGTCGGTGGTTGGTTTGACGGCCGGCTCGTTGTTCCTGATGTGGCTGGGCGAGCAGATGACCGAACGCGGCATCGGCAACGGCATTTCGCTGCTGATTTTCGCTGGCATCGTGGCTGGTTTGCCGAACGCGGTGGTGCACACGCTGTCGATGTCGAGCAACGGCGAGCTGAGCACGATCAAGCTCGTCATGGTAGTTGCGCTGGTGCTCACGGTAACGGCTTTCGTGGTGTTCATGGAGCGCGCCCAGAGGCGCATTACCGTGAACTACGCGCGGCGGTCGGGCGGGCAGCGGTCGTACATGAACCAGACCTCGCATCTGCCGCTGAAGATCAATATGGCGGGTGTGATTCCGCCCATCTTCGCGAACAGTATTCTGATGTTCCCGGCGATGGCCGCCACTTGGGGCAACGCCAGCCACCAGTCCCGCTGGTTGCAGGATCTGATCCAGGTGTTGAGCCCGGGCGAGCCGCTCTACGACATCGTCTATGCGGTCCTGGTGATCACTTTCGCCTTCTTCTACACGGCGATCGTTTTCAACTCGCAGGACACGGCGGACAACCTGAAGCGGTCCGGCGCCCTGATTCCGGGTATCCGCCCAGGTCGTTCGACGGCGGATTACATCGACTCGGTAATGTCCCGTCTGACCGGCGTTGGCGCCCTCTACCTGGTGCTGGTCTGTCTGGTGCCGACGTTCATGCAGAACGCTTGGCATGTTCCGTTCTACTTCGGCGGCACTTCGCTGCTGATCGTGGTGGTCGTGGTGATGGATTTCACCGCCCAGGTGCAGGCGCATCTGGTCAGCCACCAGTACGAAGGTTTGCTCAAAAAGGCCAACTTGCGCCGCGGCTGAGGTGCAGGCGGGTCCCGGTGGAAGGGCGGCGGCGCTCGAGGTGTCGCGGTACTTTCCTGACAGTTTGATTAAGGTTAGAATTGCGCGTTTACCGCGCGAGAAAGCATCGGAGAAAGTAGATCATGGCGCGCATTGCGGGTGTCAATTTGCCGGTCCAGAAACACGTCTGGGTTGGCCTGCAGAGCATCTATGGCATCGGCCGCAGCCGGGCCAAGAAGGTCTGCGCGGACGCGGGTGTGAACCCGAACGTTCAGATCAAGTCGCTGAGCGAAGGCGAGGTGGAGAAGATCCGCCACGAAATCGGCAAGTATGTCGTGGAAGGCGATCTGCGCCGTGAGGTCGGTATGGCCATCAAGCGCCTGATGGACCTGGGTTGCTACCGCGGCCTGCGCCATCGCCGCGGCCTGCCGGTGCGCGGCCAGCGCACGCGTACCAATGCGCGCACCCGTAAGGGCCCGCGTCGCGCGATCAAGAAATAATTGGAATAAACCATGGCAAAGCCAGCAGTTAAGACCAAGAAGAAAGTCAAGCGTGTTGTCACCGATGCGGTGGCGCACGTGCAGGCCTCCTTCAACAACACCATCGTCACCATCACCGACCGCCAGGGCAATGCGCTCTCGTGGGCGACCGCTGGTGGCGCGGGCTTCCGCGGTTCGCGCAAGTCCACCCCGTTCGCTGCCCAGGTCGCCGCCGAGAAGGCCGGCCGTGCTGCCGGCGAATACGGCGTGAAGACGGTGGAAGTGCGGATCAAGGGCCCGGGCCCGGGCCGCGAGTCGGCAGTGCGTTCGCTGAATGCGCTCGGCTACAAGGTCCTCAACATCATCGACGTGACGCCGATTCCGCATAACGGCTGCCGTCCCCCCAAGAAGCGTCGCGTCTAAGGAGCACAACCATGGCACGTTATCGTGGAGCTACCTGCAAACTCGCGCGCCGCGAAGGTTCGGACCTGAGTCTGAAGAGCCCGGCACGCGCAATCGACTCCAAGTGCAAGCTGGAGAACAAACCCGGCCAGCACGGCGCCAACAAGCGCATGCGCATGTCCGACTACGCCGTCCAGCTGCGTGAAAAGCAGAAGGTCAAGCGCATCTACGGTGTGCTTGAGCGCCAGTTCAGCAACTACTACACCAAGGCATCGACTCTCAAGGGCAATACGGGCGAGAACCTGTTGCGCCTGTTGGAGAGCCGCCTTGACAATGTCGTTTACCGCATGGGCTTTGCGGTCACCCGCGCCCAGGCCCGCCAGCTCGTTTCGCACAAGGCGGTGCTGGTGAACGGCAAGAAGGTCAATATCCCGTCCTACCAGGTTCGCCCCGGCGACGAGGTCGCGCTGACCGAGCGCGCGCGCAACCAGCTGCGCGTGCAGGAAGCCTCCACCGTGTTCGACACGATGGACCTGCGTCCGCAGTGGGTCGAAGTGGACGCCAAGAAGTTCGCCGGCACGTTCAAGTCGGTCCCTGATCGCGCAGATCTGCCGACCGACATCAACGAAGCGCTGATCGTCGAGCTTTATTCGAAGTAATCAACCGGAGCCCTGCATGGCAGTTTCGTCAACCAGCGTACTGCGGCCCCGCGGCCTCAGCGTTGAACAGCTTGGACCGAATCGCGCCAAGGTGGTGGTGGAGCCGCTCGAACGCGGTTTCGGCCACACCCTGGGCAACGCGTTGCGTCGTGTGCTGCTCTCATCGATCCCCGGCAGCGCCATCGTCGAGGTCGAAATCGATGGCGTGCTGCACGAGTACACCACCCTCGAAGGTCTGCAGGAGGACGTCATCGAAGTCCTGCTCAACCTCAAGGAAGTGGCGATCCGTCAGCATACGGGTGATGAAGTCACCCTCAGCTTGTCCAAGAAGGGCAAGGGCGTGGTCACGGCCGGCGACATCGCCGTTGACCATTCGGTGGAGATCATCAATCCCGAACACGTGATCTGTCACCTCACCAAGGACATCACGCTGAACATGCGCCTGAAGGTGCGTCGTGGCGTGGGCTATCAGCCGGCCAGCGCGCGCCAGCATCCGGATGACGAAGCGCGTCCGATCGGCCGCCTGCAGCTGGATGCCTCGTTCGCACCGGTGTTGCGCGTGGCATACGAAGTGGATGCGGCTCGCGTGGAGCAGCGTACCAACCTCGACAAGCTGATCCTCGATATTGAAACGAACGGCACCATCGGTGCGGAAGACGCGGTACGCAAGGCTGCTGAAATCCTCAACGACCAGCTGTCGGTGTTCGGTGATTTCTCGCGCCGCGAAAGCGCCACGGACAAGGCGGAAAAGGGTGGTTTCGATCCGCTCTTGCTCCGTCCGATCGACGATCTGGAGCTCACCGTCCGTTCGGCAAACTGCCTGAAGGCCGAAAGCATCTACTACATCGGCGATCTGGTGCAGAAGACCGAGGTGGAGCTGCTGAAGACGCCGAACCTTGGCAAGAAGTCGCTGACCGAGATCAAGGACGTCCTGGGCGTGCGTGGTCTCGCGCTCGGCATGAAGCTCGAAAACTGGCCGCCGCCGGGCCTGTCGCACGGCATGCAGCTGGGTTGATATGATGTCGGCGATCGTATGATCACCGACATGATTTCGTAGCGGCGGGTTTGTACCTGCCGTTACCCAAGGCGATCATTCGCCGAAGATGAAAAGACAGCCTCCATGGCTGCGCATAAGATGTATTGGCGATCCCGCTTGATCGCCGCGACAAATAGGCTGGCGAGCACGGAACTGTTCCATTCGCCATGCAGAAGCGGCCGTTCATGGCTGCGCTCTTAAAAAAGCCTGATTCACATAGGGCTTTAACAGCGGGCAACCGCGGGAAGTCGGGCCGATGGCCGGCTTTTCATAACAACAGACACTAAGAGAAATTCACCATGCGCCACCAAAAATCCGGTCGCAAACTCAACCGCACCAGCTCGCATCGCGAAGCGATGTTCAAGAACATGGCTTCGTCGCTGATCAAGCACGAGCTGATCCGTACCACCCTGCCCAAGGCGAAAGAACTGCGCCGCGTGGCTGAACCGCTGATCACGCTGGCCAAGACCGACAGCGTGGCCAACCGCCGCCTCGCGTTCGCGCGCCTGCGTGACAAGCAGGCCGTGGGCAAGTTGTTCGTCGAGCTGGGGCCGCGCTACCGCGAGCGTCCCGGCGGCTACCTGCGTATTCTCAAGTGCGGCTTCCGCCCGGGTGACAACGCCCCTCTGGCCTACGTCGAGCTGGTGGACCGCCCGCGCACCGAGGGTGCCGCCGAGTAAGTCCGCTCCAAGACAGGTTTGGACGTCCAAATGCAAACCCCGGCTGGGCAACCAGGCGGGGTTTGTGTTTTGGGGAGGGGCGCGCCATGACCTGCTGACAGCGTGGCTGGGAGCGGGTAATGTCGTCATTCCCCCCCACTCCATTTCGGCCATGAACCCTCTTCGTTGGTCCTATCGCGTCAGTTTTTTGTTTGGCTTCCTGATCTGCGCCGGCCTGCTGGGGTTTGCACTGTATGCCGAGTATCAATGGGGACTGGAACCGTGCCCGCTGTGCATCTTCCAGCGCATCGGCTTCCTCTTCATGGCCCTGTTCTTCCTGGTCGGTAGCGTGCATGGGCCGCGCGCAGGCGGCCGCTGGTTCTATACCGGGCTGGTGCTCCTGGGCGCATTGTTCGGGACCGCGGTGGCCGGGCGCCATCTATGGATCATGACGCTGCCGCCGGACCAGGTGCCCGCCTGCGGTCCCAATCTGGCCTACATGTTCGACGCCTTCCCGTTCGAAAAGGCCCTGAAAATGGTGTTCACTGGCTCCGGTGAATGCGCCAAGATCCAGCCCATCCTGGGCCTGCCCATTCCGTTGTGGGCTTTGCTGTGGTTCGTTCTTCTTTCGATACTGGCGATACGCGCGACCTTGCACCGCGCTGCGCCGAGGTTGCGCCGATGAGCCAGACTGTACATTCCATCGAACAACTGACTTGGACGCCCACTTCCTGGCAGCAGCGCGTGGCCCTGCAACAGCCCCAGTATCAGGACCTCGCCGAGCTCGACCGTGCGCTCGGCGAACTGTCGCAACTGCCGCCGCTGGTCACATCCTGGGAGGTGCTGGCGCTGAAGCAGGCCTTGGCCGAAGCGCAGGAAGGCAAACGCTTCCTCCTGCAGGGCGGCGATTGCGCCGAGAGTTTTGCCGACTGCAACAGCCCGATCATCTCCAACCGCCTCAAGGTGCTGTTGCAGATGAGCTTGGTGCTGGTGCATGGACTCAAGCAGCCGGTGCTGCGAGTGGGACGTTTTGCCGGGCAATACGCCAAGCCGCGCTCGGCCGATACCGAGACCCGAGACGGTGTCACGTTGCCTAGTTTCCGCGGAGACGTGATCAACAGCCCGGAATTCAACGCCGCGGCACGCCGACCCGACCCACAGCGCCTGATTCGCGCGCACGCGCATTCGGCGCTTACCATGAACTTCGTGCGCGCCCTGGTCGACGGTGGCTTTGCCGATCTGCACCATCCCGAGTACTGGGATCTCGCCTGGGTGGAACACTCGCCGCTGGCCGCCGAATATCGCCGCATGGTGGCGGGCATCGGAGATTCGCTGCGTTTCATGGAAACGCTGGCCGGACCCATTGCCGGCTTTACCCGCGTGGATTTCTTCACCTCGCACGAAGCGCTGCTGCTGCACTACGAGCAGGCGCTTACGCGCCAGGTTCCCCGCCATCGCGGCTGGTTCAATCTTTCGACCCATTTCCCATGGATCGGCATGCGCACCGCCGCCCTGGATGGCGCGCATGTGGAATACTTCCGCGGCATTCGCAATCCGATTGCGGTGAAGGTGGGGCCGTCGGTCACGCCTGAACAGCTGTTGCCCCTGATCGATGGCCTGAATCCCGAGGACGAGCCGGGCCGTCTCACCTTGATTCACCGTATGGGCCACGCGCAAATAGCCGAGCGGCTGCCGCCGCTGCTCGATGCGGTCAAGCGTGCAGGCCGCCGGGTGCTTTGGGTGGCCGATCCGATGCATGGCAATACCGAAAGCACCGCCAGTGGCTACAAGACGCGTCGCTTCGACAATATCCGCAGCGAGCTGGACCAGGCTTTCGATATCCACGCCGCTGCCGGCACTCATCTGGGGGGCGTGCACCTGGAACTGACGGGCGAGGATGTCACCGAATGCATGGGCGGCGCCCGCGATTTGGGCGAGGCCGATCTGCAGCGTGCCTACAAATCGATGGTGGACCCACGCCTCAACTACGAGCAATCGCTGGAGCTGGCGATGCTGATCGTGCGCAAATCCGGGCGCATGAGCTAGTTCGTAAGCTGGGATGACAATCCCAGCTTCTACCCGCGGCGTGATGCTGGGATTGTCATCCCAGCCTACAGGGTCCCGGCTTCCTTGCGCATGCGTTGTTCAAGATTGTGCTGCCCTTCGTCAGCGTAGGCTTTGCACGCCTGCGTATCGATCAGGGGATTAGGTTTACCGGGCGCCATGGCCGCCGCTTTTTCGAAAAAGCCATCGCGCGGGTGTGGTGTCAGCAGAATGTCGCAAGGCAATGCGGACAGCACGGCGAGCGCGTGGCGGTAGCCAGCAAGACGTTCCGGATGAGTCGGATCGGTATAGCGATAATCATCCGTACTGAGTAGCGAGATACTGTCGGCATAGACGATCGACAGACAGCGATTTTCTTCGCAGGAGCGCCAGGTCCAACCGCTGCCTCCGGGCGTGTGTCCAGGCATGGCGTGCATTTGCAATGCCAATGAGCTTACGTGCACGGTTTCCCCGTCGGCCACGATACGGATCTTGGAGACTTTGGGGTAGAACGGCGCCATCCCGTGTTGTGGATCATCGGGATCGTCTCCGCCAAGCTCCAACGCCTTTGCCGACATTGCACTTGCGGCTACCTGGGCTCCGCTATCATGCACTAGCGCAGCAATGGCGCCTGCGTGGTCACCGTGCGTATGTGAGTTGAGAATCAGTTTGATGTCCCGCACGCGAAAGCCCAGCGCGCGAATATTCGATTCGATCATCCCCGCGTTTTCCGGCAGCGTCCCATCGATCAGCACATGGCCCTTGGGCGAGGTAATCAGAATGGCGCTAAGTCCATGCGAGCCGACGTAATACGTATTGCCGTAGATGCGGAAAGGCTGCTGTGGCTGCGTCCAGGTGGCACGCATATCGGGATCTGTCCACGGCGTAGCGGCATCCACATGGGTAGTGACGAAAGCCAGCGCGCACAAAACTAACCAATGGTTCATGGGATAGGCCCAGGGGAGGTGGCGTAACGCTAGCTCCCCGAACTGGCCGAAGCAGAAGGGCTTCGGCCAGCCAGCTGGCGTTTCAATGGCTCTGCGCGGGCACGGGTGCGTAGGCCTTGCCATCCACCGTATCCAGGAATTTGGGCGCTTGCCACGCATGCGTGTGTTGCTCGAAACCATAAGCGATCGAAATCAGCGCCGGTTCGCTCCACTTGCCACCGAAGAACACGATGCCTACCGGTAGATCGTGTGCCCATCCCGCCGGCACGGTGATCGATGGATAACCCGCCACCGCAGCCGGCTGCGAGGCACCGCCAATGGTCGGATTGCCGCTGACGATGTGATCGCCGAGCGCCAGGTCCGTGAGATAGGCCGGCCCCCATGAAGGCGAGAGCAGGGCATCCAGATGATTGGCCTCAAGTGCCGCGTCGATACCTTGCGGTCCCGAGAGCTGCTTGGCCTTGGTCAACGCATTCAGATACGCCTTGTCAGTAAGCGGACCTTTGGCTTGCGCCTGTTCGAACAGGTCCTGCCCAAACCAGGTCATTTCGCGCGCGGACTCTTGTTGGTTGAAGGCAATCAGATCGGCAAGCGTCTTCACCTTCAATCCCTTGCGGTCGGCGAGATACGCATTGAGGTCATGCTTGAAGTCGTACAGCATCACGGTCATTTCCGGATCGCCCAGATCAGCCAGATGCGGCAGCGCGACCGGATCAACGATGATCGCGCCTTGCGCTTTCATCGCCGCAATGGCTTCGTCCAGCACGCGATCGGCATTCGGTTCGTTGCCGGCAAGCTGGCGCACCACGCCGATGCGCTTGCCGCGCAAGCCATTCGGGTCGAGGAAGCGCGTGTAGTCCGTCGCATGCTTGTCCGCTTCGGCCGTGGCCGGGTCGCGCGGGTCGCTGCCTGCCAAGGCGGAAAGCAGGATCGCCGCATCGGTGACATTGCGCGCCAAGGGGCCGGCGGTATCCTGGTTGTGGCTGATCGGGATGATGCCGCTGCGGCTGACCAAGCCCAGCGTCGGCTTGATGCCGACAATGCCGTTCATCGATGCAGGGCAGATGATCGAGCCGTCGGTTTCCGAGCCTACGGCCACGGGCACCAGGCCGGCGGCTACCGCCACGGCGGAACCGGAACTCGAGCCGCACGGATTGCGATCCAGCGCATACGGATTGCGCGTCTGTCCGCCTCGCCCCGTCCATCCGCTGCTGGCGTGGGCAGAGCGGAAATCCGCCCATTCGCTCAAATTGGCTTTGCCGAGGATCACCGCACCGGCTTTGCGCAACCGTGTCACCAGCGCTGCGTCTTGCGCTGCCGGTGCGCCTATCAGCGCGAGTGAGCCGGCCGTGGTCAGCGTGTGATCACCGGTGTCGATGTTGTCCTTCAGCAGAACCGGAATGCCATACAGCGGCCCATGCGAAGACGTGCGCTTCGCATCCGCGGCGGCGGCAATCTTGCCGGCATCGGGGTTCAGCTCCAGTACCGAGCGCAGCATCGGGCCGGCCTGATCGATCTTGCGGATGCGTGCGATATCTTCCTGCACCAGCGCCTTGCTGGTGAGCTTGCCTGCGTCCATGCGTTGCTGCAGCGCGGTCACGCTTTGCCAGGCGATGTCATGGCTGTCCTGGGCCAAAAGAGGAGTAGTAGGCAAAACGGCAAACGCAAGGGCGGCGCACAACAGCGACGGGCGAAGCATGGCGACCTCCGACTAGGGGCGTGGCGTGATGCCGCAGCATAACCGCAGGTGCCGCGGTTGGCGTGTGGGCTACCCCTATACTTTCGGCATGGCTACCAGGGGTCGGCCAACTCTTCGTATGTGCTTGCGACGACTGCTCCCATTTACCCTGCTGATTTGCGTCGCTCTTGCGCACGCCGATCAACCGGGCGTGCCTGACACGCTGCAACAACGCATTGCCGCTTGCACCTCCTGCCATGGCGTGCACGGCGAAGGTTCTTCCGGCGGTGGCTTCTTCCCGCGCCTGGCGGGCAAGCCGTCCGGGTACCTCGCATTGCAAATGCAGAACTTTCAGCGTGGGCTGCGCGAGTACGCGCCGATGGAATACACCGTGCGCCTGCTCACGCCAGAATACATGCACGAGATCGCCGAGTACTTCGCCGGACAGCAGGTGCCTTACGAGCGCAAACCGGTGCCGACGCTTACACCGTCAACGCTGCAGCGTGGCGAGCAACTGGTCATGTCGGGCGATCCCGCCCGCCAGATACCCCCATGCCAGGCTTGCCACGGCAAGCAGCTCACTGGGACGGAACCTTCGGTGCCGGGGCTGGTTGGCCTGCCTTACGACTACCTCAGTTCGCAGCTCGGCTCGTGGCGCACCGGCACACGCGCTTCCGCTGCGCCGGATTGCATGGCCCAGATTGCCAACCGCCTCGCGCCTGCTGACATCACAGCTGTTTCGGCCTGGCTGGCGAGCCGGGACGTGCCGGCCGATGCGCATCCGCAGTCCGCAGGCTCCATCACGCCGCCCTTGCGTTGTGGCGTATTGCAAGGTCAAGGAGGCGGTGCATGAGGCGGTGGCTGTGGATGCCTGCCGTGTTATGGGTGATCGTGCTGGCCGGAGGCTGGTGGCTGTCGCAGCGACATCGGCAGATGCAGCCCGAATTGGAAGATCCGGTCATTGCCGTGATGCTCAAGGATCCCGCCAGGATCGCCAAGGGCCATTACCTGGCTACGGCCGGCGATTGTGTTTCCTGCCACACCGCACGCGGTGGCCAGGCATACGCGGGTGGCCGCCCGCTGCCCACGCCATTCGGCAATATCCCCGCGCCCAACATCACTCCCGATGCGGAAACCGGCATCGGCAACTGGAAGTTCAGGGATTTCTGGCACGCCTTGCACGATGGCGTCGGACGCGACGGCGAGCCGCTCTATCCGGCATTTTCGTATACGTCGTTTACCAAGGTGCCGCATGACGACGCTGTCGCCATCTTCGCCTACCTGCGCTCCTTGCCGGCCGTTCATCAGGTCAACGTACCGCTTGGGCTGCGCTTTCCCTATAACCTGCGCAGCACGCTTACGGCATGGCGGGCGATGTATTTCAAGGCGGGCGCGTATCAGCCCGATCCTTCGCAATCGGAGTCCTGGAATCGCGGCGCCTATCTGGTGCAAGGCCTTGGACACTGCAACGAATGCCACGCAGCTCGCGGCGCATGGGGCGGTATTGAGGCCAGCACCGCCTTGACCGGTGGACGGATACCCGAACAGGACTGGTATGCGCCGGATCTGAGCACGCAGGCCAATGGCGGCCTGCAGGGCTGGAGCCGGCAGGACATCGTCGACGTGCTGAAGACGGGCCAGGCGTCGAAAGGCGACGCGGTCGGGCCCATGGCAGACGTGGTGGCGAACAGTACGCAATACCTGCGCGACGATGATCTGCAAGCCATCGCCGATTATCTGCTTTCGTTACCGGCCCGTGCCGCTCCTGCACGCGTGCGTTCGAACCTCAGCGCACAATCCCTGACCGACCGCGGTAGTGCGGTGTACGGCGAACGCTGCGAGAACTGCCACGGCAAGGACGGTATGGGTATCCCAGGGATCTACCCGCCACTGAATGGCAGTGCGTCGGTGGTGGAGCCTACGGGTATCAATGCAACGCGCGTAGTGCTGCTGGGCGGATTTCCTGCGCTGGCCGCCGGCAACCCTCGCCCGTACTCCATGCCACCGTATGCGCAGCGGCTAAATGATGCAGATGTTGCCGCGGTGGTGACCTACATCCGGCAGGCTTGGTCCAATCGCGCAACGGGGATACAGGAGCGCGATGTGGCGACGTACCGGCACACGCCGATCGACTAGTCTGCGCATGCCGCGATGGGTATCCCGGTCTATGGCAGGCGCTGTTCTTGCGCCGGGTTGGGTTCGACCAGCTTCACTGGCTGCTTTTCGTACAGAGAATCCGACGGGCTTAGCACCAGACGGTCCTTATCGTTGAGTCCGTCGGTAATCTCCACCGTATTGCCGAAATCTCGCCCCAGCGTTATCGGCTGCAAATGCACGTGCTGCTGGCCATCAACCAGTGCAACACGCAGCCCTTCGGCACGGAACAACAATACGTTGGCGGGAACGATGTAATGGCTCGTGGCCGTCGACACATTCAACTTTACGTTGGCATAGACACCGGGCAGCAGTTGTTGACTGGCATTGTCGACGTCCACTTCTGTGCGCAGTGTGCGCGTACTGGGATCGAGCGCATCGGCTGTGCGCGCCACGCTGCCGGTGATCGGCCTGGCGCCGTAGGTGTTCAAGCTGACATCGACGGGCATGCCGGTGTGCACGCTGGCAGCGTAGGTTTCCGGTACATCCACGTACACGCGCAGCTTGCTGGTATCGGCGATCACGAACAGATTGCCGCCGTTGGCACCCGCATCCACCAGCGCACCGATATTCAGGTTGCGCTGTGTAACGATGCCGTCGTACGGAGCATGAATAAATTTGAAGTCTTGCAGGCTCTGCAGGCGGGCGACGTTAGCTTCATCCGCCTGCACGGTAGCGGTACCCGCCCGGTACTGCGCCATGTACTGGTCGGCCAATTGCTGCGCCACCAAGCCTTGCGTCGCCAGCTTGGCATAACGATCCGCGGTGACCTTGGCGAATGCCAGATTGGCCTGGTCGGTGCGCATCTGCGCCTTGCCCTGTAGCAGTTGGTTGTCGACATCCGGTGTGTCCAGGTCGGCCAGGCGCTGCCCCTTCTTCACCTTCGCGCCGATATCGACGTACCACTTGGCGACGTAGCCGGTAGTGCGCGCATACACCTGTGCGTCCTGCCATGAAGCGACCGTGCCGGGCAGGGTCAGGTCCTGGTCCCCGGGCGAGGCTTTGGGAGTAATCGTCGCTACCGTGGTGATGGCATTGCGGTTGGTATCGGCGGTCAGCTCACGCCGCGCATGCACGCGCTTGGTGATGCCAAATCCAGCCAGCACGGCCAGCAGGGCACCGAGCCCGAGGAGAACGAGCCGTGCGCCACGCGAAGGCTTGGCGGCAGGAAGGGGAGCATGGGCAGTGGACATGATCGGCTCTCACGCTACGGCTGCATCGAGGCGCGCCTTGCGGCGCCGATGCAGCAGACTGAAAAAAGTCGGTACGAAGAACAAGGTAGCGGCGGTCGCCAGCACCAGGCCGCCGATCACGGCACGCCCCAGCGGTGCGTTCTGCTCGCCACCTTCGCCCAGGCCCAGCGCCATCGGCACCATGCCGATGATCATCGCCAGCGCCGTCATCAGCACTGGGCGGAAACGCTGGAAGCCGGCTTCAACGGCGGCCTGCACCGGGTCGCCATGGTGGGCCAGCCGCTCGCGTGCGAAGCTGATCACCAGGATTGAATTGGCGGTGGCTACGCCCATGCACATGATTGCGCCCATCAGCGCCGGTACCGACAGCGTGGTACCGGTGAGGAACAGCATCCATACCAATCCGGCCAAAGCGGCAGGCAGAGCCGCAATGATGATCAGCGGATCCAGCCAACTCTGGAAGTTCACCACGATCAGCAGATACACCAGCAATATCGCGAACAGCAGCCCACCCAATAATCCTCGGTAGGAAGCCTGCATGGTCGCAACTTGGCCGCGCACGTCGATGTTCACGTCGCGCGGCAGATGCTTGGAGTGTTCAGCCACGACGCGTTGCACATCGCTCGCCACGGCGCCGAGGTCGGTGCGGTCGACCGAGGCATACAGGTCCATGGTGGGCCGCGTGCTGTAGTGCGTGACGACCGCCGGCCCTTCGCTGCGCGAGAAGGAGGCCAGGTTCTGCAGCGTCTGGCTGATTGTCGTGCCGGACGAACTGCTGTTTGCCGAACTGCTGCCTGAGATGCTGCGGATCGGCAGGTTCTTCAGTGCCTGCAAGCTGTCGAGGCGGTATTGCGGTGTCTGGGTGGTGATGCCGTAGCTGTTGCCGGTTTTCGGATCCACCCAGTAGGTGGGGTTGACCTGCGAAGAGCCAGCCAGCGCGGTCAGCAGGTTGCTCGCCACATCCTGGGTCGTGAGGCCGACCAGGCTGGCGCGTGTGCGATCCACGGTCACACCGATCTGCGGCAGGTTGAGCGCCTGCTGGATGCGCAGGTCGACCAATCCTGGAATCGTCAGCAAGTCGCCGTAGAGCTCCTTGGCGACCTTGGCCGAAGCTTCGGCATCGTGGCTGGATACCTGCACATCGATCGGCGCCGGCGCGCCGAAGTTCAGGATCTGCCCGACCATGTCCGCCGGCAGGAACGAGAAGATCACGCCAGGATATTTTTGTGCGAACTGTCGGCGCAGGCTACGTACGTAATCGGCGGTAGGGTGATGATCTTCATTGAGCGTCACGAAGACATCGCCGTCCGATGTGCCCACCACGCCGGTGTTGCTATAGGAAAGGTTGATGCCGCTGTAAGGGACACCCAGCGCATCGACGACACTGGCCAGCTCCTGCCTTGGAATCGTGTCGCGAATCACGCTTTCGATGCCGTCTGCGAGCCGCGCCGTTTCCTCTATGCGCAAGCCGACGGGGGCGCGGAAATGCAGCTTGATCTGGCCGCCGTCCACGTAGGGGAAGAAGTCACGTCCTAGCCATGGCACCAGCGAGCCCACCGACAGAGTGCAGGTTGCGAAGAACAGGATCGCGAACAGGCCACGATGGCGCTCCGTAGTCTCCAGCGCGCCGCGATAGCCCGTGCGCAGGCGCTCGAAGTGTCGTTCGAATGCCAGTTGGAAGCCGCTCAACGGCCCGTTCGCTTGCTTGTTGTGGTTGTGCTTCTTCAGCCAGAACAGCGAAAGCGTGGGCACCAGGGTTCGCGACAACACGTATGAGGCCAGCATCGCGAACACCACCGCTTCGGCCAGTGGCGCAAACAGATACTTCGCTACGCCGCCGAGGAAGAAGATCGGCACGAACACGATACAGATCGACAAGGTGGAGACGAAAGCAGGCACGGCGATTTGATGCGCCCCTTCCATGATCGCGTCATAGACCCCCTTGCCTTGCTCCAGATGCGAATTGATGTTTTCAATCGTTACCGTGGCGTCGTCGACCAGAATGCCGACTGCCAGCGCCAGGCCGCCCAGCGTCATGATGTTGATGGTCTGGCCCAGCGCGGACAGCGTGATGATCGAAGCAAGGATCGACAGCGGAATCGAGATCGCAATGATCAGTGTCGAGCGCCAGGAACCCAGGAACAGCAGAATCATCAGGCCGGTCAAAGTCGCAGCGATCACGCCTTCGCGGATCACGCCCGAGATCGCGGCGCGTACAAAAAGGGATTGGTCCGAAAGCGCGTTGATCTGCAAGTTCAGTGGAACCGCTGCGCGGATGGCCGGCAGCATGCCTTTGAGCGTGTCCACGATATCCAGCGTGGAGGCATCGCCGATTTTCAGGATCGACATCAGCACTGCGCGCTGGCCGTTCACACGCACCACGTTGGTTTGTGGCGGCGAGCCATCGTGCACTTGGGCCACATCGCGGATGTAGGTGGTGACGCCGTTGACGGTGCGGATCGGAGCGTTGTTGAGTTCTTCGACCTGCAGCGGGCTACCGTTCAACTTCACACTGTATTCGATATCGCCGATCTTCTGCGTGCCTGCGGGCAGGATCAGGTTTTGCGCGCCGATCGCCGCCACCACGTCGCTGGGTGACAGCTTATGGGCTAGCAACGCCTGCGGATTGATATCCACTTGCACCTGTCGCTGCCTGCCGCCGTAAGGGTACGGTGTGGCCGCACCGCGCACGGAAGTAACGAAGGTGCGCACGATCTGGTTGGCGTCGTCGAAAATGGTGGCTTCCGACAGCTCCTTCGAGGACAGCGCGAACTGCAGCACCGGCACGGTGGAGGCGTTGTACACCAGAATCAGCGGCGGCGTAGTGCCTTGCGGCATGCCGCCCAATACCGTCTGCGAAATCGCAGTGACCTGCGCTACGGCCATGTCGATCTTCACGTTCGGCTGGAAATACACCTTCACCAGGCCGATGCCGTTGACTGACATCGTCTCGGTGTGTTCGATGTCGTTGACCGTGGTAGTTAGCGCCCGCTCGTAGCCGGAGACAATACGGTTGTTCATGTCGTCGGCGGGCAGCCCCGTGTACCGCCACACCACCGAAACCACCGGAATATCGATATTTGGAAAGATGTCCACCGGCGTGCGCAGGATCGCCAGGGGGCCGAGGATCAGTAGCAGTAGCGCGAGAACGACAAACGTGAGCGGCCGTTCGAGCGCGATTTTGACGATCCACATAGCCGATGCTTTCCATCAGCCGAAGCGAAACGGACGTCCATTCGCATGGGCTGACTCTAGGGGGAGGGGCGGAACTTGGCAGCCTAGACAATTTTCGGGGCGGCAACCATGTGCCAGAGGCAATGCATGGGCCGCATGGATTTGCGCTGAGCGGTGCAGGCAGGGATGGCCATCCTTGCATCGCGCGGATCGCATGCATGGCAATGCCGGGGTTTGCACCCCAGCCTACGATTGTCATCCCGGCCTATGCGCTCCTGGCTTGTGCTGCCAGTGCGACCCAATGCGCCAGATCCCAGTGCCCGCGCGCTTGCCCGGAGGGCGATGGCAGCACGAACACCTTGGTCGCACCGAATGCACGATCCTGCAATCCGTAAACGACGCTGGTGCCTAGTACTGCGCGCGCTGCGTGCTTGCTGGTGAAAGCCAGGGTGCCCGGCGCGTACCGCTCGATCTTGGCCAGCAGCCCGGCAACGTCAAAGGCGTCCCTGGGCAATTCGTCATCGTTGCCCACATGGCGCTTGGCCAGGTCGGTCAGGCCGATGCCGAATTCAGGCAGCAGGGGAAATTCCCGCGGCGCCAGCAGCCGCGGCGTAAGGCCGGCCTGGAACAGCGCGCGCCAGAACCTGTTGCCCGGATGGGCGTAGTAGGCCCCCTCCAGGGCCGACCGTTTGCCGGCCGCGGTGCCACAGAACACCAGTTGCAGGCCGGGGCGGAGAACGTCAGGGAGGATTGGGTTGTCGGATGGAGTCGGAACAGCTTTGGGCAGGCGCATGACAGCCACTTTACCGAACTCGGCAGTACAGCAGGAGACGTGCGCCACACATCGACAGTTCTCGCAAGTAACGGCTATAAATGTCTGGATGCTTTGGGGAAATTTGTGAGCGAAGAAATCCTGATCAACGTGACCCCGCGCGAGACCCGGGTGGGCGTGGTGGAGAACGGCATGCTGCAGGAGCTGCATGTCGAGCGGGCGTCCCGGCGTGGGTACGTCGGCAACGTCTACAAGGGAAGGGTGCAGCGGGTGATGCCGGGCATGCAGGCGGTGTTCGTGGACATCGGCCTGGAACGGGCGGCCTTCCTGCACGCCTCGGACATCGTCCGGCCGCCGCTGCCGGAGGGGGCCGAGGTCGGTACCAACGGCAATGGCAACGGCCATATGCCCTCGATCAGCGAGCTGGTGCACGAAGGCCAGGAAATCGTGGTGCAAGTGGTCAAGGACCCGATCGGCACCAAGGGTGCGCGGCTGTCCACCCACCTGTCGATTCCCTCGCGCTACCTGGTGCTGCTGCCGCATGCGCGCACCTTGGGCATCTCCACCCGCATCGAGGACGACGACGAGCGGCAGCGGCTGAAGGAGGTTCTTACCCCGCTGATCGGCGAAGACACGTCCAATAACCCCGCGTCCAACAACCCCGCGTCCAATAATCCCAGGCTGGGCTACATAGTGCGCACCAATGCCGAGGGGCAGTCCGCCGAGTCGCTGGCGTTCGATGTGACCTACCTGGGCAAGGTCTGGCGCGTGGTGCAGGAAAATATAGCCAAGGCCAAGGTCGGCGAGCGCGTCTATGAGGAGCTTTCGTTGCCGCTGCGCGCCTTGCGCGACCTGCTCAACGACGACATCGAAAAAGTGCGCGTGGACTCGCGCGAGACCTATGAAAAGGTCGCCAAATTCGTACACAAGTTCATGCCGAGCCTGGACGATCGCATCGAACATTACTCCGGCGAGCGGCCGATCTTCGACCTCTACGGCGTGGAGGACGAGATC
The DNA here is from genome assembly GCF_003977665.1 of Dyella choica. Lineage (GTDB taxonomy): Bacteria > Pseudomonadota > Gammaproteobacteria > Xanthomonadales > Rhodanobacteraceae > Dyella_B > Dyella_B choica. Next base: position 539,769 of record NZ_RYYV01000001.1, on the reverse strand, counting down.
CAGCGAGCATTGCGCAAGGAGGTACCGCTGAAATCCGGTGGCTACTTGATCGTCGACCAGACCGAGGCGATGACCACCATCGACGTGAATACCGGTGGCTACCTTGGTACGCGCAACCTGGAAGAGACCGTCTATCGAACCAACCTGGAAGCCGCGCAGGCGGCAGCGCGCCAGCTCCGGCTACGCAATCTCGGCGGCATCATCATCATCGATTTCATCGACATGACCGATGAGGAACACAAGCGCCAGGTCATCCGCATGCTCGAGAAGGGTCTTGCCCGCGACCATGCCAAGACCACCGTGTATCCGATGTCGCCGCTAGGCCTGGTGGAGATGACACGCAAGCGCACCACCGAAAGCCTGGAGCGCCAGCTGTGCGAACCGTGTCCGGCATGCATGGGGCGCGGCACGGTGAAAACGGCCGAAACCGTCACCTACGAAATTTTCCGCGAGATCACCCGCGCGGTGCGACAGTTCAATGCGCAGAAACTGCTGGTGATGGCGAGCCCCAAGGTCGTCGGACGCATTCTTGAGGAAGAATCCGCCGCGGTGGCCGAGCTGGAAGAATTCATCTCCAAAAGCATACGCTTCCAGGCCGAGGAGCATTATTCGCAGGAACAGTTCGATGTCGTACTTCTTTGAAGCAGGCCTGGGCCCTGTAGCGGACTTCCCATAAGCATGCAGTTTCAAGCCTGGACCCATCGCATTACGCGTGCCCTCGGCTGGTCGGTGGGCGTGGTGCTCATTGCGCTCGCCCTCACCGCGGCCTTGGCGCAAGTGCTGCTGCCCTTGCTGGCGAAGCATCCTCAATGGGTGGCGCAAGAGCTCGGCGAAAGGCTGCAGCTGCCGGTGGGTTTTGCTGTCCTGGAAGGGCGCTGGGAACCGTCCGGTCCACGTTTTGTCATGCACGATGTAACCTTCGGCCCCGGCGAGGCGAGCAGCACTCCGCTGCACGTGCCGGAGGTCGACTTGAAGCTTGACTTCGGGGGCTGGCTGCTGCCTTCGCGGCATTTGCTGAACCTGCAGGCACGCGATCTGGAGCTGAACATCACGCGCGATCCCGACGGCCGCTGGCACGTGAACGGTCTGGGCAAGGCCGGTAGCACCGAGCGGCAGAACATTTCGTTCGGCCGCCTATCCATCGAGCTGTGGCTGGACAATCTGCGTGTCAACATCGACGACCAGGTCATCAACGAACGCTACACGCTGCTGGCTGACCAGTTGCGACTGACGCACCAGGGCAGTCACATCAGGGTGGGTGCGCGCGTGCACCGCATCGGCGCCACTGGGGTGCTGAGCGCAGCCGGATGGTTCCGTGACGATGGCGCCAACGGCAAATTCTGGATGACCACGCAGAACGCCGACCTGCACGGCCTGCTGGCCGGCTTCGACATGGGCGGCTACGCCATCGACAGTGGCCGGGGCGACATCGCGGTATGGATGGATTGGCGCGAGAAGCAGATCGTGCGGGATCTATTCCAGCTCAATTTGCGGGATCTTGTCGTCACCAGCCCGACCGGCGTCAAGGTAAATGTTACGCAGTTGGACGGGCTGGCCGAACTGAGCCGCCACGACAGCGGCTACACCGCGCGTTGGACCGACCAGGACGGTGGGGCATTGCGTGTGGATGTGGATGGCTTTGGCACGCCGCAGTCCGAGATCCGGGCCGTTGCCAGCAAGCTGCAGCTGGCGCCCCTCATGCCTTGGATCGGCTTGAAACCGGGTCTGGCGCCAGGTTTGGCGCAGTGGTTAGGAGCGGGGCAGCCGCATGGCGAGATCGAGCGCGCCGTATTCCACTGGAGCGCTGCAACGGGTCTGAACAACTTGGATGCCGCGTTTGGCAACCTCGGCATTGCGGCGGTGGGCAAGCTGCCGGGCCTGGACTCTTTGCAAGGCGAAGTACGTGGCGATGCCGAAGCTGTTTCGTTGGAGCTGCCAACGCAGACGACGACCATCAATCTGCCGCATACCTTCCGCAAACCCTTCGTGATGAGCCAGCTGGGTGGCAGCGTCGCGGCCTGGCGTGACGAGGATGCGGTGCATATCGGTATCGCGAACATGGACTTCGAAGGCGAGGGCTATGGCGGCAACGCGCAAGGCGAAATCGATTTGCCCAGCGCTGGCGGACGTCCGATTCTTGACGTCTATCTCGCCCTTACGCATGCGGACATGGCGGCAGCCAAGTTGTTCTGGCCGATCGATTCCTTGAATCCGCATGCGCTGGAGTGGTTGGACCAGGCCTTCGTATCCGGGCGCATCGATGACGCTGCCGTGCTGGTGCGGGGCAGCCTCGCCAATTGGCCGTTCCATCACAATGAAGGGCGTTTCGAGGCGCGTGCCGATATCAGCGACCTGACGCTGTCCTACGGCAAGAGCTGGCCTGTGGCCGAGCACGTGCAGGCCGTCGCCAATTTCATTGACGCGGGGATGCTGGTCGAGGCCACGGGGGAATCGCTGGGCGCCAAGGTGAATCGAGCGGTGGCGGTGATTCCGGAACTGGCGCATACCACGCTTGATCTCAACCTCAATGGCGCAGGCAACGCCTCCGACCTGATCAACTTCGTCAGCAACAGCCCGATTGGGAACAAGCACGCGGATGTGCTTGCCAAACTCAAGTTGGGCGGCACCGGCACTTTCGATTTCCATCTGTCCTTGCCGATGAAGGACATGCACGATTTCCTGCTAGACGGCACCGCGCAGTTCAAGGATGTTGATTTGAACGCGCCGGATTGGAAACTTGAGCTCGACAAGCTCAATGGCCCGGCCACTTTCGATGCCCACGGCTTTCATGCCGGTACGCTCGCCGGCAGTTTCCATGGCGAGCCCACGCAAGTGAATCTTGCCATTGCCCATGCCACCGGCGATCCCAATGTGGTGCTGGCCGCCAGGCTCGACGGCAACTACACCGTGCCCGAACTGCTGCAGGACTACCCCCAGCTCAAATGGCTGGGCGACCTGGCCGACGGACGCAGCCAGTTCAGCATCGGTTACCAGCTCGCGCACGGCGACGATGGCGTTACAGACGTCCAGACGCTCAGCATCGATTCGCCGTTGTCCGGCGTGGCCCTGAATTTTCCCATACCACTGAGCAAGCTGGCAGACAGCACGCTGCCCTTGCATGTCACGCTTGGCGTGCCAACGGCGGGCACCCAGGTGCAGGTGGCGCTGGGATCGGTGGCGAGAGGACGGCTGCGCCTGGCCAACGGTGAAGCATCGCCGCTTGCGGCGACGTTTGCATTCGGCGCTCAGATGCCCGACGCCAATACCCTGCCGGCCAAGGGCATGCGCATTCGTGGCGATGCGCCGGAGCTGGACGTAACCGGCTGGATCAAACAATCCATCGCCGGCAACTCCGGCGGCAATGGCATGAGCCTGGAAACGATCGACGTGAATACCGAGCACGCCGAAGTGTTCGGCCGCGACTTTGCGAACATGCACGTCACGGCCGAGCCCAAGGCCGATACGTTGGAACTTGACGTGGACAGCAGCGCAGCCGCCGGCCATTTCAGCGTGCCGACGGTCGACCTGAACAAGCGCGGCATCACCGCACGGCTGCAGCGCATGTACTGGCCGAAGCAGCCGACTCTCGCCAAGAAACCGGGCGAAGCGCCGCCGCCGGCGACCGATCCGGCCAACACCGGGATCGATCCTCGCAGCATGCCTCCGCTGCATTTCTGGGTCCATGACCTGCGCCTGGACGAAGCCAAGCTCGGTGAAGCGCGCCTGGAAACATGGCCGACCTCCGATGGCATGCACATCGACCAGCTTTCCACACAGTCGCGCAGCGTACAGATCAGCGGAAGCGGCGATTGGAACGGCACGCCCACCCATAGCAATACGCGTCTGCGCGTGGACTTCGCTGCGAACAACCTGGGCGACATGCTGACCGCCTTCGGTTATGCCGGGATTTTCGACGGCGGCAAGACGCAGTCGCAGCTCAACGCCACCTGGCCCGGCGGACCGTGGGCGTTCGAGTTGGGCAACATGGAGGGGACGCTCGGCGTGAACGTCAGCAACGGCAATATCCCGAAGGCGTCGCCAGGAGTCGGCCGCCTGTTTGGGCTGGCATCCATCGCGGAACTGCCGCGCCGCCTGTCATTCGACTTCAACGACGTGTTCGGCAAGGGCTTCGGCTTCGATTCGATCAAGGGCGACTTCAAGCTGAGCAACGGCAACGCCTACACCGACAACCTGAAAGTGCACGGGCCGGCCGCGGAAATCACCGTCAAGGGCCGCACCGGTTTGCGCAACCGTGATTACGACCAGCAGATGGTGGTCGTTCCGCACATCGGCAGCAGCTTGCCGGTAGTGGGCGCCGTGGTGGCCGGTCCGATCGGTGCGGCGGCGGGCCTGGCCGTGCAGACCGTGTTGGGCAGGGGACTCAACCACGTCGTCAATCAACGCTTCCACATCACCGGTAGTTGGGATAAACCCGTGTTTACCTCGGTGGACGCAGGCAGTTCCGCGCAGACGGCTCCGGCCAACAGCTCTTCCACACCCGCTCCGGCATCAACCACGGGGCATCCTTAAGCTTCGTCGATCCTGCGCCCAGCCGGGTTTTAAACTGCCGGAGCCGACCCCAGATCGGTCCAACCCACCCCTTTCAGCCGGTTCCTATCCATGAATTCTCTTATCGCCCAGGCCGAACACCGTCTGCTCACCCCCGGTGGCCTGGCCACCGGCGACCTCGAGCGCGTGTTCACGCAGCTGATGGGGCCGTCCATCGATGCAGCCGATCTCTACTTCCAGCATTCGCGCAGCGAGTCCTGGGTGCTGGAGGAAGGCATCGTCAAGGATGGCAGCCACTCCATCGAGCAGGGTGTCGGCGTGCGTGCCATCAGCGGCGAGAAGACCGGGTTTGCCTATTCCGACGAGATCATCCTGCCACAGCTACTGGACGCATCCAGGGCTGCCCGCGCCATCGCCCAAGGCGGTAACGGCGCGGGGAAGCCGCTGGCGATGCATGGGGTGAAGTCGCTGTATCCGGCGATCGATCCGGTGGACAGTTTGCCCAACCCCGACAAGATCGCCGTGCTGCGGGAGGTGGATGCCTATGCGCGTTCGCGCGACCCGCGCGTGAAACAGGTCATCGTCAGCCTCAATGCCACGTTGGACACCGTGCTGATCGCCGGCTCCGACGGCACCCTCGCTGCGGACGTGCGCCCGCTGGTACGGTTGTCCGTGCAGGTGATCGCCGAGCAAAATGGCCGTCGCGAGCAGGGTTATGCCGGCGGCGGTGGTCGCTATGGCTATCGCGAATTGCTGGAAAACGGCCGCGCCCAGGCGTTCGCGGATGAAGCCGTGCGCCAGGCGCTGGTGAACCTGCAAGCCGTCGATGCGCCCGCCGGCAGCATGACGGTGGTGCTAGGCCCGGGCTGGCCGGGCGTGCTGCTGCATGAAGCCATCGGCCACGGCCTGGAAGGCGATTTCAACCGCAAGGGCAGCTCGGCTTTTGCCGGGCGTATCGGCCAGCGCGTGGCGGCGCCGGGCGTTACGGTGGTGGATGATGGCACGTTGCCTGGCCGCCGCGGCTCGCTGAGCGTGGACGACGAGGGCACGCCAACTTCGTGCACCACCCTGATCGAGGATGGCATCCTCAAGGGCTACATGCAGGACAAGCTCAATGCGCGCCTGATGGGCATGGCGCCCACCGGCAATGGTCGCCGCGAATCTTTCGCGCAGTTGCCGATGCCGCGCATGACCAACACCTACATGCTGGCCGGCCAGCATGATCCGCAGGAAATCATCCGCTCGGTGAAGAAAGGCTTGTACGCCGTCAACTTCGGCGGCGGGCAGGTGGACATCACCAACGGCAAGTTCGTGTTCTCCGCCAGCGAGGCCTACCTGATCGAAGACGGCAAGGTCACCACGCCGGTGAAAGGCGCCACCCTGATCGGCAGCGGTCCGGAGGTGCTTACGCGCGTTTCGATGATCGGCAACGATCTCGCGCTGGACGAGGGTATCGGTGTATGCGGTAAGGACGGGCAGAGCGTGCCGGTGGGCGTGGGTCAGCCGACGTTGCGCGTGGACGGCATGACGGTGGGCGGCACCGCATCCTGATGCGGCGTAGGTTGGGGTGTAAACCCCAACCTAGGCATTCTAGGCATTGTCTTCGGGCAAGTCTTTCAGCAACTGAAAAATCTCCCGATAAGCCCGCGGCGGCTTGTTCGTTTCGCGCTCGATACGGGCTTGGCGTAACAGCGAGCGCAGGTGCTGGCGATCGACATCGGGGTGCTGGCCGATCAGGTCCTGCAGGGCTTCGTCGCTTTCCAGCAAGCGTTCGCGCAAGGCTTCAAGGCGATGCATTGCCGCGGTCTCCTTGCGCTGCTGTTCGCGATTCTCGCCAAGCAGCGCACGCGCGCCATCGAAGGCTTCGTCGTCATGACGGCGCATCATCTTGGCGAGAAAGCCGAGCTGGCGCTTGCGTGCGATATGCGAAGTAATGCGGCGCAGGTTGTCGATTTCGCGCAGCACGTCTTCCGGCAGGTTGGCGCGGGCGAGCTTCGACGGCGGCAGCTCCGCCAGCTGCGAGGCAAGCGACAGCACAGCCAATGCGTCACGGCGCTGCTGTGTGCGGGTGGGGCCGTAGTCGTGGTCGGGGTCGTCGGTGTAGGTGCGGTTCACGGCGTGTTCCGGTCGGCCTGTGCGAATGGGGCCGGCATGGCTTCGATCAGGGCGAAGCGGGGGATGGGTTCGCCCTCCAGCTCCACCGTTTCGGCAAACATCGTTGCCGGGCGTACCCATAGTCCGTAGTCGCCGTAGAGCGACTGGTAGACGACCAGTTCTTCCATGGTTTCGCTGTGCCGGGCGGTGCCGATCACGCGATAACTCTGGCCTTTGTAGTGACGATAGATGCCGGTGGCTATGGACATGGGCCGCTCCTATGGCAACCTTTGACGATTAGAAGTATTGGCAATGGGTCTAGGCGGCCCCACGTTTGCCTATTGTACCCATCCCCCTGCAGGAAACCCCTAAGTGAGCGACATCGCCATCAGCCAGGACACCAGCCAGCGCGAACTCGACCGATTGGCCGAGCTGGCCGAAGACGTGATTCGCCGCGCCCGCGCCGCCGGCGCCAGCCAGGCGGAGGTGTCGGCCAGCATTGGCACCGGCCTCAACGTCAACGTGCGCCTGGGCGAGGTGGAAACGGTCGAGCACACCCGCGACCGCGGTTTCGGCCTGACCGTGTATTTCGGCAAGCGCAAGGGCTCGGCCAGCACCGCCGACCTGAATGCGGATTCGATCCAGGCTACGCTTGACCAGGCCTGCGCCATAGCGAAGTACACCGAAGAGGACCCGGCTGCCGGCCTGGCCGATGCTTCGCGCATGGCCACCCAGTTTCCCGATCTCGACCTGTGGCATCCGTGGGCGATCGACACGCCGGCAGCGATCGCGTTGGGTCAGGAAATCGAAGCCGCCGGGCGTGCCCACGCGGGCATTACCAATTCCGAGGGCGCCAGTGTGCAGGCAGGCGAGAGCCTGTCCGTCTATGCCAATTCGCACGGCTTCGTGGGGCGCGAACGCGGTACGCGGCATTCGCTAGCGCTGTCGTTGATCGCTGGCGATGAAGCGGGCATGCAGCGCGATGACTGGTACGACGCCGTGCGCAGTGCGAATGACTTCATGAGCGCGCGGGCACTGGGCGACAAGGCCGCCGAACGCACCCTTGCACGAGTGGGGGCGCGGCGTTTGTCGACCCGTCAGGCGCCGGTGCTGTTCGTGCCGGAAGTCGCGCGCGGACTGATCGGTCATCTGATTGGCGCGGTGAGCGGCGGGTCGTTGTATCGCCGCGCCAGCTTCCTGCTAGACCATGCCGGCAAACAGATCATGCCTGCCTGGCTCACCATCGTGGAACGCCCGCATCTGAAGCGTGGCCAGGGCTCGGGGGCATTCGATGCGGAAGGCGTGGCAACGCGCGACAGCAGCTTGATCGAAAACGGCGTACTCGCCCGTTACATCCTGGGCAGCTATTCCGCGCGCAAGCTCGGGCTGGAAAGCACCGGCAATGCCGGCGGCATCCATAACCTGGTGGTCGAATCCGGCCATGGCGACGCCGGCCCGGCGGATGACTTCAGCGGCATGCTTCGCCGCCTGGGTACCGGACTGCTGGTCACCGAGGTGATGGGGCAGGGTGTCAACACCATCACCGGCGATTACTCGCGCGGCGCCGCGGGCTTCTGGGTGGAAAACGGCGAAATCGCCTATCCGGTGGAAGAGATCACCATTGCCGCCAATCTGCGCGACATGTATTCCGGCATCGTTGCGGTGGGAGCCGACGTGGACCGGCGCTCGCATCTGCTGACCGGTTCGATTTTGATCGATCGCATGACGATTGCCGGCGAGTAGGGCGAAGGTTACACGGCAAGTTCCTGCGCAGCCTGCTAGGATGCTTTGCACCGGCATAGGCCGGTGTTTGCACGACTTGACAGGAGGTGCCCATGAGCGTTCCGCCCGAGTCCGTTGTACCGCCTCAGCCGAGTGAGCCCCTCGGTGGCGATATTCCCGCCGAAGAGCGCACCTGGGCCATGTTCGCGCATCTGTCCGCCTTGCTCGGCGCCTTGCTTACCGCCTCGCTGGGTGCTGGCTGGGGATGCTTCATCGGGCCGCTCGTGATCTGGCTGGTGAAGAAGGACAGCATGCCCTTCGTCGCCGATCAGGCCAAGGAAGCGCTGAATTTCAATATTTCCGTAGCCATTGCCACTTTGGCGCTGGTCGTGCTGTCGGCCATTACTTTCGGAATCGGCCTGATCATCGCGCTACCGCTGTGGGCGATCATCGGCATCGCATGGCTTGTGTTGACAATCATCGCCGGCGTGAAAGCCAACGAAGGCGTGCGTTACCGCTACCCGTTTGCGTTGCGCCTAATCAAGTAGGTGGGGGATGGCCATCGTAGGCTGGGTTGCGAAACCCAGCATTGCTGTGCATGCAACCTGCGCGATGCTGGGATTGCCATCCCAGCTTACGAGTCCTGCTAATTTTCGCCGGGCTTGAACGGCGCTGCCTGGTCCGGCGCTTCCGGATCAAGCAGCAGGCGCACGCGCAATTCGGCTTGGTCGAGCGCCTGTTGGCAGTGGCGATAAAGGCCGATACCGCGTTCGAAGGCGCTGAGCGAATCGTCCAGGCTCATCTCACCGCCTTCCATGCGCGCCACCAGTTGTTCGAGTTCGTCGAGCGAGTGCTCGAAGTCGGCGACCGGGGTCGTTTCAGCGGGGGCGGGAGTGGACTTGGCCATGGCCGGCAACGCTAGCGCAGCGTTAGCTCGGAATCAATCGTTGTGACGAGCCGGCGTGACCCAATGAGACGTTTGCGTTGCAGGCAGCGCATGTCTCGCGGCTTGTCAGCAGCTATGTCGCTAAGGCTTGATTTCGATATATCGAAACACTATCCTGCCATCCTCCCCAATCCCGCGTGAGCCGAGGGACGGCTTGCCATAGGAGTTTTTGTGACGACGATTGCGTCCGCGCCTGCCGCCGAACCGGGCGGCATGGGCTTTTCCGGCTATCAGAAGTTCGTGGTGGCCGTGCTGGCTTTCCTGCAATTCACCATCGTGCTGGACTTCATGCTGCTGGCCCCGTTGGGAGCGCTGGTGGTGCCGGCCTTGCACATCACGCCGGAGCAATTCGGCCGGGTGGTGTCGGCTTATGCCTTTGCTGCGGGTGTCTCCGGCATTCTTGCGGCGGGCTATGCCGATCGCTTCGACCGGAAAAAGATCCTGCTGGTGTTTTATGCCGGTTTCATGCTCGGTACTCTGTTCTGTGCGCTCGCCCACACCTATGTCCTGCTGCTGCTGGCGCGCATGGTGACCGGCATGTTTGCCGGCGTGGTGGGTGCGGCGTCGATGGCCATCGTCACCGACCTGTTCCCGCTCGCCATGCGTGGACGCGTGATGGGTTTCATCCAGTCAGCATTCGCGGCGAGCACGGTGCTGGGCTTGCCCCTGAGCCTGTGGATGTCCAGCCGTTGGGGCTGGAATTCGCCGTTTTTCCTGGTCGTGGCGGTGTGCACGGCGGTGGGCGGCTCGATCATCGGACGCCTGCGCCCGGTCAATGCGCATCTGGCGCTGCGCCCGGACAAGAACCCCCTGCATCACCTGCTGCATACCTTGACCACCCGTTCCTACCTGATCGGCTTTGCCACTACGGCATTGCTTACCATGGGCGGCTTCATGCTGATGCCTTATTCGACCCTGTTCGTGGTGCATAACGTCGGGATTTCGATCGAGAATCTGTCGGTGGTGTATTTAGTCACGGGTCTCGTGTCGGCAGTAATGGGGCCCTTGCTCGGCAGGGCCAGCGACACTTTCGGCAAGTTCCGCGTGTTCGCGTTCGGCTGCGCGGTAACCATCGTGATGGTGCTGATCTATACGCGGCTGTCCAATGTGCCCTTATGGACTTTGATCACGGTGAGCGCGCTGCTGCAGATAGGCATTTTCTCGCGCATGATTTCCTCGTCGGCGTTGATGTCGGGCTTGCCCAAGCCGGCCGATCGAGGTGCCTACATGTCGATCAGTTCTTCGCTGCAGCAGATGTCCGGCGGCCTCGCCGCCATGTTGGGCGGCATGGTCGTGGTACAACTGGATGACGGCAGGCTGATGCACTTCGACACCCTCGGCGACATCCTGGTCTGCACCACTCTTGCGTCGTTCGTCCTGATGTATTTCGTCAATCGACGGGTAATGGGTGCAACGGCGGCCGCGCATCCGGCGGCGCTGGAAAGCAAAGTCAACCAGGAATCCTGACTCAAGCGCTTCTGATTGTCTGTTCAAGCCGCCGGGCACAGGCCTTCCGGGGGACAGATCAGAGCATGCTTAACGGCCCGGCCGCCAATGCGGCCGGGCGCCTGCTTCGCGGAAGATCGTTTCGGCACGTGCGCTCAACCAGTGATCAGCCACCGCAACAAGCTGATCACCTTCATAAAGCAGTGGACAAAAATCCCGCTGCCACGGTGGAATCGCTCCGCTCTGGAAAAGCGCGCGAAGTTCGCGGGTATGGCGGTCGCCGGCCGGCTTGATGCGCTCGCCTCCGCTCCGCCAGCGCACTTCGAGCGCGACAGCCAGCCGCGAAACAGGCTCCAGGGTCAGTGAGCCACCATCGGGGAGCCTCAGCTCTTCGCCTTGCCACGACAGTGCGCCCGGCGATGATGGCTGGCTGCGAAGAGCCATCGCCCACAGGCGGTTCCTCCACACGTGCACTTCGGTGCCTGGCCATTGGATGCGTGGCAATTGACCCTCCTGCGCCGTGCACTGTCGTTCAAGCTGCTGACGCTGCGCCGTTGTAGGCGCTGACAAACCTTGTGCATGCAGCCAATGGGCCAGCAGCGGATCGCGTAGCGCGGAAGGCAAGGCAAGCCAGCCGCGTGCGTCGAGGCTGTTGCTGGCGTCGTCGCGCAAGTTTTCGAAGGCGGCAAGCCAATCCTGCTGCAAGGTATCGGCGGCCATTCGGCACAGCATGGCACTGTGCGTGATGGAGATCATTGCCTGTGGCCAATGCGCTCTCAGCAGCGGCATCACTTCATGACGCAGATGATTGCGGGCCAGCTGGCGGTCATCGTTCGAGGGATCGTGAATACAAGGCAGGTCGTGCGCCTCGATGTAGTCGCGCAATACCTGGCGCGGCACATCGAGCAATGGCCGCCATGCCAGGCCAGGCCCGAGGGGTCGCTCCACTCGCATGCCGCCGAGTCCCTCCGGTCCTGCGCCGCGCAGGAGCTTCAGCAACACGGTTTCCGCCTGGTCGTCCTGGTGGTGGCCGAAAACCAGTCGTTCATGGGCGTGTACATGCTCAGCAAAGATGGCATAGCGTGCATGGCGCGCCGCGGCCTCCAGGCCGATACCGCCGGAGCGGTCCACTTTGGCGACGTACACTTCGCATGCAAGTCCCAGCGTGGCGCTGAACGCGCGGCAATGGGCTGCCCAGCGTGCGCTTTGCGCGTGCAGGCCATGATCCACATGGATGGCCCGCAGGCCGCGGGTGCGCGCTGCGGGAAGATGCGCCAACGCATGCAGCAATGCCGAGGAATCGGGACCGCCGCTGAAGGCGACGCAAAGTGGACCTTCAGGGTGCTCGCGCAACGCCTGTTGCAAGGTATCGGACAAGGAAGTGCGGTTAGCCACGAGCCACCGGCTTGAGCTTGTTGCGGACATAGATCGCCTTCGGACGGCCTTCGCCCGGGCTGCGCCGATCCAGTTCGAACAGGTCGATCGCCGCGATCAGATCGCTCAATTTGCCATAGCCGAAGCTACGCGAATCGAAATTCGGCCGCTGCTTGGTGATGATCGAACCCACGCCGCCGAGGCCTGCCCAGCCTTCGTCGTCTGACGCGGCATCGATGGCGTTGCGCAGCAAATTGGTCAAGCCGGTGTCTTTCTTCAACTGCGCCGGTGAGCGTGGCTGCAGCGGCTGTTCTTCATCCGGCTTGGCGGCGAGGATTTCGGTGTAGATGAACTTGTCGCAAGCCGCCACGAACGGTTCGGGCGTCTTGCGTTCGCCGAAGCCGTAGACGATCAGGCCCGATTCGCGGATGCGCGCCGCCAGCCGGGTGAAGTCGCTGTCGCTGGAGACGATGCAGAAGCCGTCGAAGCGGCCGGTATAGAGCAGATCCATCGCATCGATGATCATGGCCGAATCGGTCGCGTTCTTGCCGCTGGTGTAGCTGAACTGCTGGATCGGCTGGATCGATTGCGTGAGCAACTGCTCCTTCCAGCTCTTCAATTGATTGCCGGTCCAATCGCCGTAGGCGCGCTTCACGTGGGCGGTGCCGTACTTGGCCACCTCGGCCAGCAGTCCGTCCGCGATTGCCGGCTGGGTGTTGTCGGCGTCGATCAGGACGGCGAGCTTGATGCTGTCGCTGGCCATGGCGGCCTCCTGCGCATGGGGAAGATCGGCGTAGGTTGGGGTACAAACCCCAACATTGTCATCCCCAATCGGGTGCGAGGTTGGGGTTGGCATCCCAAGCTCCGCCCCATTCGTTCAGTGCGCCTCTTCAAAGGCGTTAAATCGATGTTCCAGCTCCCATTGCGCCGAGGCTTTCTCGCTGCTGCCCAGGAATTGCCGGCAAAGGCTGGCGGGATGGTCGCTGCCCGGTGACTGGCCCTGACAGGCCTTGGACGTCCACAGGCTTTCGCCGGACAGAAAACTGTAGGTGAGGCTGTTGCGTGCCATTTGTTTCAGCGTGCGATAGCCGAGGCTGAAGTCTTCGGCGGCGCGCACATATTCGTGGGTGAGGTCGATGCGCGAGACGCCTTCGTCATCGGTGGACAGTGCCACCGGCACGTCATGCTTCAAGTACCTCGGCAGCGGGTGATCGGCGCCATGCACGCCGAGTATCACGTCGTTGCTGGTAAGGTTGACCTCGACCATCACGTGGTGGGCGGCCATTTCATCCAGCAGTTCCTCCGGGCGGTCTTCATATGTCACGTCCACACCGTGGCCGATGCGTTTGGCATGGCCGACTTCCACCGCCTGGCGGATGTGGAAGCGCAAGCCTTCGGAGGGTACCAGTCCAGGCGCCAGTTCTCCCGCATGCAGGCTGATATGCACCTTCGGATAAAGGCGATGCAGATAGTCGAGCATGCGCATCTGCAAGCGGTAGTCGCGCATCGATAGATAGCCATCTTCAGCCATCACGAAATTGATGCCGACCCAGCGCGGATCGACCGAAGCCAATTCGAAGCCAAGCAGGGTTTGCGCGAACACGCGCTCGGGCGCTGCGCCGCGCAAGACCTGGTACAGGAAGCGGATCTGCACCTTGCAGGCCGTGTCGGCCCGGGAGCCGTCGCAATGCTGCTGGCGTTTGCGTTCGGCCAGTGCTTGGGTGAGCAGTTGTTCGTCGGCGCTTATGTCGTCCTTCAACCCATGTTCGAGCAGCTGCTGGCGCATGCTGTCGAAGTCGGCTTGCCAGCCCAGCGTGCGAGCCAGTTCCCGGGCATGCGCAAAGGGCGGCGTGGCCATCAATTCCAGGTATTGCTCGTTCTGCGCAGCGGCGCGCGTGCTCACTTCGTTGAGCCAGTCGCCCATGTGCTGTTGCGGGGTGACCGCTTGGAAGCGACCGAAGCTTTCGAAGAACTGGTCATGACCGGAGTGGCCGTTGGAGGGTACGAAGCTGCGCATGGAAAACGCATCCACCAACGTGTCGTAGAAATGCTGGTCGCTCAACGCATCGGCGGCAGGTCGCCGGCCGCTTCCGCAATTCGGAGCGCCGGCCGTGTGTTTGTCGACCAGGCTCGACGTGGCAACGTCCACGCACAGGTCATCGGTGGCGGCCTGGGCGATCCACGATTCGGCGTACACCGCGCCGCTGAGGTGGCTGTGCAGGTCGCCGCCCTTGGGCATGGCAGCGAGAAAGGCATGCAGGGCGAGCGGGCCTTGCTGGCGCGCTGCATCGAAGGCTTTGTCGGTCCGAGTCTCCGCGGTATCGGCTTGCAGCGGGATGGCCTGCGCCGATACTTGAGCGGCGCACGCGATGGCCGCGGCCAGGATCGCGCTGCGCAAAAAGGAGTAAGCCTGCATGGAAGCATCGCGTGAGTGAGTGTCAGGCGATTCTTCAGCAAAACACGAAAGGCCGCCAGCTATTCCTGGCCACTGCCTAGGGATGCCGCTAATGGCGGAAATTCAATTCCACGCCGACGCCGGCAGGGTCGGTAAGGAACACTTGCACTTGCGGCGGCATGTCCACCACATCGATGCGATAGGGGACGCCGGCTGCATCCAGCTTGGCGCGCATGGCAGGAAGATCAATGCAGGCGAAGGCGATATGGTCCAGCCAGCCGGTGTCTTGCGCGGCCGCTTCGCCGCCGCCGCGCGAGGTCAGATGCATGACCGGTTCGGCGCCGGCATACAGCCAGTAGCCGCGCGAACCCGAGCGAAATGTGGGACGAGGCCCCTCGTGCAGGCCGATGATGTCCACGTAGAAGCGGCGTACTCGCTCCAGCAACTCGGCGGGTGCGCTTAGGTTGACGTGGTCAATGCCTTGTACACCCGCCATGGCGCAAGCCCTTACTCGGTATATGCGCCGTAGTTGCGCAGGCGGCGGTAGCGCTGTTCGAGCAATTCCGGCGGCGGAATGGCTTCGAGTTTGTCCAGCTCGTTAAGCAGCACGGCTTTCAGGCGCACGGCCATGGACTGCGGATTGCGATGGGCGCCGCCCAGCGGTTCGCGTACCACCTTGTCGATCAGGCCCAGTTCCAGCAGGCGTGGAGCAATCAACCCCAAGGCTTCCGCCGCGTCCTTGGCCTTGTCCGCACTCTTCCAGAGAATGGAGGCACAGCCTTCGGGCGAAATGACCGAATAGGTGGCGTATTGCAACATGATCGTGCGGTCGCCCACGCCGATCGCCAGCGCGCCGCCGGAACCGCCTTCGCCGATGATGGTGCAGATGACCGGTACCTTCAGTTCGGCCATTTCCAGCAGATTGCGCGCGATCGCTTCGCTTTGCCCTCGCTCTTCGGCACCTACACCCGGATACGCGCCGGGCGTATCGATCAGGGTGAACAGCGGCAGCTTGAAACGCTCGGCGAGTTTCATCAGCCGCAACGCCTTGCGATAGCCCTCGGGCCGTGGCATGCCGAAGTTTCGGCGGATCTTGCCCTTGGTATCGCGCGCCTTCTGGTGGCCGATGATCATGACCGAACGCCCGTTGATGCGGCCGACCCCACCCACGATGGCGGCATCGTCGGCATACGTGCGGTCGCCGGCCAGCTCGTGGAACTCCTCGCACATCACGCCGATGTAATCGAGCGTATAGGGACGGGCGGGGTGGCGCGAGAGCTGGGTGACCTGCCAGGGCGTGAGGGCGCGGAAGATATCGGCCGTCTTGAGCTTGAGCTTCTCGCGCAGGCGGACGACCTCCTCGTCGATATTGAACGCCTGGCCGGAGCTGGCATGCCGCAGCTCCTCGATCTTGGCCTCCAGCTCGGCAATCGGTTGTTCGAAATCGAGGAAATTGGGGTTCATTCGGTCACTTACGTGGCACAGAAGCGGGCCAGTATACCCGGGGTGCGTTACGGGGCGGGAACGGGGGCGTATGGGGCAACGGTACACCCCGGACGGGACCAGCTCCCCTACGCCTGCCCCAGATCGAGTCCGGGGCAGGCCCTACAGGCAGGGGAGCGGACAAGAGACTACCCATCAGGCGTGTCGATGCCCGCGCTGGCCCGCAAAAAATCGCGCATATGCCGCCAATGCGAACCTTTCCAATACACCCGATGGCAATGGCTGCAAGTGACGAAGCGATCCTGGTGTTCCAGCACGTGCGCCGGCAGCCGTAGCCGCACGGCTGCCGCGTCGATATCCTGCAGAGGGGCATTGCATTGTAGGCATAGCGAGAACGGTCGAGCGCTGGCGCTCAGGTCCAGTCGCATGACGACTTCGTGCAATTGTTGCGGCGAGCTGAGCGCATGGACAAAGCATCCGTGCGTGACTTCGCGCCGCTTGAGCAGCTCCCGGTCGCGGGTGAGGATGATGCGCTCTTCCTGCAGCGATATTTCCACGATGCGGTCGTCCTGGAAGTGATTGTCGTACAGCGTGTCGAAACCGCACATGCGCAACAAATGCGCGAGGCCGCCCAAGTGTGCATCGGCCACGAAGCGCGTCATGCGCAAGGGTCGTGCACGCACGCGCAATAGCGGCGTGATGTCCAGTGCTTCGAATTTGGGGTACACCGCCACGCGATCACCGTCGCACAGAAGGTGGTTGAAGCCGGTGGATTTGCCGTTGACCAGTACCAGTTCGACTTCCGTGTGCGGCACGCCGAGCGCTTCGATCATGTGTTTGGTGGTCGCCGCCCGCGCGCAGCGCCGCTGGAACTCGCGCTGGCGCAGCGCCGGAGCAAGGAAATCGTTCAACTCTTCATAAAAACGGAAGCTTGCAGTGACCATGTTTCCTATGCTGCAGACCGCTTAAGGAAACTCTGAATAAGTTCAGAGTTTCTGCGGGCCAGGGACGGCCCGCCGCAAATCAGGCGCGTAAGCGCTTGATTTGGCGTAGCCGCGTCCGGGCGTGTACCGGACGCGGCGCGTCTGAAAAGGTCCGTGACGGACTTTTTCAGACCATCCTTAAGCAGAGCTTAGGTGAACCCGACCTACGGCAAGGTGAAATAGAAGGTCGCCCCCTTGCCCTCCGTGGCATCCGCCCAGATCCGCCCGCCGTGCCGGCTGACGATGCGGTGCACGGTGGCAAGGCCGATGCCGGTACCGGGGAATTCTTTTTCGCTGTGCAGGCGCTGGAACGCAGCGAACAGCTTGTGGGCATATTTCATGTCGAAACCGGCGCCGTTGTCGCGCACGTAATAGGCCACTTCGCCGTTTGCCCTGGTCGCGCCGAATTCGATCATGGGCTGCGCGCGCTTGCTGCTGTATTTCCAGGCATTGCCGATGAGATTGTCGAGGGCCGTGCGGAGCAGGCCAGGGTCGCCGCGGGTGGTGAGTCCTGGTGTGAGCTTGATCCGTATCTGGCGTTCGGGTTGCAGGCGCTGCAGCACGCTGATGGCTTTTTGGGCGAGATCGCTCAGATCCACCGGATCCCGTCGCAGTTCGGCACGCCCGATGTGCGCGAGCGTCAACAGGTCATCGATCGTTTGCCGCATGCCTTTGGCTGCCAGCAGCACCTGCTCCAGCAGCTCCCTGGCTTCCGCATCAAGCGTTTGGCCTTGCTGCATGAGCAGGATCTGGGTGAAGCCGTTGATGCTGCTCAACGGCGAGCGCAGATCATGGGCCACGGAATGGCTGAAGGCTTCCAGTTCCTGGTTGGCGCGCACCAGTTCCGCGTTCAAGGCGTTGCGTGTGGCCGCCATGGTCAGGTGAGTGCGCACGCGTGCGATCAATTCCGGCGCGGTGAACGGTTTGGCCAGATAGTCATCGGCGCCGTAATCGAGCCCTTCCAGTATCGCTTCTTCGCCGGCACGTGCAGACAGCAGGATGACCGGGATCGTGCTTGTGCTGCTTTGCGCCCGCAGCGCCCGCAGCAAGGCGAAGCCATCCATTACCGGCATCATGATGTCGCTGAGGATCAGGTCCGGAGGGTGGTTCAGGGCGCTTTCCAGAGCCGCCTGGCCGTCGCCGACCGCCTCCACTTCCCAATAGGGACGCAGCAGCCGGAGCAGGTATTCGCGCATGTCGCCGTTGTCGTCGGCAAGCAGGATGCGGCCAGCCGCCAGGGCCGGCTGCTGCTCCGGTCTGGAGTCGATGACGTGGCTGGAAGCGGGGATGGCCGACGTGTCGTTTCGATCAGTCGAAGGGCTCCATTGAGCCGCATCCAACACGAAGGCTGATGCCTTGGCCGATCGCGTAGCGGCCACGGGTGCCTGGACGATTCGTTCGGCCGGCAAATGGGCGGTACCGGCAGGAACGGCGACAAAGAAGGTGGTTCCTTCGCCTTCCACGCTGACGGCCCGCACGGTTCCCCCGTGCAGATTGACGAGGTCTTGGACCATCGCCAGACCAAGGCCGCTGCCTTCGAAGCTGCGGCCCTGCGATGACTCGACGCGATGAAAACGATCGAAGATATGCGGCAGTTCGTGGGCAGGAATGCCCACTCCGGTATCGCGTATGCGCAATTCGGCGTACGTGCCATGCCAATGGAGGGAGACTTCGATTTCGCCCTTCAGGGTGAACTTGAAGGCGTTCGAGACCAGGTTGAGGACGATCTTCTCCCATTGTTCCTGATCGACGTAGACCGGCTCCGGCAGCGGTGGACAGCCGATGATCAGGCGCATGTCGGCCCGTTCGACGAGCGAATCGAACGCGCTGGCCAATTCACTCGTCAGCCTGGAAAGGTCCGTGGGCACGAAGGACAGCGGCAGGCGTCCGGCCTCGATGCGGGTGAAGTCCAGCAGGCTGTTGACCAGGCGAAGCAGCCGGATGCCGTTGCGCTGGACTACGTCCAGCTCTTGGCCATTCAAGGGCTGTCGCCGGGCGAGCGCGTCTTCGACTGTGCCGAGGATGAGCGTGAGCGGAGTCCGAAATTCGTGGCTGACGTTGCTGAAGAAGGTGGTCTTGGCCCGGTCGATCTCAGCCAGCGCTTCGGCACGCTGTTTTTCCTCTTCGAGCGCACGCGCCTTGACCATGGCGCTGGCCACTTGATCGGCGGTAGCGAGAAAAAACGCGCGATAGCGTTCATCCAGCTTCCGATGCGGACTGATTCCCGCAACGAAGAACGCGGAGGGGGCCGCGTGGCCCGTACGGTACAGCGGAAACACGATGGCCTGTTCGGTTGGCGCGTTCCAACGGCCGCTGGGCATGGGTCCGAAACGGGTGCGCAGATCGTCGACGATGAGTTCCTGCCCGGATCGCATGATGGCTGCAAAGGGCCAGTCACGCGCAGCGCTTTGGTCGTCGATGGGTACCCGTGCAGACACCGGTTGCCCGTCGATCTCCTTCCAGCCATGCGCGGCGATAAGCGTGGCGCTTAGTGCCGACTGGTCCATGCCGTACACCAGTACAAAAGGTAGATCCAGCGCATTCGCGGCCAGTACGTCCACGGCGATCTGACAGGCTTCGCGCTCGGACCTGGCATCTGCTGCACGCCTGGCCAGGTCGTGCAGCATGCGGATCTGGCGTTCGCTTTGCACTTTTACCGTCGTTTCCTGCACGGTATTCAGTACGCCCGCCACGCTACCGTCGTCGCCGGGGATCGCACTGTACGAGGACGTGAAATACGTTTCCTCGGCCATGTCGCCGCTGCTGATGAACAGTTGCCAGTCTTCCATCCAGGTGGCGGGATGGCCTTCCCGTACGCTTTGCACCAAGGGGCCGGCTTCGTCCCAGACCTCGGCCCAGCATTGTGCACCGGGTTGGGCCAGCGAAGCGGGGTGCTTGTGGCGCAGAATGGGGCGGTAAGCGTCGTTGTACAGCTGCAGCAACTCGGGCCCCCACCAGATCATCATGGGAAACCTGCTGCCAAGCACCACGCCGAGCATGGTCTTCAGACTGCCGGGCCAGTTTTCGACGGGGCCGAGCCGGGTCCTGGACCAGTCGGTGGCGCGCATGAGTGCACCCATCTCGCCGCCATCGGCGAACAGGTCCGACCAAGTGCCCACAGGTGGCTTGTCGCTCATGACGAGTAAGGTGACCCGAACGTCTATCTCTTGGGCTTTTTCAGCAAGGGAAGCCTTGAATCAGTTCACCGTTTCAGCCACTGCTGTTCAATCTTTTTGATCAAGGCGCAGATGTCTTTGAATTCGGCCGGTTTGCAAACGTAGCCATCGGCGCCGTGGCGGATGACTTCGGCTTCGACCTCGGCGGCGTCGGCTCCGCTGTAGATGAGCACCGGGACCTGCCTGGTGCGTTCGTCGGCGCGCAACTGGGCCAATACTTCCAGCCCGTCCACCCTGGGCAGATGCATATCGAGCAGGATCAGTTGCGGCAGCGCAGTTGAGGCGGCTTGGCCGTTTCCAAGCAGCATGTCCAGGGCGGACTCGCTATCGTGCACCGCCCGCAGGGTGATGCGGGACTTGTTGGCGCGCAGCGCATACCTGAACAAGTCAGCCGTAGTGGGGCTGTCGTCAATCAGCAGAATATCCGGCGCACCCGTGCTCATGGGGTCCCCCTGGGAATCCACGCATCATCGTTGCGGTACTGACGGCGCTTAAGATAAGTCGAATTTTGGCCGGGGATGTTAAAACTTGGGTGTTTCCAAGGAGTTGAGAAAACGTGCTTTAGCCATTTCTCAACATCCGGCTAATCCCCGTTGCCGGTCTTGACGATTCTTACGCTGGCGTCCAGCACACCCGGCATGCCTCGCAGCGCGCGTAGCAGTTCGGGGATGGCGTGTACCTTCCATTCCTGCCCCAGTTCCAGGTCGGCCTGGGCAATGGTGTTGCGATATCCGTTGAGGATGACGCTGGCGTTGCCGCCACGGTGGCCGGCAAGGGCCTGGCGGAAGGGGGCGATGAAGTCCGGGTTGATGCCATTCACCTTCACCCGCAGCAAGCGCGCATAGCGACGGCAGGCGTCAGCCATGGACATGGCGCTGCGGGCGCGCAGCTGGAAGCCGCCACCAGAGAATTCGTCAATGCGCAGCCCGCCTTCCACCACCAGCAATTCGTCGCGCGTGAGCAGTGGTGCGACCTGCTGGTACAACTCGCCGAAGAAGCTCACCTCGATGCTGCCGGTGCTGTCTTCCAGGCGCACGAAAGCGTCGCTGTCGCCACGCTTACGCACGGCGATTACCATGCCGGCCACCGTCCAGGGCGTGTCGGGGCCGCGGCGGAAGCGGTTGTCGTCGCCATCGTTCTTGCGTGGGCGTGGCGGCTGATAGCGGTCGGCGATTTCGCCCAGCGGGCAGGTGGAGAGCTGGGCCAGTTCCTCGCGCCAGGGATCGGTGGGATGGCCGGACAGGTAATGGCCGAGCGTTTCGCGCTCGTACTGCAGCTTCTGCTCCAGTGGCCATTCGGGCGCAGTGGGCAGGTCGACTTGTACCACTGGCGCCATCGCGCCGCTGCTCTTATCCGACATGAAGGCCCCGAACATGTCGTTCTGGCCGGACTGGCGGTCGCGCAGGTGCTGCTCGGCCGCCTTGATGGCGTCCGGCAGCTGCAGCATCAGACTGGCGCGGGTGGGCGCCAGGGCGTCCAGCGAGCCGGAATGGATCAATGCTTCCAGCACGCGCCGGTTGAGCTTGGTGGGGTCGACGCGGCGGCAGAAGTCGGCCAGGTCCTGGTACCGGCCGCCTTGCTTGCGTTCCTCGGCGATCGCTTCACAAGCTCCTTGGCCGACGCCCTTGATGGCGCCCAGACCGTAGCGGATCACCCGGGGTTCCACCGCCTCGAACATGAACTCCGAAGCGTTCACGTCGGGGGGCAGGATCTGAAGGTTGATCGCGCGCGATTCGTTGAGAAAGATCACCACCTTGTCGGTGTTGTCCATGTCCGACGAGATAGTCGCGGCCATGAACTCGGCGGGGTAGTGCGCCTTCAGCCACGCGGTCTGGTAGGACACCACGGCATAGGCGGCGGCGTGCGACTTGTTGAAGCCGTAGCCGGCGAACTTTTCCATGTCATCGAAGATGGCATCGGCTTTCTCGCCGCTCAGCCCGTCCTTGGCCGCACCTTCGCGGAATTTGGCGCGCTCCTTCGCCATTTCCTCGACTTTCTTCTTGCCCATCGCGCGGCGCAGCAGGTCGGCGCCGCCCAGAGAGTAGCCGCCGACGATCTGCGCCATCTGCATGACCTGTTCCTGGTAGACCATGATGCCGTAGGTCTCTTTCAGGATCGGCTCGACGCGCGGATCGGGATAGATCACGTCCTCGCGGCCGTGCTTGCGCGCGACGAAGCTGGGGATCAGGTCCATGGGGCCGGGTCGATACAACGCCACCAGCGCGATAATGTCTTCGAAGCGGTCGGGTTTCGCATCCTTGAGCATGCGTTGCATGCCGGAGGATTCGAGCTGGAATACCGCGACCGTTTGCGCGCGCTTCAACAGCTCGTACGTGGGTACGTCATCCAGCTTCAGCGCCGAGATATCCAGCGCCTCTTCGCCGCTCTTCGCCCGGCGCGCATTGATTGCCTTCACTGCCCAATCGATGATGGTCAGCGTACGCAGGCCGAGGAAGTCGAACTTCACCAGGCCGACGGCTTCGACGTCGTCCTTGTCGTATTGCGTCACCACGCCGGCGCCGCCCGGTTCGCAGTACAGCGGCGCAAATTCGGTCAGCGGTTTTGGCCCGATCACCACGCCACCGGCGTGCTTGCCGGCGTTGCGGGTGAGGCTTTCCAGCTTCAGCGCCAGGTCGATCAGCGTTTTGGCTTCTTCGTCCTGCTCGTACAGCTCGCAGAATTCCTTCACCACGCGATCGGGCTCTTTCTGCGCCTTGTCCGAGCGGCCCAGTGCACACGACAAGGTGAGGTCGAGCGGGCGCGGAGGGATCAGCTTGGCGATCTTGTCGACGGCGTTGTAGCCCATGCCGAGCACACGGCCGGAGTCGCGCAGTACCGCCTTCGCCGCCATCGAACCATAGGTGATGATCTGGCTGACGTGGTCGCGGCCGTATTTGCGCGCCACGTAGTCGATCACTTCATCGCGCCGGTCCATGCAGAAGTCGATGTCGAAGTCCGGCATCGAAATACGCTCTGGATTCAAAAAGCGTTCGAACAGCAGGTTGAACTGCAGCGGATCCAGGTCGGTGATTTTCAGCACCCACGCCACCAAGGAGCCCGCGCCCGAACCGCGTCCCGGCCCCACCGGAATGCCGTTCTGCTTACCCCAGTTGATGAAGTCCGCCACGATCAGGAAGTAGCCGGGGAAGCCCATCTTGATGATCACGTCCAGCTCGCGTTCCAGGCGTGCCTGGTAATCGGCGAGCGTATGGCCCGGCGCAAGCGGCGCATGAGCGAGGCGCTCCTGCAGGCCTTCGCGCGCTATCTCGCGGATGTAGCTGGCCAGGTCGTGGCCTTCCGGCACCGGAAAATTCGGCAGGTAGTAGGTGCCGAAGGAAAGCTCCAGATTGCAGCGTTTCGCCAGTTCGACCGTGTTTTCCAGGGCTTCGGGGATGTCCGCGAACAACTCGGCCATCTGCTCGGGCGTTTTCAGGTATTGCTGGTTGCTATAGTCGCGCGGGCGCTTGGGATCGGCCAGTACGCGGCCCTGATGAATGCACACGCGGGCCTCGTGGGCTTCGAAGTCGTCCTGCTTCAAAAAGCGCACGTCGTTGCTGGCGACGACCGGCAGATCCAGTCCGGTCGCCAAGGTGAGCGCGGCGTTGTTCCAGGCTTCCTCGCCTTCGCGGCCGCAGCGGCTCAATTCCAGGTACAGGCGATCCGGGAACAGCCGCGCAATCGGTTGCAGACGCGACGTGGCGGTATCCGTTCCCTGGTTGACGGCGACGCGTGCGACTTCGCTTTCGCGACCCAGCAGCGCGATCAGGCCGTCCGTCGCCTGCGGAGTGAGCCAGGCGGCTTCGACCAGCGCGCGGCCGCCTTGCTGGCCTTCGCGCCAGGCGCGCGAGACGAGGCGGGAAAGGTTCAGATAGCCGTCGCGGTTCTGGCACAGCACGCTTAAGCGCCACGGGCGCGGATCGTCCGGGGAACTGATCCACAGGTCGCAGCCGCCGATCGGTTTGATGCCCGCCGAGCTGCACGCCTTGTAGAACTTCACCAGGGCAAACATGTTGCATTCGTCGGTGAGCGCCACCGCGGGCGCGCCGGCCTGCACGGAAGCAGCCACCAGCGCTTTGATGCGGATGGTCGAATCGACCAGCGAATATTCGCTGTGCAGATGCAGGTGAGCGAAACGGACGGACATGGCGCGCACGCGAAGTAATGGCTCAGCCTAGCGAGCCAGTCCGGCGCGGGCAAGCATTGACAAGGGCGGGGAATAGGGAAAAGGAAACGGGCAGCGTCACGGTTACCGCAAGCTTAACGGTCCCCGACCCCCGTTC
Source organism: Dyella choica (assembly GCF_003977665.1). GTDB lineage: Bacteria > Pseudomonadota > Gammaproteobacteria > Xanthomonadales > Rhodanobacteraceae > Dyella_B > Dyella_B choica. The sequence goes on along the minus strand of NZ_RYYV01000001.1, from coordinate 515,401 downwards.
CTTGTTTTCCATTCAATGCACCCGGAATCGTTCCGTTTCGACGATCGGCTCGATGTAATGCGAAAGGCCTTCCACGCGCACTGGTTGCAGGTCGTAGTCGACGTGCTGCGGATGGAGTTCGCTGATGACATTCGGCGGCATTGCGGCAGCCTCGTTTTTGCGCTTCTGGCTGGCCGGTTTTGGCGTTGGGCGGCGACGGAAAGGAAACATCATGACACCCTCCTCGAAAGTCCGGTGTCTGATGAGTTATTTGCCGGCACCGGACGGTGGCGCATCCGTGCAAGACGGTCGTTACGCCGTGGTTGGCATGCACGCGCATGCGGCGTTCCTTAAGTCCATTCCTATACCTGCTCAGATGCGTGCGCAATAGGCAAGGTTGCATAGGAAGATGAACGTCGCACTCGCCGAAAGAGGGGCACGCATGCGTTCAGAAAAGCCGCCCTTGATCCAGCAGTTGCTTGACCGGCGAGAAGCTGCGACGGTGCTCGGAACAGGGGCCAAGCCGCTGCAGTGCGGCCAGGTGGCTCGGGGTGGGATAACCCTTGTGCGCGGCAAAACCGTAGCCCGGAAATTGCGCATCCAGCGCGATCATCAGGCGATCGCGGCTGACTTTGGCAAGGATCGACGCGGCGCTGATTGCCGGCTCCAAGGCATCGCCGTTGACGATGGCTCGGGCAGGGCAGGGCAAGTCCTTGGGTAGCCGGTTGCCATCGATCAGTACTTCGGTCGCGGCGGGCGTCAGACCCAGTACCGCCCGCGTCATGCCGGCCATGGTGGCCTGGAAGATATTGATGCGATCGATTTCCTCGCGCTCGACCACCACCACGCTGTAGGCAAGCGCGTGTTCCACGATCAGCGGGAAGAGTTCTTCGCGTTTTGCCTCGCTCAGTTTCTTGGAGTCGTCCAGGCCTTCGATGGGATGTTGCGCATTGAGAATGACGGCGGCAACGACTACCGGCCCGGCCAGCGGGCCGCGACCGGCTTCATCTACGCCGGCGACACGTTGAGCGACGCGTTTTTCGCGTTCGCCTGCGTTCCCCCGCGGGGAGCGGAGTGGATCTGGTTTGAGCTTATCGTTCATGGCCGAGCAAGTCGACGATGGCACCAGCAGCGTGGTCGCCGGCATGTCCCGGCAGATGGCCACGCAAGGCTTCGTGCAATTGTTCGAAGGCCGCAACGATGGCGCCGCGCCGTTCGCTGTCGCGAAACAGTTGCAGCGTGGCGTGCGTCAGCTTGTCCGCCGTGAAATCGTCCTGCATAAGTTCGGGTGCCAGCAGCGTGTCCTTGCCTAGGCCACAGGCGCGGGCAAGAATGTTGGGCAGCGCGTATACGTCAGTCTTGAGCATGTTGAACAGGCGCGCGATGCGATAGCTCAGCGGCGATACGCGATAGCCGACCACCATGGGGCGCTTGGCGAGCATGGCTTCCAGCGTCGCCGTACCCGAAGCCAGCAGCACCACGTCGGCGGCGAGCATGGCCTCGTGGGCATGGCCGTCGAGCAGGATGGGCGCGGAGTCATCGCGCGGCCCACGCGCGAGCATGCCTTTTAGCGTGGCGAGGGCGCGCGAATTCGCCGCCGGAATCACCACGCGCAAGCCGGGCATCGCGGCGGTTATGCGCTGTGCTGCATCCAGGAAGATGCCGCCCATGCGTTCCAGTTCGGAGTGGCGGCTGCCGGGCAGCAGCGCCAGCACCGGTACGTCCAACGGCAATTGCAGCGCCCGGCGCGCCGGAACGCGATCGGAAACGAGCGCAAAGCGATCGGCCAGTGGATGACCGACGAAGCGTGCGTCGATGCCGTGGCGTGCATAGATCGGTGGCTCCATCGGGAACAGGCACAGCACGCGATGCACGCTCTGGCCGATCTTGTCCGCACGCTTTTCGCGCCAGGCCCAGATCGACGGGCTTACATAATGCACGGTGCGCAGGCCTGCCTGTTTCAAGCGGCGTTCGAGGCCGAGATTGAAATCGGGGGCGTCGATGCCGACGACAACGGCAGGCTGGGCGGCGAGCAAACGCGCGATCAGTTCCTTGCGCAGTTTCAGCAAGCGCGGCAGGTGGCCGATGACTTCGGCAAAACCGAACAGCGACAGTTCGCGAATGTCGTACCAGGATTCGAAGCCAAGTTCCTGCATGCGGCGGCCGCCGATGCCGATGAAGCGTGCCTGTGGGTAATGCTTGCGCAGGGCGATGATCAGGTCGGCGCCTAGCTGGTCGCCGGAGTCTTCGCCGGCGATGAGTGCGATTAGCGGAGTTGTGGCATCAACGTTCATGGTGCCGCCTAGAGCAAAAGCCCGTGCTTGATTTGACCATGTGCGAGGCGCACATGGTCGTCAGCGCGCCAACCCTCTTTCGCTGCGCTCAAGGAAATCCAGCATCGCCCGCACGTCCACGCTTTCCTGGGCCTGCGCAGCCAGCTGTTCGCGTGCTTCGGCCAGCGATAGACCCGAGGTGTAGAGCGTGCGGTAGGCGCGCTTGATGGCGGTGATGCGATCCGGCTCGAAGCCGCGGCGCTTGAGGCCGGTGGTGTTGAGCCCGCGGGGCCGTCCGGCCTGGTCATTGGCCATCATCAGGAACGGCGGCACGTCGGCGCCGAGCAGACAGCCCATGGCGATGAAGGCGTGGGCGCCGATCTTGCAGAATTGATGCGCGCCGGAGTAGCCGGAGAACACCGTCCAATCACCCACTTCCACATGGCCTGCCAAGGCCGAGTAATTGGAAAAAATGGTGTGGTTGCCGACATTGCAATCGTGGGCGATGTGCACGTACGCCAGCAGCCAGTTGTCATTGCCGATACGCGTGACCCCGCCGCCGTCACCGGTGCCGCGGTTGATGGTGGTGAATTCGCGGATCAGGTTGCGATCGCCGATCACCAGCTCGGTGCGTTCGCCGTTGAACTTCATGTCCTGCGGATCACCGCCGAGCGAAGCGAATTGCGCAATGCGATTGTCGCGGCCGATCTTGGTGGGGCCCTGGATCACCACGTGCGGTCCGACCACCGTGCCATCGCCGATCTGAACCTCGGCGCCGATGACGGTGAAGGCGCCGATGCTGACGTTGCTGCCGATGACGGCTGATGGGTCGATTTGCGCGGTGGGATGGATCATTTCTCCGACCTCGCGGCGCACATCAATTCGCAGCTTGCCACTTCGCGGCCGTCCACCAGCGTACGTGCCTCGAACAAACCCATGTTGCGCAGCAGGCGCTTGAGCTTCACTTCCATGCGGAGCTGATCGCCCGGCACGACCGGCGCGTTGAATCGCGCGTTGTCGACCTTGGCCAGATAGAACAGCGGGCTGGGCGAACCGCCCTTCAGGCGTGCGCTGATCTGCGTAAGCAGGCCTGCCGATTGCGCCATGGCTTCCACGATCAGCACCCCGGGCATGACCGGATGGCCGGGGAAATGACCGTTGAAAAACGGTTCGTTGATGGTGACGTTCTTCAGCGTCACCACGCTGCGTTCGGGCACGATCTCGATCACGCGATCGACCAGCAGGAACGGGTAGCGGTGCGGCAGCAGTTGCCGGATCTGCTCCACGCCCACCGGCAGCGTGATCGGGGTGGTGTTGTCAGTCATCGTTCTTATCCTTTTCCAGCGCCGACAATCGGCGCGCGTACTCGTCCAGGTGCTTGAAGCGCGCAGCATTGCGGCGCCACTGTCGGTTCTCCTGCAGCGGCACCCCGGAGGAATACTCGCCAGCCTCCCGAATCGAATGAGTCACCAGGCTCTTGGCCGTAATGGTAACCCGGTCGGCGACTTCCAGATGGCCAAGCACGCCGGCGTTGCCGCCGACCATGCAATAACGGCCGATTTTCGCACTGCCGGCCACGGCGGCACAGCCTGCCATGGCGGTATGCGCGCCAATGTAAACGTTGTGGGCGATCTGGATCTGGTTGTCCAGTCGCACGTCCTCTTCCAGCACGGTGTCGTCAAGCGCGCCGCGGTCAATGGTAGTGTTGGCGCCGATTTCACAATCGTCGCCGATCCGCACGCCGCCCAGCTGCGGCAGCTTCACCCAATGATCCCGGTCGAAAGCCAGGCCGAAACCGTCCGAGCCGATCACGGCGCCAGGATGCACCAGCACGCGCTTGCCGAGCGTCACGCGCGTGACCAGGGTTACGCGGGCAACCAGGCGCGATTGGGCACCGACGACGCATTCGTGGCCGATGATGCAATGAGGACCTAGCACGGCACCATCTTCCACCACTGCGCCCTCTTCAATGACGCAGTGCGGGCCAATGCTGGCGGACGCGCTTACGCGTGCGCTGGGCGCTATCACGGCGCTAGGATGCGCACCGGGCGCTGCGGCCGGCAGGCGTTCGAACAAGGCGGCGATGTGCGCGTAGGTCACGTAGGGGTCGCGCGCAATCAACACTGCAGTGGGAGAGCTGGTGACAACGTCGGCGCTCAGCACTACGACGCCTGCACTGGTGGTAGCCAACTGCGCGGTATATTTGCTGTTGGACAGAAAACTGAGCTGCGAGGGGCCGGCGCCGGCGAGCGTGCCGACACCGTCGATCACGCGCGCACCGTCACCACGGAACTCCAAGTCAAAGCGTTCGGCGAGTTGGGCAACGGTGTATGAGGTGGTCATCCTTCGGCTCCCGGAGCAACCGCCGCATTGTAGGGCTTGGTCCTTGCGGCAGGCATCTTTTGGCGATTCACAAGCTTTCGCAGGCTATAAAAGAAAGCGCGGCAGAGCCGCGCTTTCTGCAGGGTTTGATCCCCAGCGAACGCCTTAGAACTGGCTGCCGAAGGTGAACTGGATGCGTTCGGCGTACTGGTTGTCACCCGACTGTTTGCGGAACGGAACGCCCAGGCTGATGATCAGCGGGCCGATCGGCGCCTGCCAGTGCAGGGATACACCGGCCGAAGCATCGAGTTGCTTGGCACTGAAGCTCTGCACGTCCTTGTACGCCTGGCCGACGTCCAGGAACAGCGACACGCGCGCGGTGTTGATGTCCTTCAGGAACGGCAGCGGCAGGTACAGCTCCGCCGTACCCAGCACCTTGAACGCACCGCCGATGGGCTGCGCGTACGAATACGGACTGCCGGAGCAGTAGCCGTTGCGATCAGGCGTGATGGGGGCGCCGTTGCTGCCGGCGCCAGCGCAAGCACGCGGGCCCAGGGTGTTGTCCTGGAAGCCGCGCAGGTCGGTCACGCCGCCGGCATAGAAATTCTGCCAGAAGGGGTAGGTGACCTTTTCGCCGGCCTTGTAGCCGATCACGTTCTTGGGATCGGTGGCGTTGTAGTCGGCGGTGGTGGTCTTGAAGTTCTTGTTGCCGTAGGTATCGCCGTAAGCAACTTTGCCGTCCAGGTACAGCACGAAGCCCTTCCACATCGGCCAGTAGTGGTTGGCTTCGGCGTTCAGGGTCCAGTACTGCACGGTGGAGCCCGGCAGCGCCACGTTCACGCCCGCGGTGATCTCGCCACCGTGGGTGGGCGCCCAATACGAGTTGCGCGTGTCGTGCACCCAGCCCAGCGAGCCGGTCCAGGTGTGGATGGTTTCGTGGCCCAGCGCCGTGATGTAGTCGATCAACACTTGCGGCGTGTAGCCGTAATAGGTGTTGATCTTGGTGCTGCCGATGCCGAGGCTGCCGCTGAGGCGGTCGAAGTCGGTGACCGGAATGCCCAGCGTGGTCGAGAACGACTTGGTGCTGTTCGAGTAGCTGGCGTACTGGCTGCCCAGGCTGCTGTAGTCGGCCTTGGAGTAGGCGACGTTGTAGCCGATGCTGATGCCGTTGTCGGTCAGGTACGGGTTGACGTAACCCGCATTGACGGAGGTGAGGTAGTCGCTGCGCTGCGCGCCGACGGTGAAGTGGTCGCCGGTGCCGAGGAAGTTGTTCTGCGACACCGAGGTGGACAGGATGATGCCCGAGTACTGCGAGTAGCCCACGCCGAACGTCAAGCTGCCGGCGGACTGCTCTTCCACCTTCGCCGTCAGGTCGACTTCGTCGTCGCTGCCGGGGACGGTCTGCTTGTCGATGGTGACGGTCTTGAAGTAGCCCAGCTGCTGCAGGCGGATCTTCGAGCGGTCGATCGCCGCCTGCGAATACCAAGCGCCTTCGAGCTGGCGCATTTCACGCCGCAGCACGTCGTCTTCCGTACGGGTATTGCCCTGGAAGATCACGCGCCGCACATAGACGCGCGGACCCGGCTGGATATACCAGGTGACGTCCACGGTCTTGTTCTGCTTGTCGAGCTTGGGTACCGAATTGACCTTGGCGAAGGCGTAGCCGATGTTCGCCAGCAGGGCCTTGATCGAATCGGAAGTGGCTTCGATGGCGCGGCGGTTGAACAGGTCGCCGTCCTTCACGAAGACCAGCTTGCGCAACGTATCCTCGGGCAGGATCAGCTGGCCGAGCAGGTGGGTGCCGGAGATATGATAGATGTCGCCCTGGACGACGTCGGCGGCGATGTACATCGCGCGCTTGTCCGGCGCTATGGTCACCTGGGTGGAGTCGATGCCGAAGTCGGCGTAGCCGCGATCCATGTAGTAGGACTGCAGCTTTTTCAGGTCGCCGGACAGCTTGTCCTGGGAATACTGGTCGTTCTTCGAGTACCAGGACAACAAGTTGGTGGTGCCGGTTTCGAAGTTGTCCTCGATTTGCTTGTCGGTGAACGCCGTATTGCCGACGATGTTCACTTCCTTGACCTTGGCGACCTTGCCTTCGCGGATTTCGATGTCGATCGAGACGCGGTTGCGGTCCAGCGTCGTCACGTGCGGCGACACCGAGACGTTGTACTTGCCGCGGTTGTAGTACTGGCGGATCAGCTCCTGCTGCACGCGGTCCAGCGCCAGGCGGTCGAAGGTTTCGCCCTCGGACAGGCCAATGTCCTTCAGGCCTTTCTTCAGGTCATCGGTCTTGATGTCGCTGTTGCCGCGGATCGTCAGCTTGGCGATCGAAGCGCGTTCGGTCACCTTGATCACCAGGATGCTGCCGTCGCGCTCCAGCTCCACGTCGCTGAAGAACTTGGTGCCGTACAGGGCGCGGATCGCCTGCTGGGCTTCCTCGCTGGTGAGCCGGTCGCCCTTGTTGATCTGCAGGTAGTTGAAAACCGTACCCGCGGAGATGCGATTGAGGCCCTCGATGCGGATATCGGAAACGACGAAGGGTTCCAGCGCGAACGCGCCGGTCGAAAGGGAGGCAAGCAGGATCAGGGCGGCGATACGCTTCATCGTCGATTCCGTTGTGTTATTCGGACGGGGCGGCCTTGCGGCCGCCCCGCTGTATTTTTTTCCAAAGCCGGCATCATGCCGGCTTCAATTCGTTCCCCACTTGCGCTGGCCGAGCCGGCGGAAAAACACCGGGCACTGCGCAGGACGCAAGCTTTGCCACGCGATCGACGGCGCCAGCACTCAACCAAAGGTTGCGGGCGGCGTGCATCCGTCTCACGAAGGCAGGATGATGCGATGGATGTCGTTGTAGAAGGCCAACCCCATCAGCGTGACCAGCAAGGCGATGCCCACGTACTGGCCCGCAATCATGGTCCGCTCGCTGACTGGGCTGCCTTTGATCAGCTCGATAAGGTAATACAGCAGATGCCCGCCATCCAAGACCGGGATGGGTAGCAGGTTGATGATCGCCAGACTCAGCGACACCAGGCCGAGGAATTCCAGGAAGCGGTCCAGCCCCATCTGCGCGGCCGCGTTGGCGACCTGTGCGATGCCGATCACGCCGGAAAGATTCCGCGTCGATGCCTGGCCGGTGACCATCTTGCTGACCATGCCGAAGGTGTCGGTGGTGCGCTGCCAGGTGAGGGCGAGCGATTCGGTGAACGCCTTGGCCGGACCGTAATGCTGGATGGCGGCCTCGGCGGGGGGGGCGCTGATGCCGATGATCCATTGCAGCGGCTGCCCCTGTTCGGATTTCATCCGTGCCGTGACGGCGAAGCTCATCGGCTTGCCCTGGCGTTCGGCATCCACCGAGAGTCGCGGGGATTTCGCGGCGTTGGCCTTGATCAGCGCGCCGACGTCGTCGAAGTTCTTCACCGCATTGCCGTCGACCCGCAGAATGCGGTCACCCGCCTGCAGGCCGGCCAGCGCGGCCGGATCGCCGGGGGTGACACTGGCAACGACGGGCGGCGGGGGCGCCGGCGACAGACCCAGCTTGTCCGAGTATTGTCCGAGATCCTCGCCCGCCGGCAGACGATTGAGCGGTAGCACCAGCGAGCGCTCCTTGCGATCGGTACCCAGCACGGTGACCGCCAGCGGCGTGCGGCTCAGCAGCGCGTTGGCGATGGCATCGTACGAGTCGCTCCAGGTGCTGACCTGCAGCCCGCCGACCGTGAGCAAGCGGTCACCCGGCTGGATGCCGGCCTGCGCGGCAAGGCTTTGCGGTGCGGCGGTAACGATCGGCGCGTAGTCGGTGCGGCCGATCAGGAACATCAGCCAGAACGCGGCGATGGTGAAGACCACATTGAAGACCGGGCCGGCGGCGACGATGGCAATGCGCTTCCAGATCGGCTGGGCGGTGAATTCCAGGTGGCGCTGCGCGGGATCGATTTCGCCTTCGCGCGCGTCGAGCATCTTGACGTAGCCGCCGAGCGGAATAGCGGCGATCTGGTACTCGGTACCGTCGCGGCCGATGCGCTTCCACACGGCACGACCGAAGCCGATCGAGAAGCGCAGTACCTTCACACCACAGCGTCGGGCGACCCAGTAGTGCCCGAATTCGTGAAAGGTCACCAGCACGCCGAGCGTGACCAGCAGCCAGAACACCGAGCCAAGAAAGGGATTCATCAAAGCAGGTACGTCTCTTAGGAACTCAAAGCTTATCAGCAAGCGCTGCGAAGTACCCGCCGAACGGCCTGGATGGCTGCCCGGAGGCCTACGTTAGGGTAGGGTATCGACCACGACGGACGGCGGCAGTTCCTTATGCCTCGCAGCCAGAGGCACGATAATGGGGGACGGGATGGCTCAAAGCCCCAGTAGCAGTTTCCCCAGAGCAAACACCGGCAACGCCGCAAATACGCTGTCCAGCCGGTCCAGTAGCCCACCGTGACCCGGGAAAAGTGCGCCGGAGTCCTTCACGTTGGCGTGGCGTTTCATCAGGCTTTCCAGCAGGTCGCCCACGATCGAGCTGGCCACGGTGACAATGGTGACCACGATCAGGCCGAGCAGTCTGAGGTCGTGCACCTTCAGTAACCATCCCGCCACGGCAGCCACGAGCGCGCCGCTGGTGAAGGCGCCATATACCCCGATCCAGGTCTTGCCGGGGCTGATCTGCGGCGCCAGCTTGCGCTTGCCTTTGCCGAACAGGCTGCCGGCGAAATAGGCGCCGGTATCTGCGGCCCACACCAGCAACATGGCCAGGAACGTCCAGACATGGCCGTGGGGCTCGCTGCCATGGATGCTTAGCGCAGCCACCCAGGCGGGAAACACCACCAGGGCGCCGGCCAGCAGCTTCAGGTTGCGATTTTCGGGTGTCGGCGCGGCCGCGAAGGCGAAATGGCGCAGCCATACGCACACCAGCAGCCACCATGCCACCCCGACACCGATCAGCGCCTGCCACAGCCATGGCGTGGTCCGCATCGTCCACAGGGCGAGGAACAGCAGCAGGACGAAGCCGAGCAGTGCAGTGCGCGCCACGCGGCTTTGCACGCCTGCCAGCCGCGACCATTCCCAGGCGGCAGCCAGGAAGGCCGCCCCCAGCAGGCAGGCGAACACGCTGGTCGGCAATAGCAGGATCAGCAGGATCGCCAGCGGCGCGAGGAGCAGGGCGGTGATAACACGCTGTCGCAGCATGGCGGGTCCTAGCGGCTGGCTAAAGCCGCGGCGCTGCCTGGGCAGCGATGGCGTGAGAAGCGGGAAAGAGACGGGCGGTATGGCTGCCGGCCGGCCGGACGTTCGCATCGTCGCATGCCGGTATGTACGCCCTGGTTACTCTTCGTCCCTTGAGACGCAAGATTTGGACGGGGGCTCCGGGCTATGACGAGCCGGCTCAACGTGCTGCCGCCTGGGCGACTTGATCCCCGGTGCGGCCGAAGCGCCGTTCGCGGCGGGCGAAGTCGTTGATGGCCAGTTGCAGTGATGTCTGGTTGAAGTCCGGCCATAGCGTCTCGGTGAAGTACAGCTCCGCATAGGCTAGCTGCCACAGCAGGAAATTGCTGATGCGGTGGTCGCCACCGGTGCGGATGAACAGATCCAGCGGCGGCACTTCGGCCAGGCTGGTCCAGCGCTCGAAGGCGGCTTCGTCAATGGCGTCGACCGCAAGTTCGCCCCGGGCCACAGCCATGGCCGCCTGGCGTGCCGCTTGCACGACATCCCAGCGGCCGCCGTAATTCACGGCGATATTCAACTGCAGTTTGGTGTTTCCGGCGGTGCGTTTGGCCGCCTCGACCATACGTTTGTGCAGCGCCTTGTCGAAGGCTGACAGATCGCCGATGAATCGCAGGCGCACGCCGTTTTGGTCCAGCTCATCCACTTCCTTGTCCAGCGCGAGCATGAATAGCTCCAGCAGCGCGCCGACTTCATCCGGCGGACGCTGCCAGTTTTCACTGGAGAAGGCGAACAGCGTCAGCGCTTCCACGCCCTGGCGGATACAGCCCTCCACCACCTCGCGCACGGCCTTGCGGCCGGCATTGTGGCCGAAACTGCGCGGTCGGCGGCGTGCTTTCGCCCAGCGACCATTGCCATCCATCACGATGCCAATATGCCGCGGTATATGTTTGAGCGTGGTCGTGGTCATGGATGAAGAGTAACGGTGGCAACTGCGTCTGCTTCGCCGAGCGGTGGGCAGAACTCGCGTTCGCCAGAAAACGGCCACATGACGGCACCCTTCTGCCTCGCCGCGGCGAGGATGATGGCGAAAGCGGGGCTCACGCGGCCGGTCGGCCCTGAGTCCGCATGGGGGCTGCGGTTGTGCAAGATGGACCCCTCACCCTTCTTTGCCCCTCCATCATGTGGCGTGTACGGCGCATGCCAATCGTTTGTTCCTGCTGGGGATGGATGCCCTTACATGGACATCAACTCTTCTTCCTTGGCCTTGGCCAGCTTGTCGACTTCCTTGACAAACTGGTCGGTGAGCTTTTGGATCTCATCATCCGCCCGCCGTTCCTCGTCCTCGGTGATCTTCTTTTCCTTGAGCAGGTCCTTCACGTGCTGCAGTGCATCGCGGCGCACATTGCGGATGGCGATCTTTGCATTCTCGCCTTCGTGCGACACGTGCTTGGCCAGTTCGCGGCGGCGCTCCTCGGTGAGCGGAGGCATGTTCAGGCGGATCACCGTGCCGGCCGTGGTGGGTGTAATGCCTAGATCGGAAGCCAGCAAGGCCTTTTCGACCGGGCCGACCATGTTCTTCTCGAACGGCGTGATGATGATCGAACGCCCGTCGGCCAAGGCAACCGTTGCCACCTGGTTCAGCGGCATGTCGGAGCCGTAGTAGGGCACCTTGATGCCATCGACCAGCGTCGTGCTAGCACGGCCGGTACGCAGGCGGGACAAGTCGTGCTTGAGGGCATCGATGCTCTTGCCCATGCGGGTCTGGGCATCGCGTTTGATGTCGTTGAGCATGGGAAATCACCCGATGGCGTGCAAGCCGGCAAGTATAGCAGTAACTTTCCGCCCCTCTTCGTGGCGGGGGAAGGGGTAGAAGTCGGCTGGTCAGCTGGCGTCGACCAGCGTACCGATCGGCTCGCCGTGCATGATGCGCATAAGATTGCCCGGCACGGTCATGTCGTAAATGCGCAATGGCATGCGCTGGTCGCGGCATAGCGCTATCGCGGCGGTATCCATCACGGCCAGCTTGCGCTCGATCACCTGGTCGTAGGTAAGTCGATCGAAGCGCTTGGCGTCACTGTGCTTGGCCGGGTCGGCGGTGTATACCCCGTCGACCTTGGTGGCCTTGAGCAACAGATCGGCGCCCACTTCGATGGCGCGCAGTGCCGCGGCCGAGTCGGTGGTAAAGAAAGGGTTGCCGGTGCCGGCGGCGAACAGCACGATGCGGCCTTTTTCGATGTGGCGAATGGCGCGGCGGCGGATGAAATCCTCGGCCACGTCATGGATCTGGATAGCGCTCATCACGCGGGCAAAGCCGCCGCGTTTCTCGATGGCATCCTGCATCGCCAGCGCATTCATCACGGTGGCCAGCATGCCCATGTGATCGCCGGTGACGCGATCCATGCCGGCGGCAGCCAGGCCGGCGCCGCGGAAGATGTTGCCGCCGCCGATGACCACGCCGATCTGCACGCCGATCTTCTGAACTTCGATGATTTCATCGGCCAGCCGGCCGATGACCTTGGGGTCGATGCCGTAATCGGCCTCCCCCATCAATGCTTCGCCGGAGAGTTTGAGCAGGATGCGTTGATACTTTAGCGGGTCGCTCATGAGGGCTCCGGATGGTTGGGGGGAGGGGCAGCGGGAAGGGTTGTTCCCGGATCGCCGTCGGGGCATCGTGTACAAATGCCCCAAGCAAAACGACCGCATTGTAGCGGACGTCGCCGCAGACGTCAGCGCGTCATACTTTTATGCTCTGTAAAGCTCAAGGCGCAGCCACGACCGGAGTTCGCCATGCACCACACCATCGCCGCCATTGCATTGCTGGTGCGAGACTATGACGAGGCGATTGCGTTCTACACCGGTTGCCTGGATTTCGAGTTGGTCGAGGACACTCCGTTGGGCAAAGGCAAGCGCTGGGTATTGTTGGCACCGCCGGGCTCGCGCGAAACACGCCTGTTGCTGGCCCAGGCCAGTACTGCCGAACAGGACAGCTATGTTGGAGAGCAAGGTGGCGGGCGTGTCTTCCTGTTCTTGCACGTCGACGATTTCTACGCGCGCTATCAGGCGATGCGTTCGCGCGGCGTGCGTTTCCTTGAGCAGCCGCGCGAAGAGCCGTATGGCATCGTGGCAGTGTTCGAGGATTTGTATGGCAACAAGTGGGACCTGTTGCAGCCGCGCGTGAAACCGGCGCCTGCCCCATTGCGGCAAGTGACCTGAGTGCACGACTTCGGTTCGGGGGCAGGCCCCGACCAGCGCCGAAGCGGGGCCGAGAGTGTCCAAGAAAAGCAAAAAGGCCGCGGTTTCCCGCGGCCCCTTGCTGCAAGCGAAGCGCGGCGATTTACGCCAGGCCTGCCTGCTTCATCACTTCAGCGGCGAAGTCTTCTTCCACCTTTTCGATGCCTTCGCCAACGGCCAGGCGAGCCACCGTGATCACGTCCGCGCCTTCCTTCTTCAGCGCCTCGGTGACGGTAACGTTGGTGTCCAGCACGTAGGCCTGGCCGAGCAGGGTGACTTCGGAAATGATCTTGGCGACCTTGCCGTTGACGATCTTTTCCAGGATGTCGGCCGGCTTGTTCTTTTCCTTGTCGGACATCTGGCTCAGCGCGATGTCCTTTTCCTTGGCCAGGAAGTCGGCCGGCACGTCCTCGGTGCGCACGAACTGCGGATTCATCGCAGCCACGTGCATGGCGATGCCCTTGGCCAGCTCTTCGGAGCCACCCTTCAGCGTGACCAGCACGCCGATGCGGCCGCCGTGGACATAGCTGGCGATGACGCCGCTGTTGGACGCCTGCGCCATGCGGCGGACCTGGATGTTCTCACCGATGGTGGCAATCAGGGCCTTGGAGGCTTCTTCCACGCTGCCGCCGTCCGGATAGGCGGCAGCCTTCAGCGTGTCGACATCCTTGGCGCCGGACTTCAGTGCGATCTCGGCGACGTTGTCGCTGAACTTCACGAAGTCGGGGTTCTTGGTCACGAAGTCGGTTTCGCAGTTCACCTCCACCAGCACGGCGTTGCCGTCGGCCTGGGCGGTGACGATGCGGCCTTCGGCCGCTACGCGACTGGCCTTCTTGTCGGCCTTGGCGAGGCCCGACTTGCGCAGCCATTCCATCGCGACCTCGATGTCGCCGTTGTTCTCGACCAGCGCCTTCTTGCATTCCATCATGCCGGCGCCAGAACGCTCGCGGAGTTCCTTGACCAGTTGGGCGGAAATATTGCTCATGGGATCCTCGGAAACTTGGGGCGCCGGACGCTGCTGCGTCCGGCGCGTTTTAAGACTTAGTCGGCGTCGCTGGTGTCGTGTTGCGCACGGCCGCCACGGCCGCCACGGTTGCCACGGCCACCGTCACGGTCGCCACGGCCGGCGCCCTTCTTGGGCGGCGGGTTGCGGCGCGGCGGGGCGGCGCGGCGTTCATCTTCTTCCTTGGCGACCGGATTGCCTTGCTCGTCCAGCTCGACGAATTCGTTGGCATCGCCCTGGGCGGCGGCCGGAGCGGCAGCCTTGCCTTCGAGGATCGAATCGGCGGCGGCGCGGGAGTACAGCTGGATGGCGCGGATCGCGTCATCGTTGCCCGGGATGGGGTAGTCCACCAGTTCCGGGTTGTAGTTGGTATCGACCACCGCGATCACCGGGATGCCGAGCTTCTTGGCTTCCTGCACGGCAATGTTTTCATGGCCGATGTCGATCACGAACAGCGCGTCAGGCAGGCGGTTCATGTTCTTGATGCCGCCGAGGGAGTTTTCCAGCTTGGCGCGCTCGCGACGACGGGCCAGCACTTCATGCTTGACCAGCTTGTCGAAGCTGCCGTCGGTCTCGGCCGCTTCCAGTTCCTTCAGGCGGGCGACCGACTGCTTGACGGTGCGGAAGTTGGTCAGCATGCCGCCGAGCCAGCGGGCGGTGACGAAGGGCATGCCGGCGCGGGCGGCTTCTTCGGCCAGGGCTTCGCGGGCGGAGCGCTTGGTGCCCACGAACAGCACGGTGCCGCGCTTCTGGGCCAGACCCGACAGGAAGTTCATCGCGTCGGTGAACAGCGGCAGGGTCTTCTCGAGGTTGATGATGTGGATCTTGCCGCGGGCGCCAAAGATGTACGGGGCCATCTTCGGGTTCCAGTAGCGGGTCTGGTGACCGAAATGCACGCCAGCTTCCAGCATCTGGCGCATGGTGACTTGAGCCATGGTAGTACTCCTGCAATGGGCCTTGTTCGAGTGGCCCGGGGGTTGGGACCTCCACGTACCCCCGGCTTCGACCGTAGCGCCCTCGAGGCTAGGAGAGGGACGGCTACAGCACCCCGAAGACGGTGCCGATACGTGTGTGGCATTGGTTGGGCTTGCACCGCATGGCGGTTACAATCCCGCTTCGCTTTGCGCCGTGTGCGGTCATTCGTGGCCGGAAGCGGTCTGCAAAACCCGGAAATTGTAGCCGGGACCACCGCTTCGCGGCAAGTTGGCCTGGTTTTCGGCCGGATTGCCGCCATATCTGACTGGACCTATGGCAATCACCCTCAAATCCGCCCAAGACCTCGAAGGCATGCGCATCGCCGGCCAGCTGGCGGCTGAAGTGCTGGCCATGCTCAAGGAGCATGTGAAACCCGGGGTCACCACCGAAGACCTGGACCGGCTCGCTTACGAGCACATCGTGAACGTGCAGAAGTCGATTCCCGCCAACGTGGGCTACCACGGCTTCCCCAAGACCCTGTGCACCTCGGTCAACCACGTGATTTGCCACGGCATTCCCAGTCCCGGCAAGGTGCTGAAGGACGGCGACATCATCAATCTGGACGTCACCGTCATCAAAGACGGCTGGCACGGCGATACCAGCCGCATGTACTACGTGGGCACGCCCGGCGTGCTGGCCAAGCGCCTGGTGGAAACCGCCTATGAGGCGATGATGCGCGGCATTCAGGCCGTGCGTCCCGGCGCCACCCTGGGTGATGTCGGTCACGCGATCCAGAAGCATGCCGAGGCGGCTGGCTTTTCGGTGGTGCGCGAATATTGCGGCCACGGCATCGGCAAGGTCTATCACGACGAGCCGCAGGTCCTGCACTACGGCAAGCCTGCCACGGGCGTGGTGCTGCAGAAGGGTATGACCTTCACGGTCGAGCCGATGATCAATGCCGGCAAGCCGCAGACCAAGCAGCTGCCGGACGGCTGGACAGTGGTTACCAAGGATCACTCGTTGTCGGCGCAGTGGGAGCACACCATCGCCGTGACGGATGACGGGTTTGAGATTCTGACCCCCTGGCCGGACGCCTGATCGGACGCACAGCAGGCTGGGGCGCGAACCCCAGCAGCATCCCGATTGATATGGCAATGTTGGGGCCAGCCCCCAAACTTATGCGCCAGGCAAGCTGCCGGATGACCTCGTCCGCCGTACCCCTCCCTCCATTACCCCGCCTCCCGGTTGCCGTCCCGCGCTCGGGTGTTTCCACCGAAGCACGTGTAGCGCTGCGTCAACTCGTCGGCGACCTCGATCGGGCCATCGCCTTGGCTTTCCGTGATGGCGCCGATGCCGCGGTGCTCGCGCAACGGCGCAGCGAATCGGTCACGCGCATCGTGGCGCATGTGTGGATGGCTTGCCTGGGCGAAGTCGGGGATGCGGCGCTGTTCGCCATCGGCGGTTTCGGACGCGGCCTGTTGTTTCCCTATTCGGACATCGACCTGCTGGCCCTGGTCCAGCATGCGGACGCTTCACGCTTGCGTGCGCTCGAACAATGCTTCGCCACCTTCTGGGATATCGGCCTCAAGGTCGGCCATGCCGTGCGTGATCCTGCGCAATGCAAGACGCTGGCGGCTGCCGAGGCCAGCGTGTTCACCAGCCTGCTCGACGCGCGCCGTCTGGCCGGCGATCCCGCGCTTGATGCCAGCCTGCGCGCCATCGTGGAAGCACCGGACATGTGGCCACCGCAGGCTTATCTACAGGCACGTCTGGCCGAACGCGACGCACGCTATGCGCGTTTCGACGATACCGCGTACAACCTGGAACCCAACCTCAAAGACGGCCCCGGTGGATTGCGCACGCTCGATTCGCTGCGCTGGCTCGGCAGGCGCCTGGCCCATGCGGCGGATTTTCCGGACATGGTGACCGAAGGTTTGCTCGATCCGGCCGAATGCGACACGCTGCTGCAGGCCGAAGCCACACTGCGCCGCTATCGGTTCGCCTTGCATCTGGAGGCACGGCGCCCGGAAGAACGTCTGTTGTTCGACTATCAGCGCGCGCTCGCCGCGCAGCTGGGGTTCGAAGACGAGCACGAAAGAAACCTTGGTGTCGAGCAATTCATGCAGGGCTACTATCGCGCCGCCAGCCAGGTGGAACGCCTGGGCTGGCAGATTGCCGAGCGCTTCGTGGAGATGCTGGAGCCGCCCAGCGTGGCGCAGCCGGTCGGTGCAGATTTCGTGCGCTACGGCGCTCGCGTAGCGGTATGCGATCCGGACCTGTTCACCCACCGTCCTGCGGCGCTGGTGGACATTTTCATCGCCAGACTGGACCAGAAAGGCGTCATCGGCTTCACCGCCGACACCATGCGTCGCGTCCACCAGGCTACCGCGGCGATGGGCACGCAACTGGCCGATGATCCACAAGTGCTCGCTTCCTTCCTGCAATTGCTGCGACATGGCGCCCCGGCGGTGGATGCGCTGTGGCGCATGAACCGCCACGGCTTGCTTGCGGCCATTCTGCCTGCGTTTGGCAAAGTGTTCGGCCGCATGCAATACGACTTGTTCCACGTCTACACCGTGGACGAGCACACGCTGCGCGTACTGCGCAACGTTGCGCGATTCGCCGATGCATCCACGCAAGCCGAATTTCCGCTCGCATGCGAAGTGTGGGCGACCTTGCCCAAGCCTGAAGTGCTGCTGCTTGCGGCGCTGTTTCATGACATCGCCAAGGGAAGGGGGGGGGATCATTCCGTGCTTGGCGAAGAAGATGCGCGTTCCTTCGGCAGGAAACTGGGCCTGCCTGAGGAAGACATCGAACGCGTGGCGTGGCTGGTGCGCTGGCATCTGCTGATGAGCACCACCGCTCAGCGCCAGGACATCACCGATCCGGATGTGGTGCACCGTTTCGCCGAGAGCGTGGCAGGGCGCGAACGACTGGGGCAGCTGTACCTGCTCACCATCGCCGACATCATTGGCACCAGTCCGCGCCTGTGGAATGCGTGGAAGGACCGCCTGCTTGCGGACCTCTATACCGCCACACGCTATGCCCTGCGCCGCGAGGCCAAGCCGTCGTCCGGCGCAGTTGCGCGCGTGCAGGTATGCCGCGAGCAGGCCATGGCCTTGCTGATGGCCGATGGCAACGACCGCATGGCGGTTGAACGGCTGTGGGACAGCTTCCCGATGGTCAGCTTTCTGCGCCATCGGCCGGAGCAGATCGCCTGGCAGAGCGCCCAAATCCTGAGCGGGCAAGGCAAGTTGCCGCTGATTTCGGTGAATCCGCTGTCGGTGCGCGGCAGCACCGAATTGTTCGTCTATGCGCCGGATCGAGACGGCCTGTTCGCCAACGTCACCGCCATGCTGGACCGCCTGCACTTTTCGGTGATGGAGGCGCGCGTGCTCAGCTCGCCTGACGGCAAGGCGATGGACACCTTTGCGCTGCTGGAAGCGGAAACGCAGAAACCAGCGAGCCCCGAGCGGGCGGAGGAATTGCAGCAACGCCTGCATCGGGCCCTGCTGCAGTCGGCGCAGATCATGCCGTCACGACGCAGCATGTCGCGGCATTTGAAGCACTTTCAGATGACGCCGCGCATCGATTTCAAGCAATCCGATGGACGCACGCAGATGGCGCTGGTATGTAGCGACCGTCCCGGCCTGCTTGCCGCTGTCACACAAGTGATGATGGCTTGCGAGGTGCGTGTGCACGATGCCCGCATTGCGACGTTTGGCGAGCGCGTGGAGGACTTTTTCCAGCTCACTGATCGCCGCAACGAGCCGTTGAGCGAGACACAGCAGCAGCGGTTGTGGCAGGCTCTGCGGGAGCGGATCGGACCACAGAGCTTGTCCGCATAGCCTGAGGCTATGTACCCGGCGGCTATGCAAGCATCGCATGGGATGATTTTCCGCCAAGCCGTCTCGGCGGCTTGCCATCGCCAATCATCTTTCCCCATTTTGGCTGAAATCTGCCCTGCAAGGCCGTGCCCTCATGTCCGCATCTCATACCTTTCTGAAACTTGCTCGACAGCTTCATCTGTATATCGGCGTGTTCATTGCGCCCGCGGTGCTGTTCTTCGCCTTCACCGGCGGCTTGCAGGTGTTCGGCCTGCATGAAACCTCCCGCGACGGCGATTATCGGCCGCCCGCGTGGCTGGCGGTGGCTGCGCAGCTGCACAAGAAGCAAACGGACGTGTTGCCCGCGCGCCGCGTGCGCCCCGTGGAAGGAAGTGCGTCCCGGGTTGGCGCGGGCGCCACGCAGGAGACTGGGCCGGCGACTGCCATCCGGCATCCGCTGCCATTGAAGATTTTCTCCGCTTTCGTGTCGTTAGGGCTGTTCGTGTCGACCCTGCTGGGCCTCTACATGGCTTATCGGTACACGCGCAAGCACGTGCTGATAAGCATGTTGCTGGCGGCGGGGACGATATTTCCGATCGTCCTTGCCCTTATTTGAAGCCTCGCGCCGCATCGACCGGCAAGTGGTTGTAATCTTCAAAAGTCGTCCCGAACACGAGACTTGCTCATGCAGCCCATTGAAACCCTCATCAACGCCGCCTTCGAGCGCCGCAACGACCTCACCCAGGCCGAGATCGAAACCCATTTGCGCCCGGCGCTGACCCAGGTGATGGATCTGCTCGAATCAGGCGAGCAACGCGTTGCCGCACCCGATGGCCAAGGCGGCTGGGTCGTCAACCAATGGCTGAAGAAAGCCGTGCTGCTGTATTTTCGCATCAACGGCAATCGCGTGGTGGACGGTGGCCCGGCGCTGGCGTTCGACAAGGTGCCGTTGCGTTTTCAGCAAGGTAACGACTCGGAACTGGAAAATCTCGGCGCGCGCGTGGTGCCTGGAGCATTGGTGCGTCGGGGCGCCCACGTCGCGAAAGACGCAGTGCTGATGCCCAGCTACGTGAACATCGGCGCCTATGTCGGCCCGGGCAGCATGGTGGACACCTGGGCCACGGTCGGTTCTTGCGCGCAGATCGGCGCAGGGGTGCATTTGTCCGGCGGCGTCGGTATTGGCGGTGTGCTGGAACCTTTGCAGGCCAATCCCACCATCATCGAAGACAACTGCTTCATCGGCGCTCGTTCCGAAGTGGTGGAGGGCGTGGTGGTGGAGCGCGGCAGCGTGATCGGCATGGGCGTGTTCCTCGGCCAGTCCACGCGCATCTACAATCGCACTACGGGTGAAGTCAGCTATGGCCGCGTGCCGGCCGGTAGTGTAGTGGTGGCAGGCAACCTGCCGGCGAAGGACGGTAGCCATAGTCTGTACGCGGCGATCATCGTCAAGCAGGTCGACGAGAAAACCCGCAGCAAGACGGGCATCAACGAACTGCTGCGGAGCGGTGAGTGAGCAGCCATTTCGTCGCCACGCTGGACAGTCGGGTGCTAGGTCGAGCCTACGCCTTGGCCGTGCTGGGTGGAGCGTTGCTGATCCTCGCGCTCGTGTTGCCATCTTTTGCACAACCGCAGAGCTATCACGACTTTGCAGATGCGCGCGGCTGGCTGGGCATCCCCAATGCCGGCAATGTTGTTTCCAATATCATGTTTCTGGCGGTCGGGCTGGTTGGTTTGGCCGCCATCATGCATGGGCCTGCCGTGCGCGGCATGCCGCGCGCAGCGCGCCATGCCTATGGCTTGATGTTCCTTGGCCTGGTCTTCACTGCATTCGGGTCGGCTTACTACCACTGCGCGCCTTCGGACGCACGGCTGGTATGGGACCGCTTGCCGATGACCTTGGTGTTCATGCCGTTGCTGGCCGCGACCTTTGCCGAACGTCTGTACTGGCATTCGGACTTGCCTCTGTTGGTGCTCACGCTATTGGGCATCGGCAGCGTGGCGTATTGGAAATACAACGGTAACCTGATGCCCTACTTGATGGCTCAGGGTGGCACGGTGCTGCTTATTCTCTTGGCCATCGTGTTGTTGCCGACGCCATGGACCGAGCGCCGCATGCTGTGGCCGGTGCTGGGTTGTTATGCGGTAGCGTTTGTCAGCGAAAAAATCGACGTACGGATTTTTCACTGGACCTCAGAAACGCTCAGCGGGCATACCATCAAGCATTTGCTTGCGGCCGCAGCTTTCTCCTTCATCCTGCGCATGCTGCAGCAACAACAACTCAAGACGGATCAGTACCGATGACAGTCACCACGCTATATGGCCTGCCCAATTGCGACACCTGCAAGAAAGCGCGCAACTGGCTTACTCGCTTCGAGGTGACGCACGAGTTCGTCGATTACCGCGCCCACCCGGTGCCGCCCGCCACACTCAAAGCATGGGCGCAGCATTTGGGCGGCTGGGAAAAGCTGGTCAACAAATCCGGCACTACCTGGCGCAATCTGCTGCCGCAACGCAAGAACCCAGGCACCGATCCGGAGTGGACCTTGCTGCTGAAGGAATATCCTGCGCTCGTCCGTCGTCCCGTGGTGGTACAGGCCGATGGCGCGGTGAGTGTGGGATTTACCGACAATGGCTTCAAGAAACTGTTCGGGCGCTGAACGATGTCTGAGGTATTCGATTTGGCCGTCGACTTGATCCGCCGTCGCTCCGTCACGCCGGAAGATGGCGGCTGCTTGCAGGAAATCAGTGCGCGGCTGGCGCGGCTTGGTTTCCGTATCGAGCATCTTCGCTACGGTGACGTGGATAATTTGTGGGCTACGCGTGGTGCGAACAATGCGCCGGGCGAGGGACCCTTGCTGGTTTTCCTCGGTCATACCGACGTGGTGCCGAGTGGGCCGGAAGATGCGTGGCAGAGTCCGCCGTTCGAGCCGACTGTGCGTGATGGCCGACTGTACGGCCGCGGCGCGGCGGATATGAAGAGCGGGGTTGCAGCCATGGCGGTGGCGCTGGAGCGATTCGTGACCCGCCATCCGGATCATCCCGGACGTGTTGGTCTGCTGCTTACCAGCGATGAAGAGGGACCCACCAATCTCGATGGCGTGCGGCGCGTCGCGGCTTACTTGCGCGAGGTGGGCGAGCGAATCGATTGGTGCGTGGTGGGCGAGCCTTCTTCCAAGCAAAAGCTGGGCGATCTGATTCGCGTCGGCCGGCGCGGTTCGCTGTCGGGAAGCTTGAAGGTGCGCGGTGTGCAAGGCCACGTGGCGTATCCGGACAAGGCGCTAAATCCGATTCACGCCTTTGCGCCAGCGCTGGCCGAACTGGCGGGAGAGCGCTGGGATGAAGGCAACGCCGATTTTCCGCCCACGTCGTTCCAGGTTTCCAATCTCAACGCCGGCACCGGTGCAAGCAACGTCATTCCGGGTGTGCTGACCGCGTTGATCAATTTCCGCTACAGCACCGCGAGCACGGCGGAAAACCTGCGCCGGCGCAGCGAGGCGATTCTTGCCCGGCATGGCCTGGACTACACGCTGGAGTGGTCGCTGTCGGGCGAGCCGTTTTTGTGTCCCTCGGGAGGGCGCTTGCGCGATACGGTGGTATCGGTATGCCGCGAACTATGCGCTACGGAACCCGAACAGAGCACGGGCGGTGGTACTTCGGATGGCCGCTTCATCGCACCGATGGGCGCGGAGGTGGTGGAGCTGGGGCCGGTCAATGCCACCATCCACAAGGTGGACGAGTGCATTGACCTGGCCGAGCTGGAACGCTTGCCTGATTTGTATCAGGCGATTTGCGAACGAATGTTGTTGCGGCCGCTCTGCTGACCGGCGTCAACTCGCCTTCCATCACGGGGCGGACTTACTGTTCCTGCCGCACCCAGGTCTGGCTGCGCCCGAGCAACGAGATGCCAATGTAGCCGTGTACGTCGAGCTTTTGGCCGCTTTCGGAGAGCGAAAGCTTGACCTTGTAGATCTTGCCTTTCGCAGGATCGAGGATTTGGCCGCCCTGCCACACCTCGCCTTCGCGTTTGACGCCCCACATGATCACCATTCCCTTGATCGGTTCGTCCTTGCGTACACCTTCGCACTTGCGGCATACCGGATTTTCGCCGTCCCGGGCGATTTCCTCAGGGGTCAGGTTCATCAGTTGAGTGATTTTGCCCTGCAGTTCGCCGTTGACTTCGCTGATCTGGATGATCGATTTGGGTTGGCCGGAAACGTCGTCGATCTGTTGCCAGGTGCCTACCGGCGTGCTGCTGTCGGTGGCGCCGGCAATGCCGGCGCCCAGTAGTAAATGGGCAGCGATGATCCAGCGAAACCGTGTTTTCATGGTGTTCTCTCATGTCTTGGGTCAAGTGATGAATCGCCTCTGCCGTTTGTCATCCGCCTGGGTGAGGGGATCTCGCAAAGACTTTGAACCGGCCTTTAGAACTTGTAGGTGGCCGTCAGCGCCAGCACATCACCGCTGTCACTGGCGTAGCCATCCATGGAGCCGCCACCTAGCGCCAGCAAGGTGGTCTGACGCAAGGTGGCCTTGCTCAGGAATTGGTGCTGATAAGCCGCGTCGAAGCCCAGGTGCTCGCTATACTGGTAACCCACGCCCGCCGAGATGATTCTGCGGGTATTGTCGGGAATGCGCGGATCGCGGGTAGGGTTGCGGGTCGGGGTCTGGTCCCATGCCAAGCCGCTGCGCAGGGTCCACTGCTGATTGAGCTTGTAGTCGCCACCGACACTCAGCGTATAGGTATTGCGGTAGGCTGTGTCCAGGGACAACAGCTGCTGGCCTTGCGAATACAGTTCAAGGGTCTTGAAGGGGGACCAGTTGGTCCACTGGACCGTGGCACCCAGGCTGAAAGCGTCGTTGAACTTATGCAGGTAGTCGATATTGATGAACGCTGGCAGGTTCAACTGCGAAGACGCTCCGGCGCCATCCGGATTCAGATCTGGCAGGTGAGTGCCATAGGCCTGATTGAGCAGCGGAATAGCCTCAAGCGTATCGCGCATATTGATCACTGCTCCCGTGGCGGGGTCGATCTTGCCGTCGTTGGGAAAGTACATGGCATATTGACCATGCAGGCGATTGAGGATGCGCGAGTGATAGACCACTCCCAGGGAGTCGTGCTGCGTGGGTTTCCATTCCGCGCCGGCGAAATAGCCCCAGGACCAGTTGTGCACCCGGACGTTGATCTGTGCATCGCTCAAGGGGCTGAGCGGAACCCCGCTCAACGTGGTCAAGGTGCCACCCACATCCAGGCCGTTATTGAGCTGGGCGCGAGTACGCTGGGCCACGAGGCCGAAACCCACTGAGAAATGGTCCTGCACCTTGTAAGCCGCCGACATGCTCAACGCGATCGACTTCAGCGAGGTCATGGTGCCGAACTCACGGCCTTGCCAATCCGGGCGGTATTGGGTGACCAGAGCGTAGGGAACAGTCAGGCCCAGGCCGATCGCGAACCGGTCCGACACCGGCTGTGCATAGAACGCCGAAGTGTCGCTGATCACGCGGCCACCGCCATTGGGCAACCCGCCCGTCATCGGACGGCCGGCGGCGTCGGTAAAGCTGCCGTGGTATTCGATGCTGGGACGAATGCCGATCCAGCTGCCCTGGGCCACCGGACCGCTCAGCCACGCCATGGCCGCCGGGTTGTTATAGGCAGCAGAAGGATCATCGGTCCACAGGGAGCCGCCGGCAAAGCCGCGGCCGAAACCGGCGGCATTGGTGGTCGGTAACTGGAAGGCGGCGGCATGGGCCTGCTCCGCGGTGCCGAAAGCGACGAACACAGTGGTAGCCAGCACCGCCATCGGCAGGGAGGCATGGATGGAACGAAGCGAAAGCTTATTCATGAATGTTTTTTTCATCAGTTTCGTGGATTGAGCAGGTGACGCGTGACATCAAGGTATTGAGCAATGCCTTGGCGTTCCGACCAACTTTGAATTCCGCAGGTAAGACGACTGCCTGTCGAAATCTTCAGGCCGCCTGCGCATCACGGTGAAATTTCGATCCAACGCCCACAGAACGTCGGTACGCGTCTAGTGGGCACGGCATAGCGAAGCGAGGCTCAGTTCGAAATGGAGAACGTCGGGGTCACGGAAAGCGTGCCGTTGACCGTACAGGTACCGAGGCTTCCGTTGAGGGTGATCTCGCTCTTGCTGTTGTCCACCGTGGCACCGACATTTCCCGCGCAGCGCATACCGAACGGAGTGGTCACCGACACGCCCTGGATGGTGGCAATGGTCAGCGAGCTGATCGACACCGTCCACGGCAAGTTCATGGCCTTAAGGTCGCTGCAAACACGACTGCCCGAGAAACTTGCAGCGGTGACCCGCACATTGCCCGAGCCGTCAGTGACCAGCACGAAGGTGGAGGTGCAGGGAATAGGGACGCCCAGCGCAGTCATGCTGGTCGGACCCGTCGCAGTGAAGGTGGTGTTGACGGGATTGGCGTGGTAGGCAAAAGCAGATGACGCCGACAGCGCGCCAGCGGCGAGCATGGAACCGAAAACGAGCGCTTTGGTCAAAGTCAAAGACATTGTCATTTACCTCCTTAGAGATGGAATGAGGGTGCGCAAAGCAGGGAATCCATCGCGGCCCCTCCTTAGCGCCGCGACGCCCTATGACAATGCTTGCGCGCAGGCGATGCTAGGGTTATGAACCTCGCTGTCAGGCCGGATATTGCTGATGACGTATGTCGGAAATTTGTGCCTGTTTGTTTGCCGATCGCAGCTCCATGCAGAAGATGCACGCCAACCTACCGAGGTTATGGCTGTCATCGTTTGCCTACGTGTAGCTCGAAGCACTGCATCGGATGGCGTTGTCGGACACGCACAATCGGCGCAAGCCACCTGCGATGGCCTTCGCCCGAAGCCGTTGAGAATCGACGCACAGTACGTAGGCTGGGATGACAATCCCAGCTTTGGACGCAGCATTCCGATGCTGGGATTGCCATCCCAGCCTACGCACCGTCAGACGCGCACACCGCGCGCTGACGTGTACGTGAAATAGATCAGAGCATCCCTGGGGACATCAGCGCGGAGGCGGCTCAAGCAGCAGGGTGTATCGCGTCTTGCCCGGCATCAGCGGCGTAGGCCGCCCATGCACCCAATCCTCATGACCGGCTCCATAGAACGGCGATAGCGGGTTGTCGCTTTGTCCGCCCGGCATTTCCAGAATGCCTTCGTCTTCGTGTCCGGGCGATACATCAAGACGTTCGGATGCGCCGGTTGCAGGTCCCGCTACGCGTGGCATGTTGTGATCGCCGGACAACTCGTCGTCCGGCATGTCCAGCCATCGGCCGACAAAGCCGGGCAGGGCGCGCGACAGCGGATGCTGGATGCCGGCGTGGTTCATTTCGCCCCAGGTGCGGGCGGCGAGTCCGCCCGGTTGCTTGCCCAATGTGTCGGCGACATTGCGTGCGGCCTGCAGCAGCAGGGCGTGCCAATCGTGATACGTTGGGTCGAGCAGCTGCGCAGGCTGCTGTTGGACCAGCATCCATACGGCCGCCTCCTGATCGCCCGGTCCGGGCCACTCGAAATCCGCAAAACGCTGCTGGATCCGGGAGACGAATGGAGCGAGCACCAGCTTGTGCACCTCATCGCGGAACGCGTGCACCAGGCGGTAATCCACGCTATCGGGCGCGGCCTGGTTGCGCCATGCGCCGGTGAGCTGGCGCAGTTGGCCGAGCGAGGCATCCTGGGTGTTGGCGAGCGTGGTTTGCAGCAGTTGCTGCCAGCGGGAAAGGAACAGTGCGTGGTCGTCGAGCTGGATATCCAGCAGATTGCCGGGTCCGAAATCCGCACGTGCGCGCAGGTCGTCGCGAATCTGCTGGGCGCGCGCACCGACGTCGTGCCCGCCTTCGCCAAGCAGTGCCAATTCGTCGCTGCCTACCGTGCGATTGTTGGCGGTCCATAGGCGCCCGTCGGCGGGATTCTCGATCCGTGGGTATTCGGACGGTGCGGCCCATCCGGTCCAGCCGGTGTTCGGCAGCGACCAGTCGGCTGGCCGTTGCGGGTCGAAGCCGGAACGCAACGGAATGCTGTTGCCGGCGATGGTCCAGCCGATATGGCCGGCGCTGTCGGCGACCAGAAAATTCTGCGGCGGCATGCCGAAGCCCGGGGCCAGATCCAGTGCTGCCGAAACGCTGCTGGTGTGCTCCAGCTGCATCAAGGCGACGTTATAAGCGCGTGGCTGATCGCCAATCCAGGAAAGCGCAAGCGGCGTGCCGTCGGTGTCCTTGGCCAGGATCGGCCCCCAGCGCGTGTCTTCCACGTGCAAGGTATGCGGCGCTGCACCCTTGATGCCGATGATCTCGTCGTGCGGTTCAATCGTCGCCCAGCCTTCCGGCACCTTGTAGCGATTGGAATCACTCGGGTCGCGCTGGATGCGCACCCAATCCATCCAATCGCCGTAGCTGTTGGTGAAGCCCCAGGCGATCTGCCCGTTCGAGGCCACCACCAGCGAGGGCGTGCCGGGCAGGCTGACGCCTATCACGTCGCGTTGGCCCGTCGGCGCGGTCGGATCGGGATAACGCACGCGCGCGCGGAACCAGATGTCCGGCACGCGCAGCCCCAAGTGCATGTCGTTGGCGAGAATCGCCGACCCGCTACGCGAAATGCTGCCGGCCACCGCGAAACTGTTGCTGCCGGGATAGAAGCGATCCACCGACCGTATCGATGTTTCGGCCAGCGTCGCGTTGCCGCCCAGTGCGCCGGGCTTGCGCAGGTCGAACACATCCGCCGCGGGAACGACGGGCGAAGGGGAGGTGCCGTCCTTCAACGGCGCCTCCCAGGTCGGGTCAGGCGAGTTCAGGAACTTCACCAGCGGTTCGGGCAGCACGGCACGCATTTGTGCGATGTGTTGCTCGCGTTCGTTGCGGCCATCGTCGTTGAGATCCAGGTACATGGCAGCGATCACCAGCATGGTGTCTTCCGAGCGCCAGGGCTGCGGCTTGGCCTTGAGCAGCAAGTATTCCCAGGGTTTCTCGCGCAGGTTGAAAAGGCCTGCGTTCGCACCGTCGCGGTACACGTCCAGCATGTGCTTCTGTTCGGGGGCGAGTGCCGCATAAGCGGCCTGGGCAACCGCGCGCAGGCGATGGGCACGGTGATTGATATCGGTGTCGAGCGCGGCCGGCCCCACCAGTTCCGACAGTTCGCCTGCCGCCACGCGACGCATCAGGTCCATTGGGAAGAACCGCTCTTGCGCATGCACGTAGCCGAGCGCGTAGGCGACGTCTTCGCGCGATTGACCGGAGATGGTGGTCGTGCCCAGCGCATCACGGGCAATGCTGACCTCATGCTGCAGCCCAGTGACCCTTTGCCGGCCATCGAGCTGCGCGCGGCTGCCGGCCAGCAGCCACCATCCCGTGGCGAACAAGCCGAGTGCTACGACAAGCAAAACAATCAACAGCGTGCGGAACCAACGGAAGCGAGGTTTCGTCGTCATTGTTCGGCAAACACCGCAAAGATGCCCGCATAGGGCTTGACCATGAAGGTGGGAGCACCGGCGTAGCCGGTGCCGTCGATATAGAACTGCGAAATGCTGCCATCCAGGTACAGCGCATCATGGCAGTCGAGCTTGTCACGAAACAACTGCGCGAAGGTATGGAAGTTCACTGGCGACTCGCTCACTGCGAACACCACCTGATAGGGTGTGCGTGCGCACACCCCGCTACGCCATTTGTTGCTGGTGGAATCATGCACGAACTGGTCGTTGATCCTGCCGTCGACCACCAGCATGGGCCCTGACTGTGTGGCCCAGTCCACCGGCTTGGCGTCGGCCTTGAAGTCGGTGCTGGTGCGAACGGCGGCATGACCATCGCGATAGACGGCGAACACGCCGTTGGGACGGATCGAAAAATTGCCGGCGGCCGGGTTGCCGCGGAACAAATTCAACGGCACCACCGTCTTGCCGTTTTCCACATACAGCCCCAGCGGCGCGTAGGATTGGTCGTAGATGCCCGCATTGGTTGCGAACATCAGCCGTTTACCGTAGGCCGCACCCCATTCGCGCAGGCTCTGGATATCGCCGAAAGGTTGGCCGTTGTCGGGATTCTTCCAATGCAGCGTCAACGCCTCGCGGTGCAGATCCAGGCTCACCACCGTGAAATCCTGACCTTGGAAACTTACTTCGCGGCTTTCCATCGGGTGCAACTGGTTGCCGCAAGCGGTCAGCAGCACCGGCACCCCCAGCAGGGCGAGCAAGCGAGGCGTCAGGCTGCGGCGCAGCCGTCGGATGTGGGTGGACGAGTGCATCCGTGGATGGTCGCCGCCCGGCGGTGACGGATGCAAGAGCATCGTCGGGGTAAACTTCAGCTTTTGGATCAGGAAGGGATACCCATGCCCTATACACCCATTGTCGCCACGCTCGGTTACGTGCTTTCCCCGGATCGGCGCAAAGTCCTGATGATCCACCGCAATGCGCGGCCTGACGACCAGCACCTGGGCAAGTACAACGGCCTGGGCGGCAAGATGGAGCCCGGCGAAGACATCGCTGCCTGCATGCGCCGCGAGATCCGCGAAGAGGCCGGCATCGAATGCGAGTCGATGCACCTGCGCGGCACGCTCAACTGGCCAGGCTTCGGAAAGCAGGGCGAGGATTGGCTGGGCTTCATCTTCGTGATCGACAGCTTCAGCGGCGAGCCCTACACGAGCAATCCCGAGGGGGTGCTCGAATGGATCGACGTCGAGCGGATCATGGAGCTGCCGATGTGGGAGGGGGATCGCCACTTCCTGCCGCTGGTGTTCGACCGTGACCCACGTCCCTTCCACGGCGTGATGCCGTATCAGGACGGCCGCATGCAGTCGTGGGCGTTTACGAGGTTGTGAGGGCGTTGGGGGCAAGCCCCCAACCTATGGTGCCCGTCGTAATGCCACCACCGCATTGAGCCCGCCAAACGCGAAGGAATTGCTCAGCGCCGCACGTACCGTCATGGCGCGTGCCTCATGCGGCACGTAGTCGAGATCGCAAGCCGGGTCGGGGCCAAGGTAATTGAGCGTCGGCGGCACGATACCGTTGCGTAGCGCGCCGACCACGGCAATCAGTTCCAGCGCACCGGCCGCACCAAGCGCATGGCCGTGCATGGGCTTGGTCGAAGTCACTGCCAGCCGGCGCGCATGCTTGCCGAATACGTTGTGGATGGCGCGTGTTTCGGTGCAGTCATTGGCGACAGTACCGGTGCCATGCGCGTTGATGTAGTCGATATCCGCCGGCTGCATACCGGCATCCTGCAGTGCGATGCGCATGGCCGCGGCGGCTCCCACGTCGGAAGGTGCGGCGATGTCGCCGGCATCGGCGCTCATGCCGACGCCGGCCAGCTCCGCCAGGATCGTGGCGCCGCGCGCTTGCGCGCTCTCCAAGGTTTCCAGCACGAACATGGCCGAACCCTCACCCAGCACCAGGCCGCGGCGGTTGGCACTGAACGGACGGCAGGTATCGGGTGCCAGCACGCGCATCGCTTCCCAAGCACGCAATATGCCTAGGGTGATGCAGGCTTCGGCACCGCCCGCCACAGCCGCATCCACCAGGCCCGCGCGTATCATCAGGGCGGCCTGGGCGAAGGCATGGTTGGAAGAGGCACAGGCGCTCGACACCGTGAAAGTTGGACCGGTTATGCCGTGCGTCATGCTGATCTGGCTGGCAGGCGCGTTGCTCATGATGCGCACGATACCGAGCGGATGGAACCGGCTAGCCTGCTCGCCGTAGAGCTTCTGATACAGCCCTTCACGCGTTTCTTCGCCGGCGGCGCCCACGCCCACCACTACGGCAGTGCGAGGGGCGCGCTCGTGGTCCAATGGCAGGCCCGATTGCCGGATGGCTTCGCCGGCCGCGACCAGCGCGTGCTGGCTGAGCGGGTCGAGGAACGGCAAGCGCGCCGCATCGATGTACTTCAGCGGATCGAAATCGCTGACCTCCGCCGCGATCGCGGCGGAGGCGCGCAGGTATTTGGCGTCGATGTGATGCACAGGACCAATGCCGCTGCGGCCTTCGGCCATGGCCTGCCAGATGTCGGAAGCATTGTGGCCGAGCGCGCAGATGCCGCCCATGCCGGTAATCACGATGCGGCGCATGGACTCAACCGTTGGCCGGCTTCTGCGCCAGCTGGCGCTCCACCGCCCCAGTCAGGTGACCGACGGTGCCGTTCTCGAAATCGACTTCCTCGTTGGGAAGGTTGATGTTGAAGTGCTCTTCGATGTCGAAAATCACTTCGATGGCGTCCAGCGAAGCTACGCCGAGATCCTTTAAGGTTGATTCGGGCTTGATGGTCTCCATGCCGATCTTCGCCTGCTTGCTGATGATCTCGAAAACTTCTTGTTGCACGTTGCTCATGAAAAGTCCCCGTTATTCCGCTGAGTGCAAGCCTGACGAAGAGCGTGCACATTGTCCATATGAACAGGAAGGTAAATCTTGAGCGGGACAGCAGAATGGCTACCCGGTCCGGCATCGTCGCGTGGGATAGGTGAACCTTGCAGTACCAAAAATGTTCAATCCCCGCTGGTTACGCCCAGGGAGCCGGCAGCTTCCTCGGGCACATCGTGCGCAGGATGCGTGCGGCTTTCGGCGCAGGCCAGGCACACGATTCCCAGCACGACCACGCCTGCGCCGAGCAGGCGCACGGGGGTCAGTGCTTCATGGAACAGCCATGCCGAGGCCAGCATCACGCTGACCACGTCCAGGTGCGAAGCGGCGAAAGCCGGGCCGATGGGCGCGTGCTTGAGCAGGTTCATCCAGGTAAAGAAGTTACCAACGTAGCCGATCAGCGCGATATAGATCCACGGATGTCCCACGATGCGCAGCACCCATGCCCAGCTTGCTTCCGGCGGAAACGCGTGCGCGCCGGTCAATTTGAAACTGACTTGCACGAGGGTGTCGAACACCAGCAGCAGGGCGAACCCGCCCAGGTAGAAGCGCCAGGTGTGAGCCGCGGCGCTCATCCGGCTGCGCCCACGATCGCCACACCGATGCTTACCAGCAGGATGCCTGCAACCCGCAGCGGCGTGAGTTTTTCCCGGAACAGCCAGCGCCCGCCGAGCATGATCACCACCATGTTGATGGATGCCAGCAGCATGCCTTTGGAGAGATCCACCAGTGAAAGGAAGGCGATCCACGACGCAAGGTGCAGCGCATAAGCCGAGAGGCCCAGCCACAGCCAGGGACGGCTGGCCATGTGGCGCCAACGCGCTGAGCCGTCGCCGGCGTCAGGATCGCTGGCGGCGGCCTTGAAGGCGAGCTGGCCGCCGGTATCGAGCGTCACGTTGACCAGCCACAGCGTGGCGACGAGGGGGGACACGCGAGGGATCCGCTTCAGGCCGCTGCAAGCGCACTGGGTGTGCAGCTTGCAGCCACCCTCGAAAAGAAATCGGCTGAGCGGTCGATCAGCAGCCGGCGTTCGCGATCGACGGTGATCATGTGGTAGCTGTCTTCCAGCAGCTGCATTTCCACCGGCCCCGACACCGAACGGGCGACCAGATAGGCGTTTTCCAGGCTGGCCACGTCGTCTTCGGTCGCGTGCGCGACCAGGCATGGCGCCGTCACCTTGGGCAATTCGCGTCGGACCACCGCGGCCATGTTGTACATTTCGGCCAACGATGGCCACGGATTGCCCGGCAGGCCGGCTGCCGCGCTGTCGCCACCTAGCATCAGGCCGCTGATCTGCGCGCGCAGGCGCTCGTCGCGCAGGCCATAGGGTTCGTTTTCATGCACCATGCGGTGCTTGCCCAGTCCCAGGCGATGCAGCCACGGCAGCAGGAAGGAGAGGCGGCCATACCACGGTATCGCCCAGCCGTCATAGCGGAACGTGGCGCCGTACACGCCCACGCCGCGCACCCATTCAGGACGTTCCGCGGCAAGCTTCAGCGCCAGGATCGCACCCATCGAAAGGCCGGCCACGAACAGATGATCCACTTCGTGGCGGAATCTCTCCGCTGCCGTCTCCACGCTGGCATACCAGTCCTTCCAGCCGGTGGCGAGCAGGTCCGGCACATTGCCGCAATGGCCGGCCAACTGCATGCCGTAGACACTGAAGCCGGCGCGATTCAGGCCCTTGCCGACCAAGCGCATTTCGGTTGGCGTGCCGGTGAGGCCATGGATCAGCAGCACGCCACAACGGCCACCTTCGAAGCGGAACTCGACGTTTTGAATCACTAGGGGGCTCGACTGCGGACGAAAGGGCTGAACCGGTCCTGCAGTTTGTGGGGAGCGGCTTTCTAGGTGCTTTCGGGGCGGAAAGGCCGGGCGAGGAGCATTAATGCCCGTTCAATCCGCCAAACCGGCTCACCCCGATGGAAATGCCCACCGAGCCGGTCGGATGGTCGCAACTGCCGGTGTTTTGCACCACGCTTACTGCACCGGATTGGTAGTTGCCGGTACCGATATGGCTGCCACTGACCACGCCCATGCCAACCGCGCCGTGCACCTGAGCTTTGTTGTAGGTGGAGTCGTCGCAAACGGGTACGGCCGCGTCGTGGTTGCCGCGCGCGCCGCTGGTATCGCCGTAGTAGACGCCTGGCGCCGGGCTGATGGCGGCGGGATGGCCGTTCACGGTCACCGCGCCCTGCTTGGCGGGGGCGCTGCTGGGTGAAGCTGGTTGCGCGGTGCTGGAGCCGGATGCCGGGTAGCCCTGGTAGCTACCGGGTGGCAGCTTCAGATTCAGCGGCGGATTGCCTGTCTGCGCCCCGGCAGCAGTGGCCAGCCATGTTGCGGCCAGGGCGGTGATGGCACTGCGTTTCATGAGGAGGCTCCGAAGTTCGTCACGCACATAACGCATGGCAATGCCTTGCCGTGCACATGGTTGTGAGATGACTTGCGGGTGGGGGAAGTTCCGTTCAAGGACAGGATTCCACCGTAAGACAGGGTACAAACCCAACATCGCAATGCGCATGCACGGCAATGCTGGGGATTGCACCCCTGCCTGATTCCGGTCAGCCGGTAGTCTCGATCCGCTCCACGCGGCGCAGGCCACGCGGCAGGACGCCGCCACGCGTGGCCCGATTGCCACCGTATTCGACCAGATCGGCCCAGCGCAGCGTAAGTTTGCGCTGTCCGGCGAACAGCGTGACTTCGCCCTTGCCTTCGGCGACCACGGCTATGCCGGCAACACGTTCCTCGCCATTGCCAAGTTTGGCCTTGGGAATCTCGATTAGCTTGTTGCCTTTGCCCTTGTCCAGCTCAGGCAGTTCGGCGACCGAGAACATCAGCAGGTGGCCATCCGTGGTGGCGACGACGATGCGATCACGTGCGGGATCGGCACTTGTTTGCGGTGCTAGCACGCGCGCGCCGTCACCCAGCGTGATGATCTGCTTGCCGGCCTTGTTGCGTCCGGTGAGGGCTTCGAAGCGGGTGACGAAGCCATAACCGAAGTCCGTGGCGAGCACGAGGCGTGTGTCATTGTCGCCGGCGGCGATCGCATCGAAACGCGCGCCAGCTGGCGGCGTGAAGCGACCGGTGAGCGGCTCGCCGTTACCGCGTGCGGAGGGCAGCGTATGCGCCGGCGTGGAGTAGCTGCGGCCAGTTGAGTCGATAACCGCGATCTGCTGCGTAGTACGCGTCTTCACCGTGGCGAGCAGGTTGTCGCCTTCGCGATACGACAGGCCCTCGGCATC
The DNA here is from genome assembly GCF_003977665.1 of Dyella choica. Lineage (GTDB taxonomy): Bacteria > Pseudomonadota > Gammaproteobacteria > Xanthomonadales > Rhodanobacteraceae > Dyella_B > Dyella_B choica. Next base: position 481,111 of record NZ_RYYV01000001.1, on the reverse strand, counting down.
CACGTCATGGCCCTTGGCGGCGCGGATCCAGCCCTTCTGGCTCAGCACCACTGTGACCGGTTCGCTGGCCACCAATGCACTTTCGTCCAGCGCTTGCGCGGCTTCGCGCTCGACCAGCGGCGAGCGGCGATCATCGCCGTACTTCGCGGCGTCGGCCCGCAGCTCTTCCTTGATCAAGCTCTTGAGCTTGGCCGGCGATTTCAGCAGCACGTTGATCTTCGCGCGCTCTTCCTCAAGCTGATCGCGCTCGGCATTGATCTTCATTTCCTCCAGGCGCGCCAGCTGGCGCAGCCGGGTTTCGAGAATGTAGTCGGCCTGTTCCTCGCTCAGGCGGAAGCGCGCCATCAGCACCGGCTTGGGTTCCTCCTCGGTGCGGACGATGCGGATCACTTCGTCGAGGTTGAGGTAGGCGACGCGCAAGCCTTCCAGCAAGTGCAACCGGCGCTCGACTTTCGCCAGCCGATGATTGAGGCGGCGCGTAACTGTATCGACCCGGAAGCTCAGCCATTCGGAAAGAATGCGCCGGAGATCCTTCACCTGCGGCCGTTCGTCCAGGCCGATCATATTCAGATTGACGCGGAAGCTCTTTTCCAGGTCGGTGGTGGCGAACAGGTGCTGCATCACCTCGGCCAGCTCCACGCGGTTGGAGCGCGGCACGACCACCAGGCGGATCGGGTTTTCGTGGTCGGATTCGTCACGCAGGTCCTCGATCATCGGCAGCTTCTTCGCGCGCATCTGCGCGGCGATCTGCTCCAGGATCTTGGACGGGCTGACCTGGTGCGGCAGCGCGGTGATCACGATGTTGCCGTCTTCCTGCGTGTACACGGCGCGTGCGCGAATCGAGCCGACGCCGGTCTGGTACATCGCGATCAGTTCGTTGCGCGGCGTAATGATTTCCGCTTGGGTCGGGTAGTCAGGGCCGCGCACGTGTTCGCACAAGTCGGCGACGGTGGCGTCCGGGTCATCCAGCAGGCGAATGCAGGCGCTGGTGATTTCGCGCAGGTTGTGCGGCGGAATATCGGTGGCCATGCCCACGGCGATGCCCATGGAGCCGTTCAGCAGCACGTGCGGCAGGCGCGCGGGCAGCCAGCTTGGCTCTTCCAGCGTGCCGTCGAAATTCGGCGCGAAATCCACCGTACCCTGGCCCAGTTCGCCGAGCAGCACGTCGGCGATCGGGTTGAGCTTGGACTCCGTGTAGCGCATGGCAGCGAAGCTCTTGGGGTCGTCCGGCGAGCCGAAGTTGCCCTGGCCGTCGATCAGCGGATAGCGATACGAGAACGGCTGCGCCATCAGCACCATCGCCTCGTAGCAGGCACTGTCTCCGTGTGGATGGAACTTGCCGATCACGTCGCCGACCGTGCGCGCGGATTTTTTCGGCTTGGCGCTGGCCGCCAGGCCCAGCTCGCTCATCGCATAGATGATGCGCCGCTGCACGGGCTTGAGGCCGTCGCCAACGAAGGGCAGAGCGCGGTCCAGCACGACGTACATCGAGTAATCGAGATAGGCCCGCTCGGCGTATTCCTTGAGCGGGATCTGTTCGTAATTGGCTTGCAGGGTCATGGAGATAGGACTGCCAGGGGCGACGCCGAGGATGGCGGGGTTACAACCTGGAGATGGTGCCAGATGGCGAGGCGCTTGGGCTAGAATGCCTGCGATCCGTTCCCTCCAGGTGAGTCATGCACTATCTACGCACCGCCGCCGTGGCCATGGCTTGCCTGCTCGCTGCAGGCTGCTCGCATTTTGCCGGGCGCCGGCCGTTGCCCGGTTATGCGGACCAGGATCATCCGTCGGCGGATACCGCTTTGGTCGTGTGCGGCGAGCCATCCCAGTACAGTTGCGGCATCACCGGTGTGAACCAGGTCGCCACCTGGGAGAAGTTCAACGGCGGCAAGACGCCATGGGTGCGCGTGCTGCCGGGCAAGCAGGTGATCAAGCTGACGCTGTCCAATTCGCATCAGCTCAATCGCCAGCAGGTCATCATCGACAAGGTCGAGGCCGGCCATGTTTACCGCATCGAAGTGGGCTTCAATGGAGCGCTGCTGACGGCGTCGTACCAGGACCTGGGCAAGATGGATTCGTACACGATCCATATGCCGCGCTTCCCCTTTTCGCCCAAGGCGATTACGGCCTCGTTCTGACGCCCTAAAAGCCGTCATTCCCGCGCACGTGGGGAAGGTTCTAGGAGAGAGGGGCTCTGTTCAATCCTGCTGCGCCGTAACCCCGATCTTGGCCAACTGCGCCTGCACGCTGTCCGGCCCGGCCAGGTGTGCCGCGCCTACCGCGACGAACACCGTGGCGCCTGGCTGCCTTAGCATGTCCTTGATCCTGGCTGCCCAATCCTGATTCCGCTGCACCAGCAGCTTTTGGTACAGCACCGGTTCCTGCGTTTTGAGCTCATCGTTCTCCAGCTTGGCGATAGCGGCGACGTCGCCGCTCTTCCACGCGTCGACCAACGAGAGCAGTTCGGCCTTGTCTTTTTCAACGTCGCGCAAGGTGTCACGCAGGAACGCAAGCTGCAGCGAGTTCGGCAGGTCGGCGAGAAAGCGGATCTGCTGCTCCGCGGTTTCCAGGCCATGCACCGGCTTGCCGGTGTGCGTCATCTGCGCCTGCAACTGCTTGTCGACACCGGCAGCGGGATCCAGCCCCGCTTTCATCAAGGGCGCCACGGCAAGCGTCAAGGCGGCGAGCCACGGTTTCATCGGCTGCAGGGCGGTGGTGCCTCCCGGCAGCCCGGCCAGTTGCGCGGCTTTCGCCAGGGCGGCGTTGTCGCTTTCGTTGAGCAGCGTTGACAAGGGATGCTCCGTATCCATGCCATAGCGCAGTACCAGTGAGGCCATGCTCGCCTGGTCGTCATCGATCAGCTCGATATACAGCACCTGGCTCTTGGAGAGTGCGTCGTTCAAGGCCGGAAAACGCCAATCCGTATCGTTCGGCAGCAGATGCACGGTGCCGAACAGATAGACCGTACTGTCGCCGCGCTTGACCTGCCACAGAGTGGGATGGGCGAGCGCATTTCCGCTCAGCAGGAACAGCAGGGTAAGCAGAACGAGCAGGCGTCGATAGAGGGTCATGGTGGGACTCAGCGTGGAGAGCGATAGCCGCCGGCCACGCCGTGCGGACTCAGGGTGAGTTGCCAGAGCTGATCGCGCCGGCTACGGAAAATAGCGGCAGATACCGCCAGGTAGAACTGCCACATGCGACGAAATCGTTCGTCGTAGTGGCTGGAAAGCGCGGGCCATGCTGCATCGAAATTCTCGCGCCAGGCGCTGAGCGTGCGATCGTAATCGGTGCCGAAGTTGTGCCAGTCCTCCACCACGAACAATCCTTCCAACGCGGCCGCGACCTGGCTGGCCGCCGGAATCATGGAATTGGGGAAGATGTATTTCTCGATCCACGGATCGGGCCGTCCTGGCGCCTGGTTGGTGCCGATGCTGTGCAACAGGAACAGGCCGTCGTCGTTGAGGCAGCGGCGCGCCACTTCGAAGTATTCGCGATAGTTCTTGCCGCCAACGTGCTCGAACATGCCGATCGACATGATCGCATCGAACGGTTCATGCAGTTCGCGGTAATCCTGCAGACGGATGTCTACCGTCAAGCCTCGGCACAGCTCGCGTGCCAGCGCGGCCTGTTCGTTGGAAACGGTGATACCTACGCCTTTCACACCGTAGTGTTCGGCGGCGAACTTCAGGGCCTCGCCCCAACCGCAGCCGATGTCGAGTACGCGCATGCCGGGCTTCAACTGCAATTTGCGGCAGACCAGGTCGAGCTTGGCTTCCTGCGCATCGTCCAGGTTGGTGGAGTTGGCCCAGTAGCCGCATGAGTACACCATTCGCTTGCCCAGCATGGCCTTGAACAGGTCGTTGCCGCGGTCGTAATGCATCTTGCCGATCTCGAACGCGTGCTGGCCTCGCTGCAGGTTGATGAAACGGGCCTTCAGATGCGCGATCAACGTATCCAGTGACTTGAGGTGTTCATCCAGATGGCTGCGGAGAATCCGCGTGAAAAGACCGGGCAGATCTTCCGCGTCCCACCAGCCGTCCATGTACGCTTCGCCAAGGCCCAGCGAGCCATGGGCGAACACGCGCGCGTAGAGCTGTTCGTCGTGGACGCGAATATCCGTGGGAGTGGCGCCGTTGATGCATACGCCGGCCAGTTCGAGCAGTTCGGCGGCGCGTTGGCGCAGGGAGTCCTGGCTCATGTTGCTTCGTCCTTGCCCAGGATGCCGAATTGTACCGGTGACCAAGCATAAACCAGATCAACGCCGGCTTCCCGTACCAGGCGCAGCAAGGTCTGCGCATTCGCTTCGCTGAGCAGGAACTCCACCTTCAGCGGCAGGTCGTCGGCGAGTTCGAAAAAGGCTTCGTGATGCAGCACGCCATGTCGCCCGAAGCCGGCCGTGGCGCGGAACACCGAGCCGCCGCCCAGTTTGTTGCGCTTGGCCAGTTCCAGCAGCCACTCGGAGATCAGCAGGCCATCGTGCCTGGCGTGAACATGCGTATAGAAGCGTAAAAAGATGCCGTTTGCCGGGGTGTTACGAAATGAGACATCGATGCTCATGACGTGGCCGACTCCGTATCAATGATGCAACAGACCGCGCGTAATGAAGATCCCTAGGATGGTCATGGCCAGGCTGCCGAGCAAGTGCACCGCGACGTGTACACCAAACCATAGCAGCTGCCCGCGCAGCAGCAGGGTGTCTGCTTCTGCGGAAAAAGTGGAGAAGGTGGTCAGGCCGCCGAGGAAGCCGGTCATCACGAACAGCCGCGCTTCCGGCGGCAGTGCCTGGAGGTGTTCGAAGATGCCCATCATGCAGCCCATGATCAGCCCGCCGCCCAGATTCGCGACCAAGGTACCCAACGGCAGGGTGGGGAAGACCGGATTGAGCAGCACGCCGAGGATCCAGCGCAGCCAGCATCCGATCGCGCCACCGAGACCGACGGCAAGGAAACCACTCCAATTCATGCCAGGCATGCTAGCCGATGCGCATGGTCGTGGGTAGGCTGGGATGACAATCCCTGCTTCTGGAGGCGGCAGGCGAGCTGGGATTGTCATCCCAGCCTACGTGTTCAACTCCGGCATGGCGGCAATGATGCGCGCCACTTCTTCGGGTTCCTTGCCCTGTGCTTGGATCACATGCCGGCCAGGTCCATACGGTCCCCATTCGGCGGCGTTGGTGACGGTGAAGATGCCCATGGTGGGCACATCCGAGGCGCACGCCAAATGCATCACACCGCAATCGGCGCTGATATAGACGTCCAAACCGGACAGGACGCAGGCCAGTTTGCGCAGGTCGCTGGAGAAGTAGGCGCTGTAGCGCGAGCCGAGCATCGACTCGCCCGAGTGCGGCAGGATTTCCACGAAGCGATGTCCAGGGTGCACCGCTTCCAGCGCCTGCATGAAGCGCGCCCACCATGCTTCACCGAGCAGCTTGCTGCCGGTGGCATTGCCGAAGATGCCGACGATGCCGCGCCCGGGCGATGCGATGCCAGCGGCAGCCAGCGAACGCATCAGCGCTTCCTTGCCTTGCGCGCGTTCGCTGGCGCTGAGGCGGATGTCCGGCACGGGATAGTCTGCCGCAACCTTGCTGCCCATCGCGTGGCGCAGGAGATAAACCGGACGGCGCCCTTTGCTTTCCAGCTCGTCCGGCAGCGGCACCGGGTGGGTGATCTCGCCGTGCTTCTTCGGACTGCTGAAGCCGAGCGTGTAGGTGGAATTGGACAGCAACGTCAGCAGGCGGCCGGTGTGCGACAAGGGATCGGCATCGATCGCCAGGTCGTAGCGGAGCTTGCGCATGCGCCGCAGAGTGCCGAAGAACTGGAACGGATGGCCTACACCATGCGCGGGCAGTCGGAAGATCCGTTGCACATTGAAGAAGTGGCCGTAGACGCTTTTGGCGATTGCGCTGCGCGTAAGGATGTCGATTTCCGCTGCCGGATAGACTTTTTCCAGCTCCGACAGCAGTGGCGTCAGCAGCAGCGTGTTGCCGAGGCTGTGGCTGACATGGCAGACCAGGATGCGATAGATGCCTTTGGCCGGCAGTGGTTCCGACGTCGGCTGGCCGTGACTGCCGAATACCATGCGCATGAGCCGGCGCGCGACAGTGCGGCGAAAGTCGTTGATGGGGCTGTAGTAGCGCGTTTTCTTCAGCACGGCAGGCTTGGTGGCAATAAGGCGACGGCGACTATACCGGTTCGCCGGCCGGCGTGAGCAATCCGCGCCCGATCAGCCAGATTCTGGCGTTCTCCGCATCGTGCTCGAACCAGGCGCGGGCCGAACCAAGCCGAAACGTGTAGCCCCAGGCATCCATGTCCGCCATGATGCGCTCGCGCCCCACGCCGGGGAGCAGGTCGCCCAGCACGACCTGCAGGTAGCAGACCGCATCCTCCTCCTCGATCGAATCAGTGGCGTCGGTATGCACTTCGCTGCGGTGCTCCGGCGGCAGCACGATCAGGTGACCGGCTTCATGCAGCACCGAATGCACGGGCGTATCGCCGCGGGAGTATACGGTTTGGCCGATGATGCCGGCTTCGTCATCGCCCCAGAAGCTGCCTGGGATCGCTTCGCCGTCGGCGACAAGCACCAGGCTCAGGCCGTGACGGGCGAGCAGGGATTCTATGGTGCTGCGGTCGATGTCGATAAGACGAAGGATGGATGAGGTCATAAGGTTTCTCCCCAGGACCTCCGCTTGGCGCGATGAAAATCTTGCCTTGTCGTCATCCCGGCGAAGGCCGGGATCCAGTCCAAACAACCCGTGCGCAGCACACAAAACTTTTTTGTGTTGAGTGCTTCGCACGGCGTATTGACACTGGATCCCAGCCTTCGCCGGGATGACGAGCGCGCCGATTGAGGTCCGGGAGGACTTTCGCTCAGGTTGCGGGATTCTCCGCAGCTTTGCCCTCAGGCAACGCCACGGAAAGCTCCAGCACCTCGTGCCCGCTATCGCGTTCGACGTTGATGCTGATCGCTTCCAGGTCGACGTTGACGTATTTCTTGATGACTTCCAGCAGCTCGTTGCGCAGCAGCGGCAAATAATCGGGCGCGCCGCGCGTAGAGCGTTCCTGCGCGACAATGATGCGCAGCCGCTCCTTCGCTACCACCGCGGTCGGTTCGGGTTTGCGCCTCAGGAAATCGAGAATGCCCATGGCGGTCAGCCTCCGAACACGCGCTGGAAGAAGCCCTTCTTGGGTGCGTCGAGAAAGCGCATCGGGCGGCTTTCGCCAAGCAAGCGGGCCACGGTGTCGCGGTAGGCCTGACCGGCATGCGAGTTTTCGTCCAGAATCACCGGCACGCCGGAGTTGGAGGCGGCCAGCACGTTTTCCGATTCGGGTATCACGCCGACCACATTGATGCCGAGAATTTCTTCCACGTCTTTTACGCTGAGCATTTCGCCCTGTTCGACACGCGAGGGGTTGTAGCGTGTCAATAGCAAGTGCTGGGTGACGCCGCCGTCACCACGCTCGGCGCGGCGAGTCTTGCTGGCGAGCAACCCCAGGATGCGATCCGAATCGCGCACCGAGGAGACTTCCGGATTCACCACCACCATTGCGTGGTCGGCGAAGTACATCGCCAGGTGCGCACCTTTCTCGATGCCGGCGGGCGAGTCGCAGACGATGTAGTCGAAGCCATCCTTGCCCAGCTCTTCGAGTACCTTCTCCACGCCCTCCTGCGTAAGCGCATCCTTGTCGCGCGTCTGGCTGGCGGCCAGCACGTAGAGATTCTCGTGGCGTTTGTCCTTGATCAGCGCCTGCTTGATGGCGGCTTCGCCCTGGATCACGTTGACGAAGTCGTAGACCACGCGGCGCTCGCAACCCATGATCAGGTCGAGATTGCGCAAGCCGACGTCGAAGTCGATCACGGCCACTTTTTTGCCGCTCATCGCCAGGCCCGTGGCAAGCGACGCGCTGGTGGTGGTTTTGCCCACACCGCCCTTGCCGGACGTCACAACGATAATCTCAGCACTCAAGGCACATCTCCGAATATGTTTTTCTAATGTTTTTTGCTCTGCCATGCGGCGAACCGGTCAGAGCATGCTTCATTTCAGCGGTGCAATCAGCAGCTTTTCGCCATCGAGCCAGCATTGCACAGACTGGCCCTCCAGGTCCTTCGGTATCTGCTCGAACACACGGTAGTGGCCGGCGATCGCCACCAGCTCTGCGCGAAAGTCCGAGATGAAAATACGCGCTTTTGCATCACCTTGCGCGCCCGCCATCGCACGGCCCTTCAGGCTGCCGTAAATATGGATGCTGCCGTCGGCGATCACTTCGGCGCCGTTGGCGATGGTGCCGACCACCACCAGGTCGCGATCGCGCGCATAGACCTGCTGGCCCGAGCGCACTGCGCCATCGTGGCGTTGTGCGCCGACGGCACCTTCCGGCTGCGACAGTACAGGTTCGCGCACGGGGAGCGGGGCGGGGGGCACTGCGGGAGGCACTGCGGGAGCAGCGGGGGCGGGCGCTGCGCTGCTGCCGCCATCGGCCGGCTCATACGCCGCGCGGAACTTGGCGATCAGCGGCAGGCCCATGCGTTGCGCTAGCGCTTCAGTGGCGCTGGTGCCATAGGCAAGGCCTACCGGCAGCATGCCGGCGCTGCGCACCGCTTCGAGCAACGCGTCCACTATGCCGTCGTCCGGCAAATTGAGCAGATGGCTCAGGTCCAGCACCACCGCGGCGCGCGAAAACAGTTGCGGCGCCGATCGTACGCGGCGTTCCAGTTCTTCGCATAAAGCCGCCGCGTCGGGTCTTCTTACACGTACGCAGGCAATTCCGACCTGCCCGAAACGCAGGTCGCAGGCATCAGAGGTTTCCATTTTTGCATTCATGAGCGCCGCTCTCCGGCGAGGCGGCGCGCCTGGGGGTCTTGGTTGGCCAAAGGAAGGTCGCGGCCCGCCAGCCAGGGAAGGTCGGGCAGGCCGCCGTGTTCGAGGTAGGTATCGCGCACGTAGGCGTAGCTGGGCAGGTCCTTGGCGAGCAGACTCACCTGCGGACCGCGTTCGCCCATGCGCTGCTGGCCCACTTCCTGGAAGCCATAGGTGCCGTGGAACAGCACGACCACATCGTCGGCCGGTTCCAGGAACACCTCGCACGTCAGCAACGGCACTCGAACCTCAGCGTAGCTGTTCACGTCGCAATAGAAGATGCGGCCCAGGCCGTGGCGGCGGTAGGCGTTGGCGATCACGATGCGGTCGATATAGACGAACGACGGATAGTGCCCGCTGAACCAGCGGTAGTTGGGGCTCAAGTAGTCGCGGCCGTCGCGCAGGGCGATCAGGAAGCCGGCGAGATGGCCGTCGATCTCGGCCACCCGGAAGTAATCGGCCTGTTCGTAGAAGTAGCGCAGGCGTTCGGCATCCAGGGCGAGGATGGAGCGACCGGCAGTGTTGTTGAGTGCCAGTACGGCATCCAGGTCGTGCTCGCGCACGTCGCGGATGGCAAGGGCCATTCGTTGCTCCGCAATAAGTGGTGGCTAGTTCAGACCGACTGACGGCCCAGCTGTCGCGCATTATGGCATGCGCCACCGGGCGGCACATCCCGTATTGCGGCATGTAAAAGGAAAGTAAAGAGCAGGGGGTGGGGAAGGGGGCGTGACGATCGAGGCCTGAGCAGGCCGGGCGCTTTGTGCCTGGTTTTCCGCAAGCCCTCGCAGGGGCGTGCGGCGGCGCAATCTTCATCTTCCCATCCCGTCCCCTGGGTCTCGTTCCCCGCCTTTCATGACTTCCCGCGCATGACACCCCGCCCCCGGGCAGGCCTATGATGCGAGCCATGGCGATCACCAACTTCAACCACAAGCGGCTACTGCGCATTACCGGCTTGTTCGCATACCTGTGCGACGGCCTCCCGCTGTTCACGCGCTGGGCCACCGAGCGGCTGGACTTGCTACATCGCCCGAACTTCGCCTTGTTGCTGTGCCTGCTTTTCTATCTGGTCTTCGGCGTGCTGTACCTGCTGGTCACCAACAACCTCGGCTCGCGCACGCATGTCGGCGCACGCCTGTGCGGCCTGTTGCTGATGACCGCTGCGGCCGCGCTGGTGGGCTGGTACAGCCACAGTGGTCTATCGGCGATTCTGCTGGTAGTGGTGTCGGTGATCCTGCCGTGGGTGGTGCCATTCTGGATCGGCGTGGCGTGGATGGTGCTGCAGGCGGTCTGTCTGACTGTCCTGTTCTCCGCCTTCCCCGAGCTGAAGTACAGCATCACCCTCGCATTTTTGCAGGCGTGCATCTATACAGCGTTTTCTGGCCTGGTCTTCGTGGTATCGACCGTGGCCAATCAGCAAGCCGAGGAGCGCGAGGTGCAGCGGCGCCTGATCTCCGAATTGCGCGCCACGCGCGCGTTGCTGGCCGAATCCACCCGCATCGCCGAGCGCATGCGCATCGCGCGTGAGTTGCATGACCTGATCGGCCACCACCTTACTGCGCTCAGCCTCAATCTGGAGGTGGCCAGTCACCTCAGCAACGAATCAGCCGCTGTGCACGTACGCAAGGCGCAAACCACGGCACGCCTGCTGCTGGCCGATGTACGCGAGGCGGTCAGCGAGTTGCGCCAGGACGACGCAATCGATCTGACCCAGGCCCTGCAAAGCCTGGTCGACGGCGTCCCTAGCCTGCACGTACACCTGACCATCCCGCCGCGCTTCAGCGTGGAAGACCCACGTCGGGCGCAGGTGTTGCTGCGCTGTGTGCAGGAGATCATCACCAATACCGCCCGGCATGCCGGTGCCCGCAACCTGTGGCTCACCTTTACTTACGAGGACGAGACCCTGCTCAGCCTGTGCGCGCGGGACGATGGCCGCGGCACCAGCGACATCACGCCTGGCAACGGCCTTTCCGGCATGCGTGAGCGGCTGGCCGAATTCGGCGGTAACGTGACGATGGACAGTGCGGCAGGGCAGGGTTTTGCCCTCAGCATCCGTCTTCCATTGGGCGAACCCTCGGTGCTGGCCCATACGCCTTCCCGGTTCGAGCCCCCGGCATTGAGCCTTACCTGATGACTTGTCAGAATTTCATAAGCCCGACAAGTCATCTTAGCTGCGAGGATCCGCGATGATTTCCGTTTGTCTCGTCGACGACCAGAACCTGGTGCGTCAGGGTGTGCGTTCCCTGCTCGATCTGGCCGAAGACATTCGCGTGGTGGCCGAGTGTGCCGACGGCGTGCAAGCGGTGCAGGACATTCCGCGCATCAAGCCGGACGTGGTGCTGCTGGACCTGCGCATGCCCAACATGAGCGGCCTGGAAGTGCTGCAGGCGCTTTCGGCGCGCAACGAGCTGCCGCCCACCATCATCCTTACCACCTTTGATGACGACCAGCTCGTGCTGCAGGGGCTGAAGGCCGGTGCACGCGGCTACCTGTTGAAAGACGTATCGCTGGAACAGCTGGTGGAGGCGGTGCGTACCGTGGCCAACGGTGGTTCATTGGTTGCGCCCATGGTCACCCAGCGCCTGCTGGCGGGTGTCGGCCGTATCCACAATCAGTTCACCAGCCTGGAGCAGCCCGACCCGTTGACCGAGCGCGAGACGGAGATTCTGCGTCTCCTGTCCGGCGGCTACAGCAATAAGGAAATCGCCAATTCACTCAAGGTGGCCGAGGGCACCGTGAAGAATCACGTCTCCAACATCCTTTCCAAGCTTGGCGTGCGCGACCGGACCCGCGCCGTGCTCAAGGCTTTGGAACTGGGTATCGTCTGATCCGCCGACTACTTTAGACGGTCGAAAAATGCTGCTTCGCAACGCAGCTAGGGGCCTTGTCGGCCCGTAGCGTTCCTTCGCGTGAGCAAGTACCATCGGCAGCTTAGGCGCCGGCCGACCCCCCGTCCTGACGCGGTTTCCCTCCCTGGAAGACCACCGAGGCGGTCCGTTCCGACCTGCGCTTTCCATCGCAGTTAGAGAGACGTCTCGGAGAAACCTGGAATGACGCGTGTTCTGGAATTCATCGTTGCCCTCATCATCGTCGTCGTGGCCGGCGTCGTGGTGGGCATCATCATGCCCGGCAGTGGCCACGTTGAACGGTCATTGGTGGTGAGCAAAGACCTGCGCCAGGTCTACGACATGGTGTCCAATTTCCGTACTTTCCCGGACTACGCCGTGCTGCGCGCTTACGATCCGCGGACCCAGTACAGCCTTTCCGGCAGCGCTTTCGGCGCGGGTTCCGAGATCAGCTGGAGCAGCCAGGATGACAAGGTGGGCGAAGGCAAGCTGACCATCGCCAATGCCAAGCCGGACTTCAACAAGATCGACAGCACTGTCAACAGCGCTGGGCTCACCTGGAACGTGGACAACGCCTGGCGTGGCAGCGACAAGCACTTCACCGTGGATCTGCTGCGCCAAGGCAGCACCGGCAAGCTGACCAAGATCACCTGGTCGTATGACGTGAGCTACGGCTTCAACCTGCTGGACCGTTACTCCAACCTGTACATCCACGGCCAGCCGGATGCCTTCATCCAGTACAGCCTGAACAATCTGCAGAACGCCCTGGCCAGCGTACCGAACGTCGATTACGGCGACGTGGTTCCCTACATGGCGCAGCCCAAGCCCGCACCCGTGCTGATGGTGTCCACCCAGATCGACCTCAAGCATGGTCTGATCGACGCCATGAACGATGCGGTGCCGGCGGCCGAGAACCAGATCAAGGCAGCGGCGAAGAAGCTGGGCGTGAACATCACCGGCCCGCGCATCATCTACACGACCAACTTCGGCGACCAGACCTATACGTTCGACGTGGCGATGCCGATCGACAACGCCAGCCTCAACATCAATGGCCAGAGCTACCAGCTCGCGGCGGAAACGCCGCCGTCGCTGACAGACCAGGCTGCTTCCGCCAGCACCAGCGCCAACCCGGCCAGCGCCCCGGCGCTGAATCCCGGCGACAAGGATCGCAATGGCCGCCTGGTGATCGACGCCAACGTGCGTGGCGAGCTGGCCTTCGGCGGTTCGGCGCTGATGGCGAAGTGGAACGGCACCATCGTCGGCGTGAAGAACACCCGCGAACAGCTCGAGGCCTATGCTCAGACGCATGGCCTGAAGTTCAACGAAATCACCAGCCGCAGCTACGACATCGAAGTGCAGCCGGAAGTGAAGGACAACTCCGGTAATATCAGTACCTACGCCCAGTACGAAGTGTATTTGCCGATATTCGACGCCCAGGGAGTCACCGGCGGCGCCGTGCCGGCACAGACGCCCGAACAGCAGGCTGGTATGAAGCAGCCGACGGTGCTGAGCAACAACCCGCAGCCGGCTTCCGGCAGCAGTGCGCCGGCTCCGGCGAGCAGCGCGGCGAAGTAAGCCATACGACTCCAATGGCCCAGAAAAGCCCTCCCCCGCGGAGGGCTTTTTCGTTTCGGCGACGCGACTTTGCGATCCGCAAAACTTCGTAGCGCGCTTGCGGTACATTGCGTTGCGGTTCCTTACGCGAGCGGACATGATCGAGACCGACAAGCTGACCAAGCGCTACGGGCATTTGACTGCAGTGGATGCGCTCAGCATCTACGCCGAGCCGGGTCAGGTGCTCGGCCTGCTAGGCCCCAATGGTGCGGGCAAGACCACGGCGATGCGCATGATTGCCGGCTTCCTCACGCCTAGTTCGGGTACGGCGCGTGTATGCGGTTACGATGTGATCAAGGCGCCGCTCAAAGCCCGGCGCGCCCTAGGCTACCTCCCGGAGGGCGCGCCCAGCTATGGCGAAATGACGGTGCGGGAGTTCCTGGTGTTCGTCATGCGCATGCGTGGGCTGCGCTCGGACGTGGGCCGGCGCCGTTTTGATGAAATCGTCAGCTATTTGCAACTGGAAGAGGCGTTGGGCGTGAGTGTGGATACCTTGTCCAAGGGCTTGCGCCGTCGTGTCGGGCTGGCGCAGGCGATCCTGCACGATCCGCCGGTGCTGATGCTGGACGAACCCACGGACGGCCTGGATCCCAATCAGAAACATGCGGTGCGTCGTCTGATCGATGCGATGGCGAGGGAACGCACGATCCTGATTTCCACCCATCTGCTGGAGGAAGTGCATGCGCTGTGCAACCGCGTGGTGATCATCGCAGGCGGCCAGTTGCGTGCCGACGCAACGCCGGCGGAACTGGAAGCACGCTCGCGTTACCACGGCGCGGTTTCCTTCAGCGCTCAGGGGAGCGGCGTGTCGCAGGAAATGCTCGGACGTTTGCCGCAGGTGGCCGGCATCGAGGTGGATCCCCTGGACGGTCGCATCACGGTGTTCCCCAAACCCGGCGAGCGCATCCTGGAACCGGTCGAAGCGTTGTTGCGCCAGCAGGGGCTGGAGATTTCCGAAATCCAGCTCGAGCGCGGGCGCCTTGATGAAGTGTTCCGCCAGATCACGCTGGGCACGGAGCGGGAGGCGCGGCGATGAGTCCAGCCATGGCGGTGATGCGCCGCGAATTGCGTAGCTATTTCGTGACGCCGGTGGCGTATGTGTTCATGGTGATCTTCATGGTGCTCTCGGGCATCCTCACCTTCTACGTCGGCGACTTCTACAACCGCAACATTGCCGATCTGCAGCCGTTCTTCGTGATGCACCCGTGGCTCTACCTGATCCTGGTGCCGGCGGTGTCGATGCGCCTGTGGGCGGAGGAGGCCAAGTCGGGCACGCTGGAACTGCTGCTCACCCTGCCGATCAATCTGTGGCAAGCCATGCTGGGCAAATTCCTCGCCGCATGGCTGTTTGTCGGCCTCGCCCTGCTGCTCACGTTTCCCATCTGGATTACCGTCAATTACCTGGGCTCGCCGGACAACGGCATCATCATTGCCGGCTATATCGGCAGCTGGCTGATGGCGGGGGCCTTCCTGGCGATCGGTGCATGTCTGTCGACGGTGACCAGCAGCCAGGTGGTGGCCTTCATTCTTACTGCCGTGGTGTGCGTGCTGTTGTTACTTGCCGGGCAATCGCAGGTGCTTGATTTCTTCCAGGGCACCCTGCCGCGCAAGCTGGTGAATGGCGTGGCGCACCTGTCCATGCTGCGCCATTACGAGGCGATAGCGCGTGGCGTGCTCGATGTGCGCGATCTGCTGTATTTCATTCTCACTATCGCGGCCTGGCTGGCCGCGGGCGTGCTGGTGCTCGACATGAAGCGGAGCCACTGACATGTTCGGGCTTTCCCTGCGTCGACGCACTGTACTCATTAGCGGCCTTCTCGCGCTGATCCTCGCGTATTGCTGCCTGACCCTGATCACCAGTCGCTGGCTGGCGCCCAAGCGGTTCGACCTGACCCAGGACGGCTTGTATACGCTCTCGCCCGGAACGCGGCAGATTGTGGACAACGTGAATCGCCCGCTCTGGCTTACCCTGTATTTTTCGCAGCATGCGACGAAAGACCAGCCCCAATTACGCAGCTACGAACAGCGTGTCGCCGAGATGCTGCAGGAAATCGTGGCCCGCTCACACAGCCGCATCCACTTGCAGGTCGCCGACCCGGTCCCTTACTCGGACGATGAAGCCAGTGCGGAAGGCAACGGCCTTACGCCGATCAACGGCGGCAGCAACGGCGAGCGCATTTTCTTCGGCCTGGTGGGCACCACTCGCCCACCCAGCAGCGAAGCTGCGGCCGACTCCCTGGCTGACTACCCGCAGGCGAAATCGGGCGAGCAGGCCGAGCGCACGCTGTCGATTCCTTTCTTCGACCCGAATCGGGAAACCTTTCTCGAATACGATGCTGCCAAATTGTTGTATCAGTTGAGCGAATCGGAAAAGCCGCGTATCGGCGTGATCACCGGGCTGCCGGTAATGGGTGACCCCGCGCAGGGCACGCAGGCGTGGGCAGTGATGCGCCAGCTGCAGCAGCTGTTCGACGTCCAGGTGGTCAATACGGACAAGCTCAAGCGGATCGACAAGAGCATCCAGGCGCTGCTGCTGATCCAGCCCAAGAATCTGCCTGCCGACGTGCAATACGCACTCGACCAGTACGTCCTTGGCGGCGGACACCTGGTGGTATTTGTCGACCCCTTCTCTGAATCCGATCCCGTGCCGCTGGTGACCGATGCGACCAGTGCCACCAACAATCACAGCTCCAACCTGCCACGACTGTTTGCCGACTGGGGGGTTTCGTTCAATCCGGACCAGGTCGTGCTCGACCAGGCGCGAGCGTTGCAGATCGAGCTGGCCGGGGCGAATCTTGCCCATCCTGCCATGCTTGGCCTGGGGACTGCGGAACTCAATCGCGACGATGTGATCACCGCCAGCCTGCAGCGCATCAATGTTTCGACCGCCGGGCATTTCGACCTGCTGCCGGACTCGACCACGCGCCTGATCCCGCTGATGCAAAGCAGCTCGGATGCCGAGGTCGTGCCTACGCAGCGCGTGATCGAGGCCAGCAGCAATCCCTCCAGCCTGCTGGATAACTATCAGCCGCAGAACCAGAACTACGTAATCGCGGCGCGCCTGCGAGGGCCCTTCGTCAGCGCTTTCCCGGAATTCGCCAAGCGTCCTGGGCACCTGTCCACCTCGCCGCCGAACGCGGAAGTGATCCTGGTGGCCGACACGGATCTGCTGACCGACCGTTTGTGGGTGGAAACGCAGAATTTCCTCGGCCAGCCGATGTTGAGCGCCTTCACCAACAACGGCGATTTCATCAGCAACATGGTGGATAACCTCACCGGTTCCTCCGCGCTGCTGTCCATTCGCGGTCGTTCCACCTCGCAACGCCCCTTTACGCGCGTAGAAGCACTGCGGCGCGCGGCAGACCGCAAGTTCCTGCAGAAAGAGAAGGAACTACAAGGTGAGCTGGCCGATACCAAGCAGCGGCTGGAAGAATTGCAGCCCGGCAAAAGTGCACGCGATACCTCGACCAGTGCCGAACAGAAGCAGGAAATCGGGCAGTTCCTGCAGCGTCAGCTGGCGATCAGCAATGAACTGCGCGAAGTGCAGCATCAGCTCAACGCAGAGATCGACGCATTGGGCATGCGGCTGAAGGTCATCAATATCGTGCTGCTACCGGCGCTGATTACGCTGGTGGGGCTGATGTATGGCTGGCAGCGCACGCGGCGGAATCGACGGCAGCGCGCCGGTTGAGGCCGATAGAATGATCGCCGCCCTGCTCAAGTGGATCATTCCCTGGGAGTTCTCCTGGATTTTTCTGCTCAGCTTCCTGTGCGCCTCAATGTTGTACTGGCGTGGTAGCCGCAAGCTGCGGGTCAGCACGGGGCGCAAGCTTGCGTTCTGGACGGGCATGACGATCGTCTATCTGAGCCTGCACACCTATTTCGATTTCTATGCCGAGCATGAGTTTTTCATGCATCGTATCCAGCAGTTGCTGCTGCACCATCTGGCGCCGCTGATGATCGTGGCGTCCTATCCAGGCCCGGTGCTGCGCGCCGGCTTGCCGCTGGATTGGCGCGTCCGCTTGTTGCGCCCGGCGTTGCGCACATGGCTGTGGCGAATAGTCAGCGCCGTACTGCTCAATCCCGCCGTTGCCACCATTGTGTTCGTGGCTTTCGTCCTGGTCTGGCTGATTCCTTCCATGCAGACCATGGCGATGCTCGACTGGCGCGTCTATCGCTTCATGAACTGGTCGATGATTGTCAGCGGCTTCGTGTACTGGTGGCTGGTGCTGGATCATCGGCCGCGGCCGCCGGGGCGGATGATTCCCGGCATGCGCGTGTTGTCGCCCGGCATCACCATGGCGCCGCAGATCCTGGCCGGCGCCATCATCACTTTTTCCAGGGCCGATCTTTATCCCATCTTCGAAATCTGCGGGCGTGCCTTCAACTTCAACGTGTTCACCGGGCAACTGATCGGCGGCATCATCATCTGGGTGCCGGCCGCGACGCTTGAAACCATCGGTGGTTTGCTGGCGATGCGACAGTGGTTGCGCTTGTCGCGCAGCGGGCGCATCAGGCGGCAGGCTCGGGCGCAAACGGTTGCCCACGTCACGGTGGGCGGCGTGAGCCGTTGATTCAGTACACCTGTACCAGCTGGCGCCGGGTGAAGTGCGCTTCCGAGGGATAACCAAAGGCGTTGTTGACATAGTTGACGCCGTCGATCGTCACCTGGCGGTTGACGTGACTGTGACCGTAGACATGCACGCTGGATCCAAGCTGCCTGAGTTGCGACTCCAGCATCGTCGTGCCCAGCACCGGATAGATCTTGCGGTGCTTGTCGGGTATGCGATCGGGCATCAGGTCGATGCGCGGCAGGAAATGCGAAAAGCTGATGATCCGGCGTGCGTCCCGCAACGCGGATGAGGACGACGCCGGGTTCTGGTCCGTGAAAAACTTTGTCAGGGCGGTTTCGTCGTAGCCTGGCCATCGGCAGTTACGGTAGTCGGCCCAGGCTGCCCTGAGGTAATCGTCCGCAGCGCCAAAGGAGTAGTCATACCAGCCTTGCAGCGGCACTATCGCCAGATCACCCTGGCAGAAGATATCCATGCGCACGCCAAACTCTCGCATGGCCGAATGCACAGCCTCCAGCTTCCCGAACGAATCGCGCATGTGCTCGCGATTGATCCATAGATCGTGGTTGCCAGGTACGAACAGCACGGCGGAAAAGCGTTTCGTCAGTGTTCTGAACGCGTCTTCGAGCAGGCTAAGGCGGTCGGAAACGTCGCCGGCAAGAATCAGTACGTCATCGTTGTACTCGTGCAACGGCAGTTGCTGGAGCCACTCACGATTGGCCGCATAGTCCAGGTGCAAATCGGAGATCGCGAAAACGCGCATGGGGTTTCAATCAGGGGCGTTGGCCGGACGCACCATGAAGGGTACCCGCAAATGGCTGCCGTCGGCGAAATCCAGCGTGACGTCGATCGTTTGGCCTGGTTTGTAGGGATGGGTCGCTTCCTGCAGCATCAGGTGAAAGCCTGCCGGCGCCAGGGAAACCTCGCCGTGGGCCGGAATGGTCAAGCGATCGAGCATGCGCATGGAACTGCCTCCCGCCGTATCCGTTGCGCTCTGATGAAGCATCACCGATGCATAGAAAGCGCTGCGTGCGGAAACCAGCGTGGCGGCGGACGAGCCCTGATTGTCCAGCGTCACATAACCTGCCGCCGGCAGATCGGCCGGCAGCAGGCGAATCCACCCATGGCTGGCCTTGACCTGGTCTGCCTGCGTTGCATGGGCCTGCAACGGAAGCAGGATCGCCAGCCATAGCCATGGCACGCCGCGCTTCATGTAGCACCTCCTGGACTGAGCAGCAGGTGCAGGTCATGCACCAGCTTGTCTTGGGTATCCTCAGGCGTGGCAAGCAGGCGAGCCTTGCCGCTGGCGTCAAAGATGTAGATGCCGGAACTGTGGCTGACCTCGTAGCTGCCGCCCGCTTTGCCGGGTTCACGGCTGAAGGCGGCGCGATAACGCTTGGTGAGTGCCTCGATGTCGGCAGGCGAACCGGTCAGGCCGACGATGTGGGGATCGAATGCGGTGACATAGGCATGCAGCGCTTCGGCGGTGTCTCGCTGCGGATCGACGCTCACGAACAGAATCCGCGCACCATCCGCCAACTTGTCCAGCCGCTGCATCACCACGTGCAGATGGGCAAGAGTCAGCGGGCAGACATCAGGGCAATGGGTGTAACCGAAGTAGAGCAGGGTGACCTTGCCGCGGTAATCCGACGCTGTGACGGCCTTGCCCTGGTCATCGGTGAGCGCAAAGGCGAGATCCGGCATGTGCCCGGAGATATCGGTGAGTTGCCATGGCGCCGTTGCGTCATTTCGCTGGCATGCGGTAAGCAGCAGCCCCAAGACGAATAGGCAGGCCAGGCGGGCGAGGCGAGCACGCTTCATGCAAGAATTCCTTCGCTGGAACCCGAGCAGGATACGCCATGCGCCTGCGTTTCGGCTCTTTCCGTGACACAGGAAAACGCAACCATGCGACAACTTGCCCAATCCCACGAAGGGGTGCTGTTGGGCGCTGCCGGAGCTAGTGCTGTATTGCTGGGCGCCTTCGGCGCACACGCTCTGCGGACTGTCTTCAACCCGGCCCAGCTGGAGCTTTGGCACACGGCGGTGCAATACCACTTCTGGCATGCCTTGGCCCTGGCTGCTGCGGCCCTGGCTCACGCAGGCAAGGCGCGCCGGCTGGCGATCCGGGCGTTTGCGCTTGGCATCGTGTTGTTCAGCGGAAGCCTGTATGCGTTAGCGCTGGGTGCGCCGCATTGGGTCGGCATCGTTACGCCTCTTGGCGGCGTGGCGTTCATCGTTGGCTGGATCGGGTTGGGGGCAAGCGTGAGGACGAGCCCTTGAAGATCTAGAGAGGGTCTGAAAAAGTCCGTCACGGACTTCCGCGCCGTCCCTGGCCCGCGAAAACGCTGAGCTTATTCAGAGTTTTCCTAGCGGCCCTCGTCATCCGTTATCGGCTTTGCCTTGGCCGGCTTGAGCCGGCCATTAGCGTACAACGCGTTACGCAAGACATATTCGATCTGCGCATTGACGCTACGCAATTCATCATCGGCCCATCGCTGCATGGCTTCCAGCACGACGGGACTGATGCGCAGCGGATAGGCCTTTTTTTCAGCCGGCATGGGGACTCAGTGGTACAAAGTGCCGGTATTGACCACCGGCTGCGTTGCACGCTCCCCGCACAGGACCACCAGCAGGTTGCTTACCATGGCCGCCTTGCGCTCTTCGTCCAGATCCACGACGCCTTGACTGCGCAGTTTTTCAAGCGCCATGCCCACGATGCCGACGGCGCCTTGCACGATTCGCTCACGTGCCGCGACGATCGCACTTGCCTGTTGCCGCTGCAGCATGGCTTGGGCGATTTCCTGCGCATAGGCAAGGTGGCTGATTCTGGCTTCCGTCACCTGCACGCCGGCCCGGTCCAGTCGCGCTTGGATTTCGTCCCGCAGGTGATTGTTGATGATCTCCCCGTGGCTGCGCAGCGATGG
Source organism: Dyella choica (assembly GCF_003977665.1). Taxonomy (GTDB): domain Bacteria; phylum Pseudomonadota; class Gammaproteobacteria; order Xanthomonadales; family Rhodanobacteraceae; genus Dyella_B; species Dyella_B choica. The sequence goes on along the minus strand of NZ_RYYV01000001.1, from coordinate 460,305 downwards.
CTTGCCGTCCTCATGAGCGTCATAGGGATAGCTTTGCGCCATCTGGCGCAACGCCGATTCGCTCTGGATGCTGGCGAAATTCTCGTAGTTGTCCACGCAGAAAACGGCTTCCGCCGTGTCCACGACCTGCCATACGACGACGGCCGCGATTTCAATCGGGTTACCGTCGCTGTCGTTGACCTTGAGCTTGCCGCTCTCGAAGTTGCGCACACGCAGCGATATGCGCTGCCTGCTATAGAACGGGTTGGTCCAGCGCAGGCCTTCATGGCGCACCGTGCCGGCGTATTTGCCGAACAGCTGCATGACTTGTCCTTCGTTGGGTGCGACCTGAAAGTAGCCTTTGAGGAAAAAGAGCGTCAGCGCATGGATAAGGATCCCAAGGCCGCCGATCCAGACGGGCGCTGCGCCATTGGCCACATTCGCGTAGCACGCCACACCGATCAGCGCGAGCCCCAGGCAGACGAATACGAATGGAATCCCGGCAATCGAAAACCCTGTGCGTTCGTTCATGGGACGGTCCTCCTGAATGATCAAAATTAGATATCAAAAAGATATCTAATTCAAGTGGACCGTCCAGACCTGAGGCGCCGCGTGAAAGAGGCCTGCGGCGCTGGAGGATGCGGCTATCCGGTTCCCGCCGACATTCAGAGGGCACCTGCTTGCATTCGGCACTCCACCGGCCAGTAGCGGTGGCGCCGGACCGGCGCCTTACCTCGTTCTACCGGCACCGCCGCCTCCGTTTACTGAAACCCCTCCCGTTGAAAAGCTGGCCGGCGTAGCGTTGAACACCTCGCTGAACGTCGCTATCGAATCGATCTGGATGCTGCCGAATTCATTGGCCGCATTGAAGAAATGCCATGGATTGCCGTCGCTGATGTCCAGCGCGATATGGCCGGTATCGAAGTGTGTAACAGCAGGGTCGAAACTCTGCCAGCGTCCATGTACCCAAGCCACGACCCAGGCATGGGGCACGAACACGCGTTGCTTGTTGTCGTAGCGTTTGGCATAGAGCATGCCTACGACGACGCGCGCAGGAATACCTTCTGCGCGCGCCAGCGCGGCAAGCAGCACGGCATATTCGGCGCAGTCGCCGCGTCGGTCCCGCGCCACTTCCAGTGCGGAGGCGTAGCCGATGTCCAGCCCACGTGCGGAGAGGTAACGGTTCACGAATGCATTGAGATTGCCCATGATGTGCGATTTGTTGTGCGCGCCTCCGGCTGCGAGCGACGCCAGCTGCTTGATTTCCGGCGCATCCGATTGCAGCCAGGCATTGGGTTGCGTGTCCGCCGACGTAGGCGGGCTCTGTGCGTCCAGTTCTCCGCGGTAGACATTGATTTGCCACTCGCCATCGCCAAGATCGACCACCGACTGTTCGTCCGTGTTGATGAACGGTTTGATGATCGCCTTGTTGGTGACGTGCACCCGATAGCTGAGGAAATCCGACAACATTTCCGGTGTGATCAGGCGTGGGGAATCGACTAATGCCGAATCCAGCATGTTCAGGTTTTGCGTCGGCGCCTCGGCGCAAGCCTCACTGCAGGCAACCATATCCATCGGCTTGCCAAGCAGGGTGACCTCACCTTTGCGGATATTGCCCTGCGCGTCCAGCCACAGATCGACGCTCTGGATGCTTTGGGGCCCTTGCAGCGTTTCGCGTTGGTGACTCAATGTCTCCGCGTGATCGACGAGTTGCACACGTTCGTTGCCGATGACGGTCACGCTCAGGTCTATCGCCTGTTGACTGGCCTGGTTGTACGTCAACAGGCGGTAATCCGTGCCAGGGTGCGCGGCGGCCGCCTGCATGGCTTTGCGCTGGCCTTCCACCAGCACGGCTCCCGCCGGCCAAGTGACGATCGATCGGCGGGTTTGCCCGCCGACGGTGTTGACCAGCTCCAGACGGCCATCGGGCAACCGGCTGCCTTCCACCTTGGTTTCGGTGGCGGACATGGTGCTGGTCATGGTGAAGTCGACGGGTTCTCCCGCTGCGGTTTCCACGCTGCGGCTGACATTGATGTATGGCACCACCTTTTGATTGCGCTCGATCGACATCACCAGCGTCTGGGTGGTGGTGACCGTGTTACCGCGCTGTTCGCGCCGGATTTCCTCATGGCCGATCTTGCGGCCGTTGAGCAGCACGGTCATCCAGGTGGTGTCGACGGACGCAGCATCCGCGGCGGCCTTTACCTGGCTGGGGGCAAGGCACAACATCGGCACCAGCAAAAGCGGGGCGAACCTGCTGCGCATAGGTCAGTCCGTGGGGAGACGGATGCAGGTTAGTGGATGCTCTTTTGGGATTCCCGTCAATCTGCGGTGCGGCAACCCGGTGGACGTACAATGGGCTTTTATCTGGAGACCGCAATGACGTCCTTCGGCACGCCCCATTCCGACCATGCCCTGAAAGTGTTGCTGCTCGGCGCGGGCGAGCTAGGCAAGGAAGTGGCGATCGAACTGCAGCGCTTCGCCGTGGAAGTGATTGCGGTGGATCGCTATGCGCACGCACCGGCGATGCAGGTGGCGCACCGCAGCCATGTCATCGACATGCTCGACGGCACCGCCCTGCGCGCCCTCATTGCACAGGAAAAACCGGACCTGGTGGTGCCGGAAATCGAAGCGATCCACACCCCCACCCTGGTTGAACTGGAACAGGAAGGCCTGAAGGTCATCCCGACGGCGCGTGCCGCCTGGCTGACCATGGATCGCGAAGGTATCCGCCGCCTTGCCGCCGAGGAGCTGGGCTTGCCGACCTCGCCCTACCGGTTCTGCGACAGCGAGGCCGAATACCGCGAGGCGGTGGCGGCGATCGGCTACCCCTTCGTGATCAAGCCGGTGATGAGCTCATCCGGCAAGGGCCAGAGCGTCGTGCACGAAATGGAAGAGCTGCAGCCAGCCTGGGACTACGCCCAATCCGGCGGCCGTGCCGGCAAGGGGCGGGTGATTGTCGAGGGCTTCGTTCCCTTCGACTACGAAATCACATTGCTGACCGTGCGGCACAAGGACGGCACCAGCTTCTGCGCGCCCATCGGTCATCGCCAGGAGGACGGTGACTACCGGGAATCCTGGCAGCCTCAGCCAATGAGCCAGGTGGCCTTGGCCGAGGCGCAACGCCAGGCCGAAGCCATTACCGGCGGGCTGGGTGGCTGGGGCGTATTCGGTGTGGAATTCTTTGTGCAAGGCGACCGCGTGATCTTCTCCGAGGTCAGTCCGAGGCCGCACGACACTGGGCTGGTCACGTTGATCTCGCAGGACCTGTCGGAATTCGCACTGCATGTGCGGGCGATCCTGGGCTTGCCCATACCGGCGATTCGCCAGCTGGGACCGTCCGCGTCGTGCGCGGTACTGCAGGAAGGCGAAGGCCGGGCGCCGCGCTATCACGGCATGGCTGACGCATTGGCGGAGCCGGATACGCAGCTGCGCATTTTCGGCAAGCCGGAGGTGAAAGGTCGCCGCCGCATGGCGGTCACACTGGCGCGAGATAACGATATCGAGGCGGCCAAGGCCAAGGCGATTCGTGCGGCCAGGATGATTCGCATCGAGTTGTAGGAATATCAGCTTGGCTTGCGCCCCTGTCGCGTTGAAAGGGGCTTGCGATAACTAGTGATCGAGGACAGGCATGGAACCGACAGGCTTCTCACATTGGCTGGTGGTATTGGTGGAAACCTTTGCAGTGCTGTTCGTGCTGCTGCTGGCGATCGCCATCTTGGTGGTGCTGGTGACCTGGGTAGTGGACCGCAACCAGACGCACAATTCCGTGTTGCGCAATTACCCGGTGATCGGGCACTTTCGCTATTGGTTCCTGCATCTGGGTGAATTCTTTCGCCAATACCTGTATTCCAGCGACCGCCAGGAAATGCCGTTCAACCGCGCCCAGCGCATGTGGGTGTATCGCGCGGCGAAGAATGCCGAGAACACCAATGCATTCGGCTCCACGCGCGATCTGCACCTGGAGGGCGTGCCGTTCTTTGTCAACGCCGCGTTTCCGGCCCTGGGCCAGACGCACGTGAAACCCCAGCCGGTGCGCATCGGGCCGTATGCACGGCAGCCGTATGATCACGCGGCGTTCTTCAACATCTCCGCCATGAGTTTCGGTTCGCTGTCTGCGCCGGCAGTGCGTGCACTTTCGATCGGAGCGGCCAAGGCGGGCATCTGGCTGGACACGGGCGAGGGCGGCCTGTCGCCCTATCACCTCGAAGGCGGATGCGACATCGTGTTCGAAATCGGCACCGCCAAATACGGGGTGCGCACCCCGGACGGCAAGCTGGATGACGAGAAGCTGCTGGCGATCTGCGCGCACCAGCAGGTGAAGATGGTCAGCATCAAGCTGGGCCAGGGTGCCAAACCCGGCATGGGCGGCCTGCTGCCCGCAGTCAAGGTGACGCCGGAAATCGCTGCGATTCGTGGCATTCCGGTGGGTCAGGATTCGCAAAGCCCCAATCGCCATCTGGATATCGGCAATGTACGCGAGCTGATGGATGCGATCGGGCACATCCGTGATCTCACCGGCAAGCCCACCGGCTTCAAAGCGGTGTTCGGCGGCACGGCATGGATCGAGGAGCTCTGCGATGAAATCAGCCGGCGCGGTATGGAGAGCGCACCGGATTTCATCGTCATCGACGGTTCCGAGGGTGGCACCGGCGCTGCGCCGCAGACGCTGATGGAAGGCGTGGGCCTGCCGTTGCGCGAAGCGCTGCCGGCGCTGGTCAATCTTCTGATGCAACGCGGACTGCGCGAACGCATCAAGGTGATCTGCTCGGGCAAGTGCATCACCGCGTATGACGTGGCATGGGCGATGTCGATGGGCGCGGATTTCGTCAATTCCGCTCGTGGCTTCATGTTGGCGCTGGGTTGCATCCAGTCGCTGCAATGCAATCGCAACACTTGTCCCACCGGCATCACCACCCAGAATACGCGCCTGCAGCGCGGCCTGGTGGTGACGGACAAGGGCGAACGCGTGGCAAACTACGCGCGCAACGTGATGCATGAAGTCGGCATCATTGCGCACAGCTGCGGCGTGGATGATCCGCGTGAACTGGATCGCACGCATTGCCGCGTGATGGGCGTCGACGGCGTTTCGGTGCCGTTGGTCAAGTTGTTTCCGTATCCGCCAGTGGCTGCCGTCAATAGGGCTTGAACCTGCCTCGTCGTCATTCCGGCGCAGGCCGGAATGACGGATGCTTGGATCGGGCTCGACTCGCGGCTGGAACGTCGAAATGGAATCGCTCAATCCCGCTGCAATTCCGCCCAGCCCTCCGTCGTGCGTACCTGCAGCGGCTTGAAGCGCCGCTTGTAGTCCATTTTCGGATGAGCTTCGATCCAGAAGCCCAGATACACCCATGGAATGCCGCGGCGCTTGGCCAGCTCGATCTGCTGCAGGATGGCGAAGGTGCCCAGGCCGCGTTCGTGTTCGTTGGGATCGTAGAACGTATAGACGGCTGAAACGCCGGTGATGCATACGTCCGTGACGGCTACGGCGAGCAATCGCTCGCCCTGGTGCAGCTCCAGGAAGATCGTGGGGCTCCACGGTGCGGTGAGGAAACGTCGGAAATCGCTGGCTTCGGCTTCGTCCATGCCGCCGCCAGGGTGCCTTGTGCGCAGATAGCGCGAATACAGCGCGTGACGTTCGCTGTTATAGCCGGCCATGCATTCGCGCACGGTCAGGTCGTGATTGCGCTTCAGGCAGCGGCGCTGCGAGCGGTCCGGCTTGAAATTCGCCACGTCGATACGGCACGGTGTGCACGCGTGACAGCCCGGACAGTGCGGGAAGTACAGGTGCCCGCCCGCGCGGCGGAAACCATGCTCCAGCGCCGCGCCATACAGACGGTCCAACTGTGGGGCGGCCGGATCGATCACCAGATTCTGTGCCGTACGCCCTGGATAGTAACCGCAGGCGTGCGGCAGCGTCTGGAACAGGCGGACATGGTCGGAGCGCATGGCCTGATTCTATGACTGCTGACGGCCGCCGTGCCAAGGCTTTTGAAGGGGAGCTGACCGGTTGCCGGGATGACTGTCCCGGCTTAGGGATGCTCTGATCTATTCCACGTACCCGTCACCGCACTGTATACGCATCTGGCGGCGCCCCAGGGCTGTCTGTCTAGGCGCTGGGGGGCGCCGCCAGATGCGCATACAGTGCGGCCCCAACATCTGAAATTTAAAGACGGGTGACGTCCAGAAGGCCCGCAGGCTGTGCCCCGCGGCTTGAACAGACGGCCAGTCTGTCCTGTGCCGCACGACACCCCCGCGGGCCTTCTGGACGTCATGCCGGGTGCGTGGAATAGGTCAGAGCATCCCTAAACGATATGCAGGTAATGCAGGGCCAGCACCATGAATACGCCCAGGATGGCCAGCAGCGCGATGCGCCGCACTCTGACCACAGTATGTTCACGGCGGTTATACAGGGATGCCACCGGGTCGCGTGAAATCTTCAGCTCCTCGGCGTGGCGCACTTCCGGCTCGATGCCCAGCTTGCGCAGCAGTTCACGAGCCCTAGTGTAGTCGTCAGCCTTGCTCACCCACACTTGAGGCCAGGCGTCTCGGTTCTGGCTGCGCTGCGAATAGCTGAAACGCTGGTAGCTGGGGCGATTCCAGTTGGAGCGGTTGGTGATGGAGGTTTCGACGCCGTTTTCGGCCATATAGGCGGCCACGCGATCGATGTTTTCCTGCCGGGGCGAGGTATAGAGCAGACGCATGGGGATAGTTTACTCGCCGCGCAGCCGGATCAAGCCTTCTTGCGCCGTCGAGGCCACCAGGCGGCCGTCGCGGCTGAAGATCTGCCCGCGCGCCAGCCCGCGCGAGTCCTGCGCCGTGGGGCTGTCGAACGAGTAGAGCAGCCACTCGTCCACCCTGAACGGGCGGTGGAACCACAAGGCGTGGTCCAGGCTCGCCATCTGCAGATTGGGCGTGAGATAGGAAATCCCATGCGGCAGGGTGCTCGTGCCGATCAGGTGGAAATCCGATGCGTAGGCCAGCAGGGCACGATGCAGGATCGGCGACTCGTCGACCGGCGCGTTAAGCCGGAACCAGATGTGCTGGATAGGCGGCCGCTTGGCCGGATGGAGTTCATCGCGCGGCCAGACCTGGCGGAATTCGAACGGGCCGTCACTACCCAGCCAACGCTGCAGTTTGACTGGCAGGCGGGCGAGTTCTTCCGGCGGTACCCTATGCATCGGCTCCACGTCTTCGGGTTCGGGCACTTCGGGCATGCTGGACTGGTGTTCGAGGCCCCGTTCAGGAATCTGGAACGAAATCGCGCCGTTGAGAATGGGCTGGCCGTGCTGGATCGCCACCACGCGGCGGGACGAGAATGAACCGCCGTCGCGCGCACGTTCCACGCTGTAGACGATCGGCGCATCGATATCACCTGCACGCAGAAAATACGCGTGCAGCGAATGTGCCTGGCGCGAGGGATCCACCGTCTGCTGGGCGGCCGACAGCGCCTGGCCGAGCACCTGGCCGCCGAACACGAAGCGCGTGCCGATATCGCGGCTCTGGCCGCGGAAGAGGTTGTCTTCCAGGCGTTCGAGCTGCAGCAGCTCGACCAGTTCCTTGACGTGTGTATCCCGCATCTCAGCCAGTCCCCTAGTAAATGACCCGGAAGTATAGCGGGGCGGCTTGCGTAAGCTCAGGATTGAGCTCGGATTCGCTTCAGACCGCTGCCCACCAGCACTTCCGGCCACGGGAACAGCGGGCCGGGATCGAGCTTGCGAGGCACCTCCCGGCTCAGGTCGTCGCTGGCCGGTACGCGCGCCGTGTCCAGATCCTCATGGCCGGCGATCTCATGCAAGTTTGGATACTCCGTGCGCAACTGCGCCAGCAGCTCGCGCAGGGCGGTCGTTTGCACGGAGGTGTAAGGCTCGGTCATGGTCTGATTGCGCGAGTCGAACCAGTTCGGGAAACGTCCCCGGTTCACCAGTTCGATGCCGATGGACTGGGGGTTGTAACCGCGCACGTGATGCGCCACGCGCGTGCCAGGCACGTAGCGATACACCGATCCTTCGCGGTCGACGTAGTAATGGCCGCTGTTGCCGGTGCCGGCTTCGTACAACACGCGTTCCCCGTATTCGCGTGCAGTTGCCAGGTCGGGCAGTTCGGTGCAATGGATGACCACCAGCGTGACGGCGCTGGCTGGGCGCTCGGGCAGCTTGGCGACGTAGGGGAGGGGCTGGTCGTGAATGGTCAGCATGGGCATGGTTGCCATAGGGCGGGGGTGCTCATCGTAGAGTCTCGCCTCATCGCGTGCTTCACCAAGCAGCTATCATGCACGTCCCGCTGAGCAAAAACGGAGCCCCCCATGCCCGGCCACATCATCCTCTCCCACGGCTCGGATACCGGTCCGGATGCCACCAAGGTCAGCGTGCTGGCGAAGCTCGCCCAGTCGATGGGCTGGACCACGGAGCGTCCGGATTACCGCGAGGACGACAAGCTGGGTCACGCCGAATCGATCGAGCCGCGCATCGCCCGCCTGCACCAGCGGATTGCCGCTTGCGACGCGCCGCCGGTGCTGGTGGGGTCCAGCATGGGTGCTTTCGTCTCCGGACTGGTCTCGCTGGAAGTGCCCGTAGCAGGCCTGTTCCTGTTGGCCACGCCGGCGCTGATTCCCGGCAACGACCTGGCCTTCGACGTGCGCCTGGACGTGCCGGCGCTGCTGATCCACGGCTGGCGCGACGAGGTCTGTCCGCTGGATGAGATCTATGAATTTGCCGGGCGGCGCGAATTGCCGTTGCTGATCGTGAATGACGACCACCGGCTGGGTGAGCACGTCGATTCGATCGGCCGTCAGTTCGGTTTCTTTCTACAACAACTCGCGAGTCAGGCTTGAAGCAGTTCTTTGCAACCTGCCCCAAAGGGCTTGAATACCTGTTGCGCGACGAGTTGATGTCGTTGGGCGCCGTCGAGGTGCACGAAGCGCTCGCCGGCGTGCGTTTCTCCGGCAGCCTGGAAACGGCCTATCGCGCCTGCCTGTGGTCGCGGCTGGCGAGTCGCATCCTGTTGCCGGTGGCCGAATTCGAAGCGGCGTCCGACGAGGCCTTGTACGCAGGTGTGCAATCCATCGACTGGTCGGAACACCTCGCGCTGCACGCCACGCTGGCGGTGGACGCCAATACCGCGCAAAGCAAGCTCACGCATAGCCAATACCTGGCGCAGCGGGTGAAGGATGCGGTGGTCGATCAGTTTCGCCAGCGCGGCCATGCGCGTCCAGACGTGGATACCGAAGAACCTGACGTGCGCATCAACCTGCGCTTGCGTCGTGATCGCGCAACGGTGTCGATCGATCTCGCCGGCGCACCCTTGCACCGCCGCGGCTGGCGTGAAACCCAGGGCGAAGCACCGCTCAAGGAAAATCTGGCTGCGGCGATGCTGTTGCGCGCGGGCTGGCCGGCCATCTATGCCCAAGGCGGCGCGCTGCTCGATCCCATGTGTGGCTCCGGCACGATCGTGATCGAAGGCGCCTTGATGGCGGCGGATGTCGCACCGGGCTTGCGTCGTGAGTACTACGGTTTTCTCGGCTGGAAGCAGCACGACATTGCGCTGTGGCGCAGTCTGCTTGACGAAGCGAGCAGGCGTGCGGAAATCGGCCTGCCTGCGTTACGCAGCTGCTTTTTTGGTTCCGATGCGGATTCGCGCATGGTGCAGATGGCCAAGCGCAATGCGCAGGAAGCGGGCATTGCCGGCTTCTTTACGCTGGATCGCCACGATGCGCTGCACGTGCGTCCGCCGCCCGGCTTTACGCAGGGATTGGTCATCACCAATCCGCCTTATGGCGAGCGGTTGGGTGAACGCGAAAGCCTGCCCAGGTTCTATCGCAACCTGGGTGAAACCCTGCGCGATCATTTCAACGGCTGGCGCGCGGCCGTGCTTGCCGGCGATGCGGAACTGGGGCGCGCCACCACCCTGCGCGCAGAAAAGAAATACACGCTTTACAACGGCGCGCTGGAAACGGTGCTGCTGATCTTCGAATTGCATGCGCGCGATGAAACGCCGCGTGAAAAGCCGCCGCTCTCGCCCGGCGCGCAGATGCTGAAGAACCGGCTGGAAAAGAACGCCAGGCATCTGCGCAAGCGGCTGGAGCGCGAAGGTATCCATGCCTGGCGCGCCTACGATCAGGATCTGCCGGAATACGCCGCGGCGATCGACGTTTATGCCGACAAATCCGGCAGCACCCATCTGCATGTCCAGGAATACCGTGCACCTGCAGACGTTCCCGTGGAAGTGACGCGCACGCGCCTGCGGGAGATCGCGCGCGCAGCCGGTGAGGTGTTCGACACGCCACGCGCACGCATAGCCATCAAGACCCGTGAGCGCGGCAAGGGCGGTTCTAAATACGGCCAGTTCGATCAAAGGGGCGAGTTCATCGAAGTGGAAGAGGGCGGCTTGACCTTCCTGGTGAACCTTTACGATTACCTGGATACCGGCCTGTTCCTCGATCACCGCCTGGTCCGCGCGAAAGTGCGCGAGCTGGCGGCAGGCAGGCGCTTTCTCAATTTGTTCGCCTATACGGCCACTGCCAGCGTCTACGCCGCAGCGGGCGGTGCGCGCGATACCACCAGCGTCGACCTGTCAGGCACTTATCTGGAATGGGCGTCGCGCAATCTTGCGCTGAATGGCTTTGCCGGCGAACGACATCGTCTGGTCCAGGCGGATGCTGCCGGTTTTCTCGAGCGTACGCGCGAGCGCTATGGCTTGATCTACGTGGATCCGCCGACCTTTTCCAATTCCAAGCGGGCGGAAGATTTCGACGTGCAGCGCGATCACGTCAAGTTGCTGTTGGCTTGCGCACAGCGGCTCGCGCACGATGGCGTGATCCTGTTTTCCAACAATTTTCGCCGCTTCTCGCTCGACCGCGAGGCGCTCGCGCCGCAGCTTGCCATCGAACCCTGGGGGGCAGGCAGCATCCCGTTCGATTTTTCGCGGCGCGCCAATATCCACGATTGCTGGTTGTTGCGTCCGCACGCGAGTGGAAGCCAGGTCAATCCCTGGCAAAACGCCCGCGTCAAGCCATAAAACCCTTCAGTACAGATTAAGTGCCTCCGGCTCACTATGCACGGTGTACTGATGGAGGTGTGCCATGTTTAAACGGAATGTCGGCAAGTTCGTTGCGGTCGGTCTGGCCTTGGCGGTAGCCGGGGTTGCGGTGCCCTTCAGCGCTGCGGCGCATCCCTGGGGCGGCCCAGGCTGGCATGGCGGTTATGGTGGTTGGCACGGTGGTTATGGCTGGCACGGTGGTGGCTATGGTTATTACCATGGCGGTTATGGTTACTATCACGGCGGCTGCTACGGCTGCGGCTATTGGCGTGGCGACCGCTGGATTGCCGGCGCCATTGTGGGTGGCGCCGTTGCCGGTCTCGTAGCGGGTGCAGTGGCGGGACCGCCGGTGTATTACGCGCCGCCGCCGACCGTGGTGTATACGCCTGGCACCGTGGTCTACCAGTCGGCTCCACCGCCGGTGGTGACCACCACCGTGATCACGTCGGATCCCTACCAGACCCGCTATATCGGCCCGGCATACTGATCGTTGGATGAGAAACTCAAAAAGAGCCCGGCCGATGGCCGGGCTCTTTTCTTGCTTCAGGGATTCCTGCTTGGCTGCTGGCTAGTCACGCTGTGGTACTTGGCGTGGCTGCGATAGCCATCGAAGGTCGCTTCGTCGATCAGGCTGACCGAATCGATGGCGCAAGGGGGTTGTTCTCTCGAGCGGACTTTTTCACCTACTCCGCCGCAGATGCGCAGGGGCGCGACGGCCTTATCCGCGTCGCTGGCTATGAACTCAAGACCACGAGGGCCAATGCCCAATTTGTCGCAGCTCGCCTTCAGTTTCACCAGATAACGCTGATAGGGGCCGGTACGCACGATCGCGGTCTGCGCATCCACCACGTGCCATTCGTTGATCTGGTCAAGGCGCATGCAGTCGTTATAGGGCAAGCTATGCGTGGCTGCCGATTGCGCCGATGCGGGTGCTACGGTCGCCACCAGCGTAACGCCCAGCACCATACACAAGACGGTCTTCATGGGGTCACCTCACTGCTGAATCAAGCATGGATGGTGCTGGCCAAAGCCGGCCATATTCCTGCCATGGGCGCATCACAGAATATGAACAACTGCTGCGGCATGGTGGTTGTATGATCGTCCGCTGTTTCGCGCGCCACAAGGTGTATCGCAGCACGTTCGCCCCTATCGAGCCTGCGTCATGAATGTCCCCACATTCGCTGTAGATACCAAAGATGCCGTCGCGCGGTTCATGCGCATACGCCGGCAAACGCTGGCACTGTGCGCCGGATTGAGCGGCGAAGACCTGCAAGTGCAGTCGATGCCGGACGCGAGTCCCGGAAAATGGCATCTAGCGCATACCACCTGGTTCTTTGAGCAATTTGTGCTGGGGCACGATCCGGATTACCGATCGCCCAACCACGAATGGCATTATCTGTTCAATTCCTACTATGAATCGGTCGGGCCGATGCACGCGCGCCCACAGCGCGGCCTGCTGTCGCGGCCGACGCTCGGCGAGATTCGCGACTACCGTGCGCGAGTCGAAGAAGCGGTCGGCGAGTTGCTGGTGCGTGGCGTCAATAGCGAACTGGCCGCCCGCATTGAACTGGGGCTGCAGCACGAACAGCAGCATCAGGAACTGTTGCTTACCGACCTCAAGCACCTGTTCTCATGCAATCCGTTGCAGCCGGTGTACCGCGACATAGCCATGCCGGGCGAGGGCCGAATCGCCCCTTTGCGTTTCCTGCCCGGCAGGCAAGGGCCGGTCGACATCGGTCACGAAGGCGACGGTTTCGCCTACGACAACGAAACCCCCCGGCATACCACCTGGCTTTCCGCGCATGCCCTGGCCAACCGCCTGGTGACCAATGCCGAATACCTCGCCTTCGTGCGCGATGGCGGTTACCAGGAAGCAGGCCTGTGGTTGTCTGATGGCTGGACGGTGGTGCAGCGCGAGGGCTGGCAGCGGCCTTTGTACTGGCAGGAAGACCTGGCGAGCGAATTTACGCTGACCGGGGTTCGCCCGCTCGATCCACATGCGCCGCTCTGCCACATCAGCTACTTCGAAGCGGATGCGTTTGCGCGTTGGGCCGGTGCGCGCTTGCCCACCGAAGCCGAGTGGGAGGATGCCGCGGCGCGGCTGCCGGTCCATGGCAACTTCCAGGACAACGCCCATTTCCATCCCATCGCCGGTTCGCTGGGCGATGGCCTGCTGCAGATGTTCGGCGACGTGTGGGAATGGACCGCTTCGCCCTACGTCAGCTATCCCGGATTCAAGCCCTTGCCGGGTGCGCTGGGTGAATACAACGGCAAATTCATGAACGGCCAGTGGGTGCTGCGCGGAGGTTCGTGCGCAACACCGCGCGACCACATTCGCGCCAGCTACCGCAATTTCTTTCCGCCCCATGCCCGCTGGCAATTTGCGGGCATTCGACTGGGACAGGACCGATGAGTGTTCAAGCTTATGCAGTACGGGACGAACAACGTCCACCCGATAATCTGTTGTTGCAAGTGGTGCAGCGCGGCTTGCGCTCGCAGCCCAAGCGCCTGCCTTCCTGGCTGTTCTATGACGAACAGGGCTCGGCCCTGTTCGAGCAGATTTGCGAGCAGCCGGAGTACTACCTCACCCGTGCCGAAATTGCCCTGCTGAATCAGCACGCCGGTGAAATCGCCGAGGTACTCGGGCCGGACGTACGCCTGGTCGAATACGGTAGTGGTCACGCGATCAAGACGCGGTCGTTGCTGGAACACCTGCCCACGCCGGTGGCGTGGGTGCCGATCGAGCTCTCCTCCGAACCCTTGCGGCACAGCATGGAACGCATGGCCGGGTATTTTCCGCATCTGCCGATCCAGCCATTGGCCGTGGACTTCACCCGGCCGTTGCGTCTGCCGGTGCCGCCGCGCGCACCGCGCCGCACCGTGGTCTATTTCCCCGGTTCCACCATCGGCAACTTCGAGGATCGCGAAGCCGCGCAGCTATTGCGCAAGATGCGCGGTGAGATGGGCGACAACGGCGGCATCCTGGTCGGTGCGGATCTGAAGAAGGATCGTGCAACCATCGAGGCGGCGTACAACGATCGCGCAGGTGTCACCTCTGCGTTCACGCTCAACATGTTGGCGCGCCTGAATCGCGAGCTTGGCTGCAACTTCGATCTGGGTGCGTTCCGGCATCGTGCGCATTACAACGCGATGGCAGGTCGAATCGAAACGCATATTCTCAGCGAGCGGGAACAGCGCGTGCGCGTAGGGCGCTTACAGGTGCTGTTCCGCGAAGAGGAAGCGATGCTGGTGGAGTACAGCTGCAAGTATTCGCCGGAGGATTTTGCAGCGCTGGCGGCGACGGCCGGCTTGGCCGTGCGGCATGTGTGGTTTGATCCGGAGCGGCTGTTCAGCCTGCAATACCTCACGCGCGCGGTGTGATGGCTCCCTCCCCTACGTGTAGTAGGGGAGGGTTGGGGTGGGGTGAAGCAACCTCGCGATGAATCTCAATGGTGCGGCAAGCTCGTGTAACCCCACCCCTCTCCTGCCAAGCAGGGGAGAGAGCAGGGCTCTACGCCGCTTTGCGCGCTCCAAGCCTTCCAAGCAGTTCCTGCGCCGCGCGAATCCGCTCGCTCGCCCCAGGCAGCTCCAGGCTGATCTTCAGTTTGTCCTGCCCATCCAGCTTGTACACGCGCGGATAGTTCTGCACCAGGCGGATGATCGCCATCGGATCGATGTCGGGCTTGTCGCGGAAGCTGATGCGTCCACCATTCGCGCCCATGTCCAGCTTGCGGATGCCAAGCGGCGTGGCCATCAGTTTCAGGCCGGCCACGGCGAACAGGTTCTTCACCGCATCCGGCAGCAGGCCGAAGCGATCGATCATTTCCACCTGCAGTTCGCGCAGGATTTCCTCATCGCGCGCGCTGGCGATGCGCTTGTACAGCGTCAGTCGCGCGTGCACGTCAGGCAGATAGTCATCGGGAATCAGCGCGGGAAGGTGCAATTCCACCTCCGTTTCATGCTCGCTGCTGAGGTCGAAATCGGGCACTTTGCCGGATTTCAACGCACGCACGGCGCGTTCCAGCAGCTCGGTATACAGGCCGAAGCCGATTTCCTGGATCTGGCCCGATTGCTCGTCGCCCAGCAGTTCGCCCGCACCGCGGATTTCCAGGTCGTGCGTGGCGAGCGTAAAGCCTGCGCCGAGTTCTTCCAGCGAGGCGAGCGCTTCCAGGCGCTTTTCCGCATCGGCGGTGATCGAGCGGCGGTCCGGCACGATCAGGTAGGCATAGGCGCGATGATGCGAACGCCCCACTCGGCCGCGCAGCTGATGCAGCTGCGCAAGGCCGAAACGGTCCGCCCGATCGATGATGATGGTGTTGGCGGTGGGGATATCGATGCCGGTTTCGATGATGGTGGTGCACACCAGGACATTGAAGCGCTGGCGATGGAAATCCGCCATCACCTGTTCCAGTTCGCGCTCCGGCATCTGGCCGTGCGCGATGCCGATGCGCGCATCGGGAATCAGTTCCTGCACTTCGCGCGCGGTGCGCTCGATGCTTTCCACCTCGTTATGCAGGAAATAGATCTGGCCGCCGCGCTGCAGTTCGCGCTGGAAGGCCTCGCGAATCAGGGCCGGCTCCCAAGTGGATACGAATGTGCGTACCGCCATGCGATGCGCGGGCGGCGTGGTAATCAACGAGAGGTCACGCAGTCCGCTCATGGCCATGTTCAGCGTGCGCGGAATCGGCGTGGCGGTCATGGTGAGCAGATCCACTTCCGCCCGCAGCTTTTTCAGCTGCTCTTTCTGGCGTACGCCGAAGCGTTGCTCCTCGTCGACGATCACCAGTCCCAACTGCTTGAATTTCACGTCCGCCTGCAGCAGTTTGTGCGTGCCAATGATGACGTCGATCTGGCCGTCGGCCAAGCGCTTGAGCGCTTCGTTCACCTCCTTGGTAGAGCGGAAGCGTGACAGCACGTCTACTTTGACCGGCCAGTCCGCAAAGCGATCGGCGAAGTTGCGATAATGCTGCTGCGCCAGCAAGGTGGTGGGCACCAGCAGCGCGACCTGCCTGCCGGCGGTGGCGGCGGCGAATGCCGCTCGCAGCGCCACCTCGGTTTTGCCGAAGCCCACATCGCCGCAGATCACGCGATCCATCGCGCGCGGCCGCGCCAGGTCGCCAAGCACGGCGTCGATCGCACTGAGCTGGTCGGGCGTTTCCTCGAATGGGAAGCTGCTGCCGAATTCCTCCACCATCTGGCGGTCGATCGGCAGCGATTCGCCACCGCGCGCTTCGCGTTGAGCGTAGATCGCCAGCAGCTCGGCGGCCACGTCGCGCACCTTCTCCGCCGCTTTCCTGCGCGCGCGCTCCCAGGCGTCACCGCCCAGCGAATGCAGCGGCGCCAGTTCCGGCGCGGTACCGGAGTAGCGGCTGACCAGCCCCAACTGCGCCACCGGCACGTAGAGCTTGTCACCCTTGGCATACTCGATGACCAGGAACTCGCCGGTCATGCCGCCCAGTTCCATCGATACCAGGCCCTGGTAGCGGCCCACGCCGTGATCGACGTGCACGATCGGCGCTCCGATGGAGAGCTCGGTCAGGTCGCGAATGATCGTTTCCGGATCACGCGCCGCACCGCGCCGGCGCTTGCGTTCGGTGCGCACGCGCTCGCCGAACAGCTCGCGTTCGGTTAGCACGGTAATCGCCGGCTGCTTCAGCGCAAAGCCCTGTTCCAGCGGTGCGATGGTGATCGCGAGCTGGTTCGCGTCGGTGAGGAACGCGGTCCAACTGTCGACATGGGGCGGGCGCAGGCCGGCGGTGGCCAGTTGTTCGAGCAAGGCTTCGCGGCGGCCGGCCGAGTCGGCGGCGATCAGCGTGCGCCCCGGATAGGCTTCGATGAAGTGCCGCAGCGAGGTACCCGGCTCCTCGCCTTTGCGGTTGAGCGGGACCTCCGGTGCAGGTTGCGTGCCGGCATCGACCGCATGTTCGTGGCCGGCGTCGGCCACTTCTACGCGCAGGCGCTTGTTGAGCTGCTCGCGCAACTGTTCGGGCGAGAGGTACAGCTCGGCCGGCGGCAGGACGGGACGTTCGATATCGTGCGCGCGCTGGTCGTAGCGTTCGGCGGTTTGGGTCCGGAACTGTTCGGACGCTTCGTGGGTCCCTTCGCCCAGTACGAACAACGCGTTGTCGGCAAGATAATCGAACAGAGTAGCGGTGTTTTCGAAAAACAGCGGCAGGTAATACTCGATGCCACCGGGGGTGACACCTTCCTTCATGTCCTGGTAGAGCGGACAGCGGCGCACGTCGATGGGAAAGCGCTCACGCAAGCGGTTGCGGAAAACCTTCGCGGCATCATCGGTGACGGGAAACTCGCGCGCAGGCAGCAATTCGACTTTTTCCACTTGCTGCTGCGAGCGCTGCGTTTCCGGATCGAAGCTGCGGATCGATTCCACTTCGTCATCGAACAGTTCGATGCGATACGGCTCGCCCGCGCCCATCGGGTAGATGTCGATCAGCGCGCCGCGCACGGCAAAGTCGCCCGGTTCGGCCACTTGCGGCACGTGCCGGTAGCCGCAGGCTTCCAGCCGGCGCTGCTCTGCGGCGAGATCGAGCTTTTGCCCCTTGCTCAGCACCAGGCCGGCACCGGTGACATGCGCGCGTGGCGCAATGCGCTGCATCAGCGTCGCGGCCGGCACCACCAGCACGCCACGCTTGACGCTTGGCAACTGATATAGCGTAGCGATGCGCTGGGAGACGATGTCAGGATGCGGGCTGAAGACATCGTAAGGCAGGGTTTCCCAATCAGGGAAATGCAGCACCGGCAAGCTGCCTGCGAAAATGCGCAGCTCGTCTTCCAATGCATGGGCGCGTTGCGTATCGCGTGTCACCACCACCACCAGGCCGTCGTGCGAACGAGCGGTTTCGGCTACCAGCAGCGCGCGGGCGGAGCCGTGCGGGGGCGTCCAGAAACGGCGCTGCTTGGGGGTGGTGGGGAGGGGCGGGTGACTGATCGGAGTCTGCATGGGGATCTTGCGTGGGCGGGCACGGGCAGGATGCCGGGCCCCATCGAGCGCGCAAGTTTAACGCGATGGATCGTTTCGACCCATCCACCCGCGTAGGGTTAGGTAGGCTGGGATGGCAATCCCAGCATCGCGAGGGTTCCACGCATGGCAATGCTGGGTTTCGCAACCCAGCCTATGATGCTCATCTTAAGCCTACTGAAATGCGTTAAAGCTTGAGGCGGATCTGCGCGGTGCTGCCTTCGCCCGGCACCATGGTGGCGACGAAGCCCAGCTCCTTGCACAGCTGCAGCATCGGGCGGTTTTCCATCAGCACATAGCCCCAGATTTCGTCCAGGCCGCGGCGGCGTGATTCGTCCACCAGCCGTTGCAACAGCAGGGCGCCGAGGCCGATGCGCGTCCATTCGCGCTCCACCAGCACCGAGAATTCGGCGCTGTTACTGGCGACGTCGACAAAGACGCGGCCCACGCCACGTAGTTCGGCCGGCTTCACCGTTTCGTCGATCAGCGCGAAGGCGGTTTCCAGCTCGGGATCGATACGGCACAAGCGCTGTGCCATCGGTGCAGGCAGCTCCGACATGGCGTGCATGAAGCGGCGGCGCACATCCTGGGGTGGCAGGCGCTTGAAGCAGCGTTGCACAGCGGCAACGTCGCCGGGCTCGATGTTGCGCAGGACCAATTCGCGCCCGTCGGAGGTATGCACGACCTCACCCCGGGGGGCGCTGGACAGCGGCGAGGGTGGGGATGCAAACCGCTCACGGCTGCGTGGTGGCAACTGGGCGTGGTGCGGGTAGGCGTCGAGATCGTGAGCAGAGTTCATGGCCATGGACCATACTATAGCGTATTGTTTGCACTGCAACATGAACGATTAATCTGAATTTGTACCAGATTTACGATTGTCAACGCGCTTTTGACGTGAACAGTCCAGGAGGAAATGCCGCGACGCGGCAGAGCGCCGCCGTCAGTCCGCCACATCCGGTTCGAAGAAGCTCCAGCGTATCTCGGCGAACTGGGCCTTCATCTCCCGCTCCACGGTGTTGATCGCCTCTATCAGGCTCAGGTCGTCGGGTGAACGCTGCATTCGCGCCTTCACCGCCACCATCACATCCGGTCCCATCTGCAGGGTGATCAGGTTGAGCACCTCGGCGACTTCCGGGCGGTTGCGCAGGAATGCCAGCAACTCCTCACGGCGCCGCGGTTCCACGCCCTGGCCAATCAATAGGGCCTTCACCTCGTTGGCCAGTGCGGCGGCCACCGCCACCAGCAGCACGCCGATGGCGATCGTACCCAGGGCGTCGAACCATAGATTGCCAGTGAGCAGGGTGGCGCCGATGGCCAAGGCGGCCAGACACAAGCCGAGCAGAGCAGCGAGATCTTCGCCGAAGACCACCAGCAGCTCGCTGGAACGCGTTTCGCGAAACCAGCGCCACAGGCTTTGTTCCCCGCGCGCGCGGTTCACTTCATGCAGGCAGCCGCGCATGGAAATGCTTTCCATCAGGATGCCGAACAGCAGCACGGCCAGGGCCAGCCACGGCCAGCGCAGCGGCTCGGGATGCGCAAGCTTGTGCACGCCTTCGTAGATCGAGAACAGGCCACCCACCGCGAACAGCAGCAGCGCCACCACGAATGACCAGAAATACAGCGCGCGGCCCCAGCCCAAGGGATATTCATCGGAGGGCGGCTTTTGCGCCTGTCGCATGCCCAGCAGCAACAGCAACTGGTTGCCGCAGTCGGCCAGCGAGTGGATCGACTCGGCCAGCATCGCGCCGGAGCCGGTGATCACCGCGGCCGCCAGCTTGGCAAGGAAGATCGCGAAGTTGGCGCCCAAGGCCAGCACAACGGCCTTGATCGAATTGGCCTGACCACTCATCGGGTCAATGGATCCCGACGCCTACGCCTACCCCGAAGCTGATGTTCGGATGCCCCTGGCGCAGTTCATCCGACGTCCACAGATGCGATTGCGCCACGGTCACCAGCGGATAGGTGTAGGGCGCCTGGTCCACCGAGCCCGCACGCGTGCCGTTGAGCTGTCCGGTCAACGTGACCAGCCGGCCGTTCGGATAGTTGAAAGATTCCAGGTAACCGGGAAAGACCGCGATGAAACGGCCCACGCCTTGTGCGTTCGGCTGTGGGCGCTGGGAGGAATCCAGCGGGTAGCCCAGCACTTCCATCTCGGTGTGGTCGGGAAAGTTGCGTACGGCAACGACGCTGCCGCCCCAGATCACCGAACCGTTGCCGTACTGCTCCGGGGCGTGCGCTACCTGGATGGGAGGCGCCGAGATCGCGCCGGGCGCGGCTTTGTAGAGGGGCGCGGGCGCGCATGCCGCCAGCAACAGCAGCGCGAGCGGCGCGAGCGGACGCAAAGCAGTACGGAGATTCATCGCGATGTCCTTGCAGCACGAGGCGGATTCGAGCTTAGCGGGGACGCCTCGGTGGGGGTAGCGGTCGGGTGTGGTGCGCTTGAGGGGTTTGCGCATCGCCCTCCTGCACCAGCCAGTGCAAACGCCATTCCGCCGCACGCTCCTGCGACAACAAACGTGCCATGGCGTGCAGCGGTTCTCGTAGCGCCTGATCGAGATGCCAAGGCGCATTGAGGATGGCCATGCCCGATCCGTTCAAGCGCAGCGGCGAGTCGTCCGGGTGCACCAGCAATTCCGCCTGCAAGGCACGGCGCACACCGCAATGCTGCAGCCAGCGCAGGAACGGCTGCACCTGGCTGCGCAGCTTGATCGGATACCAGATCGCATAGACGCCGTTGGGCCAGCGTTGCAGTGCGGTTTTCAATGCCGCTTCGATCAGGCGGAACTCGTTTTCCTGCGCTTCGTAAGGCGGGTCGATCAACACCAGGCCGCGTTTTTCCTTCGGTGGCAGCAACGCCTTCAGCGCTTCGTAACCGTCGCGATGATGCACGTGCACACGGCGATCGTGATGGAACAGTTCGCGCAGGTGCGCTGCTTCCTCCGGATGCAGTTCGCAAAGTTGCGCACTGTCGGTGGCACGCATCGCGAGCGCGGCCTGCAGCGGTGAGCCGGGATAAAGCTTCAGGCCGTGCTCGTTGCCGGGCAGGGCGAGAATGGAATCGAGCCAATGGCGCAGCAGCGGGGGGAGCTTGCTGGGTCCGGATTGCCGCAGGTCGGGAAACAGCAGGCGCGCAATGCCGTCGCGGTATTCGCCGGTCTTGCCGGCTTCTTCGCTGTCGAGCGCATAGCAGCCGCTTCCGGCGTGCGTGTCGATCAGAGCGAAGGGCGTGTCCTTCGCTTTCAATGCTTCGATCAGCGCAAACAGGACGCTGTGCTTGAGGACGTCGGCGAAATTGCCTGCGTGGTAGGCGTGGCGGTAATTCATGGTGGTAGGCACGTGTAGGGGGTTGGGGTGCAACCCCCCAACATCACCGTCTATGCTACCGCGTGACGCTGGCGTTCGCCCTGGATCGAGTCCATGGTCTCAATACGCCACCGTGATGCGCTTCTTCAACGCGTCCATCCGGTCGAGCTGATCGAGCAGCGCGATCGCATAGTCGGCAACGGTAATGCGGCTGATGCCCTGGTCATCCACCAGCAGCTGGTCGCCGCCGACGCGGTACTTGCCGGTGCGCTCACCGTCCTCGATCAGCGCGGCTGGGCTGATGACGGTCCAGTCGACGTCGGCTTTGCTGGCGCGAAACACGTCCAGTGCGCGCGCATGGGCTTGTGCTTCCGGCTTCCACGCTGCGGGAAAGTGCGGATCGTCGATCAACCTCACGCCGGGCGCGGTTTCCAGGCTGCCGGCGCCACCCACCCATAGCAGGCGCCTGGGATGGGTGCCGTTGAGCGCTTCGAGCAAGGTCTGCGCAGCGTGGGGGAGCGTATCGCTGTTGCCGTCGCGGCGCGGGGACAGGCTGGCAACCACCGCATCTGCTTGCCTGGCATAGGCCTGCCAGATGGCCGGCTGCTCGACCGCGCCCACGACTGCGTGCAGCTTGTCGTGCCGCTGTCTGAGGCGGCTGATATCGCGCACCACAGCGGTAACGTCGTGCCCCCGTGCAAGGGCTTCATCGAGAAGCGCGTGGCCGATATGGCCGGTAGCGCCGAACAGAACCAGTTTCATGCGAGATCTCCGGGAGGGAAGCGATGGCTCGAAAGCATGCGCCTTTCCCATTGGGTCGATAAGCGGACGGATAAAGAATTGACTGTCAAGAAAAGTTTGACAATGATCGGGCCATGGGCGACCAGGTCAATCTCAATCGACTGGCTGTATTCGTGGCGCTGGTGCGGGCCGGCTCATTCACTGCCGCCGCGACGCAGCTGGGCATGACCAAGGCCATGGTCAGCCAGCATCTATTGCGCCTGGAGCGCGAACTGGGTGTCACGCTGATCGTGCGCAGTACCCGGCGCATGGCGTTGACCGAGGCGGGGGCGGCCTTTCACACCGATTGCGTGGCGTTGCTCGAGCAGGCCCAGACCGCCATCGAAAGGGTCGGCGACCAGCGCAGCAAGCCAAGCGGGACCTTGCGCCTCACCACCTCGACCGATTACGGCATGGCGGTCATTGCTCCGGCGCTGGCCGAATTTCGCCGGCTGCATCCGTCGTTGCAGGTCGATCTGGTCATCAACGACGCCATCAATGACCTGATTGCCGAGCGTTTCGACATGGCGATCCGGATTGGCTGGCTGCGCGACTCCAGCTTGCGTGCGACCCGGTTGGGGAATTTTCGCCAATGGGTGATGGCCGCGCCTGCGTATCTCGCCGAGCACGGCATGCCGCGCCGGCCGGAGGATCTGGCCATGCACGGCTGGATTGCGCTGTCCGCCATGGCCACGCCCTTGCGCTGGACGTTCACGCACGGCAATGGCAGTCGCCGTATCGTGCGCATGCGCCAGGCGGTGCAGGCGAACAACGCGGCGGCGATTCGTGCGCTGGTACTCGCTGGGGGCGGCGTATCGGTGTTGCCGGACTACCTGGTGCAGGAGGATGTCCAGGCGGGGCGCCTGCAAGTGCTGCTTGCGCAATACCGGCTGCCCGAAGGCGGCATTCACGCGGTGTATCCCGATCCGCAGCCACCCGCCAAAGTGCGCGCCTTTATCGATTTCATGCGTGACCGGTTGGCAAAACGCTAGGGACGCTCTGATCAGTCGAGGTTGTGACTTTCCGCCGTTCCCAGCAACTCCGCCTGTACCGGCGCCTGGTCCTGCCGGTGCAGCAGAGGATGCGCGAACACCGCTGCAAGAATCACCGTCACGCCTGCATAGAACCAGCCATCCAGCTGCCGCTGCTCGCCCAGCAGCAACATCGCCAGCACGATGGCATAGACGGGCTCCAGGTTGGTGATCATCTGCATGGCAAAGGCGCTGACGTGGCGCAACGCTACCAGCACCAGTGAAAACGGCAGCAGGGTGCAGCCGAACGACAGGATCAGCAGCAGCACCGCGTCGTGCAGATTCGGCAGCTGGAAGGCCGCAGTCGCATGCGGCAGCAGTGGCGTCAGCAAAGCCAGGAACAGTGCGCCCGTGCCCAGTTCCAGGCAGGTGACGGTCAGGGGCTCGCCGTGCTCGACCATGCGCTTGTTGAGTGAACTGAACAGCGCCACGAACAGTGCCGACAGCACGCCCACCGCAATGCCGACGCGCATATGTCCCGGCACGCCGCCAGCCACCATCGCTACGCCAGGCACCACCGCAACGGCAATCAACAGCTCGCGCGCATCGAAACGCCGCTTTGCCACCCAGGGTTCGATAAAGGCGAGAAAGGCCGGGCCTAGCGCAATGCAGGTCGCGCCTACGGAAGCGTTGGCGAGTTTAATCGCCGCATAGAACGTCAGCCAATGCAGCGCCACCAGCACACCGATGCCGGCGTACGCCAGGCGCAGCTTCATCGGCATGACACGCAAGCCGCGCCATACGCGGGGCATCAGCAGCAGGCTGCCGCTTACCAGCAGCATGCGCCAACACACCAGCGCCATTGCCGGCAGCGTGATCAGCTTACCGAGGATGGCGGTGAAGCCCCACAGCAAGACGCAGAAATGGATTTGCAGGCGGGCCTGGGTGACGGGCTGCATGGACTTAAGGACACAGGGAAGGGAGACGGGCCATTGTAGGCTGGGTTGCAAAACCCAGCATTGCCACGCCTGCAATACGCGTACTGCAGGGATAGTCATCCCAGCTTACACAGCTTGCTATTTCCTGGCCCCGCCCGGCAGCGGTCCGCTGCGCAACTGCGATAACACCTGCTGGCACTGGTTTGGTTGCTCTCCCCGACTGGGCACGATCACCGCCAGCAAAGCGGCGGCCGGAGCCGCCAGTACGGCAAGTGCTACGGCACCGCCACCGCGCAGCAGCAGCGGGCCAGGCTTCACCCCGACGTCCGGGTCCTTGAAAGTGCCTTTCACGTACAGCGGTGAGCGTAGCGAGAACAAGCGCATGCCCTTCGTGTGCGGCACCACATCCAGATCCAGATGCTCGTCGCTGAAGCGGATGGTGCCCCTGACCTCGACCGTGGCATCACTGGTATCCAGCACGAACAGGCGGTTGGTGAATACGCCCTGGCTGCCGGCCATGTCCACGGCGGCACAATTGATCTCAACGGTCTTGTCGCCGAACAGTTTTTCGATCACCACATTGGCGACGTTCAAGCCAGCCGCTTCCAGCAGGGTTTTGCTGATCGCACCGTTGTTCATCAGCAGCTTCAATTCACCATCCGAATGGCTGAGCAGGCCCGAAACCGAGCTGCCGTTGCCGCTCAAGTTCGCTTCGCCGTTGATTTCGCCGAAGCTGGTCTGCATCGACTGCACGGTGGGAAACAACTGCTTCAGTTGCAGGTGGTGGGCGTGCATGTCGAGGGTCGTGCGCACCGGTTGGGTATTGGCATCCATGCTGAGGTTGCCCTCGATGCTGCCGCCCGCCACGCTTGCGCGCAGCGGATTGAACTTCAGTACGCCGTTGTCCAGGTAGACGTGCGCGCCGAGGGCATCGATGGGCAATGAGCCAGGTCGTTCGATGTGCATCGCTTCGAAAGTCACATCGGCATCCATGCTGAGCAAGCGGTTCGTATGGAACTGCTGCACTGGAAGCGCCTTGTTCTGCGGCTGCAGCGTGCTGTTGCCATGTTCCTCTGGCTGTGCCCCGACCAGCGGCCCCAGGTCGACGAAACGCAGCAATTGCGAGTGCACATCGCCGCTCAGCTTGAGGCGCGGCCCGCTGGTTGTTACCTCCATGTTGCCGCCCAGATCGCTTTCGCCCACGCGGCCACGGAAATCGCGATAGCTGAAATGGCTGCCGTGTGCGTGCAGTTGCGCCGACAGATGCCCTTCCGTGGCGAAAGGCGGAGTATCCGGCAGGGCGATGCCAAGGATCGGATAGAGCCTCGCCATGCTGGTCCCGGCAAACCATACGCGCATGTTCAAGGCGCCCAGGTGCATGGGGTCGGTCAGCGTGCCGACCAGGGCGATCTTGCTGTTGTCGATATGCACGCGCGCCTGCACTGGAAATGGCTCGTCGGCGCGTTGCAAGGCCAGCACCGCGCCGGTCTTGCCGTTGCCGTCCACCGGATCGCCCCTGTAAGTGCCGGTAGCGTTCCAGGCGAATTGGTAAAGCGTCTGCTTGGCGCCGGTGGAAAGGTCCGGAGGGGTCTTTTCCTCGTTCACCATGCGGCCGACATCGTGCCCCACGTCGGTCCGCGCGTCGTTGCTGGCCTGCGCCACGATCTGGTCGTAAGGGATCGCCTGCTGCAGAGGTCTGATGGTGACGTGCAAGTCTAGGCGAGTCTTGGCGTCGTCCACCGTGATATCGCCCTGGTCGAGGCCGACCGTGCCCAGCGTAGGTTTCCAGCGGGAAGGCGGTTGGTTGTCCTCAAGGGCCAGCTGCCAGTTGGCTTCGCCTTGGGCGTTGCGCTCCAGGTCTGCATGCAGGCCGATGAGCCTCAATGTAGGTACGTAGATATGATGCAGCAGCAAGGGCAACGGCGAGATCCGGAACGCCAGCGCGTCCAGTTGCACGAGCTGCGATTGCTGGGCCCACGGTGGATTGCTGATGCCGATGGCGCGGGCGGTGAAAGTCGGCCACGGCACCAGTCTGCGCAGGCCGGGCTCGCTGGGTTCACGCTGCCACGCTGCGGTCAGCTCGCCACGGATCACGAAAGGGCGTCCGATGGCTGCGCTGACCTTGTCGTCGATCGTGGGCTTGAGCCGGTTCCAGTCGAACAGTGCAATGAACAGCACCAGTGCGATCACCAGTACTGCCACCATGCCCACGCTCCAGGCCAGTATTTTCAGACCGAGCCGCATCACTCCCTGTCTCCGTCGATTGCCGTGCAGGATACGTTTGGCGCCCGCCTCAAATAAAACGATGCAGGCGAAAATGGCGTGTACCTGCCGGATACCCGCTTAGGACAGATTCATGGTGGGAGAGGGAATCTGCTCCCTCCCCTGCACGGGCAGGGGAGGGAGCTGAATCTCCGCATGGTTGAGAGACGGCGTTATGAGATGCCGTCAAATCAATGTCCGGTCGCTGCAGCGTCCGTACGCACCGGCACATCGATATTGCAGATATCGATCTTGCCGGCCGGCAACGTGTAGAACGCATCATGGCGGTTGCGCTTGGCATCGATGATGGCGGCGAACGTGGGGCTATCGGTGCGCAGCAGGGCAAGCTTTTCACGCTGCGCAGGCGGCAGGTCGGCCGCCAGCTTCACCGACAGGATCGGCACGCGCTGGGCCGCCTGGGTGTAGAAACCCAGCGGCCCGGTGCCGCGCGGCAGTGCCGACAGGTACTGCATGCCCTCGATGACACGGCCGGCAATCGCCAGATTGCGATCGATCTGGCGCGGTGCCTGGCCGATCGCGACATACAAGGAACTGCCGTTGCCGCTGTCTGGCGCAACATCGCGCGCGACGCCAACCATTCCGTAGCAATGCACCAGCCATTCACTCCCGCCGGCCGGGTCGCGCGCCGCGGGAAAGCCTTCGCTGAAACCCACTTGCGGCGCGTAAACGTCGCCATCAGGTAACGGCGTCCATGCCAGCTTGGGGTCGATAGTGCGCGTGTATTCAGGCGGCAACGTGCGCTTGGCGCTGCCTAGCGGCTTGATCTTGGTTTTATCGCCGTTGTCATCGTCATTGGGGTCGCCCCATTGCGTGACGAAGTTGTCCTGCACGCGGATGATCGCCAGGGCGTCGAAATAATGCTCGCGTACCAGCGTGCGGATATTGGCGGCATGCAGGGGGGTGAAGTCGGGTGCCAGCTCGATCACCACGCGGCCTTGCGGCAACTGCATGTAGAGCAGATTGTTGGGATCGGGGGTGCGCCACTCTTCCGGTCTGGATTTGGCGATCAGCTCCTTCGTGGTAGGCGTGGCCTTGGGCGTGTCCGCCAAGGCGGGCAGCACGACCAGGCTCATTGCGATAAGCAGACCGGCTTGAAGACGGCGCAGGCGCATAGTTTGTTTCCCCGTGGGTGTTGGCGGCTAGACGCTAGCAGAGACACCCGGCGATGCGTAGTCCCGTTCGCACTACGCAACATTCGGGGAAGGTGCTATTCCGTCCAGGCCGAGCCGCGGATCACGCTGCAGAAATTGCCGGCCGAGTATCCGGGTTGCTTGTCGGCGATCACGTCCGCTTTCACGTTGCCGAAGCTTGTCTCCGGCTTGTGCCGGATGCCGTCGTAGAACGCGTGAATAATGGCCTCCTTGAAATGGTCGCCGCGCGGATGCGCGTGTACGACCGCTTCGCGGTCCTGTTTGCCGAAGCAATGGTGGTCGATGCCGAGCACGTCCATCTCCACGCCGGCCGTCACTAGTGCGACCACCGGATGCATATGGACTGGAATGCCGGGTGTGGTGTGCAGCGCGATGGCAGTCCAGACCGTATCGATATCGGCCTGCGCAATGCCGTGGCTGCGCAGGAAGTCACGCGCGACGTTGGCGCCGTCCACTTCAAAGCGCAGGTCCCTGCTGCGGTGCTGGGGGGTGAGTCCCATGTCGTGGAACATGGCGCCGGCGTACAGCAACTCGGCGTCGAACGACAGGTCGCGGCGTTTGCCGGCCAAGGCGCCGAAATAATAGACGCGGCTTGAATGATGAAACAGCAGCGGTGACGCGGTATCGCGCACCAGGTCGGTGATCTCGCGGGCGAGCTGGCTGTCGGGAATGCCGACGCCGTTGATGTTGAGGGGCATGGGCCATCTCCTGCATGGGAACGCAGGCCCAGTGTGGCCTGGTGCAGAAATGGCATCAAATAGCGTGATATGTTATATACTGCCATCGCGCGCGGATCACGGACACGGGAGCTGTGACATGGCCAAGACGGTTGCGGTCCTGGCACTGCCTGGGGTGCAGTTGCTGGATGTTTCCGGCCCGCTCGACGTGTTCGCCCAGGCCAATATCGAGACAGGGAGTGCGTACTACGCATTGCAGGTGATCGCCTGCATGCGCGGCCCGCTCACCAGCTCATCCGGCGTGCGCCTGCTGCCGGACCGCGTGGCGGGTGAATCGGACGAGCGTGTCGATACCTTGCTGGTAGCGGGGGCTCCCCATGCCGCCGACTATGCGATGCCGGCCGCAACGTTGGCCTGGCTGCGCGGCATGGCAGTGCGCGCGCGCCGATATGGCTCGGTTTGCACGGGCGCATTCGTACTTGCCGCCACCGGGCTGTTGAAGGGAAAACACATCACCACGCATTGGGCGGCTGCGGCGCGCCTGGGTCAGGACCATCCCTCGATCAGCGTGGACGAAGACGCGCTGTACGTGCGCGACGGAAAACTGCGCACGGCGGCCGGCGTCACGGCGGGGCTGGACCTGTCCCTGGCGTTGGTGGAGGAAGACCTTGGACGGGACATCGCCATGCGCGTGGCATCGCAGCTGGTGATGTTTTTCAAGCGGCCGGGCGGGCAGATGCAGTTCAGCCGTAGCGGCGAGGCCCGGCCTGCAGGACGATCCGTTCTGCAGGAGGTGCAGCGCTGGATAGTGGCGCATCCCGAACTGGACCATAGCGTGGCGGAACTTGCCGAGCGCGCCGGCTTGAGCCCGCGCCATTTCGCGCGCCTGTTCCATGCCGAGGTCGGCAGCACGCCGGCAGCATGGGTGGAGGCGGCGCGCATTGCCGCAGCGCGCGGCTTGTTCGAAGCCGCACACGGGGCTCCGAAGCAGGTGGCCGCTAGGTGCGGCTTCCAGAATGTCGACACGTTCCGGCGTGCGTTCGTCAAGCATGTGGGTGTGACGCCGGCCGAATACCGCAAGCGCTATCTGCTGGCGGCAGATCCGGGCTAGCTATGCGCCGCTCATTTGCCTGCGCGAAAATGGTGGCCATGCATAGGCCGGATCGAGTACCCCCAGTCGGCCAAGAAGCGTCACGCAACCTAAGGAGAGTTTGCTTGAACCCGACGTCCCATCCACATCGCGTCGTGATCATAGGCGCCGGTTTTGGCGGTCTCGAAGCCGCGCGGCGCCTTGGCCATCAAGCGGTGGAGGTCACGCTGATCGACCGCAGCAATCACCACGTCTTCCAGCCTCTGCTTTACCAGGTGGCGGGTGCGGCGCTGGACACTTCACAGATTGCCTGGCCGATCCGGCGCGTGCTTCACCAGTTCAAGAACATCACTACGCTGATGGCCGAGGTGAACGGGGTCGACATGGCCGGCAAGACCGTAATGCTGGATGACGAAACCCGCATTCCCTACGACACACTGGTGATCGCCACGGGCGCCACCCATGCCTATTTCGGCCACGACGAGTGGGCGCCGTTCGCACCCGGGCTGAAAACTCTGGGCGATGCGTTGTCGATCCGGCAGCATTTGCTGACCGTATTCGAACAGGCAGAGCGGGAACCCGATCCAAACAAGCGGCAGACCTTGCAGACTATCGTGGTGATCGGCGCAGGCGCCACGGGCGTGGAGCTGGCTTGCACCATTGCCGAACTGGCGCGCGAGGAAATGCCTGGTGAATTTCGTCGCGTCGACACGCGTCAGACGCGCGTTATCGTGGTCGAAGCTGCCGCGCGGGTGCTGTCCAGTTTTCCAGAGTCGCTGGCAGGCTACGTGCAACACACCATGGAACAGCTCGGCGTCACCCTCATGCTGAATTGTCCGGTGACCGAATGCCATGCAGAGGGGGTTATTTGCAAAGACAAACGCATAGACGCCGGTGCAGTGTTCTGGGCGGCAGGCGTGCGCGCATCGCCCGCTGCGCAGTGGCTGGGTGCTTCTGCCGACAAGGCCGGTCGCGTGAAGGTCGAACGCGATCTCACGGTTCCCGCGCACCCGGACATTTTCGTGATCGGCGACACCGCCCTGGTTGAACAGGAAAACGGCAAGCCGGTTCCCGGTCTGGCGCCCGCGGCGAAGCAGCAAGGTCGGTATGTGGCCGAAGTGATCAGCGCGCGCCTGAATCATCACTTCGCGCCGCGCCCGTTCCAATACCGCAACTACGGCAATCTATCCACCATCGGCAAGCATACGGCGGTGGTGGACTTCGGCCGCGTCAAGCTTCGCGGCCGCATGGCCTGGGTCGTGTGGGCGCTTGCGCACATCTACTTCCTGATCGGGGTACGCAATCGGCTGCTGGTGGCGTTGAATTGGCTGTGGCTGTATATCAAGGGGGATCGTGCGGCGAGAATCATCCTCAGCCGCAAGACCTGAGCAAGCGAGTAGGCTGGGTTGCAAAACCCAGCATCGCCGTGCGCGAACCTGCAGCGATGCTGGGATTGTCATCCCAGCCTACGCGAATTCCGCAAGCATGCGTCTTTCCAGAACCTCCTCCTGCATGCAAGGGTCAATGAGGCAGGAGGGGGTATCAGAACCATTCCGTACTAAGCGTCAAATACCATTGGCGCGGCGCCCCCACGTAATACGTTGGCGATGACACGCCCGCCGAAATCGTCGGGCTGGACGGCAGCATCAAATAACGGCGATTGAGCAGGTTCAGCGCATTCAGCGCGATCGTCGGTGCTTTGGCGGGCGTGCTGTGGGTCTTTTCATTCTGGCGCGGACACAGGAGTCCTGCTCATGTGTAGTGGAAAGCCACACCGGCAACCCGTTTAGCGCCGTAGCATGCCACCCCATCACAGTAACGCTGGGCAAAACCGGTCATAATCTCGTACTGAACCACCAGCATCGAACCCAGGGGGGGCAATGATCGAGCTGGAAGTACAGGCGCTCTCGCTTGCGCGAGAGGGTCTGCTTGTCGACGTCGGGCGAACCATCATAGCGTGCGGTTTTGCGCTCGTTCGACAGCGCCTGGCAGATGACCACAATGGCGTGCTGCTTACCATGGTCGTGCGCGGGCCCGCGCGCAAGCAGCGCGCGTTGGAAGAGAAATTGGATACGCATGAGCGCATCATCAGTTTCGAAATATCGCCGTTCGTAGAGGGCTCGCCGAAAGAGCATTTTGCAGCGTCACGTCCGGTCGCAGCCAACTACGTCCCTCCACCGCCACCGGCGCCGCCTGCCGAAAAGCCTAAGCCGGAGGAAGCCAGTCGTTCGCCCAAGGCGGCTGGTACGGTGGCGCAAGTGGAACGGACGTCGACCGCATCGGAGGTTGTGCAGGCCTTCGTAAAGCCGCGGCCACCGCTGCAACCCGAACCTGAGCCGGAGTTTGCCTTAATGCGCACTCCCGCTTCAGCGCCACCCCCTGTAACCGCACCGGTGGAGCCTTTCCGGGAATCGGTCGAGCTCGATGCGGATCAGGCGGAGGTGGAGAAGCTGCTGCCGAAACTGACGGGCGATTACCCGCAGATCTTTCCGTGGGTGAAAAAGCTGGAGCAGTCAGTGGAAGAAGGGGCGCGCGAGTCATCCCTGTCGATGGCCGGTCAACGCATCGGCGCCTGGCTGCGTGAGCGCAATCATGCAGCGACGGCAAAGATGGGCTTGGACGAAGCCATGCAATTCATCGGCGTTCCAGCGTTACGTGCACTGGCCGAAGTGGACTATTCCGGCAACCAGCTGCATATCCGCAACAGCCCCTTGTGCACGCAACAAGGCCGCTCGAGCTGCAAGTTCTTCAGCGGTTACCTGGAAGGCTTGCTCGGACCGATGCTTGCCTCGCCAGGCCTGTCGATCTTCGCGGTCTGCTGCCGTAGCTGCGGCGCGGATGCGTGCGTGCTGGCATTGATGGACTGAGCTTGCTGTCAATCTGCCTCCCCCTGCAGGGAGGGGGAGGCAGTCCATGCGGCAGGTTCAAAAATCGACGTCGACGCTTCCGGTGATCGTCCGTGGCGGCGCAATGACCCCGCGCACGAAGTTGTTGCCGAAGTAGTCGGTATCCGTAAACGCCGTATTCAAAAACTGGCGATCGAGCAGGTTGTCAACATTCAGGCCGAGGCGGATCTGCTTGCCGAAACCCGAATCCCGAAGGCGGATCGTATCGCTGACGCCCAAGTTGACTACGGCATACGGCTTGATGGTCGATGCGGTCGGCGTACCGGCAAAGAGCTGGTCGATGTACTGCTTGTCGACGAAACGCGCATCCAGATTGAAGCGCCAGCCTTCGTACTTCCACACGAAGCCGGCGCTGATCAGGTTCTGCGGGACGCCGGCAAGCGGCTGTCCGGCGTTGACCTGTCCGGCGAAATCGGAAGTGAAGCTGGAGGTGAACTTGGCCTGGTTGTGCGCATAATTGAAGTAGGCGCTCAGGTCGCCTACTCCTACCGAGCCGAAGTTGTTCTGCAGCTGCAGTTCCGCACCCTGGTAGCGGGAGCTGCCGCCGTTGGTGAAGGTGCTGAGCAGGCTCACCGGATTGGTGACGGTGACGAAGGTGTTGCGGAAGTTTTCGCGATAGCCGTTGACCATCGCGCTGAAGCCGTCGACCTGATAACGGATGCCGACTTCATAATCCTGCACGTATTCCGGTTTCACATGCGGCGGGGCGATGGTGTTGTTGCCATTGGCGTCGGTCTGGAACGCGCCGTAATAGGCCGAAATGTCTGGCAGTTTGAAGTTCTTGCCGTACGAGGCATAGACGTTCAAGCCATCGATGAGCTGATAGTTGATGCCGAAAGTGGGTGACACGAAGTGTTCGGTATCGTGCACTTCGCCGGCAATCGGGTAGTAGATGCCTACCGCGTCGCGGTCCGTCGTGCTGGCGTAGATGTACTTCACGCCCGGCGTGAGATGCAGGGTGTTATCGAACAGGCTTATCGTGTCTTGCACGAAGAATGATGTCAGCGTGCGATGATCGTGTTCATCCCACGTGTCATTGTAACCAAGAATCTTCGGTACCGGGGCCGAGCCATACCAGTACTCACGCGAGTAAAGCTCCCCGTAGGTGGCATTGGCGCCGATGACGACTTCATTCTGCGGCAGCTTGAGCGTGAGGGTCGGTGTATCGCCAACGCCTTTCGTCGTATAGCCGTAGAAGTGGTAGTCGGTGCCGTTCTGCACTGAACCGAATACCGAGGCCGGATCGTAGGTCGGGCCGTTGGGATTGCCCAGCCAGAACGCGAACGAGCTGGGGTTGTCTTCCAGGTTGTAGGGCTGGCTGGCGCTCTGCTGGAACGCCGGGTTCGAGAAAGAGGTACGCAGGTAGTCGTTGCGGCCGAAGAACAGCTTGTTCTGAAACTGGATATCGTCGCTGAATTTCGACTTCAGCTCGATGATGTCCATCCAGTTGGTGTCCTTGATGGGCGAGTTGGTCCAGCTCAGCGGCCATTGATAGTTACGGCCATACTGCTGCTGCAGCGGCGCCGGCATGTTGAACGGCGAAAAGCCCTTGTTGTTGTTGAACAAAAGATAGTTCGACAGCCGGTTGTTGTCGTTGAAATCGTAGGTCAAACCCCAGTAGAAATTGTTGTTGTGGTCGCCGGTGTTGTCGATCCAGCCGCGGCTGGCCGAGTGTTCGAACGAAAACACCTGCTTCACGCCATTCCAGTCACCGGTGTTGAAGGTGGCGTGGTAGTCCCAGCTCTTGAAGCTGCCATAGCTGGCGCCGACCGTTCCACCCATCGTATCGTCCGGCTGCCGCGGCACGAAGTTGACGGTGCCGCCTAGCGAATTGTAGGAGTTGACGGCCGGATTGTTGATGCCGCGGTAGATTTCCACGGACTGCAGGTTGCCGGGAATCAACAGCACGTTGTTGCGGTTTTCGGCCTGGTTGGTCACGCCGCCGTTGAACAGGTCGTTGAGCGCCACGCCGTCGAAGGTTTCGGAAAACTGGCTGGAATTGAAGGCGCGCACATAGATGGTGGTTTCCACGCCGTTCGGGCCGTTGGCATAGGCAAAGACCGACGGTTGCTGATTGAGCATGGTCTGCACGCTGACGGTCGGACCGGGCGACAGATTGCGCAAGGTGTCTTCGTCGATCAGGCCTTGGGTGTAGGCCGCGGTAAGCGGAACTGTCTGCACCGTGGCGCTGACTGAGACCTGCTTGAGTTGCCTGACATCCTTTTGGGAGGAGGAGGTCGTCGACTGCGGCGAGCTGTCCTGTACCGATGCAGGGTCCTGCGTCTGCTGCGCCGTGCCGTGGTCGTCGGCGTGAACGGCTGTTGCGAAAACGCCGCCCAGCAGGCTGGCGGCAATCCATGCGGCCAGGACGTTTCGGCCGTGCTTGCGTGTGCTCATTAAAAACCTCAAGGGCGCTGTGATGATCAGTTACGAACCGAATCGCCATGCGTAAGGCCTGGATGGCGTGTTTTTGTTGCAACACGATGACGCGCGGGCGTTGACCGACGTCACGCCCGGTTCCGATCGCGTCCTGATCTATATAGAGTCACAGCGGGAGCCGGCACTAGCTTGCTTTGATTGCAAGTCTTAGCTGAGGCTTAGTAGAGCCCAAAAAAGCGCGATGGCTGACCACGAAGCCATCGCCGAATCGGCCAAATGCAAGCCGCTTGCGCGGAAGAATGTTTCAGGAATGTTGCTGCGTCGCCAGCGTGCAGGCGTTGTAGAAATCGCTGAGCACCTTTCTCACGCCGGCCACTTCGAAGGCGAAACCGTAGCGGATGCCGGTGCGATCGCGTACCCATGCACCCATCGCCTGCGCAGAGGCCAACTGCGGCAGCCGGCTTAACGGGTAGATGCGATGCAGCACCACGGATTGATCGACCGCCGTGGCCCCAGCCTGCTGTGGCAGGGTTTCCTGTTGATTGAGTTCGAAGTACGAGCGCAGTTCGCGCGCCACGATGTGCTTGGCGCGCACGGCGCCAATGGTGTCGTAGGTGGTGAGTTCCGCGCCGCTTGGTTTGCACAGGAAGCTGATCTCGTGCTCGCCGTTGCGGTCGGCCTGCTTGAGTTCGAGAGATGGCGTGCCTTGCCCATATTTGTAGGTTGCGATCAGGTTCTGCCGGCCATTGTTGGCGAGGCCCTTGGCGATCATCTGATCCCCATTCAGCCACGCCGTTGGATCCGATGAAGCTCCGGTCGAAGGCGCAGATCCGGCGGACGTGGCGGTGAGCGCGCCCAGATCGATAGCCATGTCCTTCAGGTACGCGGCGACTGGTACAGGCGTCTGCTGCGCTGGATAAGTCGGAAAGCCGATGCGGTCACTGCCGCTGACTGCCCAGCGATACAGGCCACCTAGATAGGCGTAGGCGCAAGCGCCTTCACACAGCGCGGACCTGTTCACATAAAGGCTTTGCTTGGGCGGCCGCGGCGTACCCAGGTGCGTAACCATCGAACCTTGCCGGAACAGGCGGCCCAGCGCGATACCTGCCTCGACACTGCCGCCGGGCGAGTTCAAATAGATGTCCGAGCCGGGTTTGATGCGACCGGAGCTCACCAGGGATTCGAATCGTTGCGGCGCGTCGGCGTCGATCGGCCCGTAGAGATAAATCTGCGGAAAGCGGGCCATGCTCAACGTCATGCGATCATCGTTGACCTGGATGTTGAGCTGCGATGCGCTTGGCTGATGTGCCGAATTTTTTTGCGCCGCCGCTGCGGGGGCCAAGGCCAGGCAGGCTGTCGACACCAGGAGGCTCGCCAATTGGTGCTGAAGAGGGTGTCGAAAGGTCTTGCGGTACGGCACGAGCATGTTCCCGTGAGACGGATGCGGTGGTATCTGAAACCACGCAGTCTCGCTGGTTCCCTATGTCCCCGAGGTGAACGGCGGCCCACCGCAGGTTGGGGGTTGGAGCCCCAACCTGCGCCTATGCTTTCACTCCAAGCCGCTCCCTCGAAGGGGAGCGGGCGCTGATTTCGACAGGGAGTGGAAGCGCGAAGTATGGCTACTTCCCTACCACCAGCAGCGTGAACCCGCTCACCGGCTTCCCTTTTTCCGCCACCTTCGCACCCACCAGATAGATCTGGTGCGAATCCGCATCGAGCGCCATAGTGCGCGCACTCTTCATGGTCGGCACATCCGCCACCTTGGAGTACTGGTCGGCCGAATCCTGGTGGTACACGTTGAGCACGCCTTGGCGACTGGATGCGAAGACTTCATGCGTCTCAGGGTCGAAGCCAGCGGCATCGGGCTGCTTGCCGATCGGAAGCTTGGCGACCTGATGGCCGTCCGTCGCATCGGTCACGATCAGCCAGCCGTTGGCGCAGGCGGAAAACAGCCGCTTGTTGGCTGCATCCAGCGCCAGGCCGGTGGGGCCTTCGCACGGCGCCAGCGACCAGGTGTGCAGCACCTTGCCGGCCTTGCTGTCGATCTGCACCAGCTCGGCCTTGTCCTCGATGTTGTTGTAGACATTGCCCTGGCCGTCACTGACGGCGAACTCCGGGTTGCCGTCCAGCGCGATCGTACCCAGTTCCTTGCCGCTGGCCGGGTCGATCACGCTGATGTTGTTGCTGTCGCCATTCATGGCCAGCACGTGCGACGTAGCCGGATCGTAGATGATCGCGTCCGGGTCTTTGCCGCTGACGGCGATATGACCGGTGACCTTGAGCGTATCCAGGTCGATCACGCTGACATTGTTGCCGTGGCCGTTGCTGGCATAGCCGCGGTGCAGGCTGGGCACCAGGGCGACGCCGTGCACATGCTGCATGCCGGGAATTTCCTTCAGCAGCTTGCCACTGGCCGAATCAGCCACCATCACCCGGTCGTCTCGCGCAATGAACAGGCGATGCCCGGCCTGGTCCAGCGTCAGGTAGTCCCAGCCGCCCGTGCCGCCGAGCGCATATTGATGCGTGACCTTGTAGGCATCCTGGCCTTGCGCCGCGGCCCACAGCGGCGTGCAGAGCAGACCCGCCAGGGCCAGTGCCTGCGCGATTTTCTTGTTCATGGGGTGACTCCCTTGCTGATGTTTGGGGGGAAAGTGAAGTCCAGCTGCACGCGCAAACCGGGGCCGGCATCGGCGAGCGTCAGCGCGATCTGGTGCAGATCGGCTACCGCAGCGACCAGGGCCAGGCCCAGACCATTGCCGGGCGTGGTACGCGCAGCATCCAGGCGCACAAAACGCTTCAACACACGGGTGCGTTCGTGCGCCGGGATGCCCGGACCGGCGTCCTCAATGATGACCCGGCGAAGCTTATCTAAAGCTTCAAGCTTCAGGCGGACCGGCGTGCCGGGCGGAGTATGGTGCAGGGCGTTCTCGATCAGGTTGACGACCATTTGCGTGAGCAGCAAGGCGTCGCCATGCACTTGGACTCCGGGCGCGATATCGGTGTGCAACATACGCCCGTCATCTTCGAGCATGGGCCGGTAGTCGTCCGCCAGCCGCTCCAACAAGGGGGAAAGTGCCACCTCGGCGAAGCCGGCCTGCCGCTGGCGGCTCTCGACCTTGGTAATGCGCAGCAAGGCGCTGAAAGTCTCCAGTACACCGTCGACATCCGCCAGGGCGCGTTCACAGGCCTGGTCGTAGCTTTCGATGCTGGTGGCTTCCTGCATCGCGGTTTCCAGCTTCTGACGCAGATGAGTAAGCGGGGTGCGCAGATCATGCGCGATATCGCTCGACACCTGGCGCATCCCTTCCACCAGGGTCTGGATGCGTTCCAGCATGCTGTTCAACGACACGGCAAGGCGATCGAACTCGTCGCCGCGCCGGGTTACCGCAACACGCGCTCCCAGATCGCCCGCTGCAATGCGGGAGGCTGCCGAGGCGACCACTTCCACGCGACGCAAATAGCTGAGCGCGGTAACCATGCCGCCCATCAGCGCCAACAAGACCACAGCCAGGCTGGCCCAGGTAAACGTGCGTTTCAGCAGGGAGTCCAGCTGCTCGACGCTCGCCAGGTCGCGACCTACCACCAGTATCCGGCCGTCGTCCAGGGTGGTGGCGAGTACCAGCATGCGGCGCACGTATCCGCCGCTTCGCGCGTGTTCTTCGCGCTGGTCTACCTTGCTCCAGCCAATGGCCGGCTCTTGCCGTACGTCGCCGGCGATCAACGTATGGTCACGCTCGAACAGACCGTAGTCGAACGGAGTCCGGGGCCTCCTGGCCAGCACCCTGCGAACAGCATCGGCGCGCACGTTGGCGTGCAGTACCGCCACTTCTGCGGCTTCGTCGGAGATATCCTGGCGCAGCTGGCCTTCGATGTAGTTGCGCGCCGCCAGCCAGGAAACCAGGAACAAGACCAGGGCGGCCAGCGCAAACAGGAACGCCTGCAGGGCCGCAAGACGAAATGCGGCGCTCTTGAAGAGTGAGGCGCCAAGCAGCGAACTTGCCGGGTGGGACATCAGTGACCTTGTTTTGCGCACAACCTATAACCTTCGCCCCGCACCGTGCGAAGCAGGCGCGGTCCGAAGAAATCCCGATCGATCTTGCTGCGAAGCCGGCAGACGTGCGTATCGACCAGGTTGCTCTGGAACGATGACTGAAATCCCCAGACGTGTTCCAGCAGCATGGCGCGTGTGATCACCTCGCCGGCATGCAAGGCAAAGTATTTGAGCAGATCCCATTCGCGCGGCTGCAAATGGATCTGTCGCCCGGCGCGGGTAACGCGCTGAGCGATCAGATCCAGTTCCAGGTCACCCACTTGCAGCGTGGTAGCCGCGCTTGTATAGGCGCCGCGGCGGGAAATGGCATTGAGTCGTGCGAGCAGTTCGCTCAACGCAAACGGCTTGCCGAGATAGTCGTCGGCACCGGCTTCCATGCCCTCTATGCGCGCGTCCACATCGCCCAGTGCCGTGAGCATCAGTATTCTTGCATGCGCGCCGCCGTTGCGCAGGCTTCGCAGCACGCTCATGCCGTCGATCGACGGTAGCATCCTGTCGAGGATGATGACGTCGTACTCCTGTGCGCTGGCGCGCGACAGGCCATCGCTGCCATTGCCGCTTTCGTCGACGCAATGCCCTCGCGCCTTCAGTCCCGCGGAGACGTAAGAGCGGGTATCAATGTCATCTTCGACCAGCAGGATCTTCATGGTGTTGCGTTCAACTTGTTGCGTGGAGGATGGAGTGGCGGCCTCGTCCTTTGAGGTTGGTAGTCGACTAGCAAGCCTGAATTAGGTTACGAATTCATGACAGCGCGTAGGCTGGGATGACAATCCAGCATCGCGCAGGCGCATGCATGGCAATGCTGGGTTTTGCAACCCAGCCTACGATTGTCATCCCAGCCTACGCGCTCAAGGTGATGACCTAAGCTCTCAGCGCCAGCGCTCAGAACTGGAAGCGGACACCCGCCAGGAAGGTCACGTCGTAGAACTCGCGCTGGATCGGACGGTTCGGCGTGCCCTGGTAGAACGCATGCGGCGTGTTGAGCAGGTTCTTCGCGTCGAAATAGATCGTCCAGTTCTGCGGGAATTGATAGCTGGCGCCGAAGTCCATGGACGTGCGGGTGGCGTTGAACACGTCGCTGGTGCGGTCGCCGCCGATCGCAAACAGATCGGACGATACCGAATAGGCGGCCAGATTCAGCGAAAGTCCGCCACGCTTGTAGAACAGCGACGCGTTCCACGTGTTCTTCGATGTCGACGGCAGCATGGCGTATTCGCCCGGGCGAATTTCGAAGCGCGAGTCCACCCAGGTGTAGTTGGCGCCGGCACCCAGGCCTTGCAGCCAGTCCGGCAGGCCCTGGAACTGCTGGTTCCAATTCAATTCCAGGCCGCGCACAAAGGACGAGCCGGCGTTCTGGTAGGTATAGACGCGCAGCGGCTGGGAGTTGCCGGGGAACAGGCTGCTGTCGAAAGCCTGGGTGGTTTGTACGGCAACGATGTAGTTGGAGATTTCCTTGTCGAATACGCCGATGGACGCAATGCCGCCGCCCGGCAGGTACTTCTCGAAACTGAAGTCGATGTTGTTCGCCGTGGCTGGCTTGAGCGCCGGGTTGCCGGTGGTGACGATGCCCGAGCCCAGGTCCACCGACAAGGCCGGATTGTTCTGATTGAAGCCGGGGCGGGCGATGGTCGACGAGTAAGCCAGGCGCAGGAGCATGTCGTCGCCCAGGTCGTAGCGCAATTGCACACTGGGGAAGAAGTTGTGGTAACGGTGCCGGCTGTTGATCGGGTTGGCAAAGTTGTTGCCGTTGGCATCCACGCCGGCGGAGAACGCGTTGCTGCGGTTGTTGGTTTGTTCGTAGCGAACGCCTGCGAGAATCCCCAGATTGCCGTAGGTACCCATGTATTCGCCATAGCCGGCATACACATCCTCGTGCACGTCGAGGAACTGCTGCTCGGAACTCAGCACCTGGTTGGGGCCGACCGTGCCGTAGCCGAAAATGCGCTGCAGCGCGCCCGGAATGATGTCTTCACCGTTCTGGTAGTTGCCATCGTAATAGGTCTCCTGCGCGCCGCTGGATACGTTGCTCAGGGAGATCGGAGTGGTCGCCACAGCGTACGGCTGCGAATTGGTCTGCTTGTGGCGCTGGCGAACGCTCAGGCCGAAGTTGAGCGACTGTTCGCTGAGGCTGCCCCAGTTGACATCGGTCTTCGAGTTGATGGCGTAGGTCATCTCGCGATCGAAGTTGTGCGCAGTGCTGTTGTTGATGGCTGACAGCGTGTAGTTCGCCGGGTCCAGATAGCCCGGAGCATTGGTGATGGTGTACAGCGGCACGCTGCCGGGGCCGGTGGGGCCATAGTGGACCTGGCCTTGTGCGCCCGTCGGCGAGTTGTAGGTGAACGTGGAGTTGTAGTCGTAAGGTTTATTGTAGGTGCCTTCCACATAGGCGACGTGATAATCGATCGTGGTGTCGCTGCCCTTGAACTCGTTCTTGCCGCCGAGCATGTAGAAGCGCTCGCGCGAGGTTTCCTCCTCGTCGCGTAGGGACTTGGTGAGGGCGTTGGGGAAGGTCAGCGTATCCTGCAGCGTGCCGCTCGACGACACCGTGGTGTTGCCGTCCGGGATGACGTCGAAATACTGGCGCTTGTAGCTTTCCGTGTAGCCCGCTTCGAAAGCGCGGAAGTACCACTCGTTGTCGTCGTCGGGTTGATAGCCCATGTCGATGGCGTAGCCGTGCCGACGGCGATGCAACTCGTAGTCGCGCTGTTCGATGTCATTGACCGCCTGGTACGGGTGCGCGCTGTCGTTGAAGTACGCCGGTTCGACGTCATCGATGCCGCGCGAGTCGATGTGGCTGGAGGCGGTCAGTACGATCGAGAACGGGCCGTAACGTCCGCCGCCGGTAAGCGAGAAGTTGCTTACGCCGGTGCTGCGCAACGGTTCATAGCCACCGCCCACGTCGCCTTCCAGGAACGGGCCTTGTTCATCCGGCGCCGTCTTGGGCAGGACTTCGATGGTGCCGCCGAGCGCTTCGGAATCCTGGCTGGGCAGGTTCGACTTGGTCACTTCCACCGCGCCGATGAAGCCGGTGGGGATGGAGTCCAGCGCTACGCCGCGATAGCCGCCGAAGGGCGATGCATTGTTGGTCGGCAGCAGGCGC
Source organism: Dyella choica (assembly GCF_003977665.1). Classification (GTDB taxonomy): domain Bacteria; phylum Pseudomonadota; class Gammaproteobacteria; order Xanthomonadales; family Rhodanobacteraceae; genus Dyella_B; species Dyella_B choica. The sequence goes on along the minus strand of NZ_RYYV01000001.1, from coordinate 418,681 downwards.
ACACCGGCATAGGTCGTGCTGTTCAAGTCGGCATCGAGGCCGCGGATGTTGACGTAGCGGCCTTCGCCTTCGTCCGTTTCCATGGAAACGCCGGGAATGCGGCGCACGGCTTCGGCCGTGTTGACGTCGGGCAACGAGCGGATTTCGTCGCCGGTGCGGATATTGATCAGGTTCGGCGAATCCTGCTGGGTAAGGCGGGCCATTTCCTCGGTGGTGCGTGGCGCTACCACGTGCACGCCCTGCAGGTCCTTTACTTTCTTCTTGTCCCCATCTTTGTCGTCGTCGCTGTCCGCCGCTACCGAAGCATTGGCGTTGGACGGTCCATGGTCACCGGATGCAAGGGTGCTTTGATCCCATGCGTAACCCGGCGCACTCCACGCACCAAGCCCAACGACTGCCATACAGCTTAGAATTGCCTTAGTTAAAGTTGAAACTTGCATGAAACGAGCCTCGACAGGGAAAAGCCCATCCTTGACGCGAGAGAAGCACGCGTCGTGGAGGAGTGTGGGGTGACTCGTTCAAACTAGAATCAAGGTATGACGATTTTGTTACTGTCGATTGACGATGCAGTAAGACATCCTGCGAGAGTGAAGAAATTCATGTGCGCAGGTGAGTGTTTTGCAAGTGCGTCGGACCATTGCTGATGGCAAGACCTGCCCAATCACACAGCGCAACCCATTTTTGCCGGCATTTTGTGCATGGACCTGGGCGACATGCCGGCGTGGAAAATCAGGCAACGTTCAGCCTGCAGTGACAAAACGCGGTATATCCAAGCATTGAAACCGGCGTATGGCACTAATAACGAGTTCCGCCACGCTGTGTGCAACGCCGATCAGTGACACCATGTTCGCCATGCCGAATTCAGGGAGGCGTGGTCGAATGGATTACTTCGGCTTGGCCTGCAATCGCTTGCGGTACTCGGGAACCGGCAATCCGCCCCATCCCCAATTCTCCAGTTCGACTTCCTCGATCACGACGAAGGTGGACTCGAGCGATTTGTGAAGAACTTCCAGCAGCAGCTGGCTGGCGCCCTTGATCAGGGCCGCCTTCTCTTCGGCGGTGATGGCGCTACGGCCGGGACCGGAACCCTCGCGGGTCACTTTGATGTTGACGATAGGCATGACGATTGACTCTGTTGGCGGGGCGGGCGTTGCGCCCGCCCCGAAGCGTTTAGTGGCCGGCGCTCTGGCCGCCATCGACGTGCAGGATTTCGCCCGTGACGAAACCGGCCGATTCCAGGAACAGCACGGCGTCCGTGATGTCGCTGATCTCGCCCAGGCGGCCGACCGGGTGCAGCGAGGCCAGCGCAGCATGGGTTTCGGGAGCATGCATCGGGGTCTTGATCACGCCCGGCGCTACCGCGTTGACGCGAACGCCCCGCTTGGCGTACTCGACGGCAAGCGACTTGGTCGCCGCATTGAGGCCACCCTTGGTCAACGAAGCCAGCACCGAGGGCACTCCGTCGATGGCGTATTCGGCCAGTGTCGTGGTGACGTTTACGATATGGCCGCTGCGTTGCTTCTCCATCTCGGCGATGGCCAGCTGCGTGATATGGAAGAAGCCGTTGACGTTGATTGCCAAAATGTTGGCGTAGTCCTCAGCGGTATAGGAGGTAAACGGTTTGGCAATGAAGATGCCGGCGTTGTTGACCAGCGTATCGATGCGGCCGAAGTGGGCCGTTGCTTCCTTGACGATGCGCTCGGCCACGGCGCGATCGGAGATGTCGCCGGGAATGGTCAGTACGTCCGGATCGCTGGACGGCTTGATCGAACGCGAGTTGGCCACGACGCGATAATCGCGATCGCGAAATGCCTTGACCAGGCCTGCGCCGATACCCTGGGATGCGCCGGTAATGATGGCGACTTTGCGTGAGCTGTTCATGATGATGATCTCTGAAGGAAGGAAAGCCAGCGCGCTGCCGAATGAGTCGTGGAGCGCCGACACCTTCAATTTAGGCTCATCATGGGGGTTAGCGAATCTCCGCTAACCGGCAGACATTCTTCCGCGGCGCGGTGGAATCGGCGCCTCCGGCCGGGTTTCTGCATCCCTCGCCAGGCGCGTGAATTGCGCACGCAGGCGGGGCAGGGCGAAATCGACGAAGGCGCGCACCTTGGGTACGGAAAGGCGGCCATAAGGTGACACGATATGCACCGGAATCGGCGCCGATTCCGCATCAGCAAGCACGATGCGCAGCAAACCCTGCTTGATTTCTGTCGCTACGTGGTAGGAAAGCAAACGTGTGACGCCATGCCCTTCCACAGTGGACGCAATGGTTGCACGCACATTGTTTACCACCAGGCGAGGCGTGACGGGCACCGCACGCGGTACCGACGAACCTTTCTGCGGCGGGAAAGTCCACGAATCCACGCCGGCATGCTGCAGGGCGATGACCGAGTGCTTGGACAGGTCCGCAGGCTCTTCGATGCGCGGATGCGTGGCCAGGTAGCGTGGTGACGCCACCACGACCCTGCGAACTTCGCCGACACGAAGGGCAACCAACGTCGAATCGGCAAGATGCGTAATGCGCAAGGCCAGGTCCATGCCTTCATCGATCAGGTTGACCGGCCGTTCCAGCAGATACATGCGTACGTTGACGGTCGGGTATTGCTCCATGAACGCATCCACGATCGGGCGCAGCAATTCCACTCCCGAGTAGACGGTAGCGCTGATCGTGAGCGTGCCGCGGGGCACCGACTTCTCTCCCGCCGCCTGGCGGTCCGCTTCTTCCAGATCCGCCAGCAGCTTCCGGCACGCCATCGCATAGCGTTCGCCGGCCTCGCTCAGCTTGATGGAGCGAGTAGTCCGATGCAGCAGCGGTACGCCCACGTGCGCTTCCAGGAAAGCAATCGCCCGGCTCACCGCCGCAGCAGAGCGTCCGGTTTTCCGGCTCGCACCGGCGAGACTGCCTTCGTCCAGTGCGGTAACGAAGACTTTCATGGCGTCGATGCGGTCCATACGGCGTGCCTCAGGGTGTATGCGTGGATGGCGGCAGCCGGAAGTTTGCTACAGGTTCGGGAGCGCGCCTAGCGAAGCCGTCCAGCGCCAACACCCGTAGGCTGGGATGGCAATCCCAGCATGCAGGTTGAGGTGCAAACCCCAACATCGCGATTTGCGCGCATGGCAAAGCTGAGGTTTGCACCCCAGCCTACCCGAAACAAGGCTTCTTGATGGAGAAAGTCTCAACGAGGCACCGGTATCAACCAAGCACTCGCTCAAGCTCTCTTTCCAACGCCTCCATCAACGCCTCGGTAGACAGCGCCCGCGCCAACGGTGCACCTTGCCCCGCCCAGTGCGCACCATAGCCACTCAACCCTGCGGCCCTCCCGACCGCATTCAACGCCTTGCCTGCGTCGTAGGTAATCGGGTAATCAGGCACCGCATCATTGGGCACACCCGCGCCCCAGCGCGTAAAGTCATTCGCGAGGCTGCGTGCAGGCCGTCCGGAAATCACACGCGTCATCACGGTGTGGTGCGCGGCGTCGCTGAACAGCAATTGGCGAAATCCCTGGTCCGCCAGGGACTCGTCGGTGGCGATGAAGGCGGTACCCAATTGAGCGGCAACAGCGCCTAACTTCAATGCTGCAGCAATGCCAGCACCGTCCATGATGCCTCCCGCTGCAATGACGGGAATGCCAAGCGTGCGTACCAGCAAACGTGTGAGAGCGAATGTGCCTAGGCAATTGTCTTCACCATCCGGATCGAACACACCGCGATGTCCACCTGCTTCGTAGCCCTGCGCGACAATGGCATCGACACCTGCCGTTTCGAGTGCTTTGGCTTCCTGCACATTGGTGGCGGATGCCAGCAGCACAATGCCCGCTTGACGCAGCGCGGCGACCTGGTCCGGACGCGGCACGCCGAAGTGAAAGCTAACGACTTTCGGTCTCTCCTTCACCAGCATGGCAAGCATGTCGTCGTCGACGAGGAAGGATGTGTAGATCTCGTGCAGGGTTGCCGGCGGCTGCGCTTTTGCGCGCCCGAACTGCGAGTCCAGACGCTTGAGCCATGCCGCTTCCTTTGGCGGATTGGTCTGCGCCGGCTGATGCACGAATACGTTCACATTGAGCGGCCCCTGGCTCAGGGCACGGAACTGATGAATCGCTTCGCGCGCTTGCGATGCCGTCATGGCGCCGACGCCAAGCGAGCCGAGGCCACCGTAGTTGCTGACCGCCGCAGCCATGGCGGGCGAAGATACCCCCGCCATCGGCGACTGGATGATGGGTAGCCGGATGCCAAGCCGACCGAGCAATGGCGAGGAAGGGAAGGCCGCCATGATTTGGGACTCCTGTGCTGCGCAGTGGGGACAATCCGCGAGATGTTGTCCACTCTACGCGCGTGGGCGCACGGATCGAAGCCATGCCGCTTGGCAGACAGTCGTGCGTCAGGCGAAAGAATCCTTGCCTCCAGGCTCATTATGCAGCGTTGCTTTCCTTCACGAAATCCACGGATGCCAGCAACGGCTCAAGGCATGGCGGCGCCACCAAAATCGACCACCGACAACGGAGCTGGAAATTCGCCGGTGCGTACGTCTCCACCCGCTTTGTCCGAGGGCAGCCACGGCTTCCCTTGATCGAAGGTTTCAATGGACGGGTAGGCGCCCAGTACGCGAAAAGGGTCAAGCGCATAAGGCAACCCTTCTGCATCGAGCGGCGCATTCGCATCGCTGACATGGAAATGCAGATGAGGTCCGGTGGATTCACCCGTAAAGCCCAATTGCGCGATCACCTGCCCACGACGCACCTGATCGCCTGGTTTGACTTTGATGCTGCCCGGTTTGAGATGCTCGTAAAACGCGTAGCGCCCATCGCCAAGGGCCAGTGCCACATAGTTCCCCGCCGCGTTCTCCAGCGGAACCTTGTGCGCGATACCTTCGGCCAGGGTAAGCGGTTCAGGAATGCCTTCACCGGTGGAGGCTACCACCGCGTCCGCCACGGCCAGCACCTGGGCGCCGTAGCCGAACCACTGCGAAGGTGCGGCACCATCGCCGCGCGCGTAGCCGCCATGCGCGCCTACGCGGATCCAGTCGATCGCGAAACGTGCGGGGATGTGCACACTTCCGTCGATCGCGTACATGACGCGCCGATGACCGCGTTCCCAGCGGGCATCATAAATCGCTACCCAGGGACCGCCACGCAACGGTGGTCCCAACTGCAACGGCTTGCGTGTATCGACCGCGAAGGCTCCGCCATCGACGCTGAAGGTTTGCCCCGAACTCGTTGCATACGAAATGCGCTGCGTGATTCGGGCCGCGGCTTCCGGGTTGTCGTCCATGGGAACCGACAGGTAGGCGACGGCAGTGATACCGGGAGGTAGCAAGCCATTGTCATGATCCGCGGGGTGGTCGGGCCGACCGATGATCTGATTGAGGGAAGTAGGCCCCCATTCGGCCAGCACATGATCCCGATTGTCGAGTACGCTCAGCCGCTCAAGCTTCAGGGGTTCCTGCGCATAGTTGGTAAGGTGCAACTCATAGACCAGCGACGCCTTGCCGTCCACGCTTACCGGCTGCGGTATCCATGGCACTCGCAGATCGAACGCCTGTCTTTGGGGTGCGCGCTGGGCGGTTGTCCCCACGGCGACAAGGCACAGCAACGAGGCAAGCAGAGAACGGCGCCAGGCATTCACTCGAAGCTCCGCAATGGAAAAAAAGCCGGACCAGCATGCGAACTCGTGGTGGGAAGGACCAATGCCAGAGGTCATTGCTGATTGCATCCCCTGCGTCAGGAAGGCGTACCATGCGCTCTAGTCCTAAAACTTTCTTGGGGACCATTATGTCGCGCAGAACGGCCTCCTGCTGTTGCGGGCAGCTAAGCATAGAAGTTCAAGGCGAAGTCCTTGGCACGGGCGTTTGCCACTGCCTGTCATGCCAGCAGCGCACGGGCAGTGTGTTTGCTGCGCTTGCAGCTTTCGCCTCGCCTTACACGGTTGCCGGCAAGGCCACCGAGTTCGTCCGCACTGGCGACCAGGGCGCGAAGTTCCGCTTCCGGTTCTGTCCCGTTTGCGGCAGCAATGTGTTTCATACCGAAGAAGGCGCCGACCCATATGTCATGGTGGCGATCGGCGCCTTTGCCGACCCTGGTTTCCCGCCGCCGCAGGATTCTGTCTATGAGTGCCGGCGGCATGCCTGGGTGAAACTGCCGGACGCGGTTGTACGGTACGAGAAAGATCCGGTGTGACTTACCAAGCTTGGCATCCGGCCAATCGCTCGAGGCAGATCATGAACCAACCAGACGATTATCCCTATACCACCCACTTGAACATCCTGTTCCCTTCGCTAAGCGTGATCGACATCCCCAGCGTCGTTTCTCAGGTCCAGGCCAAGTGGTTCAATCAGACCTTGTGCAAGGTCAACGACTCGGTTTTGCGCCTGGGGGTCATGCAGGGCGAGTACCACTGGCACAAGCATGATGATGACGACGAACTGTTCTTTGTCCTGGACGGACGCTTCATCATCGATCTCGAGGGGCAATCGATCGAACTTGAGCCCCAGCAGGGCTACGTAGTCCCCAAAGGGGTCGTGCACCGCACTCGAGCGCCGGAGCGGGCGGTCATCCTGATGATGGAAACGGCCGCCATCGTTCCTACCGGCGACCCCTGAGCATTCATGGCCTTTCGGTGTTGATGGCGTAAGGCCCAACGTGCTGGACCGCTCTTCCTCGTCGAATGCAAAACCGCAGCCGAATACGGCTTGCGGCGGACCACTGCCGCAAACTGCTTTTCACATTTGGACCACGGTCCAATGAGTAGATGAGTGGGACGTCACCGCTTTGCAGTAGTCCGTACCTAAAATGAATGCTTTCGACCTTGCCATTCTCAGGTTCGTTAATCACTTTGCATTTCGATCGACGCTTTTCGACTACATGGCGATGGCCATCGAAAAGTTCTATTTCACGCGCGGCCTCGGCTTGATCTGTCTGCTGTGGTGGATCTGGTTCCGTAACGGGCCCGATGTGCGCCGTGATCGTGAAATCGTCATCTGCACCGCAGTGGCGACGATGCTTGCGTTGTTCACAGGCAGGCTTCTTGCTCATTATCTGCCGTTCCGGCTTCGCCCGTTTGCCGATCCTGCACTGGCATTGCGCTTCCCCGCAGAAGTCTCCACTTGCAGGGTTCCGGTCCTGCGTTCGTGGAGTTCGTTTCCCAGTGATCACGCGATGATGTGGTGCGCGGTGGCCACCGGCGTCTACCTGGCTTCTCGCCGGCTCGGCATTGTCGCGTTCGTCTACACCATTGCCTTCATCTGTTTTCCGCGTATCTATCTGGGCATGCATTACCCAACGGATGTATTGGCCGGCGCCGTTCTGGGTGTCGTGATCTGCCTCCTGCTCAACCACGCCGTGATACGGCGGCGTCTCGCCACTCCGGTGCTCGATTGGTCGGTCAAATACCAGGGAGCTTTCTACGTCGGCGCCTTCCTGCTGAGCTTCGAACTGGCCAGCCAGTTCGATGAGCTGCGCAAGCTGAGCGAATTCCTTTGGGAAAATGCCTGATCGACTAACGTGCACAGATGCGCTGATTGCTGCAAAAAAAGCCGATGTCACACGGTGGGGTGGTCGTCGGGGACCTTGCTCTCGGTGCCCGTCCCATCCAGCCATCCGTCGTTTGCCGTCATGGAGACGAATCCCTCCAAGGATGAGCTCAAGCTTTCGATGGCTTCTACCCTCGCCTTACCCGCAAGCTGGCTCAACGACAGCAGCAGCTTGCGCGCTGTCTCTCTTCCGGTTCCGGTCGACGCCAGCAGGATTTGCCGGCGGTCCCACGAAGAGCGATGCCGATGAACCAGGCGCCGGTCCACCAGCTCGTCCAGCAGTTTTGTCAGGTGTGCGGGCGCGAAGCCGGTAGCGGATTTCAAATCGGCTTGCTTGCAGCTGGAGGTCTTCGACAAGTGAACCAATACCAGCCAATGCGCCAGCGTCAAGTCGCTGCTGCCCGAGGCTAGCCGAACCAGTCTTTCCATGGTGTGGGTGGCATTCCGCAAGCTGCGGCAGACTTGCGCGATTTTATGGATCGCTTCGATGGGTGCTTGCAGCGAGCTGGCGATGGCGTAGTGTTCTGCAGGCGGTGAGCGCGGTTTGCATCCGCCAGCCTTAGACGTGAGAGGTTTGCCCATATTCGCCTTCTTTTTCCGGGTTAGGCGCGCGGCGCCTGGTTCAGGGCAAGCGAGTGCCGCTCGTTATCGGCAGGTGTCGCGTCGAGGCCATTGGCAACCACTTCCGGATAAGTCGCTTCCCAGCCACCGCCCAGTGCCTTGTAAAGCGACACCAGCGTGGCCGAGATCTGGGTAGTGTTGTCAGTGAGATCCTGCTGCGCGGACAGCAAGCGCCGTTCCGCATCGAGCACCTGCAGGAAGGATTCCGTGCCCGCGGTGTATTGCGTCTGTGCCAGCCGCAGCGCCTTTTGGTCATTCTGCACGGTGGCCTGCAGCTGATCGTGGCGAAGCTGCTGCGAAGAATACTGAGTCAGTGCGTTGTCGATGTCATGCCATGCCGCGAGCACGACACGCTGGTAGTTCACGGCTGCTTCTTGCTGTTGTGCCTTGCGTAGATTGAGCGTCGCCTTCAACCGGCCGCCTTCGAAGATCGGCAGGCTGATCGATGGGCCGATGCTGAACTGGCGCGATGCCCAGCTGCCTAGCTGGTTGAACTGCAGCGATTGTAGGCCGGCGCTGCCTGAGAGTGTGATGCTGGGATAGAAGTCCGCCGTGGCCACGCCGATTTCCGCGGTGGCCTGGTGCAGCGTTGCTTCCGCTTCGCGGATGTCCGGGCGCCGCCGCGCCAGGTCGGAAGGAAGCCCCACGGGAACAACCGGGGGTGTAGGCGGTACCGGCCTGCTTTGTTCCAGTTCGGCACGCAGCGCGCCCGGTGCCTGGCCGAGCAGGAAGCTGAGGCGATTGATGCTTTCATCCTGCTGCTGCGCGAGCTGCGGCAACAGCGCGTTTTCGGCCGACACCTGCGAGGCGGCCTCCACTACGTCCAGTTCGCTCGCGAGGCCGTGCGCCTGCCGTTCGCGGGTCACGCGTTCGGCATTCTTGGCGGCGGCGAGGTTGTCGAGCGTAATGGCGTAGTCGGTCTGGTAGCCACGCAACTGGATGTAGTCGCGCGCGACTTCGGCCATGACGGATATCAATAGGTCGCGGCGTGCATCTGCCTGGGCTTCCACGGAGGCGTCCGCGGCTTCGATCTCACGTCGCACGCGGCCCCATAGATCCAGTTCCCAGGACGCATCGAAGCCGGCCTGGAACAGGTTGAACGGAGCCGGGCCCGAGGAAGCTTTGCCGTTGCCGGGAGTGGTCACTACGCCACTGCCGGTTCCGTTCGCTGCCGTCGCTGCGTTGGTCGGCTGGGTGAGCGCGCCGGCGATGCTCATCACGCCATTGGCGCTGGCGCGTTCGCGCACAGCGCTCGCACTGCCGTTGACCGTGGGATATTGATCAGCCGCCGTGATCGAGCGTTCGGCACGGCTTTCGGCGAGACGGAGCGAGGCCACTTTCAGATCCAAGTTGGCGTCGGCGACGCGTTCCTCCAGCTTGGTCAGTTCCATATCGTTGAAGGAGGTCCACCAAGAGGCGGGGATGGGCGCAGCCGTTGGCTTGCTCGGTATAGCACTGTTCTGTTGGCAGTGCGCCGAGCACCAGGCTGTCGGCAACTTGGCGTCGGGTCGGGTGAAATCCGGGCCCACGGTGCAGCCGGCCAGCAGCACGGCGGCCGCCATTATCGAAGACTTGAAAGCGTGCATGAGCTTGATCCTCATTAATGCATCGGTGCCGACGCATGGCCGTCTTTGACCGGCGAAAGCAGCATGGCCGCGGGAACCATCAATGCCGCGAGTACGGCGCTGTAGATGAAGGCGTCGCTATACGCCAGCACGGCGGCCTGGTGTTCCAGGGTGCGAAAGGCGTAGGCAACGGCCTGGCTGTGCAAACTGCCGGCCGCCCGGCCAAGCGAGCGCAACGCGGCTTCATTCCGGGCGACCAGCGCATTGAAAGACGAATTGAACGGCGTCAGCCACGTCGACAAATGCGCCTGGCGCGCTTGCGTGCGCTCCGAAACCAGCGCGGTCGCGATGGAAATCCCGACCGAGCCCGAAACATTGCGGAACATCACGAACAGCGCTGCCGCATCTGCGCCGAGCGACTTGGGCAGACTGTGGTACGACATGATGCTGATCGGGACGAACAGGAACCCCAGCGAGGCCGTCTGCAGGCTGCGCATCGTGGTGAGCGTGCGAAAATCGATCGAGGGCACCAGGGTGTTCGAATAGCAAAGCGCGAACGCCATGACGGTGAAGCCCATTGCGATGACGTAACGCAGTTGCACCACCTTCATCAGCCGTCCGACGAACGGGATGAGCAGAATGATCACCACGCCACCGGGTGCCAGCACCAGGCCGGCCCAGGTGGCGGTATAGCCGATCGTCGTTTGCGCAAATTGCGGAATCAGCACGGCGCTGCCATAGAGGATCATGCCCATGCCGATGATCAGGATCGAGCTGACCGCGAAGTTGCGGTCCTTGAACACGCGTAGATCGACCACTGGCTTCTTGGCGACCAGCAGCCACAGCACAGCACCGGCAATGCCGAGTGCGGCCAGGATCGCCAGATGCACGATGAAGGGGGAGTGCAGCCATCCTTCGTCTTCGCCACGGTCCATCATCACCTGCATGCAACCCAGGCCTAGCGTGATGAGTGACAGGCCGATGTAGTCGACCGACCGTTTCCGCTTCACCGCCCACGGTGGATCGTCCACCAGCACGCCGATGGCAAAGAACGCAAAAATGCCGACCGGAACATTGATGAAGAAGATCCAGCGCCAGGAGGCATGATCGGTGATGTAGCCTCCGAGCAGGGGACCGAGCACCGGTGCCACGACCGTTGCAATGGCCGTGATGGCGAACGCTGCGGCGCGTTTGCGCGGTTCGAAGGAATCGAGCAGGATGGCTTGCTGATTCGGCTGCAAGCCGCCGCCGAAGAAACCTTGCAGCAAACGGAACACGATCAGCTGCGGCAGGCTTTGCGCCAGCCCGCACAATAGCGAGCACACGGTGAACATGGCGATGCAGATCAGGAAGTAGCGTTTCCTGCCGATCACCGAGCCCAGCCAGCCGGAAATGGTGAGCACGATGCCGTTGGCGACCAGGTACGAGGTGAGTGTCCATGTCGCATCATCCGGGCTGCTCGAAAGGCTGCCGGCGATATGGGGTAGGGCGACGTTGACGATGGTGGTGTCGAGGATTTCCATGAACGCGGCGAGCGTCACCACCAGTGCGATCAGCCACGGATTGGCGCGCGGTTTCCAGGCCATGCCTTGCGCCTCGGACACCGCGTTCATGGCAGCGCTACCGTCGGTTCGACCGAAAGATTGAGCGGCAGTGGCTGCTTGGGGTCCAACCCGGAGTCGATCACGATCTTGACCGGCACGCGCTGGACGATCTTGACGAAGTTGCCGGTAGCGTTTTCCGCGGGAAAGGCGGTGAATTTCGCCCCGGAGCCCAGCTGGATACTGTCGACGTGCCCTTCCAGCTTGAGTCCTGGGTAGGCATCCACTGCAATGGATACACGCTGCCCGGCGCGCATGTGGGTGAGTTCGGTTTCCTTGAAGTTGGCCGTTACCCACACTTCAGGACTCACGATCGAGAACAGTTGCTGGCCGACCTGGACGTAATCGCCTTGCTCGACGCCCCGCTTGGTGACCCAGCCATCCTGCGGCGAAGTGATGTCGCACCAGCCGACATTGAGCTTGGCCTGATCAAGATCGGCCTGGGCGCGCTTTACTTCGCCGTGCAGTTGCACGACATGGGCTTGCGCTTCATCGATATTGAGGCTTACCGGTTCGGCCATGCGCAATTGCGCCTGCGCCTGCGCCACGTCGCCTGTCACCGCGTTGCGTTCGGCGGTGGCGAAGTCGATGTCGTGGGAAGTGGTGGCTTCTTTCGGGATGTCGTGCTGGCGCAGGAACTCCGACTGCGCCTTGAACAGATTGGCGTGTTGCGTGGCGAGCGTGGCCTGGGCCGCGGCGAACTTGGCGGGGTAGGTGATCTTGGCCAGCGCCAGTTCCGATTGCGCGGCAGCCAACTGGCCTTGCGTTGATTCCAGCGCACCTTGGGCTCGGTCACGGGCGGCGAGATAGTCCGCGCATTGCATGCGCACCAGTACCTGTCCCCGGTGCACGAACTGGTTATCCGTTACCTCCAGCGCGCTGACGTAGCCGGCGACGTGTGGCGCCACCGTGATGGCCCGGCCATCCGTATAGGCATCGTCGGTGGAAACCTCATGGCCGGCCACGACGGCATAGGCAATGCCGCTCACCAGCAGCGCCCCAGCGGCCACGCTCGCCGTGATACGGGTTTTGCGGGACCAGGGTGGCCGGGCGGGCAAGGGCTTGGCGCCTTCCGGTTCTTCTGCAGGGGTCATGTCCAACTCTCCAATTCACCGGCCGGCAGGCGCCGATCGCGTGCCGTGCTGCGATTTGTATGGAGGCAGACAATATTCTCGTTCGAGGAATTAGTCAATAAACATACAGTTCGTTGACATACTATTTTCTATGTAATTGTTTTTACAATGGAACTTATTTGTACTAAGCCATACAATTCAGCTGAGGAATTGTTCCGGAAGAGGTCATGTCATTGAAAAACCCCGATTCCCCCCATGGCCCGGTCTTTCCACCCCAGTACCTGCGCCAGGCCTATCTGGAGCGTTTTCCTCCCGAGGCATTCCAGCGCGTGGAAACAGTGTTTGCCCTGCGCTCCGCCACCCAGCAGATCACCAATGTCTTGAACGAATGGCTGGAAGGCACGGCCGGTTCGCAAGCGCGCTTTCAGACCCTTGCCTTGCTGTGGGGGGCCGGTGGTCGCCTGGTTCCGCACCAGGACATCATTGCCGCGCTGCAAGTGAAGCGCGCGACCGTTTCCGCGCTGATGTATTCGCTGGAACAAGATGGCCTGGTGCAGTCGGCCGGTGATCCGCAGGATCGCCGGCGCTTGCTCGCCAAGCTCACGGAAAAGGGCCGCGAGGTCATCACGCGTGCGATGGAAATGAATGCGGGCAGGCTCAAAAATGCGCTCGCCGGCCTATCGACGGACGAGCTGGTCTTGTTTCAGAGCTTGCTGGCGCGCGTCAGGGACGGATTCTTGCAACAGGCAGCGGCAGAGAACGCGGGCCATTGACGTAAAGTTCCCTGCGCGAAAACGGCAGCGTTGAATGCAGAAAAGCCGGATCCCGAGGGATCCGGCTTGGTCGTTACGACGAAATGCGCTATGTCAAACGATCACTGTTTGCCGGCAGCAGCATCCGCATTCGCACTGATGCCGGCGTTGGCATTGGCGGCACCCGCATTTCCGTTCACCGAAGCGCCGGTCTGCACCTTGGCATCGGCGGGCTCAGTTGCGCCCATTGTGGTCTTCTTGGCGGTGGTCGAGGCTTCGTCAGCAGTCGATGCGGCGGTATGCGTAGCCTTGTGCGCCGTGTGCTTGGCTTTGCGAGCCGTGTGCTCGACGGTCTCACTAGCCGCTTGGGTCGCGCCGGTCGTCGTTTGCGTTGCGCCGTGCAAGGCCGTACCTGCGTTCACACCCGCACCGACGCCTGCGCCAACAGCGCCGCCGGCAGTGACTTGAGCGAAAGCGGGGATGCTCAGCACGCTGGCGGTGGCGATGGCGGCAACGAGAATGGACTTGCGCATAGGGTAACCTCCGAGTGGGGAACGCCGCGTTCTTCTGACGTGGCGAGCAGACGCTAGGCGAATGAGGGCAACTGCATCCTGAACGAAATCGGGCGGGTTTCAGCTGTCGGACAGCTGGATGAATCGCAGTGAAAACGGCTCTGCAAAGTTTGCGTTAGCCGGCATTGCGGAGGATGAGCGGAGTCGTCATACACTACGAACAAAGCAAAGGGGCTTATGAACGCACACGAGTGGTTTCGAACGGCATGGCTTGCCTTGGCCGCTTTGAATACGGTGGTTTCGATAGCTGTTGCGGTCGATGCGGGTTACAGCGGACGCACAGAAGGTGCTGCAAATCTTGATCATCTGGATCATTCCCGTGTTGGGCAGCGCGCTGCTTGGACTTTTTCTTCTCTCCCAGCGCGGTCATGTGCCGCCTACTGGCTATCGATCGGAGCCAAAAGATGGCGCTGCTCAAGTCTGGTCAGTCCTCAATTCCCATGACAAGGATCATTGAGAGGTCCGGCCGGGCATAGGGGGCCTGATGTTGTAGAGTTCGCCGACCAAAGAAACAGGGGAGAGTTTGTGCGCCGGATTCCAGCCGCGGCATCCAAGCACGTGCAGCTCCCGGACCTGGGAGAACGCATATGCATACTCGGTCCGTCCAACAGCGGCAAATCCACCCTGGCCAATGCAATTGCGCGAAAGTGCGGGCTAAAGGCGATCCATCTGGACCAGCTGTATCACATCCCGAATTCGAATTGGACGCCGCGTCCCCCAGATGAATTTGTCGCCCTGCACGACCACGCCATCATAGGCGACCAATGGGTCATGGACGGCAATTACTCCAAGTGCATGCCGCAGCGTTTTCTGCGCGCAACGGGCTTGATTTTGCTGGATGTAAGCATGCCCCTCAGCTTGTTCCGATATGCGAGAAGGACACTGTGCGCTCGCGACAGAGTCGGTACTTTGGAGGGCGCTCGCGATAGCATCAAATGGGCCATGATCCACCATATTGCCATCGTCACTCCATGGAGCCGTCGCCGGTACGCGGAGATCTATCGGCAAACGCCATTGCCGAAAATTTACCTGCCATCGGCCCAGGCGATCGATCAGTGCTATCGGCATTGGAGTCTGTAGCGATGGAAGGCTTGCATTGATGGGATTGAGAAATAGCTTCGCTTTCTCCAGCCCAGCTCAGGCAACGGTGGACATGGCGTGCGTCCGCAACCTGGCGACCATGGCAAGGATCTGCTGACCGGTTGCTTGCGGATGCAGTACCAGAAAGCGCTTGCTGCACTGACCCGCCGGTAGGCGCGCTGCCGCGATGCACACTTTGCCGTCATTGGACGCCACTACCGGTGGCGCCGGATACTGAGGGTCCCACAGCTGCAGACGCACCAGGCCATGCTGCGGGCCACCGGCAATAAAACATTCAACGATCTGTTCCATCTCCTGCTTCCCCCTGCCGTACAGGCGAGGCCCGTTCAGGACTCCTCGCCAGTTGCTTACATGGATGCACGCGTCACGCCATGTTTGCAGTTGGAATGTGCTGTACATCACGATTTGGTGCCGTGACTGTGCCGGCGTCGTTAAGCGCAGCGTTGGAAGTTCAAATATTTGGCCAGGGGCAGGGCAAAACGCCGCGATGAATGTTGCCGTGCCGTTAAGTTTTCGGCCTTCCCGACGTTCGCTACCCCTGTTTTTGCCGAGCGGGCGGGCGCCGGTGTTTCGGAAACCTGACATTTCACGGCACAAGCAGCGATTCGATGCCCAGGGACGTCATGGACCGGGCAGGAGATGGAGATAGCCGGCAAGCTGTGAGCCGGCGCCACGGAACGCCCGCCCTTCGCATTGATGCTGCACTGCGGTCCGATAAATACTCGGTCATCACCGCCTACGGGTATGGCCATGGTCGAGCTGCTTTCCCCCGACTCACTCGCTGCACAACAGCTCGATCACGCCCTGACCCTGCCGGCCCGCTTCTATACCGACCCCCGTATCCCGGCCCTGGATGCTTCGGCCATCTTTGCGCGGAGCTGGCAACTGGTAGGCCACCAGTCGCAACTGTCGGGTGTAGGGGACCATGTGGTTACGCAGATAGCGGGGCTGCCGCTTTTGGTGGTGCGCAGTACTGAGACCAGCATTCGGGCCTTCCATAACGTATGCCGGCATCGTGCCGGGCCGATCGCCAGCTGTGACGGACGCGGCGCGCAAAACCTGCGCTGCCGTTACCACGGCTGGACGTACGGCCTGGATGGCGTGCTGCGCGGAGCGCCGGAAATGGGCCGCGCGCCGGATTTCAATCCGGCGGATATCCGCTTGCCTGAAGTGCGGGTGCAGGTGTGGCAAGGCCTGGTGTTCGTCGCCCTTGGCGAAGCCCCGCCGTTCGAATCATTCGTTGCCGGTATCGATGCGCGCCTCGGGCCGCAGCGCGCGTTGGACGGCTACGAGTTCCATCACCGTGTCAGCTACGACGTGGCCTGCAATTGGAAGGTCTACGTCGACAACTATCTCGAAGGCTATCACGTGCCGTGTATCCATCCTGGATTGAACAGCCTGCTCGATTACCGCAGCTACATCACCGAAACGGCCCAATGGTATTCCTTCCAGTACAGCCCGCTGGAAAGCGGCGACGATCTCTACGGCAGCGGCGAAGCGCTGTACTACTTCCTGTATCCCAATGCCATGCTCAATATCCTGCCTGGCCGCCTGCAGACCAATCGCGTGCTGCCGGCTGGGGTGGACCGCTGCCGGGTGGAGTTCGATTTCTATTACGCGCCGGACAGCCGTCCGGAGGCGCAGGCGCGGCGCGCCAAGGACATCCAGTTCAGCGATGAAGTGCAGGATGAGGACGTCACCATTTGCGAAGACGTGCAACGCGGGCTGGCTTCGGGTTCCTATGAAGCCGGGCGCTTGAACCCGCTGCGCGAAAATGCCGTTCACCATTTTCATGAAATGGTGCGCCGGGCCTATCGCAACTCGCTCGACCAAGCATGACTACGGCGCAGCGGTCGCTCGGGCTGTGGATGCTGATCGCACTGGTCATCGGCAACATCATCGGATCGGGCGTTTTCGTGTTGCCGGCTGCGTTGGCGCCTTATGGTGCCGCGAGCTTGCTTGGCTGGGGCATCAGCCTCGGCGGCGCGCTGATGCTGGCGCTGGTGTACGCGCGGCTGGCGCAGATCGTTCCCAACTACGGCGGCGCGTACGCCTATGCCCGTCGCGCTTTCGGTGACCAGGTCGGATTTCTCGCGGCGTGGAGTTATTGGGTCTGCGTGTGGTCGGCGAATGCAGCCATTGCAGTGGCATTTGCCGGCAGCCTCGGCTACGTCTGGCCGGTGGCGACTGCCACGCCGCTGCGTGGCGCCCTGTGTGCGCTGGGTGCGTTATGGATCTGCACGTCCATCAGCCTGTCTGGGGTGCGCGAGGCGGGTTATACGGCGATCGTCACCACTACGCTCAAACTGGTGCCGCTGGTGGTATTCGGCTTGCTGGGACTGGGCTGGGTGCATGCAAGCGCTTTTCATCCCCTCAATCCCAGTGGTCATTCCCTGGTGAACGTGGCCTCGTCGGTCGCCTCGCTTACGCTCTGGGCGTTCCTCGGCCTGGAGACGGCCACCGTGCCTACCGGTGTGGTGCGTGATCCGCAACGCACGGTGCCGCGCGCCACAGTGATCGGCATGACTGTCGCGGGAGTCGCCACCATGCTCGCTTGCACCGTGGTGGTCGGCATGCTCCCAGCAGACGTGCTGCACGCCTCGGCGGCGCCGATGGCCGAAGCCGCACGACGCGTATGGGGCAATGCGGCGGGTATGGGGATCGGCGCCATCGCTACCATATCGTGCTTTGGTGCGCTCAACGGCTGGGTGCTGCTGCAGGCGCAGACCACCCTTGCTCCCGCGCTGGACGGTTTGTTTCCCAAAGCCTTCGCCCGCCTGGACAAGCGCGGCACGCCCTGGTTTGGCCTGCTTGCAAGCAGTGTACTGGCCAGTGCGCTGATCGTTTCCAACTACAGCCGCTCGCTGGTTGCGCTGTTTACATTCACCATTTTGCTGTCCACCGCCGCAACGCTACTGCCTTATCTGATAACAGTGCTGGCATGGTGGCGGATCGACACCGTCGTCAGCCCATTGCGTCGAGGGATTGCTCTGGGCGCGCTCGCTTTCAGTGTTTGGGCACTTATCGGTACCGGTACGGAGACCATGCTGTGGGGTGCGGTGCTGCTTCTGGCCGGGCTGCCGATTTATGTATGGCAACGCCGGGTTGCTGCATCGTTGCCGGAGCGATGACGTAGGCTAGGATGAAATCCCAGCATCGCGCGTGCTGTCGCATGGCAATGCTGGGTTTTGCAGCGTAAGCCTACGCCCAGAGCGTGCGCCCCAGGAAGGTAAACGTCCTGTCCCACGCCAGCTGCGCCCATTGGGGATCGTATTGCGTACCGGCAATTCGGCCATGACCGATCGCCGTTTCGTTGGCAAAGGCGTGATGCGCGAGGTAGCGGTGGAACTGTGCATGTACGCCGCTTTCGGCAAGCTTCGTTTCCAGCGCGTCCACGGACTTGATCGAGAAGAACGCATCCTGCGTTCCCCAGTGTCCGAGCACGGGTACTTTGATGCGTGAGGCTTGGATGTACTCCAGCGGCGGCAGGCCGTACCACACGACGCCCGCGGACAGATCGGCGTTTTGGCCGAGGGCGAGCAGGGCGAGTGCGCCGCCCATGCAGAAGCCCAGCACGGCAACCTTGGTGATGCGTTGTTTGAGGTAGGCCACAGCGGCCGCAATGTCCTGCGAGGCCGCATCGCCGAAGTTCAGGCCCTCCATCAGGTGATGCGCTTCTTCCTCTTCCACGGTGACCTTGCCGCGATACAAGTCAGGCACCAGGGCGAGGTAGCCCGATTGCGCCAGCCGGTTGGCCACCCCCCGGATCTGCCCGTTCAGGCCCCACCATTCCTGGATCACCACCACCGCGGGCGCGCCATCCGGCCTTTCCGGCAGGGCCAAATAACCCTCGAGCCGCTGACCGTCCGGGCGTTGCAGGCCGACCATGGATCCGCTTTTTGCGTTCATGACACTTCCTCATGGCTGGGAGAGAGGTTCATTCGGCGCAGTGTGACTCGCCGGGGCGCCAAAGGTAAGCGCAAGCAGCCTCGGGTGAATGGCCGATTGGGGCGGGTTGTTTGCTCATCGCGCCGAAATCGTGCCGTGGGATGACCGGGCTTCGTGAATCCGGGCAGCTTTGCCTAAAATCCGCATTCTCCCCCCTGGAAGCCTCTCTTCGTGACGCATTACTCCGGCCCTTTGCTCACGCGCGCTGCCGCGCAATCCATGCTGGCTGCATGCGGCGCGGGTGCCGTCGAATGGAATGGCTCCCTCGACCTTGGCCGCTCCCATGGCGATGCATTGCTGCACGCGGATAGGTGGCAGTGGAAGGGCCAGGATTATCCCTACCCGCACAAGCTGAAAGACCGCACGATCTACTACTGGGATGGTGACGAGTTCGCGCCGGTTTCGCGTTTTTCCGGTTCGCTGATCAAGCTGGTGCCTACCGAGTGGGGAGCGCCCACCTTCGAGATTGACGGCATCAAGATGTTGCCTACGTCGAAGGAATCGCCGGTTGAGGATGCACGCCGCAAGGTGGCGTTGGTCGAGCCTCGCGGCAAGGTGCTGCTGGATACCTGCGGCGGGCTGGGCTACTTCGCGGCCTGCTGTCTGGAGGCTGGCGTGACGCGCATCCGCTCGTTCGAAAAGAACCCCGACGTATTGTGGTTGCGCCAGCTCAACCCTTGGTCGCCGGATCCGGACGATTCCGCCTACGGCGGCCGCCTGGAGCTGACCCATGCCGACGTGCAGCAAATAATCGCGCAGATCGAGGATGCTTCGGTGGATGCCGCACTGCATGACCCGCCACGCTTCGGCATCGCCGGCGAACTCTACTCGCAGGCATTCTACGATCAGCTTGCGCGCGTGCTTCGCCGTGGCGGTCGCCTGTTCCACTACACCGGCAGCCCAAACAAGCTCACCAGCGATCGCGACGTTCCACGCGAAGTGGCGAAGCGCCTGGAGAAGGCGGGATTCAAGGCGCAGCTGGCCTTGGATGGTGTGCTGGCGACCAGGCGTTGATCCATTCCACGTACCCGTCATCGCAGCGCGTAGGCTGGGATGATAATCCCAGCATCGGGGTGTCGCATGAAAGCTGGGATTATCATCCCAGCCTAAGCGCTAAAATCAGGGGACTTGCATGACGCCGCAGGACTTTGTATCGAAACTCGGTGCCGAAGTTGTCGACAAGAATTACGCTCTTTACCGCAGCCTGCTGCTGGATACCGGGGTGGAGCAGGCTTCCGATCCGTATTGGCAGCGCGTCCTGACGCTTTTCGGCCAGTTGGGTGCTGACCAGCGAGAAGTGCTACTGGAGCTTACCCGCCATGTCACGATTGACGCCGTAGCCAACGTCCTTGGCGTTATCGATGGAACCCAGGAGCTGGCAGATGCCGATGGCGTTTTCCGGTTGAGCTATGCCGGGCGGCAGCTTGAAGGAGAGCTGCAAAGCATGTTCCTGGAACTAGCTGAGCAATCGTTGCCGTGAGATCTGTTTTCGAAGTCGACGTTGAGCTGAAACATCGTCACCGCACTGTGTGCGTGTCTGGCCAGGCGTAGGCTGGGATGGCAACCCCAGCACTGGGATGCCGCGTGCAAAGCTGGGATTGTCATCCCAGCCTACAGACGCATATACAGGGGCGTCCTATAGTCCTTCGATGATGCGAACGTCGCGCTCGGCCGCACCGACAAGGTGTTGCACCGTGGCTTGGTACTCTGCGCTGTTGTAGGCGGCATCTGCTGCGGCCAGGCTGCTGAACTCCACCACGGCAACGCGCTGAGCTATGCCGGTTTCATAGGCGAATGAAGGCTGGCCGGCAATCAACACTTTGCCGCCGAGCGCCTTGATCACCGGTCCGGCGACTGCTGCGTACTTGTCGAGGCCCGCCTGGTCCGAGACCGAGCGAAACGTTATGACCCAGTATCCGTTTGCCATGTTCTTTCTCCTGTAGGTTCAACTGAAAAGACAGCCGAAGTGCGTGCCGCCCACTTCGTCGGGAAGGCAAGCCTAGGCCGATGCCGGCGCCAAGCAAATAGACGCCGTGCGGAAGACACTGTTGCGGAAATCGCTGGAATGCAACGCTCGAAATACCACCACGTCAAGCGCGTGGCGGCAGCTTCCAGTCCAGCCGGATGAAATGGCAGGTATAGCCTTCGGGATAGCGTTCCAGGTAGTCCTGGTGTTCCGGCTCGGCCTCCCAAAACGGGCCTGCAGGAGCGATCTCGGTGACCACCTTGCCGGGCCAGAGGCCCGATGCGTTGACATCGGCCACGGTGTCAACGGCGACCTGTTTTTGCTTTTCGTCGCGATAGAAGATGGCCGAGCGATAACTGGTACCCCTATCGTTGCCCTGGCGGTTAGGGGTGGTCGGATCGTGGATCTGGAAGAAAAATTCGAGGATCTGGCGATAGCTGATCCGGCCCGGGTCGAACACGATCTCGATCGCTTCGGCATGCGTGCCGTGATTGCGGTAGGTGGCATTGGCCACTTCGCCGCCGGAGTAGCCGACGCGCGTGGACAACACCCCGGGGTAGCGCCGCAGCAGATCCTGCATGCCCCAGAAGCATCCGCCGGCCAGGATGGCTGTTTCGGTTTGGGTGGTCATGGTTTCGCCCTTTTGCAACTGACCATCAAGTGATGCCGGAATGGGCGCAAAACAAGTGGCCGCGGAAACATTCGTTGCGGCAAAAAAATTTCCGCGAATCAGCGCAGCATGATGCCGGCAATTTCCTTCGTAAGCTTCGCGGCCACGGTGGCGGTCATGTTGCCGATGTCGTTGCGCGGATTGAACTCGACGATGTCCGCGGCCACGACGGGTTGATCGATGCTTTGAATGAGACGGATGACCTGGCGGGTCGACAGACCGCCGGGTTCGCGGTGCGATACGCCGGGCGCATGGGCGGGGTCGAGCCCGTCCATGTCGAGCGAAAGGTACACGGGGGTATCCAAACGGATTTGCAGTGACTCGCCGCACCGGGCGGCCTCGACTACCTCGACCCCGAAACGCTTGAACTGCTCACGGTGATGATCATTGATCGTGCGCAGACCGACCTGGATCAAGCGGTCCGCCAGCCTCTCTTCCATGATCCTGGCAAACGGGGAGGCGTGGGAGCGGGGATTACCCAGGTAGCTGTCGTAAAGGTCGGCGTGCGCGTCGATGTGCAGGATCGTCAACTTCGGGTGGTGTCGACGCACAGCGCGCATGATCGGATGCGTAATGGCGTGGTCGCCACCCAGGCAAATCAGGCGGTCGCCGGAGCCGCAAAGGCGGTCGACGTGATCCTCGATGCTTTTCCATGCATCGGTTGTCGGTTCGAATGCCACGTCGCCGTGATCGACGAGTCTGCCGGGTACGCTCAAGTCGATCCCTGATTCGCTCCAGATGCTGTAGGCATCGCAGTACAGCTCCCTGCGAATGAGCGGTGGCGCGTCCGCGGCACCTCGCAGGAAGGAGGAGTTGGCGTCATGCGGGACGCCGAGCAGCGATACCTTGGCCATGGCCGGATCTCCCGATTTTTTGACGAAGCCCGCCCTGGCGAACGGCTAGCGGCGGTCGGTCGCAAATTAGCCCAGGCTATTGCAAACTTCTACTTTGAAAAGCTAATTCAATGGCTAAGTAAAACTTTATGATTGATCTGGTCCGCCTGCGTTTGTTTCGCGAACTTTCCCGGCTCGGCACGATGACCGCGGTGGCCGAATCCCTGGCGTTGACCTCTTCGGCGGTCTCGCAGCATCTGGCCATTCTGGAGCGCGAGGCAGGGGTTCGATTGCTTGAACGGGTTGGACGGCGCGTTCGCCTGACGCCCGACGGCGAACGGCTGGCCGAGCACGCGGACGTCATTCTGCGCGCGGTGGAGAAGGCGGAACTCGATCTGCGCGGCGCAACGACGAAACCGGTTGGCAGATTGGTGATTGCCTGCTTCGCAACGTACGCGGTGGCCCATTTGCTGCCCGCGCTGTTTCGGGTCAGGGCGCAATGTCCCGAACTGGACGTCGTCTTCCATGAAATGGAACCCGACGATGCCCTCGTTGCACTGCGAGACGGACGCTGCCTCCTGGCGGTGACGTTTGCATACAGCCTCGTCCCCAAACCGAACGATGACAGCTTGATCGTGGAAGAACTATTTCGAGAACCGGTGCTCCTGGCCTTCCCGCATTCCAAGGCACGCAAGCGTTCGACCATCGATCTGGGAGCCTTTGCGCAGGACGACTGGATCGTCGGATCGCGTCAACTGGATGATCGGCTGTTGGCGGAACGCGCCTGTGCCGCCGCGGGATTTGTGCCGCGGATCGTGCACGCCGTTGACGACTATGATTTGGTGCTCAAGATGGTCGAGGCGGGGCTGGGTGTCGGTTTCGTCCCGCGATTGGCATTGGACCGGTCAAGCAAGGTCAATGTGGGCATCGGTACGCCCAAGGACCATGCGCTCGTTCGCATTGTTCAAGCCGTTACGCGACCTGGTATCGCTGCGTCGCCAGCGATCAGGCTGTTGCTGGCGGAACTGGCGCGGCGATGAATTCAAGCATTGTCGCAAGCTCGTGCGACCCCACCCCGACCCTCCCCTGCGAGCAGGGGAGGGAGTTGCATACCGCTCAGAACAGGTACTTCAGGCTAGCGCCCACGCCGTAATCAGGACTTCCATTCGCGAAACCGCCCAGTACGTAGGCCTGCACGCGCAAGTTCTGATTGAGCTTGTGGTTCCAGTAGGCGGTGACTTCGCTTTGCGGGCCGCCGTTGGTGGCGATCTTCTGGCGATAGTTGTAGTACACGCCGAAATCGTCGTCGTGACTCAGCTTGTAGCCGAGGCCGACATTGGCATTGAAGCCGTTCTTCAGCTGGATATAGGGCGAGCTGCCGTATTTCATCCAGCCCACGCCGCCGAAGGCAGTCCAATTGCCGTAGACCTTATAGGTATCCAGCGAGGCGCCGTAATCGTTCTGGCCGGTGCCGAGCCCTTTGTTCTCATCGGCAGTACCGAACTTGATCTTGCCGGTAAGGTCCACGCCGAATGTACGGTCGCTGCTTTGGAATACTTCATAGCCGGCCGAAGCGACGATATCGCCGAGCCCGGAGGCAGAACCGTTCGTTGCGGCGGCGGTGGTCGTGGTGGTGCCGGTGTTGCCTGCACCGCGGCCATGACCGCGCCCGTGCGGATTGCCGTTGTTGACGCGGCCAACGCCAGGGATGACGTTGTCTGAGCCGCTGATGTGGACATACGGCACGACCAGCTTGAAGGTCCAACGGTCCATGTTGTAGGTAGCCGTCACCGGTACCGACCAGATGTCCGTCGTGGTGTCGGTGCCGTATTTGCCGCTGGAGAAGTCCGCGCCGGCGGCAAGGCTGAACTGATCATCGGCGGTGCCTGCCGCGTGAACGGCAGTCGTGCCGAGCAGCAGGCTGGCGGTCATCATCCAAAAGGGCTTCTTCAACATCGATGGTTTTTCCTTGGAGCATGCATAAGGAGGCACGCAGCCCAGCTAAGGGCTGCGTGCCAACGGAGTAGAAAAAAAGATCAGCCGCCGGGACGGCCAGCGTGATCAGGACGATCAGGGCGTTCCGGACGTTCCGGACGCTCGGGTGCTTCCACGCGCTCGGGCCGCTGGACGGAGTCCGGCTTGCTTACGTGATCGGGATGCGTGAGGGTCGAGTGGGTATCGCGGCTTGCGATCTCGACATGCGCCACTTTCGCATGCTCATGTCCTTCCGCGGCTTCGCTGCCAACCGCCTTGGGCGAACGCATCACATCGCCAAGCCTGAAGCCAAGGCCTTTGGCGACCTCTCCCCAGCCTTCTCCCGCTGCGCGCGACGCAAGCACACCGTGCAGTGAAACCGTGTTGCCGTCGGCAAGCACCAGCTTGCCTCCGTTCAGCGCCGCGGCGAGTTCGGCCGAAGTGGGATCGGTAATGCCTTGCTTCGCAAGACTTGCCTCGGCCAGCGACAGGGCGATACGCACGTTGCCGTAGCCCAGCTTGCCCGTATCTGGCGTGAACGTGGTGGTAGTGATAGCTCCCGTCGGCGACGTGCTCGTCAAGGTAACGGTCGAGCCATTGTGCAGGCCGTTGACCAGCGCCTGAGCATTGCTGGTGGAACCGGCAAGCGGGGTGAATTCGTTGGTGAGCCGCGACGTTTCTTGCGTTGTGCTGGTCGTCGTGGTCGTTGTTGTTGTTGTGGTGGTGCTTGTCTGTGCGTAAGCCGGCAGTGCCGAGGCAAACGCAAGCATGATGCTGCAGCAAATCAACCGCTTTGAAAAACGGCAGGTACGCATAACCGACTCCCGAAATGCATGTGAGAAACCCCCTGTTTCGTGCAAGCGGGTGGTTCCGTCACACGCCCCGTGTCTGCGAATGCGATTCGCCGTTAGGGCTTAGCTAAGCACGCGGGAAGTGTTGGTCATAAGGGCGGTTCGACACAAGCCGGTCTTGGCGTTCAGTTAAGTGATCGTTTTGCTGGCGATGTGAAGTGCATCAAAGAATCGGCATGCGTGCGGAAAACTGACGGTCGAATGAGGCGAGATGTCCGCCATTCGAGGCGGACAATCCGGCTCAGCAGATTTCCATCCACTGTGTCCGTTACGCTCGCACGCCTGATTGGTTTGCGTTCAGGCAGTGAGCGCTTCGCTCAGCGCGGGGTAGTCGACATACCCTTGCGCGCCGCCGCCGAAGAACGTGTTGCGATCGGCATCGTTCAGGGGCGCATGCGTCCTCAAGCGGGTTATGAAATCCGGGTTGGCCAGGATCATCTGCCCATACGCTTCCAAGTCTGCCAGTCCTGCGGCCACGTCCGTTCCGATCTGTTCGCGCGCACGTCCCGGTCGGTTGAGGATCAACGATTGCGTCCAGGCTTTGCGCAGATCGACAAGCAGCGGCTCATTGCCCAGATGCATGATGTGCAGGTACGCGAGCCCAAGCTGATCCAGTTGCGCGACCAGGTGGCGGTACAGATCCGGCCCTTCCACGCCCTCGTCGATGCCCCACATGCTGGTGCCGGGCGACAAGCGGATCGCGGTTCTATGCGCGCCGATTTCTTCGGCGATGGCCGTGGCCACCTCGATGGCGAAGCGCGCGCGATTTTCGATCGACCCGCCGTATTCGTCCGTTCGCACGTTGGCACTCGGGGCGAGGAACTGATGGATCAGATAGGCATTGGCACCGTGAATCTCGACGCCGTCGGCGCCAGCCTCGATCGCACGCCGTGCGGCGTGACGGAAGTCGGCAACGGTCTGGCGTACCTCTTCCGTGGTGAGGGCACGCGGCACAGGGATATCCTGCATGCCTTTGGCCGTGAACATCGGCGTGCCCGGAGCGATCGCGGAGGGAGCAACGCCTTGGCGATGATGGGGCGTGTTATCGGGATGCGACATGCGTCCCGCGTGCATCAGCTGGATAAAGATGCGACCGCCTTTGGCGCGCACGGCCGACGTAACCTTGCGCCATCCTGCGACGTGCTCGTCGGTGTGGATGCCCGGTGTGGCGAGGTAGCCCTGGCCATCCTCCGACGGCTGTGTGCCTTCGGTAACTATCAGGCCCAGATCAGCGCGCTGCGCGTAGTACTCAACGGTCAGTTCGCCCGGCGTGCCGTCCAATTCGGCGCGGCTGCGCGTCATCGGCGCCATTGCCAGGCGATTTGGCAAGGTGTAGTCGCCAAGGCGAACCGGCAGGAATAGCTGATGCATGATCAAGTCCTCGAAATCGGGTTGGCGAAATCATGCGGTCAAACCATGGATGGAATAAAGGAGGTATAGTGGAGAACATTGATCCATTTATGGAGCAATGTCATGGAACTTCTGAACGATATGGCTTTGTTCGTCGAGGTCGCCAAGGCCAAGGGTTTTCGGGGCGCGTCCGAGGCGACGGGCGTACCGAACTCCACCCTCTCCAGACGCATCAGCGCTCTTGAAAAGGCCATTGGACTGCGTCTGCTGCACCGTACGACGCGCAGGGTCGAGCTGACCGAAGCGGGCCAGGTCTATTTCGAGCGCTGCAAGCGCATCGTCGATGAGGCCAGGCTCGCGCACGAACAATTGGGCGAGATGCTCGCCCAGCCCAGCGGCGTACTGCGCGCCTCGCTGCCGGTCGATTTCGCGGTGATCTACATGGCGCCGCTGATCGCCGAGTTCGCCGAGCGGTATCCCGGCATCCGCTTCGATTTCGACCTCACGCCACGACAAGTGGATCTGGTGAGTGAACCCTTCGATGTGGCCATTCGTATCGGCGAGCCGGAGAGTTCACATCTGATTGCGCGCCCGTTGGCGTCTTTCGTGCAGCGCCTTTACGCCTCGCCGAGCTATCTGAAGCGATCGGGTGTGCCGATGGAGCCAGCCGACCTTGCGCGGCACGAATGCCTTAACGTCCTCAGGGACAGGCCATGGACCTTGCACCGAGGGAAGCAGTCGATCCAGGTCTCGACCAGCAGCCGCTTCACGCTCAACAACGTTGGCCTGATCCGCCGTTTCGCGACGCTCGGCATGGGCATCGTTCTGATCACGGATGAACTGGCTGCGGACGACGTGGCGGCGGGGCGGCTGGTTCGTGTGCTGCCCCAATGGCAAGGCAAGCCCATACCGGTTTATGCGCTGACGGAAACACGCTTGCTTCCGGCCAAGACCCAGCGCTTCATCGAGTTCCTCAAAGAGCGATTGGCGAAGAACCACGCCGGCACCTGATCGTCCGTCTGGATGGCCGATTAATGCCGTCCTGGTCAATCACGCGGCGGCGTGACGTCCGATCGCCATAAGCGGTAAGAGTCCAGGCTGGAGGCAAATCGAGCCTGAAAGCCCCCCTTTGGATGCCTCAGGCCCTGCGCTGTCGTTGCAATGTCCGCTAGGGCAGGAAAGCGTGGCTTCTGCGAATACCCTCTTTCCGAAACCGCTAAAGCGTCTTTTGCCAGACGCGATCGTCGTCGATCCGGTCCCCGAGTTGGAAGGTACAGCGCCCAACCTCAACGAAGCCATGTCGCGCGTAGAAGCGTTTGGCCCGTTCGTTATGGTCGAACACGGTAAGGTATATTTCCGGCGCGCCGAGCATGCGGGCACGATCCAGGGCCCAGTGCATCAGTCGGTCAGCGACCCCACGCCCGTGCCATTCGCGCAGCACATAAATCTGCTGTAACTCCAAGGCGCCTTTGCGCGGGTTGGGTGCAGGTGCCGCGAGCGGACGAAGCTTGGCATAGCCGATGATTTCTCCGTGCACCTGCGCGACCCGCCACTCCATGCCCGCATCGAGCAGGTCTTTGGACATGGAGCCTTGGTCGCCGTAAGCCGCATTCAGAAACCGCTCAAACGGCTCCGGCTCATACAGGTGCGAAAAAGTATCCGTGAAACACCTTCGCGCCATCGCCCGAAGGGGAGGGGACTGGTCGCTGCCCGGGCTGAAATACCTGATTTCCTCGTTCATCTCCCTGTTACCTGTCGCTGTCGGTTGCCCCTTGCGCCGACCTTCGCATTTTGCATTTCATAAGTCCAATATCTTGCTCATTGCTATTGATATGATCAACTTATGAATGATGAAATCGAACTCAGACACCTGCGTTACTTTCTTGCTGTTGCGGAGAACCTGCACTTCACGCGGGCGGCCGAACAGCTGCACATTGCGCAGCCTGCCCTGAGTCAACAAATCCGCCGGCTCGAATCGTTGCTCGGCCATGCTCTCCTTATCCGTACTACGCGTGGCGTCAAACTCACCGCTGCAGGGGAGCTCCTCGCGGAGCGAGCCCGCGCTGCGATAGCGCGCGTCGATGACGACCTGGCACAGGTGCGTCGTGTTGGCCTGGGCGAAAAAGGTGCCCTCAGTATCGGATTTACCGGCTCGGTGATGTTCACCGAATTGCCGGCTGCGATTCATCGCTTTCGCAGGAAATACCCCAACGTGGAACTGCAGCTGCATGAAATGTGGACTTCCGCGCAGGCCAAGGCGCTGCGTGACGGATCGTTGGACATTGCTTTTTTACGCGACGGAGAGGCTGGCGAAGGCCTGGCGGTCAAAACCATGCTGCGCGAGCGCTATGTCGCCGTACTTCCCCAGAGCCATCCCCTCGCGGCAAAAAAAACGTTGCGCTTGCATGACCTTCGCGCCGAACCTTTCGTGCTATTTCCGAGGCACATGGGGCCACTGGCTTACGATCGCAGCATGGATTGCTGCAAGCGCGCCGGCTTCAGCCCTCATATCGTGCAGTACTCGCCCCAATTTGCCACGATGTTCCGCCTGGTCGCCGCGGGCATCGGAGTTTCACTCGCCCCGGCCTGTATGACCCAGCTCACCGTGCGTGGTGCGGTTTTTCGTGAATTTCCAGGCAGCGCACGCACCACCATCGACGTTGCCGTGCGATCGGGATCGGATAATCCCATGGCAGAGAATTTCCTGCGCTTCGCTCGCGATGCACTTGTCCAGACCTGACCGTGACCCTATCAGCGCGTTTGCCTGGGCGTAGGCTGGGATGATAATCCCAGCTTCCACGCGGCATCGCTGTGCTGGGATTGCCCTCCCAGCACAGGTTTGACGGCTGGATCTGGCTGAAGGTTTCGCTTCAGACAGTATGTCGTGCGCAGCCACGTCATCTTTGTGGTTACTTCACTGCGTTGCAGGCCGGCTGCTTGCACCATGGATCGCAAGCTGGTGGCGCCGAGTTTTCGGACTCGCTCGGCAATCGGATCCGTGGCAGCAAAGATCTGCATGCTTTGCGCGTCGAGCAGCTGGTGGTAGTTGCGGAAGTGCGGACCTGTCATAGGCCAGTGGAAGTTCTTCGTTTTGAAGAACAGCGCGAACATGTCCGCCAACAGTTTTTTGGGGGGACGTGGAGATAAGCGTCAGGCAGGTTGCCACAGTTCGATCGGATTCCCCTCAGGGTCATGCAGATGCGCAAAACGACCGTTGGGATAAGTCTGGGGATCAAGCTTGACCTCGATCCCCGCTGCGCGTAGCTGGGCGATCATTTTGTCGAGGTTGTGCACGCGAAAGTTCACCATCCAAACCTTGTGCGGGTCCCCGAAATAGCCGCTCTTCTCGGGAAAGGGGCTGAAGACGGTCGGTCCGGCCTCCTGCTGCCAAACGGGGGCGTCGTTGCTGGTGGGGGTGAGTGCGATCCCCAGATGTTGCAGGTACCAGCGCCCTAGCGCATCGGGATCATGGGCTCGAAAGAACAGTCCACCGATTCCGGTCACTTTCTCCCTTTCCGCTGCCGCTGACTCATGTTTGGCATTTGCCTGCCCTGGCGTAGCAGCAGTTGCCGGTTGCGCGGGGTTTCGTGCCGTCACGGCGAATACGTTCCTGGGCAGAATGAAGCTGGCCCCGAAAGCGTATGACAAGGATTGAAGCCATTGGCGCCTTTGAAAGCTCATACCGTCCTCCTCCCGAGACGTAGTGCAAGCACATCTACGATACAACACAGATGAAGCACGCAGGCTGGGATGATAATCCCAGCTGTCCACGCGACATCCCGATGCTGGGACTGCCATCCCAGCCTACGCACTTCCCTGACGCCGATCCTCGCAAGGTATGGACGTGAAGGTGATTGGCGGCTCAAAAACGTGTCAGCACTTGTGCTGGCACGCTCTTGCCTGGTGCGTCGAGCGTCGAATAGACAGGCATGGACCAGCGGGCGCTCTGTCTCTTACCGCATGAGCCGTAACCGCACTCGTTCCAGATGTAGAAACTGGAGATCCGATCGGCCGCGTCATACAAGGTGGACACTTGGACCGGGCCATGCCCGTCCGCCGGCCTCAGCGTGAACTTCCATTCCCACATGTTGCGCGCGTTGCTTACGGAAACGGTGGGGCCAGATCCGATGAAGATGTATTGTCCCGGGGGAAGCGTGACCTGATTGCCACGCTCGATCGTCAGCTCGTAGTCTTTTCCCTCCACCCAGGTGTACGGTGCACTGCGCTCAGCATCACCTGCGTTCTGCATCAGCTGCAGATCCGAAGCGGGGTTTTCCTCGCGATAATCCGTAGCGCCGCCCCCGCGGGACACCAGGCCACCCCAGTTCATTTGATACTTGCCGCTCACCCGCTGAGGGCCGCCATGGGCCCAGGTTCGATTGGGAAAATTGACCTGGATGGCAAAAAAGTTGAGACCTTGGCCCACGGCATGGGTTACGCGCACACGCGATGACACTTTGATGATGGCCTTGGGCACGTGGGGGAAGGCCGCGTGCGAGTGAGAATCGCCGGCCTCCGGCCCAATCACGAAGCTTGACGGTGCCGATATCCCGGACACAGCTGGATCAGCCGGCATCGAATGCCCCGCCTCGATGACACCGCCCAGGCAGCACAGCGCCAGAGCAGACTTGATTGGAAAGGCGTTCTTCATCATCAATCCTTGTTCCCGTACAGCAGTTCGATCTCATAGCCATCCATGCCAAGATGGCCCTGCTCAATCACACCATGACCAATTCCCGTACTCCCCGATGACGTCGATAACGTTTGGAAGGAGGGCGAGCGCAAGCGTGCGATTCCCGCTCTGAACATCCTATAGATGGAAGGATCAGGCCTCGGGTCTGTGGCAAACCACTTCGATGTTGTGCCCGTCCGGATCAATCACGAAAGCTGCATAGTAGTTCGCGTGGTAATGCGGGCGCAGACCGGGCGCGCCATGGTCCTTGCCGCCCGCAGCCAGAGCTGCGCGATGAAAGGCTTCGACTTGCTGGCGGCTCTCGGCGACGAACGCCAGGTGGAGATGCGCCGGCTTCTCCTCGGTTTGCAGCAGGCACAATGAAACCTTGCCGTCCGAACTGAGCTCGATGCCGTCCGGCCTCTCGTGGACGACCTCTATGCCGAGCGGTTCGAGTGCCTTGAGGAAAAACGCTTTGCTCGCTGCATAATCGCTGACTCCGAAGACGACGTGGTCAAACATGAGTTCTCCCGAAGTGTGGGGGTCTGCGTGTCCTGCTCAATGGTATCAGGCTTGGGGATGGCGAGTTCCTGACATGGAGGGTCGTTCGCTGAAACTTGCATACCACGCCGCCAGGTTCTCGCGCGAACGCCATCCTTCGCCGGGAAAACGCAGGTCGAGGTAACCGAGCGCACAGGCAACCGAAATCGTACCGATGTCAACGCGTTCGCCGAAGTCCGGCACCCATGCCTCGAACTGGTCCAGGGACGAGATCACCTTCGCGTGTTGCCCTTCATACCATGGTTGGTAGCGCAACTCCTCGGGACGAACGACCTGTTCGTAGCGCATCAGCACAGCCGCTTCGAGGAGCCCATCTGCAAGCGCCTGTTCCCGCAGGCTTTGCCAACGCGCGGGGGATTGGATCGGAAACAGGTGGGGATTCGCACTTGTCGCATCGAGGTACTCGCAGATCACCCGGCTGTCATAGAGCGCCTCGCCATCGGAATTCAAGAGCGTTGGCACCTTGCCGAGGGGATTGAGCGCAACGATGGCTTGATCGCGCGTCACCGGATGCGCTGCGCAGGGCAGACGTTCGATTGCAATACCGAGCTCGGCAGCGCAAACCAGCACCTTGCGTACGAAGGGCGAGTAGGGCGAGAAGTAGACTTGCAAGGGTCGGTCATTCATCGAAACAGCCCATTGGCTTCTCCGAAGTGGTCAGGTCTTCACAGACCCGGTCAAGAGCGGCATACGAGTCAGCGAACCGGGATCTGAAGGCTTGATAGGCCGCTTCGCTGCGCCAACGGTCCACAGTGAAATAGCGCTGTCCATCCTTCCTGTCCTTGAGCAGTAATGTTTCGACGTATCCAGGAGCTTGCTTGAATAGCTTTGCCCACGTCCCATCCGGGCTGTAGTGCTCAACGAACTCAGCCTCTTTTCCTGCTTTGACCATGAATTCCCAAATGTAGGTGTAGTGGGTCATTGGTGCGATGCCCCGCTCGGGTCAATGACGATACGCAGCCAGGCTCATCTTTTACACGCAAGCGCGTCAGCGTACATCGTCCGTCGAAGCGGTCCGCTTTGGTCGAAAGCGGGCCTCTTTTTCGTCCTGAGCCTCTCACCCTGTGAAAGGGCGCCTCTCGAATTTACCGGCTACTGAATGAATCGGGTAGGGGGTAGTTTTCTGCCCACCCAGCCTCCTCGCGTAAGACCTGATTCAGTGGGTCGCGACCGGCATTTCCAGTCATACCGGAGTTACCCGATGCCCAACACCCGATGCGCGGACAAGATCCGCGCTAAAGCTAACCGTAACAGCGTATCGCTGTGGCTTGAGCTGCGCTGAGCCGAAAAATTCCCCACCTTCCCAAGGAAATCATCATGAAAAGCACTCGCGCGGCACTGGCCGCCACATTCGCCCTCAGCCTGGCCTGCTTCGCCGTGGCCGGTCATGCCGAGAACGCCAAGAAGCCGATGGAAAAATGTTACGGCGTGGCGCTCGCCGGCAAGAACGATTGCGCCGCCGGCCCTGGTACGACGTGTGCGGGCACTGCCAAAGTCGACTACCAGGGCAATGCCTGGATCCTGGTCGACAAGGGCACCTGTACGACCTTCAAGACCCCCAAGGGGTACGGTTCGCTTGAGGCCAAGCCATGAGCGCATGGCCCGCGCCGCAACGTTTCGTTCCGGAGGCCATGCTATTGCTGATGGCACGGCTGGGCATCGCTGCGGTGTTCTTCCAGTCGGGCCGTACGAAAGTGGAAGGCCTCCTGACGATCAAAGAGTCCACCTATCAGCTGTTTGCCAGCGAGTACGCGCTGCCACTGATTCCCTCGGACATCGCCGCACGTTTGTCCACAGGCGCGGAGCACCTGTTTCCCGTGCTGCTGGTGCTGGGCTTGTGCACGCGGCTGTCCGCGCTCGCCTTGCTGGGCATGACCACGGTCATCGAGATCTTCGTCTACCCGGACGCATGGCCAACGCACCTTAGCTGGGCCGCTCTGTTGCTTCCGCTCGTGGTCCGCGGCGGCGGCGCGTGGTCGATGGATCACATCCGTCGCAACCGATCGCTGCAACGGTCGCCTTCCGTTGCGTGACTCCCCATTCCCATCAATTTCACTTCCTCAGGAAACATCATGCGAAAGCCATTGAGTTTGTTGTTGCTCATGCTGGCGTCGACCGCACCCGCGTTCGCTGCTGGCGACGCCCCCGAAGGCGTCAAGAACATCGTCATCGTCCCCGGCGCCTTCGTCGACGGTTCGGGCTGGCGCGTCGTCCACGACATCCTTACCAAGCATGGTTACAGCGTAAATGTCGTGCAACCGCGCATCGACACGCTGAGTAATGACGCCGAAGCCGTCTATCGCCAGTTGCGCAAGGAGAGTGGCCCGACCTTGCTGGTAGGCAGTGACTACGGCGGCGCGGTGATCACGGTAGCCGGCAATCGCGACAAGGTGAAAGGCCTGGTCTACGTGGCCGCGGTAGCGCCGAGCGTGGGTGAAAGCGTGAGCATACTAGTCAACTCCGTGCCGGAGCCCAGCAACGACATCGAAGCCTCCTGGGACGGATTTGTTTACGTCAACGAGAAGCACTTCGGCGCCGACCTAGGCAACGATCTGACTACCAACCGCACCAACTACCTGGCCATTTCCCAGGTGCCCGCAACGGTTCCTGCGCTGGGCGCCGTTACCGAAGCGGCTGCCTGGAAGAACAAGCCCAGCTGGGCGGTGGTTGCGACCGAAGATCACTTCTACAGCCCCGATCTGCAGCGCTCGATGTATCAGCGAGCCGGTTCCAGGATCACCGAGATCAAGGGCAGCCACCTCGTCTACATGTCGCAGCCGGAACAGGTTGCGCAAGTGATCGAGAACGCGGCGAAGAGCTTGAAGTAGCGCCGCGTCATACCCCCAATGGTTTGACCTAAACCCTTACCCAACAGGAAAACGACTCATGAGCACCATCACCACCAAGTCCCGCAGCAGTTTCGCTGCGGCGGCCGCCGTCGTCGCACTCGCTATCGCATCACTCAACGGTGCTGCGCACGCCGCCGATCAGTCGGGCCACAAAGAACAGCCGACCCGCTGTTACGGAGCTAACGCCTGCAAGGGCCAAAGCCTTTGCGCCATGGCCAAGCACGACTGCAAGGGCCTCAACGACTGCAAGGGCCAGGGCGTCATCGTAAAGACCCCGAGCGAGTGTGCCGCAGCCGGCGGCACGCTGACCGAACCGAAGTGATCGCCTGGCTGGACCCGCTGCGAGCGGGTCCAGCGCCTTTCCTTGCCCAGGAGCATCGCCATGTCCACATCGCTTCCCACCTTTGCCGGCTTCGGTCTCGGCTTGCGCAAAGAGCATTACCACGACTTTCTTGAAACCGAGGTGCCGGTCGATTTCGTGGAAGTGATCTCCGAGAACTTCATGGTCGATGGCGGGCAGCCGTTGGATATCCTGCGCCGCGTACGCGAGCGCTATCCCGTCGCGCTCCACGGCGTATCGATGTCCATTGGCTCGGCGGACGGCTTGAAGCCGGCGTATCTGCGCCGCCTGCGTTCTGTGGTGGATCGGCTTGACCCCTTGTTCGTATCGGACCATTTGAGCTGGTCTCGCTTCGAGCAATTCAATTCGCACGACCTGCTTCCTCTTCCCTTTACGGAGGAAACGCTGGCCATCGTCTGCCGGAACATTCACGCCGCGCAGGAGGCCGTCGGCAGGCCGATGCTGTTCGAGAACCCGTCGAGTTACGTCACCTTCACGGCTTCCACCTTGACGGAGTGGGAGTTCCTCAGCGAAATGACCCGACGTACGGGCTGCGGCCTCTTGCTCGACGTCAACAACCTATTCGTCAGCGCAAGGAACCATGGCTGGGACGTGGAGGCCTACCTGAGCGGCATACCGGTTGACCGCGTGCGCCAGATCCACCTGGCCGGCCACACCCAGGGCTCGGACATGCTGATCGACACCCATGACCAACCCGTAGGCGTGGACGTGTGGGCGCTGTATGCGAGAGCTGGGTCCGTGCTAGGCCCTGTCGCCACCATGATCGAACGCGATGACGCCATTCCGCCGCTTGCCGATCTGTTGGGCGAACTCGACCTTGCGCGCAATTTGCGCCAACGCCATCTTCCCTTGCAGGAGGCAGCGTGATGTTGGCCGACATGCAGCGGGATTTTCACCATTGGCTGGTCAACACGGGTGACGAAAATCGTCTCCAACGCCGACTTGTTTCCCCGCGCGGGCTTGCAGCTTATCAGAACAACTATCGTTCCCAGCTGGTGAATGTCCTCAAGGCGAGCTATCCGCAACTTCTCAGCCGAATGGGTGAGGGCGCCTTTCTACAGACAGCCATCCGTCACATCGACCTTCATCCGCCGTCGTCGTGGACCCTGGACGACTATGGCGCGGACTTTCGCCAGACCTTGCGTGTGATATACCCGGACAACCCGGATCTGGACGAACTTGCGTGGATCGAGTGGACACTTTCGGAGTGCTTCGTGGCGCCAGACGCAACGACCCTGACCATCCAGGCATTGGGTGACATTGACTGGGACCACGCACGCCTTCGTCTCACGCCAAGCTTTCGTCAGCACGTCGCAACCACCAATGCCGTTGACGTCTGGTCCTCATTGCACCATCAGACTGAGGCGATCGAGGCCGAAATGCTCGATACGCCAGCCGGCGTAATTGTCTGGCGTCGCGGGTTTTCATCACAGCTCAGACAGGTCGATGCGATTGAACGCGCGGCGCTCCTATCGCTGCTGAATGATGGAGACTTCAACGCCATGTGTGATGTCGTCGTTGAGCACCTTGGCGAAGCAGAGGGCGTTACTCGCGCCGGCAGTCTTCTGGCCGCCTGGATGGCTTCCGACATCGTGGCGAGCGTGGAGATCCATGGATGATCTAGGCGCATCGCTCGCGTTGAAGAGCTAGGCGGAAGTTCCGGCCCCCTAGGGATGCTCTGATCTATTCCACGTACCCGTCACCGCCCTGTATGCGCGTCTGGCGGAGCGTAGGCTGGGTTGAGAAACCCAGCATTGCCATGCCTACAGCCGCGCGATGCTGGGATTGCCATCCCAGCCTACGCTCCACCAGACGCGTATACAGTTCGGCCCCCACATCTTAAATTTGAATGACGGGGTGACGTCCAGAAGGCCGGGCACGTGGAATAGATCAGAGCATCCCTAGCTTAAAAGAGCCGCGGCTTCGCTGGGGCAACTTGCTCAGCTCGCGCAAGTACTCCTCGGCTTTGTCGGGTGACGATGAAAAGACGCCGGCATTATCGACCAGCGCGTCGATGGTCTTGTCATCCAGTCCGCCGGTTTCACCCAGCGATCGGATTCTATGCAAACCGTCCGGTTTATCCCGTGTCTCGGCGTTACCGAGCTCATTCGCTTGCTTTAGATATTCCTTTGCTTGATTTTTCAGTTCACTCTCTTCCTTGATGCTGTCGATAGCGCCACCCGTGACCTGGAACGGTGCGGCTATCAGTATCCCCGCGCAGTTGATGAGCTCGCCGGCAAGCTCACCGCCAAAGACTTCGGCAATACTTCCCCCTATGCAAAACATGTCGCCGACGACGGCGCCTAGATACACCGGGTCATTTAAGGACTTGCTGAGATCCTGTGAGGTGCCGGGCGCTTTGCACCCACAAGCTGGGGCTATCCCGAGCTAGGGATTTCCCTGAAAACCAATAACGCGCCTGACCGGTTTTTTTTGCGAAAGCGGTTCTTTCTTTACGCGTCAAAGGGTGATCGAAGCATGGAAGCGACCTGCATGGCGGTGGCTTTGGCCGATGCCGGGTTTTGACCCGTGACGAGCCGACCATCCACCACTACGTTTGAGACGAATGGAAGCAAGGCTTTTTCGTACAGCGCGCCGGGGTCTTTCATGGCTTGCTCGGCGTTGTAGGGCACATCTTTGGCAATGCCGGCCAACACCTCTTCAGACCAGGCGTAGCCGGTCAGCCGACCACCGGCCACCAGCAAGCTGCCATCCGATAACTCGAACCGCAGCGGCCACCTCGTTCCTGGCATTCCGGCGGATGTGAACCCGGTTGGGCTTCCAAAACGCGTGCTTGGGTTCAACAGGTACGCACCTGAACTGGCCCTTTGACAGCCAAGGCAGGTGCTGAAAGCATAGGCGGGATGTCCACATTCGACTGCGAATTCAGTCAATGGATGCACGGTGCTCGTGGAACCCCGGTTGAAGCCATCGCAAAGGATGATCATGCGGACCGAATTCGAAAATCGAAACAAGGCAAAATTTCCATCCGTCAGCACTTGGGTACTTCGGCTGATGTGCGTCGTTTGCATCGTCTACGGTAGCGCCCATGCCAATGAAGTTTGGCTCAGCCCGCTGGACCCGGTCGCACGCGCGGCTCACAACTGGAACGCCAGCGAGGATTACATGGATTTGTTCCGCGCGGATTCCGAGTGGAAAACGGTGGCGGCGAACCTGCGCGTCTTCAAAATAGGGCCGGGATTCGTGCAGCAGGGCAGGGACGAGGATCTGCAACGGATTTTCTCCGAGCTCAAGCGTCGCAACATCAAACTGGCGCTGGAGATCGGGATGGCGACGCGGTCGGAGCATTGTCAGGAGCGCACCGAGGCCTATGGAGAGCCGGGTTTGGTGGAGGGATTGCTGCAGCGAGTCAAACGCCTGGGCGGAGAACCTTCCTATATCGCCATGGACGAGCCGCTCTACTATGGCCATGAATATCAAGGCGGCGACGCCTGCAGGCTTTCCGTCCGGCAAGTAGCTGCGGACGTGGCCCCGAATGTGAAGTTGGCCAAGCGCATCTTTCCCAACGTCAAGATCGGGGATATCGAAGTCGTCTATGCTTCGAAGGCGTTTCTCCAGGCTACCGAGGAATGGGTGGATGCGTACCGCGAAGCAGTTGGATTCAATCTGGAATTCCTGCACGCGGATGTGAGCTGGTCGCCGGCGGGAATGGCCAACCTGCCGCTGCTGTCTTCTTTTGTCAGAAAGTCACGCCGGATAAGTTTTGGCATTATCTACAACGGCGGCAACACCGACGGACAAACGGATCAATCCTGGGCTCGTGCAGCGGCGGACCATTTCACCTACATCGAGTCCGGCCTTGGCGTCATCCCGGATCAGGCGGTTTT
This sequence comes from Dyella choica, assembly GCF_003977665.1. GTDB lineage: Bacteria > Pseudomonadota > Gammaproteobacteria > Xanthomonadales > Rhodanobacteraceae > Dyella_B > Dyella_B choica. Next base: position 379,985 of record NZ_RYYV01000001.1, on the reverse strand, counting down.
TCAGACTTGGGTGGCGCTTCCATCGCACAATCTGCCAGAGGCAACAGCAGGTACGCTCACGAATCTGGTGCTTGAGTATCTGCGACCGCGTAGCGTGATGACACTCATGCGTAACGGGACGACCCTTTCCGGTCGCCTGAGCGATTCGGCGGGTGCAGCGATCAGCGGCGCTCCCATCTCAATCGCCGACATCGGTGCGATGACGGGAGAAACGATGCCCACCAGAAACCTATCCAGCACGGCCTTTAAGAATGCGCGCGCGGCCTTGTTCGCCGTGCGGGCGAACAAGGAGCTCCAGTGCACTTGTTCCGGCCCCGTCACCGCAAACATTGGGAAGGTCACCTACTATGAGAATGCTCAAGCCGGAGGTGGCAGGACGAATGTTCATGAAATTCCTGGCGGCAAGATTGCCGTGGATGCGAGCGGTACCGTGTACAACAATTCCGCGAAATTTCCCGTAACGCCTGGTGCGGCGTTTACGTTGGAAGTTCCGTACGAGGCGCGCATCAACGTTGAACACTCCGCTTACGTCGCCGTGTTGTTTGTCGACGACGCAGGGCATGAGGTCGGACGGCGATTCCTCTACCTCGAATCGATCAAGACGCCGATAGGCACGGTGAGAACCCGCTCGGACGGTTCTTTTTCCTTTGGCATCAACCAAACCGTGCTCGCTTCCGGCCCGCAGATGTTCAGTGCGGATTTCCCTGGCGATGATCGCCTTCGCAGCGCGACGGCGATGATCCAGTGACATCCGGCGCCAACCAGGCCAGAAAGGTAATCAAGGAGTGTCGTGTACTGGCACCAGGCAGATCAGCTTCGCTGTAGGGAGCCCGTGGTGGGCGCCCGGATCTTTGGTGTCATGCCCTAGGGCATGACACCAGGGGCCGCGTGATCAGCGACCAAACGTTCCCGTGCACTGGTCATTGTCGCAAACAAAATCGACTTGGGATGACCTGCTCGCAAAGAGCGGAACACCCTGTACCTTGGCGACTGTCTGGCCGTTCCTTTCCAGCGAGACGACGTAAGTACCGGGTAGCAGCGAAGTGAGGGTGTACCGACCCTTGCTGTTGGCGGTTCCGTGGCGGGCGCCGCCGTTGTCGCTGTGCACGGTGATGGTGCTGTCCGCGGGTGCCCTGCCAAAAATGCTGGAGCTGGTTGACTGCGCGTATGCGGAATGGATTGCGATGGCGCCGAATGCGCTCACGGCTATCGCCGCCATGAGCCTGATCGCGTAGTGGCGATTTTGATGCCGGCGCCCAAAGGCTGTAGGTTTTTGACTGGTTTTCATGGGGATGCTCGTGGGTTTGGGGTGTGACAAACCGTTCAACCGCTCGCGCGGTCGTCGGCTTTCAATCGATGTCAATGGCATCGCGGCAGTGGGGTGGCTGCCAAGATACTTTTCTTCCTTGTTGGGAGTAGCGTCTCCTCCTGTGACGCCTTGGTTCACACCAAATCGCCTGAATCGGTCCGTTGGATGATCCATGACGAAGGTAGGTTTAAATTAACCCCGAAGGCTTATGCGGGGCATGTGAAGGTCGTAATGCTTTTTACGCCACGAACCCAAGCCCCGTCATGCATTCTTTCTGCCATGGTTCCCGTTGACGTACACGGCGGCAGGTAAGCAAAAGTGCTTTTGGCTATGGCGGCCCGCATGGCGGGCCGCCAAGCCCCCGGGGGTAAAAGCCTGGCTAGCAATGCGGTGGCCACGGTACACCCGACTGCCCGGGTTACCCCATGAACCGTCAGCCAGGGGGCTGTCCTAATGCTCCAGCGAATGTTCCTGCTTAATGTTCGGTATCGGCACTGGCATAGCTGGCACTTTGGAGGTGTTGATTGCGATCAAGCCGTTGCTCGAATGATGCCAACCGAGCAGCTTGAACATCCGCTTGCTTCTGAAGGATGACAATTTCCTTCACCAAGGCTTCTTTAGTAGGCCGCGCTTCTTCATCCATGGTCAGCTGCTTCTGCTGCTGTGCGCGTAGCGCGTCCATCTCTTGTTTGAGCTTTTCGTTTTGTGCTTGCAAGGAAGCTAGCGCCTCCTGCTGTGAGGCGATCATCGCCTGCTGCCTCGCGCTTTCAAGATGCTCATCTTGCAACCCCTTCACAAGCAGCGGAATGAGCAAGTTATAACGGACAGCAAAAGGTTTGCCGCTGGCGTCGGCTTGCACCAGATTCGGGAAGACCTTGGCTACTTCCTCTGCTATCAAGCCATATTGAAGGGGGTAGTGACCGCTTTCATCGACCTGCTTATACTCGAAACTCACCGGCCTTAGGCTCATGAGCTTGTCATTGGTGGCATCGCTCAAAGGCTGGACGTCTTTCTTGAAGCGCAAGGAAGACGGCTGCACACCAAGCTGTCCGCTGGAGTTGACGTAGACGGCGACGCCATTACTTACCGTCACGCCGTAAATGCCGGCGATGTAGGCACCCAGATGCTTGTCCTGCGTTCCAATGCGTATTATGTACGACTCGCTGCTGGCACCTACGTTACCAACGTAAATATTATGGCTGCCGCTGGTGAGATTCGTGCCGGACTGATAACCAAGGAACGAATTATAGTCGCCACTGGTCAGGTTCATGCCGGACTGATACCCGATGAGCGCGTTGTAATTTCCGCTGGCGACGCTAAGACCCGCTTGATAGCCGGCTGCAACATTGCCGTCACCAAGGTCATGATTGAGTGCGAAATAGCCAGCGGCAACGTTGTAGTTGCCGGCGGTATTGTCGTAAAGCGTCGACTCGCCCAGGCCGGTGTTGTCGCTTCCGGACAAATTGTTGAACTGGGAGTCTTCGCCGATTCCCGTGTTGTGTGAGCCGGTGGTATTGCTTGTCAGCACCGATTCGCCAACGGCCGTATTCTGCCACCCGGTCGTATCGGCCGTAAGTGTTTTATAGCCGATCGCGGTGTTCGACGTGCCTGCCTTGGGAAGGTCGCTGGTCGGGCCCGTATTATTCTGGAGCGCATAATAGCCAAACGCCGAGTTGTAATAGCCGGTAGTATTGGCAGATAGCGTATTGACGCCGGTGGCAGTGTTGTAGTTACCGGTTGTATTGGATGTAAGCGACTGAGAGCCGACTGCCGTATTTCCCAGGCCCGTTGTGTCAGAGTAAAGAGTTCTATAGCCAATGGCGGTGTTGGAACTGACGGTCTTGGCGTTGCTCAATGATAGAGATCCCATCGAAGTGTTGTATTGGCCGGTAGTGTTGTTCAACAGCGACTCAAAACCGGTGGCCGTGTTTGAGCTTCCGGTCGTATTGTATTGAAGCGAAAGCGCTCCAACGGCGACGTTCTTAGACCCGGTGGTGTTGTTCTGGAGCGAAAGTTTGCCGGATGCGGTATTTTGGTTGCCGGTGGTATTGAGTTGCATGGAGTAGCTACCGGATGCCGTATTTTCACTACCGGTCGTATTGGATAGCAGAGCCTGAAATCCCGTTGCCGTATTCGCCTGGCCAGTGGTGTTGGCTTGTAGAGCATTACAACCAACTGCCGTTTTATACGGTGAACCCGAATCCGTGGCTACACATGTATCTGCGTGAGCCGAGGTGGCGAACAGCCAGGGTAGAGACAGGGTAAGCATCAAAGTGATAGAGCGAAAATCGTGCGTGTTCATAGCTAGCTCATCCTCCTGGTTTGATGTTGCGCAGCCGTAACCTCTTCACTTCTCACAATATGTAACAACTCGGCCAAGAGCTTTTGCGGCTTGGCGCCGAGCTCCCTACGCGAAGGGCCCGATGATGGCCCACCAATCTCTTTGTGGTCGTAGTGCCGGAAAAAACGCCGCGCTACCCGTGACCTTCCATTTGAGCGGCGAGTAGATATCAAGGGCGAAGATGGGTCTTCGCCTCAAAGCAGGTATTAATTTGCAGCGGCAATGTTTGCGCGGTTAATCGGTGTCTGCCCAGCCGCCGACGCGTGATTACATCGATGCGGGTATCCGCTTCGCCGAGCGATATCGGACCATGCAGCGCAAGTGCATCGTATGACCAACCATGCAGCCCCCCTTGCTTCCTTAGGAATGCGTAGCGCACGGAATAAGTGGCACGTATATCACCGGCATGTCCGTGAAGGGGTGGTGAAGTATCTTGTAGGAGGCGGCATTTTGGATGCGGGCGTATTGCGGTGATGGCGATGTCGACGCGATTCCGACGGGAAATTCTGTCAGATCCATAAAGAAGAGGTTTAGTTGATACAACTGAAGAGGATGGGGCGATACACATTGGTTTTTGTCGTTGGCATGCTCGATGGACACTCGCTTGATAGTGTCATGCGTGCGGTGTTGCCAGCGCATCGACAATGGATTACCGAGGCATCAATGATCCTGCGGATCTTGCCGGGATCGAGGAACTGCGCGAACTGGAAGTGCGCGTTACGCTCATGAACAACGCGAAGGCACTCCAAACATCCGCGTCACCGGAGATTGGGCATTCGAATAGGGCTACTTCGATGCCGGCTTTCGGAAGGGAAGCGACAGGCCGATTTCATCGATGCATGGCGAGATGCTGCGTTTACTACGGCGTGAGCATGGTCAGTGGAAATTCTTTTGGGTAATGATTAGGTGGAAAGAGGGAGGCAGAGCTGAATGACCGTGTCCCCGGCCAAGAGACTCTTCTTAAAACAATATTGACGCGTGGATTACATGCCAATTGATAGTCTTTAACGACTTGGTTGTGTCGTTAGCTTCAATTTGAACCGACCCTGTTTTGTGGCGACTTCCAGCATCGCCACCTTGTGCCCGACGCAGTTCGTGCGTCCTCCTAATTAGCGTCACAGCTTCGACTTGGGATTTTGCGTTGCAAAACGTAAGTCGGCGTCACCGCAGCACCAGCACTGCCGCTCAAAACGAGCGCAGCGGTCAAAGAGCGTGTTCTTGAATGGGACGCGGTTTCCGCGAAGCCAAGAGAGAGGTATTTGACATGTCATCCATCACACTTGGAAACATTTACATCGCCAACGGCCAGTCACAGGGCTGGATCACAACCTGGAATAATCCCGGCTGGAAAGGTGACACGTTCATTCAGCCCCAGCCGCTGAATACCGGGGCTTCTTTGCTTTATGCCGGGTCGGAGTCCGTAAGCTTGAACAACGGTGGCCAGTATTCGTTTGGCTACACGGTCAAGAACAATGGTCCGAATTCCACCTATTACAACCTGCAAGTCGGGAGCAATTAGTCGCTGAATGCCAGCATCGGCGACTAGCAACACCAATCCAACGGCATAAGGGGCAGATCATGAAACTTGCAGTCAGCTATGACGCGGACGGCACCATTCTTACCATGTTCAACCCGGAAAAAATGCGTGGAGCTGATTTCACGGTGCATTACGTCCCATCGAAGGGTGAGAAGCACGAAGTCCTTGAAGTACCCAAGGACCTTGAGGCTGTGCCATTCACAGACCTCCACAAGGTGGCTCGTGTGAATGCCAAGAACGGAAGCGCAAGGTTGGAACGCCATCACTAGGGGGGAGGGCAGACTATCTAGCGTTCTGTCAGCGACCTGGCGCCTTACGGTGCCAGGCTTCGCTGCTGTTTCTTATCGCCTTCGCCCGGAACAGACATGATCCCCATGCTAGTGAAACGGGGCATCTTCATTGAGTTCCCTGATTGACGTCGAACCTCAGTTTGCTGCTATCTGCTCCCTCCCCTACGTGTAGTAGGGGAGGGTTGGGGTGGGGTGAAGTGAAACAACCTCGCGATGAACTTGAACATGGCGGCAAGCTCGTACAACCCCACCCCGCCCCTCCCCTGCAAGCAGGAGAGGGAGAAGGACATGGCGAGTCATGTTGTAGGAATGGGTTACTGGCTGGAGGCCTTCGCTGCCCGCTCTATCAAACGCGCCACTTCATTCGGCTTGGAAAGATAGACCGCGTGGCTGGCGGGAATTTCGATCGTTTCGCTGCCGGCCCGCTTGGCCATGCTGCGTTCGAGATCGGGATTGAGGTTGTGGTCGCGAGTCGCGATCAGTGCCCAGCTCTTCTTTTGGCGCCAGGCGGGTGTCGTCACCGTTGCGCCTGCGGCGGCCTTGGCCAGCATGGGTTGGGAATGGGCCATGAAGTTCGCCTGGGCAGACGGAACATCGGCAGCGAAATCGGCGGGGAAGGCGGCCGGATCCAGATACAGGAAATCGTCCTTGGTGGCGCGCATGTCCTTGTTGGCAGGGGGAGCCTGCGAGAGCAGGCCGACTGCGTTCTCGCCGTGGTCGGGGATGAAAGCGGCGATGTAGACGAGGCCGGCGACATTCGGTGCGTTGCCCGCTTCGGTGATGACCACTCCGCCATAGCTGTGGCCGACCAGAAGAGTGGGGCCCTGTTGCTGATCCAGCACCCTTTGGGTCGCTGCGACATCGTCGGTAAGTGATGTCAGCGGCTCCTGCACCATGCTGACCTTATAGCCGTCCTTACCAAGAAGGTCGGCGACACGCTGCCATCCGGAACCGTCGGCGAAGGCGCCGTGGACGATGACGACGTTCTTGACTGGCTCAGCCCGCACTGGGGATACGGCTGCTGACAGAAGTGCAGCCGTTGCGATCGCAACGGCAAGGGCTTTGTTTAGCATCGATCTCTCCTATATCAATGAAAATGCTCAACCTACAGGTTGAATAAAAGCATCGCGGCGAAAGATTGTCAATCTCTTTGGTAGAATATTTTTGCGATGGAGAATCGAGCACGTTGCCGCCATGATTGAGACCGAAGCTCGAAAGAAAGCCGCTACGCGCACCGCGCGTCTCGATGCGGTGTTTGCCGCATTGGCCGATCCCACGCGGCGGGCGATAATCGAACGGCTCTCACGCAGCGAGGCGCGCGTGACCGAGATCGCCGAACCCTTCCAGATGTCATTGAACGCGGTGTCGAAACATATCCGCGTGCTGGAAGCGAGCGGCGTGGTCGAGCGACACAGGAAAGGGCGCGACCACATCCTCTCCATCAATACCGGTTCGCTGGACGAGGTCGATGGCTGGATCGAGCGGATGCGCCACTTTTGGGACGCGCGGCTGGACGCCATGGAGCGCCTGCTGGTCGAACTCAAGCAGGACCCCAAATCGAGTCACAAGGATCGCAAGCATGGTTCACGCTGACACAACGGCCCCGACCGTCCAGATACGCCGGCGCTTGAAGGCGGGTGCCGAGCAGATCTTCGACCTGTGGACTCAACCTGACTTGATGGTTCGGTGGCTGAGTCCCTTTCCGGGTGCGGTCCATTGCAAGGCGAGCTGCGACCTTCGCCCTGGCGGAGCCTTCAGCCTTGCCATGTCGTCGGGGGAATCAAGCCGCGACGTATCGGGCATCTATGTGCTGGTCGACCGGCCGCGCAAGCTTGTATTCACGTGGATGGGCCCGCTGACGAACCATGTGGACACGTTGGTAACCGTCGAACTCCATCCACACGGCTATGAAACCGAACTCGTGCTGACCCACGAGCGCCTACCGACCTCGGCCATTGTTGAAGGTCATACCAAGGGCTGGGGGAATATCCTGGACCATCTGGCGGACGCGGTTTCAGAACGCCTGTAGTAGTGGGAGGCGAACTACCACGCGGTTCCATTTTCCAGGGCCAGCTCTAGCTGGCCGCTGGCTGGGCCGTATTGAACGCCAATTGGGCGGCGAACGCTCGCTTGTATGCGGGCCGTGCTTCGCCGCGGGCGACATAGGCGGCCAGGCTGGGAAATTCATTCAAGATGCCCGACGGCCTCGTCCTGAGCAGCACCGACACCATGAGCAGGTCGCCCGCGCTGAACGCGCCATCGAGCCAGTCGGCATCGCCCAAGCGAGCGGAAAGTTGGGTCAGTCGGTGGCGGATGCGATCGAAGACCAAGGGCAAGCGATCCTTGTTCCAGGGCTTATCGCCCTCCAGAAACTTGACCGTTATGAGTTCAAGGATCGGCGGTTCCACCGTATTGAGCGCGGCAAACATCCAGGTGATCGCGCGCGCCCGGGCGTTGGCGTCGTCCGGAAACAGACCCGAATGGTGCGAGGCGATATGGAAAATGATCGCGCCTGACTCGAACAGCACAAGATCGCCTTCCTGATAGACGGGAATCTGCCCGAAGGGCTGAGCGGCCAGATGCGCGGGCTCCTTCATCGCCGAGAACGAAACAGGACGAACCTCGTAGGCTTGGCCCGCCTCTTCAAGCGCCCAGCGAACGCGCGTATCGCGCGCCAGCCCCATGCCGCCATCGGGCGACCGTTCAAAGGCAGTAAGGGTGACAGTCATCGGAGTCTCCTGGTGATCGTGGTGGCTCGGCGCCGCTCTCGGAAGCCACGGCGCCGATGCTTGGTTTCAACCTAGGGCGCTTTTCTTGCCCTCTTTGACATGACGACGAACGACTCACCGCCGAATCGACATGCCCACTTCGATCGTTTAGCGGCGTTAGCAACCGACCGAACCGGAACTTCGATCAGTACCCGCAAGTAACGATGACCCGCAAGACAGGTATCCTCACTTTCTCAGACTCGGGCTGAGCCAGAATCTAGTCAAGAGCCATAACAGCAATTGGGCTTTATACGTGGGCCATGGCCGCGCAGGGGTGATACAGTTTTGCCAGACGACACCAGCTGAAACTCACGATATTTTCACTTGGGTTAACCGTGCAGCTCAGCCAGAGACCCCATTCGCGTCGACGCTAGCAGAAGAGGGCAATCCCTCGCGGGATAGCCCCTGTCCGAAGGCGGGCAATCTTCATCCGGGCAGTTTCACACCCTTCCGTTGCCAAACGCACATGCTCCGGTAGGCTACCGGCGACGGAACGCCGGGCCTTCTTCTCCGTACTGGCGTGAGGTGATGAATTAAGCGGTCCCACGTCGCAAATTATTATGGTTAGCGGGTCGTGTGAGCTCGCACATCATGCGGCTCGCGCTTTACATCCTACGTCGGGTGCGGACTTCCAGTGGCCAAGGGCGATCCCGACTTTGCCAACGTTGCATGGGTGCACGCGGCATGTCTATCGAATCAGGTCGATAGATAAAGTAAGTTGGGGAAGGATTGATTTTCCTGTAGCATTATGCCGACATCGCGATTTTGGAATTCGCCGTTTAAGTGGTCATCACTTAACGCTCTTGGGTCTCAGAACAATCAGAGGGCTAAGTTCGGTTCCACGAACATCAAGACAATTGTGATGGCATTTTGCTGTAAGTCAATCAAGAAAAGCAGCTATTGGCACTACGCTTTCTGTAGCCTCATGTGCTCGATCAAATGAAGTGTGAAGTGTGGAGGAATCTCAGGTCCGGATCCTCATTTGCATATCGACCACAACTGAAGGTGCGCCGTTCCGAATATTACAGCAATTCTCGCCAATGGTTTAAGGAAAGCGAAGAGAGGTTTCTTCATGTGGCCGACAATCAGCAGTATTGTGCAGGCGCTGTCTATTGTTATCGGTGCGGTCTTTGGTGTTTTGGGGACATTATCAAAAGAGTCCAAAGGGCCGTTGACTCGCGATGACAAAATAAAGATCGCGGGCATCATCGTTGCTGCGGTTCTCGCGCTCTCACTATTTGGTCTTGAGTTGATACAGAAGGCCAAGGATCACGCCGACAAGCTGGCAGAAATGGCCGAACAGGTCAAACAACAGACGAAACTCATCTCAGAAGTGCGGCGAGGTCTTTACCGTGTCATCGACTATGACGTGACTGTGTCTTACACTATTTCAGCGGATATGCCGCAATTGGCAGCATTAGTTTCGCATCTTAATCGCTATATTGACGTATCAAGCGAATCCGATTTTGATGCTGAAGGTAGAAGCAAGGATGGACATAACTACATCACCCGCGATAAGGACGGTAAGATCACCGACATCACGATGTTTGAGGGTTCGTCATTGATTCCGTCTTACGGAACTGAGGAGCTGAAGCTTCTGTTGCCGAGCCTTGATCTAGGGATTCTTCGTGTAGGTGCGCCGGACGCGACCAGTGATCCTGCGCGATTTCACCGCTTTCAGTGGGAGGATCATGAGGCTGATGTTCTTCTTATGATAGCCGGATCCTATGGGCACTTTAATCCTCGCAGAATCGACGATAACGGCAATGGTGGTAGGATAACTGCCAAGATCATGATTGTTTACGACCGGCCAACAAAGACATTTAAAGTGACTAGGTTTACAGCTCGCGATCGAGTCATGTCAAACTCCGGATCTATAGTCAGTTTAAAAGATATTTCAGGGCACCAATTGGTACTCACGGGGTTTGATGCAAGGTTTACCATTTCCATAGACACCATTGATGTGCAGCCCGTTGTTGTTGGATTTGGCTTTTCGGGGTCGAAGGTCATCTCCCAATGGGATTTGAAGACCGCCATGGCTGGCAATGACCTTTTTGTTGCCTATAGATTCAAAAATTCTGATTTTGGAAGCTTCGACAAATAGAGCTGGTGCCGCTACTTCGAGCGCCTCGAAACGGAGTCGGAGGCCTAAGAATGCTCTGATTTATTCCCCGCCGCCATTCCGGCGAAGGCCAGAATCTATTGCAGTTCGAGACATGGATTCCGGCCTTCGCCGGAATGACGGTGAGGCAATTTCAAAGATCTGGATTGGCCAACTGATTTCATTGAAATCATCGAGCCAAAAACGTAGGGGAGCGTCGGGGTCGGAGGCGGATATCGGGTACGGTCACCCGACAAGGGAGCCGGACTTCACTTCCGAAAGCCGGCTCAACTCAAGCGCCACGCCTATCCGCGTTTCCCAGCGGCGTAAAACGCAAGCCCTAGGCAAACAGCAATCGCAAGAAACGACACCACTGGCACCACAAAGATAAACCTCCATGCCAAGGCTGCGGACGCGACGGACGCTAAAAGGAGCGAGCCTATCAGTGGCCTAACGCGAACCGCATCCGTCTTCGCCAAGGACGCCAACTGCCAGAGTACGACTGTTTGCAAGAATAGGTAGACGCTGTTGACATAGCCGAAGCCGAGATAGAAATCCAAATACGTTCGGCTGGCGCCCGCTGCATCGAAATGAAACGACCTCATGGCGCGCAGAACATCCGTTTCGCCGGCAGGAGACCAGAAGCTCAATCCGCCGGTGGTATGTCCCACCGCGAGCAGCAACGTAAGGACAGACGCGATTCGCAAAAGTAGGGATGGTTTCATGCAATCCTCCTGGATCAGAACGATTGGCTTCCCAACTGACATGAGAGATCTGCGGAGTCGATTGTACATGCTACAAAGCATTGCGTGCCTCGACTCTTCAGGCGTGGGCTTCGGGTTGAGAGCAGTAACTGGCTTCAACCCCGAAGGTCAGTCCTGGGCATGCTCCAAGGGACATTCTTCACACCAAAGCGGGTCGTCATTCCGGCCTACGCTGGAATGACGACCCGCTTTGACACGACATCGACGTGAGGCTGGCTTTTGGAGGAATCGGACGGAGGTAGTTGAATGATTTAACTGCCTGCGCCCCAATTCCAGCATGCCATCGTCAGCGCAGCGTCACTCTGCTCGCTTCTCGCTTGCCTTGGGCGAATCCGGCGCGGGCAGAAGGGATGCGGGTCGCAAGATCCATCTGGTTCGTGCCCATGGCGGCTAGGGAATCGGCGTCCGGTGTGATCACCTCGACGCGGCTGCCCTGCTGGCGCAGGGCCGCAACCTGACTTGCCAGGTCCGTGCCCCATTCCGGTTCTCTGCGCAGGCCTTCGAACTGGCCTTCCGGCAGGGGTCCGCTCCGTCCGCCGAACGGCGAGAGCACCACGACGTTTGCATAGCCCGAAGCAAGGTCGGCGTTTTCGCCGGAGCGCACGCCACCATTGATATAGCGAGCTCCGTTGATGGCGTGCGTGGGGGCCAGACCCGGCATCGCGGTGCTCGCGGTGACTGCGTCCACTAGCTCGACGCCGGAATCGCGGTCGAACGCTGCCAACTCGCCAGTGTGTGCGTCGACGGCCACCAAGATCATCGGCCTATCCGGCCAATCAAGGCAAGGCAGCCTGGCGGCGACCAGCGCGCGGCGCTGTCCCGCTGCTGCGGGTCCGAGTTTGGAGTCGCTCTCCAGCCCGAATGCGCCCATCGCACGTTGCAGATCGGCTGCCGAGGTGGCGGCAGCGCCGATGGCACGCATCCGCTCGAACACTTGGGGCATCGGCAAGGATGGTGGTTGTTCCGGGCTCTGTCCGACAGGTCGAGTTGGCGGAGCTAGCACTGCGGCCAACAGTTCGGCCGCTGGTATGCCACTGCGTACGTGCGCTGCCGCGGTGGCACCGGCCGAGGTGCCAATGACCAGATCGGCGGTTTTTGTCATATCGAACCCCGCTTCGGCCAGGCCTGCGATGACGCCGATCAACCACGCATTTCCGGCAGCGCCACCGCCACCGAGAACCAGAGCAAGTTTATGCATCATCTGCTCACAACTGTTGTGAATGGGACGCGGGCTATTTGAACCTGTGCGACTTCGCCTGTCCAACGAAGTGTCAAAACCGTGCCCGACTGCCGAATTAGTTGTACTCCTCACGCACGTCCGGTGCCTCTGTGCAGTAGATCGAAAGTGCACGCCAGTTCACAGAACCGCCGAGGGGGTGTCCGCATACTCGCCGCGCCATGAATAGGGTGCAGTTCATGGCACGGTCGCGCTTTCAACCTACCGATAGAGCCAAGGTGGGGCCGGCTTAAAGGTCCGTGCACCGAACCGTGATGGCAGCCTTTGCAAGCACTCAGGGGACGAGGAGGTTGACGTGGCCATCACGATTAGCGACCGGAAGCGACTGCGTCGTGCGCATCCCGGTTTTAGACAAGCTCGGATCACGACGAGCGCACAGCAAAAGCCGGATGCACGAACCCGGACCTTCTTGGCCGGCAAAGCTAGATTGTGCGCAGAGCTCAATGCGCTTAGTACAGATGCACCTTTCCTGCAAAACAGGCTTATTCGCGGTCAAGGCTGACCGCACTTCCCTCGTATGAACTACTTACTACAAGGCTGTCATATGAAAGAGACTCAAACGCGAATTACGCATGAAGCAAATCAGAATGCAGGCGCAGGTTACATGTTGCGCCGTATCGGAACGTTTCTCCGACCCCTTGCCTTTGCAGTCCCCATGGCGCTTTTTGCGGCGGGTTCGCCTGCTGCGGAAAACATCTCCGTCAATTATGCGAGCGTGGTAAGAACGCTGGACCCCTTGGCCGTCGGAGGCGCTGACGAAAGTGCTTATGGGGCGCCCTACGTGTTGGTCAACGACACCTTGCAGCAAAACAGGCTGCAGCTGCTGGGTGTTCCCTATATGCGGATCAATCTGAAATACAGCACGCCCGGCAACCCGAACAGCCGTATTGTTTGCGGCGCCGCCGGATGCGACAGCCGATGGAGCGGTGACGATTGGGTCAACCATATCAAAGCGATTGGGGCGGAGCCCGTCGTGGAAGATCCCACCAATCCGAGCGATCTGCCGAACCTGGTGAAGCATTTCAACGTGGATACCAACAATGTTGTCCACCGGTGGCTTGGTGGCATCAACGAGCCGAATATCCACGGGCAGAATGCGGCGACCTACAGCGCCGCTTTCAATGTCACCTATGACGCCATGAAGAAAGTGGATCAGACCATCCTTATCGGCGGTCCGACCATTGCCTGGTACGACAGTGGCTATCTGCAGACTTTCCTGAATGTCTCAGGCAGTCGCGTGGACTTTCTTGATTTCCACGGCTACGCGCAGGGATCGACGCAGCATTCCTACGGTGTGCTATTTGGCAAGGCTCAAGCTTACGAGACCGATATCCTGGATCTCTACAAGCGTATCCAAGCCACCGTCCCTTCCCGGGCTTCGGCCATCTCGATTGAAGTAGGTGAGTGGGATCTCGACTATATCGGGCATCTGCTGCAGTACACGCCTTTTGAAACGGCGTGGGGCGCCTCTGCGATGGGACATATCCTGAAAGCAGGCGGGATTGGGATGTTGTATGCGGACAAAGGCAACCTACTCCTGAAGACGGGTGCCGAAGTCCCCAACGGGAAGATGGACGACCCGACGTCGATGTATCACGCCCTGGGTATGTACACAGGCGAAGGTCTGTTCCCCCGGTTCGGCACCAAGCTGGTGCAGTCGACCACAAGCCTACCCAACGTCGAGGTATACGCCTCGGACAATCCCAAGAACATCGTGGTCATCAACAAGGACCCCAGCCTCTATCAGGCGGCGAGTATTGCCTTGAATGGCGTCGATGCCGGTACGGCGGTCGTGTGGAGGCGGGACCAGTCAAGCAGTTCGTCGGCTAACCCGGTGAATCTCGGGTCCGTCAATATTGTAAATGGAACATTCTCGTATAGCCTGCCTCCATTCTCCGTCACCACTTTTGTGATCGAACCCTCGTCTACGTCGGCGACGAAACCATAGGTGTAGGGACTTTCGTTGTTCGATACCAAATCGAAACAGTGATTGTCTCTTCGGGATGTCCGCTTTGGATAAAAGCGGACATGCTGAGCGACTATATTCGGTCGACGCTCTCAAGGGTGATATATCGCCCAGAGTTCTTGGCGGTAACCACTAGCGAAAATTGCATCGCGGAATCACCGGCTAGGTACGCAGCGCCATGGATTGCTGCCAATTGAGCCAATTTCTCAAGTGAACGCTCATTCCACTGAGATTCGGAAATCCGCCTGCAGAAACGCCTTATTTTAGAGGTCCGCTTCAGGTCGAATGCCCACCTTTGCCGACGCCCATGCTTCCTTGACGCGGGTTATCTCGCTAACCCGTCGACGCCTTCATATGCGTGAGCAGGTGTGTCGCCGCCCCGTCCAGATGTACTTGAAGCGCGAGAACGGCCTGCTCCGTTTCGCCTCGGCGCAGATGCTTCACGATAGCATCGTGCTCGCCCAGCCAACGAGGTTTCTTTGAAGGCATGGTGCCGTAGGCGCTGACAAACAAGACGCACGTCCGGCGCAGGGCTTCGATCATGGCAAGCTGCCGCCGACGTCCTGCAAGCGTGTAAATCACTCGGTGAAATGCCCAGTCGCCGTCCGCCCAATCGGGGCCGCCTGCGTCCAGGTTGGACTTGAGGCGCACGCGGTCGATCTCCTCAAGATTCGCTGGCGTCATCGCCGCTGCCGCGCGTTGAAGACAATCGCACTCCAGCAGGATGCGCAGGTCGTAGATCTCGCGAACCTCCTTGGGAGTCAGGCTGATGGTCTTGGCGCCCCGATTGGCCACGATGTCGACCAGCCCCTCACCGGCCAGGATACGCAGCGCATCCCGGATGGGAATTCGGCTGACACCGAATCGCTCGGCAAGCTCGACCTGTGAAAGATCCGTCCCGGGGCGCAGAACGCCCGCCATCAGCTCGCCCCGCAATTCGCTGGCTATCATTTCCGGCGTCATCGTGCTGCTCCTAACGGTTGTCTTCGCTGGAGGCAAAGTGTATACATGTATACATTAACCCTCAAGGACAGCAGATGGCTAAGAACCACGATTTCACCGCAGAGATCGTCTGGACCGGCGACCGCGGCGAGGGAACCAGGACCTACCGGGGCTATGACCGCACCTGGCGCATCGCAACGCCGGGCAAGGCCCCTATCGAATGCTCCAACGACCCTATGCTTGGCGGCGACCCCTCCAAACCCAATCCGGAGGATTTGCTGCTGGCCAGCCTCTCTGCCTGTCACATGCTTTGGTATCTGCATCTGGCGAGCAACGCGGGGATCGTCGTAAAGCACTATGAGGATGCGCCGCTTGGCGTTGGAGAGACTGGCACGCGCGGTGAGGGACGTTTCGTCCGGGCCGTGCTTCGACCAACGATCAGCGTGGAACGCGGTGCGGACCTCGCAGAGGCCGAATCGCTGCATCACGAAGTCCATCACTTCTGCTTTATCGCAAGGTCGGTGAACTTTCCAATCAGCTATGAGGCGACCTTTATCGAGGTTTGATGCCCAGCCAATCCGTGCAAACGAGCTGCGACATCCGCGCCGGGACGTAAGCGGGCCTAAGGAGCCTCTGATCCATTCCTACGTGCCGGCATGACGTCCGGAAGACCCGCGGGGGCACGTGGCCGTCCGTTCAAGCCGCGAGGCAATGGCCTGCGGGCCTTCTGGATATCACCCTGTCTTTAAATTCAATATGGTGTGGCAGCACTGTATGCGCGCCTCGCTTCGCCTCACCGTGTAGGTTGGGGTGAAAACCCCAACATGGCCATCCCCGCGCTGCACGAAGTTGGGGTTTGCACCCCAACCTACGCGAAGCGAGGCACGTATTCAGTGCGGTTACGGGTCAATAGGAATAGGTCAGAGGCTTCCTGGTTGCCCTGCACGCACGACGAAATTACAGCCCTGTTTTTTTTTACGATGAGAATTATCACCATCAGGAGAATCGTTCGAAGCTTCGATGCCGACCTCCTTCGCGCAGCTCCCTTCACGCTGTTCGGCGCACGGCTCACTTCAATTCACTTTCCTTCAGACGATGGAAAGAGACACGCTCGCCACCGTCGTCTATGTAACCGGAAGCGCCGTTGTCATCGTTGAAGACATACTTCTCGTCGTCGGAGAGAGTAAACCACGTCGTCGCATTCTGGGGGTACATGCTTTCTGCGGGGCGCAAGATTTGCTTGATACTCAAATGACCGCCTTCAACTTGTATGGAGAAACGCCCCCGATCACCATAGGCGTAGTTGCCTGCCAGGAGATGCAATTTTTTTCCATCAACATGGCCGACGCTACGCATGTGCGTCTGAAGTGCGGGCCAATGGTAAGCCGCTGCAACGCTCCGAATGAGCTCGTCGGCAAGTGCGTTGCCGTCGGAGCTATTGGTGAGTATGACCACACCTTCACCACGCGAGTTGAATGCGACCATTTGGCCCGCGAATCCCGTGGTGTCACCCCCTTTTGCGAAGTAGCGATCGTCACCCGACCCTCCGATGTCAAAGCCCATGCTGCTACCCGACTTGACCAGCTTGAGCATCTCCTTGGCCGTAGTGGGCTGAATTAACGCGCCATCCCCTCCGTTCCAGGCCGTTTGAATACTGATAAGAAACTTTGCCAAGTCAGTAGGCGTTGTCCATAGACCTGCCGCTGCCATTTCAGGGTATCGGTAGGGACCTCCGGCTACCGGCTCGCCGTTCTCCTTGTGGGGCATGGCGATGTAGTTCGCCAACTCCGGAGGAAGTACCTGCGAAAAGGTGCTGTGCTGCATGTTTGCAGGGATTAACACCTGCTGCTGGAGCCATTTTTCAAAGGGCGTACGCGTGATATCAATGATTAACTGCTGCGCTACGGTATACCCACCTCCAGAATAGCTCCATGCCGAACCTGGCACCGAGACAACCTGGATAGCTGGGGAGTTGGCCGGAGAGCTTCCATTTAGCACTTGCAAGAGAGTGGGCACCGCTGCGCCCGCGGCATATCCTTCGAAGCCATGGACGTTTATGCCGCCCGTGTGCGAAAGAAGTTGCCGCAACGTAACGAAATGACTCTTGGTAAAGGCATTGGAGGGGAAGTGCCAGCTTGTCAGTTCACCGTTGACGTCTTCGTCTAGCTGAATTTTTCCATCCTGCACCAACTGCATCGCGGCTACGGCCGTTAGCGATTTGCTGATCGATCCCGCCTGAAAAAGCGTTTCTGGCGTTATAGGTGCACCGCCGTGCCGGGAGACGCCATACCCTTTAGACCAGGCTATGCGGCCGTGGTCGATAACAGCAATGCTAACCCCTTGCACGTGCATCGCCGTCATTTCCTCGCGCAAGCTATGCACGGGAACGGGCTTGCCGTTTATCGCCGCCGCCGGGCGAAGTCCGTTTTCGACTTCAGATATCTTCGCGGCGTTACTATCCATGTCGCTGGCGGATGCGCCCGTAAAAGCCAGAAGCCCTGCGACAAACGTCAAATGAATTGCCTTCATGGAATGCGTCACCGTCATTGCTCCTTTACTGACAAGGTTGCATTGCGTAACAGATGCGGTGAACCCAGCCCTGTCGCCGCCACATGCTGGGACAGATCGGTTGCAAGATTCGCCGAAACACTTCCCTGGAGCGTCGACAATGGATTGAAGCAGTGCATGGATTTGAAATCCACTCGACTAGGCAAAACTAGCACCTGGCCGGGTGGCAGCGAGTGCCAGAGGTCACCGTACATGGGGGATGGCGAACAAATTTCCCATCAGGGCATCGCTGTCGCTTTGTCTATCAATGGCAACGCCATCTGACCCGATGTGACCCATTTGAATTTCAGCTTTTATTCGGAAATGAAGCGTCTGCTATGGGTTGCGGCGTCAGCCGGTCAATGCAACACACTACGCATGACCTCGACACCCTAGCGTTGGATGCGCCGCTCGCTGCATGCTAGTTTATCGGCGCTCTGCGGTGGGCGGGCTCTCGTCGCTTCGTGCAGCAATCGATCCAGGTACGGAGTGGCAGATATGGCGGAAAATGCTAGGCCCGGCCCGCAACAGGCATCGCAGCAGCAATCGGGGGAAGGCGAAAGTGGGGTTGCTCAGCGGGTCGGCGCGCAGGCGTCGCCGCTGGACGCCAAGATCGCCGACAGTCCCCGCATGGTGGCGCAGCGCGAGAGGCTCGCCGCGCTGGATCCGGCAGCGGCGCCCGCCGTCCAGCGCAAGGCAGCGTCCGGCGGCCTACCGCCGGGGCTGCAGGCCGGCGTAGAGACTCTGTCCGGCCACGCAATGGACGATGTGCGTGTGCACTACAACTCCTCCAAGCCGGCGCAAATGGCCGCCCATGCGTATGCCCAGGGAACCGACATCCACCTGGCGCCGGGGCAAGAGCGGCACCTGCCGCACGAAGCGTGGCATGTCGTGCAACAAAAGCAGGGACGCGTTGGCGCCACCACCCAACTGCAGGGCGTGAAGGTCAACGACGATCCCGCGCTTGAGCGTGAGGCCGACGTAATGGGCTCGCGCGCCATGCAGCTCAAGCGCGCTGAGCCGGTGTCGTTGCAGACCGCTCTGCAACATGCGGCACGCCCGCTGCAACGAGTCGCACCCACGCAGAACACGGTCGTGCAGGGCGCCTTCCTAGGTTATACAGGGCCCGGTTTCGCGCCGAACAATCTGCCGCTGGGCGCCAACATGGATGCCTTCCCTGGCGGCGCCAATAACAACGCAGGCGGACAGCAGGCCGGCGCCACGGCACGCGCCATCAACATCGCCAGCTCCACGCCCTATGCCGCGCCGAACGATCTCGGCGGGTTCACGCATTTCTCCGCCGCGCTCGGCAACGGCATCCTGTTTCAGCCGGGCGGCAATAAGCGCTACACCCACATGCACCTTATCAACGGCAAGTTGCACGGGCCGGGGACCGTTAACAACCTGGTGCTCGGTTCCACCGCGGACAACAACCATCATCGCGCCCAGATCGAGAATCCTTTGCGCGTAGGCTTGGCCGCCGCCGACACGGCTACGACCTATGACAACGAGCTGGCGGCCGATCCGCCGAACTTCCTGCACGCGGACGTCGCCTATTGGAACGGGCCTGTCAACCCCGCGATGGTCGGGCGGCAAGCGGCCGCACCGAACGCGAACGTGAATGTCGCGGGCGTGGCCAAGCCGTATACGCATTCCGCCGATCCCGCCGGCCTAGGCAAGGCAACCCGCTGGATCCACTACACTGTCGTGCCGACTTACGGCGGTGTGCTGTCGCCTACGATCCAGACCAACATCGTGGAAAACTATCACGCTTCGGTGGGTGCCAGCGTAAGGGATCTTGGTCAGGCTCTCAATTTGCCAGCGGCTGCCGCAAAAAATGCCTATCAGGCCGCACAGGCTGCCGTGACATTGGGTGCTTTGGCGGGAGGAGTCGGAGCCACCATCTTGGCCGGCAATGTGGCAGCGGAAAACATTCTGGGGCCGCTGATTCCCGCTGCTGCCGATGCGCAGAATCAATACCTGAACTATAAAGCAGACATGGCTGCGTGGCGTCTCGAACTCATCAATTTCGCGGCCTGGGCCGCGCAGGCATTTCCAACCAGCCTGGTCTGCGACGCGGATCTGTACAAAGCCTCGTACGACCCGGCAAGTCGCTGGTTCAAACGAAGCGAAGCGCAGGAAATTCTCCCGATCAACCAGAATTAGGCGGCGTTCGCCATGCGGCTCGGATTTGCAAGACGCATGGTCAATTGAAGTGGACAGAACACAAAAAAAGGGAAGGAGCCGATGCACGATGGCAGCTGCAACCAGAGCGTCGAACAGGGAGTCTGGCTTTCCGACTCCGAAGTCTGGCGACGCCTGGCCCGTTTCTATCAGGACGAAGGTCCGAACGCTTGGCATGCACGCATTCCCTATCATGTCACCAGCAATCCACACATCGCGGCCGGCTACGTCGACCTGATACAGGCTTTTCTGGACGACTGGATCGTCGCGCACGGCGCCATCGACGGAACTGTGCACGTGGTCGAACTGGGCAGCGGCCACGGCGTGTTCACCGGACACATGCTGCAGGCATTGGCCGAAGCCGAGGAGGATTTCAACGCGATCGGTGTACGCGTGCACTACATTGCATCCGACCTGGCCCAGAGCAATGTCGCGGGCTGGCAGCAGAACCCCGTTCTCTCGGCGGCGCTCGACGCGGGCTGGGCCAGTTTTGCCCGCTTCGACTGCCTGGCCGATGCAGATCCCTCGATGCTCTTCGGCGCGCAGGACTGGCCGAGCGGCGCCGGCGCAGCGCCGTGCATCTTCATCGCCAACTACCTATTCGACACCTTGCCGCAGGATATCTTCCTGCTGCGCGAAGACGAGACTCTGCGCGCGACGGTGCGTTTCGGCCAGGCCGGGAACAGCGACACGCTGGATCCGGAGCGGTTCGAGCTTTCCTTCGACTTCCGGCCGTATGTCGATTCGGACCTTCCGCCGGCTGTCTCGCGCCGGGTGGCCGACTATCGGCAAGCCGGCCTGCGCGGACACGTGGTCGTGCCCACCGGCGCGCTGGCCTGCGTCGAGCGATTGCGGATGCTGAGCGACGACCGCATGCTGCTGGTCTGCTCCGACAAGGCCTTGTCGACCGAGCATGCCCTGCGCGAACGCAGCCTCATCGAGGTCGGCTCGTTCGTGAGCGCTTCGATGCTGGTGAACATGCACGCCATCGGACGCCACGTCGAGGAGCAGGGCGGTGTGAGCCTGCTGCAGAGTACGCAACAAAGCACGCTCGCCACAGCCGCATGGCTGATCGGCCTGTCGCGGCCCCAGTCGCGGCGCAGTGCGCGCACCTTCGCGCGGCAGCTCGACGCGGCCAGTCCCGGCGATGTCTATGGCCTGGTCAACGCGATGCTGCCGCATCGGTTCAACATGGACGTGGCCGCCCTGTTGTCGCTGCTGAAGCTGACCGATTGGGACGCCGCCGTGTTCGAAGGCATGTACGACGCCCTGCTGAGCCGCCTCGGCGAGGCGATGCCGGCGGTGTCGGCAGACCTGCTCGCTGCGCTGCCGCGCATTGCCTCGAACCGCAATCGGCTGCCTGGGGCGCCCGACACCCTGTTCCGCATCGCGCACCTGTGCCAGCACCTGCAGCGCTGGGATGAGGCTGCCACGCTTTATCAGCACAGCATGGCCGAGCGGGGCGAATCAGCCGAAGCCCACTACAACCTCGCGCTATGCCATCTCGGCGCGGGCGATGCCGCCAAGGCGCGCGATGCTTTCGAGCGGGCGGCGGCATTGAATCCCGACATGCTGATGGCGCAGGGCTGGCTGCACCGGCTGGAGGCCGGCTGTTCCCGCCCGGCCTAGTGGCTATTGGGTGCGCAACGATCCATTTTTACGCGCAGAAAGCCCCACCAGTGTGGAGCTGTCTGCTTGGTAGTGCATCTGAGAATGAATTTTGGTGCCGTTGCACTAGCCAACGGCATCTCTCAAGGTCGAACTCAGGCCGCGACTGGAGTGTTGCGCACGTAACCTTCCGCCTGATTGCGCACGGCAGCCTGGAATGCTGGCCGCGCTTCGCAACGCTTGAGATAGCTATCGAGCGTCGAGAACTCCGCTACCAAATTCGTGTGCCGTATGAATCTCAGTACGGTTGCCATCAGGATATCGGCTGCCGTGAAGCGTCCAAGCAAGTACTCTCGGCCCTCAAGCCACGCAGAAAGTGAGGCCAGCCGAGCCTTCACTTCGTCGACGGCACCGGGACGGCGCAGTTTTGTCCATGCCTCGTCGCTCTTTAGTTGGTCAATCACGAAGAGGTTCCAGATCGATGGCTCGACCGTGTTGAGCGCAGCGAACATCCAGGCGAGCGTCTCAGTGCGCCTATCGGGTGGCATGAGCACATCGCACTGCTCGGCAATGGCATAGAGGATGGCGCCTGATTCGATCATGGCTTCGCCATTGCTCTCAAGCACGGGTACCGCGCCAAAAGGATGCTTGCGCCGGTAGCTCTCGGAGGTTCGCTCATCAGCGTCGATCCACCTGCTTTCGTACGCAAGCCCCGCCTCCTCAAGCGCCCAACGCACGCGCAGATCGCGCACCAGGCCCTGGGCAAAGGGCGGTACCCAGGCGAAGCCCCACACAGCGATATCTTTCATGCCATTTCTCCTCGTGTCGTGCCGCTACCGGTTGTTTCCGGTGTTTGGCGATCGTGGGAGAGATTGCCGTCGTGCCCTCGATGGGTGGGAGTAACAAATTTGGCGAGATGCGGAGTGCCTGTTGCATGCTTGCAGAGCGACGATTTCACGCCTTACAGGTTTCCGGCTCGCGGAAATCGGGGTGGAGACCGGGGTATGCTCACGTTTTTCGCCCTCGAACCCTCGCCAAAACAGCAAGGTGGTGTATCGATGCCATGCTTGTTTTTTCGCTCGTCATTCCGGCGAAGGCCGGAATCCAGTTCAAGTACGTCGTGCGAGGCACTCGACATAAAAAAGTAATGTGTCCTTCGGACGCATATCAGAACTGGATTCCGGCCTTCGCCGGAATGACAACTCGCTTTGAAACAGCATCAATGTAACGCTGAATTTGCGGGGCTGGTTGCAAAAAAGCGTGGGAACCCTCAGAGACGGAGGAGGTTACTTGATTTAACCGCCTCCCTCCCTAAGGTTTGGAACCAGGGGGAGTTGATTTATCTCCGCCCCGATTCTTGTCGCGAACGAGCTTTTGCAAGCAGCTGACCTCTGACTGCGTACGAATCAGAAAGAGCTGTTCGTACCATCCGGCAAATGACCCATGTGGCATGTGCCGTCGAAGGCGCGGCCATAGGCTTGAACAAGATAATGCATGCCCGATCTGGCGATCACGTTATAGGGCGCCCCAGCGTTAGGCTGGCCTGGCGGGACGTAAGCAACATTGGGAAATGCCGTCAGGTTCGAAGAAGACATGCATAGATCGGCAATCTCTCCACCCTGCCAACTGACCCGTGTCGCATATCCGCCAACGGCTTGATCAGTCGTATTGTTGTAATAGTGCGGTATTTCGGTAATCCAAGCTCCGCTCCCTTGAGCCCCGATGGTTGGCCAAATGATGCCGGTTGAGGGGCCGCCCGTTGAAAAGGAGTGAGGATCAGTGATGCTTTCAACGAGCTCATGGGCGAGAAGGTTCACCATGGCGTCACCACTAACACTTCCATTCGGGGAGGGGCCACTCGCTGAATATCCGCTGGCACATAGCGACGGATTGGATGCCGGGTCCGAGATGTAGATGTAATGAATGTTTTGTCCGTTGATGAAGACCTCGGATTGAGCATTCAAGCCTTGATTTGTGCCATTGTCGCTACCTACATAGTAGGCATATTTGGTTGACGCGTGATAAGCACATTCTTGTCCGTTGGATCCCCCCAATAGGTATGTGTTTCCACCGCCTATATTCACCGCCGAAACTGTGTTGACAACGGGATTGTTGATCGACGATCCCTTCCCGACAATGACGTAGAGTGCCGTACGGTCAGTGGGGAGGGTCCCGTGGTAATTCCCTGACGAATTGTAGTCCAGTGACGTGGTCAGCGCGCGCGTAAGTATTTTTATGATAGACGAGGCGGTAGGGGTGCTGTCCTGGATTTGAAATCCCTGACTTGGCGCTGTGTTGGAGAACCCGTAGTTCGCCAAACCGTCGACGACCGTGCTGCCAAGGGAAAGCGTAGTTGCGGCACTGCTAGCTTGATCGAAGTAGTCGGCAACGCCCGAAAGCCACTGTGAATTGTTCGCGTCCACAATGAAGTGCTGCATTAGGTTTACTTGGGGATCCTGGTAATACATGCCAAGACCGCTGACGTCGTAGTACCAGCTTCCATACAAAATAAAGTGAACATTGATGGTTCTGTTGGAATTTCCATGCATCACGCCGTTGTTGGCGAAATCGGGATACAGTTCTGAGCTGGTTGTCGGCAATTGCATGGCCGTGCAAGTGCTGTACCCTCCGCTGGCATCGCATGCTACGCGACCTTGTGCACTGACATGGCTACATAGCCCGAAGAGAATGGCTGCGCCAAGTCCGAGTTTTTGGAAACGATGACTCATGGGTCGATCTCCTTGACTTTGGAATTTTTGGATCCGTTGCTCGTTGGTGGAACAATAAAAAGGATTTCTACAAGGATTTTGCTTTGTTGCGCGAGGCGCTTTAAGGCGCCTTCGCTTTTTTTCGGTGGATTCCTACAGTAGACAGTCCGTCGTCAATTAAGAAGTCAATGGCCCGGCGCATGGCGGCGAAATTCCCCTGTTCAACCCAAACGCGCCGATCGGAACTCCGCCATAACGCGATCCGACGAATGTGGACGGATCTTGATTTATCCGCCAACAAATTCATCTCAGAAGCGTCCAAGGCATTTGGTGCCAGGCAGTTCCTCTAGCGCTACGTTGATGCGAGCAATTACGAACGCCGTCTGCGCATTCTTGGGTCGAGGCTACTATTGGAGCATCAGGATACAGTCCCTCCCACTAGGGTAAACCCTAGCCCCGGACGGCAGCCCGTCTGACACTAAGTGTCCGTGGATTTTTGGAAAGGGGATCTGCCACAGAGTTATCTCCAAGTTTTTAGCTTGCCTCCCGTCAAATTCGGTATCACAGGGATGCTATTTCAAAGCGCCTCGCTCTTTGCCGGAATGACGAGCAAAATCGTCGGACATCGCCGCGATAAGCTATCATCCCTGATGCACCGATGGTTGTTGATTGAAAAACGTGGGGATACCTCAGGAGCTAATTGCCTATGAAGCCTCTGCAGGCATCGCATCCCGGCACTGGGGGGCAGGTATGACCATCCTGCGTTTTCGATCCCTGATCGAGATCAATAACATCAATCCTTATGTGTTGGTCAGCGCCCAGGATGCGCATCAGCTGAAGCCGGGCTGGCGCAAGCCGATGCCGGTGCGAATCAGGGTGAATGGCGAGCCGGAAGCGCCGTGGCGCATCAATATGATGCCGGTCGGCGATGGCTCCTTTTATTTGTATTTGCATGCCGAGGTGCGCAAGGCATCAGGCAGCAAGGTGGGCGAGGTCGTCGACGTGGAGCTGGAGTTCGATAACGACTACCGCAGCGGCCCCGTTCACCCCATGCCACCGGCATTTGGCACAGCCCTGGAAAATAATCCCGTCGCGCGGCAAGCCTGGGATGCTTTGATACCAAGTCTGCAAAAAGAAATCCTGCGCTATTTCGAGCAGGTGAAATCCGCCGACGCCAAGGAGCGTCATCTTGAGCGGGCCATGTATGTGTTGTCAGGTGGCAAGGCGCGTTTCATGGCGCGCTCATGGAATGGCGACGGCGACTAGGCTTGTTGGACCTCTGGGCTGTTTAAGCGGATGTCAGCATTTAGCGGCGTTTGGCGAGATGCCAAAGGACATCACCTGACCCGGGATCAGGCAGGGCCGCGCGGGAAAATCCAAGCGATTCGAGCAGCGCATTCGAGCGAATATTACCCGGGCTTGTTCTTGCTACGAAGCTCGAGACACCTCGTGACTCGATGAGTACGGCCACCATCGCAGTCACGGCCTCGCGTGCGTAACCTTTGCCCCAGTCGGCTAGGAACAGGACGTATGCGATTTCAGCCTCGCTTCCCGGCGCTGGGACGGTGGCCTGCACATAACCGACATAACGCGCGCCTTCCATCGACCAGATCGCCCAGTTCAGCCAGCCTGTCAGTCCGTCGGGCGAAGTCCGGCGCTCAAGCCTCGCATAACGCGCGTGCAGCCATTCCAAGCTGGGCGGCGCCTCATCATCGGTGTAGCAATACAGTTCCGGGGAACACAGCCCGTGATAGAGTGCGGATGCATGCGCAACGAGCAATGGCTCGAGGATAAGGCACTGCGTCTTGATCGGTGCTTCGTTAGCAATCATCCGGTACCAATGGTTTGAGCCTTATGGCACGAATCAATGCTAATCGCAGATCAGCAGACGGTACAACAAGAAGCGGGTGATGAAGATCCTCGGAGTGAAACCACTGACGCGGGCCATCATGGCCTGATGGCCTCGGTTCAACTCATTGCTATCCGATGGCCGCCGGCTCACCCCCACTGATACCGCACCCTAAACAACTCATGATTAGTACGTAAGCCCAGCTTACGGAAGGCCGAATGCTTCTGCGCGCTGATCGTGGTGACGGACCGGGAAAACTTCTTGGCAATGGCTGTAACGGACATGCCATCGAGCAGGCAGCGCAGCACCTCGTGCTCCCGCGCGGAAAGCTTGAAGGAGTCCAGTAACTCGTCGCCGAGGTCCGCGACGGGCTCGTCACTGGATTTGGCAGGGTGGATAGCATCGACGACATCGGCCAATTGCTGGCTGATATAGGTTCGGCCCGCCGCCACCGCTCGGATGGCCGCATACAGTTCGGACTCGTGCTGCGTCTTGCGAATAAAGCCGTGCGCGCCGGCTTTCATCGCCAGAGCTATCGTAGGGGCGTTGCAGTGGGACGACACCACCAAGACACGCACATGCGGATAATGCAGGTGCAAGGAGCGCAGCAGCTTGGCGCCATCGGTATCCGTTGCACCCAAGGCGTAGTCCGTAACGATCACGTCGGGCCGATCTTCTTTTAACGCCTCGAAGAGTTGCCTAGGCGCGCAAAAGCTGCCTGCTATGTCCATTCCGTACTCATGCTTGAGCAATAGCTCCATGCCACGGCGTACCAGCACGTGGTCTTCGAGCAACATCACGCGCAAGCGCGGCGACAGGGGATCGGACATGTCCTACTTCCTTTTCAGATGAGCCTGGCCTTCCGTTTTCCTCTCACGTTGCCCGCACCTTCTGCTTAGCCAAAGTGGCGGGCGATAGCCGCTTTCAACGCGGCGAGCGTGCGCTGTATTTCATGCGGTTGTAGCGGTGCATAGCCTCTTGCCGCCAGTTCCAGCCGATCCGCCAGCTCGGCTGCCCGATCCGCATGCAGCACCAGCGCCGCGCCCTTCGCGCGATGCGCAAAGTGCACCATGTTGGCGGTGTCCTGCCCTGCCAGGGCTCGCTCATACTCCTGGACGTCCAGGTCGATACAGGCTCGGCTCCATGCGAGCGGCAGGGGTTCATCCAGTGCCTGATTGGCGGGAGGCGGCAGGTCGAGCCACCGCGCGAGAGTGGCATACAGCTCCTCGGGGCTTAGGGGGTTGTGCAGGACGCCTGCCAGACAGCCATCCAAGGCGCGACGCCAGCTTTCGCCGCCTTGCCCAACGACGGCAACGAGCGGAATGCGGGTGCGCCTTGCAAGGTTAGCCATCGCGAAACGCAGCACGGCTTGGTAGACGGCTGCGTCCGGCCCCTCCAAGGCCATCAAGATCACGTCGGGCACCTGCAAATCGATGGCATTCAAGGCCGCCAGGCTGTCAGGCACGGGGAGCGGGTCCAGGCTAAGCGCCTTGAGTTCGGCGGTCAAAACCCTACGCGTTTCAGGATCATTCGCCACCACCAGGATGCGCGCCGGCGCCTGGGATCGCGCGTGATACGACGCGGGTGGTTCTCTCACTGCCAAAGGCTTAAACAGCTGCGCTTTGCGGGAAGGGTAAAAGATGCGATTGGGAGATGCGTTCATCACGAATACTCCAAGGTAGTCACGCCGTACGCTGCGTACGGCGCGTCCAACTGCGGCTGGGGTGTACGGTGGGTGCTGCGGGACGGCGGGTCGGGTACTGTTGCTGGGGGCCTAGAACCCACGGACGAATCTCAGCGTGGCTGCCGCTATGCAGGCTGCGAAGGCGCAGCCAGGCTGTGGCTGTCCCCATGGCCGTTGTGGTCAGGGTTGCCAAGTAGCCGCCCATGTCAACGAGGAAGTAATCCAGGGTGAGGACGGGGACGGGGACGCTGGCTGCCGAAGCGAGGAAAGTGAGTTTAAGCACGGGCGCCGGGTAGGCCAGAGAACAGTGTTGGCGATCTGCTTGCTCAGAAATTGGCTGAGGCGAGCCAGAGCCTTTGGTGGTGGCCGAGTTCATATCGCCTTATTCCACGATGACCGTGCGGACAAGTCTAAACGAAAATTGCATAAATAAGTAAAATTTGCTTAAAGAAATTTGGGGTAAAAAATTTCTGGGCCTTACACAAGGACCCAGGCATGAAAAAGACATCAGTACATCGACCGCTTCAGGCGGCCTTGGGTGGGGTGTTGCGGGAAATGCGGCTTAATGCCGGCTTGTCCCAAACCGACGTGGCTGAGCGGCTGGGCATCGCACAAACGGCCGTCTCTGACCTAGAGATTTCCGAGAGGCGACCAGATTTCTTCGTCGTCGCAGAGCTTTGTGAGCTCTACGATGAACCATCCCTTGATGAACTCCTGACTGAGGTCAAGAGGAGGGTGAAGAGTGGAAAGTTAGGCCCACTCAGGCTTGTACGGAAGGACCAAAAGAAATAGCAGAAGCATCAGAATCTGCATGGAGCCGGCAAGTGGAATCGGGTACATCCAAGAAGCGGTCCCTGGCCAACTAGACGCCAATGTCAGATCACGGTCCGAAGCTCGCAAGCAAACCCCTACTTCGCGAGCTTTAGCTAGTTCACCGGGGGTGATGCAGCGCAGTGCGCAGAGCGGACCGGCAGCACACGTTGCGCCGCACCATTCGTGGTGCGTAAATAGGACGCGGACACTGTCGAAGCCTGACTCACTGCTTGAGGTTAACTGGCGGCCTGGAAGCAAAGTCGGTGGAATCTGACCGCATTCTTCGGTTAGATTCGCCAATCAGTGAGCTCAGGAACAGGGGCAAGGAAGTGCATTCCTCGCAGATAAGCCGATCATTCTGTCGTGCGTTCTCACCATGTCGTCAACCTATGGCGAGCGCTGGGCTGCTTAAGGCAATGCCTACAGTAATTGGCGGTCTTGTATTCCCGGCATCAAGCGTCATCGCGCGTAGCCATCCCGCTCATCACCTAGCGTTAGGAGGTTTACGTGGGGTAAGTGCTTTATGCGAAGCCTACCCAAGAGCGATCCTCTGATGGTTGGCTCTTCTAGTTCCCAAGCGGGTGGTCGCGCTACTGAAGCAGGAATGTCATTCCAGGCAATGGTCGGAACGTGGCTGGCCACGCAACTCATCGCCGATATGCGTCCCGGCACGCGATTCGGGCTCACCAGTGACCTTCAACCCATCGAGCTACAATTCGAAACGGGGGATGCTCTGGATGATGTCGTTCTAAGGCTCACGAATGACGCCGCAATCTATGTTCAGTGCAAAACTCGTCCCTCGTTAGAGAGTGGCCCGGACTCCGCTTTAGGCAAAACAATTGCGCAACTTGTCACGTTTGCCATTGCGCAGCAGGCGAAAGCCGCGGCACTGGATCCAAGCCTGACCGCTGCGGTGCTCGCTGTTGCGGACAATGCGCCGCGATCGATCGATGCTTTGGAGGAGGCATGTCGGCAATTCGATCATGGAGAGGCGTGGGCGAGCGTGTTAGGACGCGTGTCAGATGCACAGAAAACTGCGCTTGGATGCTTCAAGCTTCATGCTGGTCGAGCCTGGAATCACAATACAGGCATGGCGATCACTGATGATCAGCTAGTTGAGCTGGCGAAGTTATTTCGAATTAGGCGTTTTGGTGCCGATGCTACGAGCACAGACTGGCGCGAAATGACCCGCGTCATCGGTTCTCGCCTTTACGGGGGGGCTGAATTCGGGGAACAACCGACTTTGGCGCTGTTGAATTTTGTTCGGCAAATGATTCGCAGTGGTGCATCGGCCAATCGTTTCGGACTGGCTCGTGCGTTAAGGTCGTCGGGCTACCCCGAAACACATGCGCCTGGATTCGACACTGATGTCGCCGTGCTTCGCAGATACGCAACCGAGGAATGCGAACGTCTTGCGCGCCACACGATATTAGATGCCGATTCGCCTGCGCCCGTGGATCGAGATTGTCTGCCAGCTCTGAGAACTGCAATCGACGGTGGCAGTCTCCTCGTGATCGGTGAGCCGGGAGCGGGCAAGACGGGAGTGCTCGTCGCTCTCGCCAAGCAAAGTTTGAATCAATCTCGCCCCTTAATATTTCTGTCGGTTGACCGTCTAGCCGGAGTGTCGACGCTCTCAGCATTGAAAGGGGAGCTGGGGTTACAACACGATCTAATCGAAGTGCTGACCGCATGGCCAGGTGAGGAGCCCGGCATTCTCATCGTTGACGCGCTCGATGCATCTCGAGGAGGCCCTTCAGAAGCTGTGTTCGCTTTGCTGATTGAACTGGCACAGCGAAAGGTTGGCGACAGATGGTCGATTGTTGCTTCGATCCGCACCTTCGACCTCATCAATGGACGTCGCTTTCGTGACGTAATGCGCGGCGATTCCCCAGACCCAAGCTATGCCGACTTACGGCTTCGCGGAGTTCGACATTTCTCGGTAAAGGCATTGTCGCCCGGCGAGCTGGGTCAGATCGGCAAGAATGCACCGAAGCTCGGCGAACTCATTGCCACTTCGCCGCCGACGTTGCACGG
Organism: Dyella choica; assembly: GCF_003977665.1. Lineage (GTDB taxonomy): Bacteria > Pseudomonadota > Gammaproteobacteria > Xanthomonadales > Rhodanobacteraceae > Dyella_B > Dyella_B choica. The sequence continues at coordinate 349,303 of NZ_RYYV01000001.1, read as the reverse complement.
CTTGCTACAGAATATTTTTAACTTGTCGCTGGCTGCAGATCTAATAAAGGCCGGTGTCGCATCTTCAACTATCCGCAATGTCACAACTCAGTCTGAATTGATTGACCGATATGAAGATGAGCGGCTACGAACGCAGCCATTAAAGCGAGCTGCATCCGCTGCAATTGGCGCAATGGTGGCTAGCCGTAGACTTAGTATTCCGCAGGTCGAAGTTGATCACGATGCACTTGATGACGTTTTGCAAGCAGGTGTCATGGTCAAGGCGGGCGACCTTGTTGCGTTTGCGCATCACGTACTTTTCGATCATGTGGCGAGTCGGTTCTATCTCTCATGGAATGATATAGATCGCCTGAAAGCGCAAGTCTCTGATGATTCCGGGGCGGGATTGCTTCTGGGCCCTGCGCTTCGCTTTACGATGGAGCGCATTTGGCAAAACGATGATGTGAATCGATGGCAATCTTGGAAACTTGCGACGAAGATCGCGTCATCGACGGATGTGGATCCGATTATGGCAAGCGTTGCATTGCGAACCATCGCGGAGCGGGTCGAAAGCCAGGAGGACGTTCAGGGCTTAGTTGCATATCTAACGAGCGCTACGGATCGGCCCATCGCCGGATCTACACTTTCGAAGCTGGCTCGCTTCGTAGGCATGGCAGTCGCTCAGGGGCTCTCGCCCCCGGTTGGTATAGCTTGGGCCGCGGTTGCTCGTGCAGCTTCGGAGCTAGGGGATCGATGCTTTGTCGACGGTGCGCGCTTTTTGCTTTGGTCGCTCTTTGAGCGCGCCGACTTCAAAGACGCGAATTTCACAGCAGTTTTTGGTGCGGCGTCGAGGTCCTTGCTTCGTACGGCATTGTCGATGTCCCCGTATGTATCTTCGATTACGGCGACCGCCATTCGCTGCGTAGCAAGAAGCTATAGCTCCGATGCTGATGCCTCGCGGACGTTGCTCAGTAAGATTTTTGAAGAACCACATTTTTCGGAGCACGCCCATACGGAAGTGCCATGGCTAGCGGAAAGCGTCCGAAACTTGATTGAATACGATGCTCCATTCGCAGCGACGATCTATCGGACTTTATATGCTAGGCCGGCGCCCAAAGCTGGCAAGACCTGGTTAGGTGGACAACTAAGTCGGATACTCCCCTTGTCCATCGATATGAAGCAAGAGTATGAGCACGCCTATTGGCATTTAAGTCAAGCAATTCCATTCTTTCTCGATGTGGCACCCGCTGACGCCATTGCTGCGGTAATTGGGGCCGTCAATGGGGCAGCCACGAGCGGGCGACGCGCGGCAAGGGTAGAAATCCAAGCGATCGAAGTCGATGGAAGGTTCATCAATATTCTCGACGAATTCGAATCATTGCAGGACTGGAGGCAAGATTCGCGGGCAACATCGAATACAGAATACAACGTCCTAAATGCATTCACTCAGTTTTTGGTGGCTGCGGATTCAGTTAAGTTCAAGCTTGCAGTGAACATCGCTTTGGCGACTGAGACGGCTTCATCGGTCTGGGCACGACTTCTGCGAATTGCATCAGAAAAATTGGGTGCAGCCGATGATCTGCTTTGGCCTATTGCGTCAACACCGGCATTCGTCAGCGTCGGGGGATTCGCTAGGGATGCCATAATTTATCTCCAAAGAGTTTATCCAACGCGGTCTGCTCGTGAGCGAGTGGCATTTGAAGCGTCAGCACTCAGTCCACAGCTTCTAAACGACACGCGCGCCGGGAACTGGTGGCGCGGTCTTTTGGCGCGCTGGCTTTCCGTACTTCCGGAAGACGCGCTAGCCACGGATGAAATGAAGTTATATCGGGCGACATTGGCCTCGAAGAACCGACTACAAGGAAATCCGCCTTTCATATCGATCGAAGCTAAATTTGGTGGGGATGTGGAAATTGGGGATGTCCTTCTTACCCGAGGAGGCGTCGATCTTCAAAACGAGCCAGATCGGTCGCTGCGCTTCGTTTCCAAGGCGCTCGAAGACGCCGTTAAACCAGGAAGAAGCGAATCTGAACAAGTAGACATCCCTGGCCTTTGGCGCAAAATTTCTCAAGTCATCAATGCCATCGACGAGTATCTCGATCCCGCGCCACACGCTGAAATATTGCATTCAAGTTGGGGGGCGGTCAGTAACGCCCTCGAGCAGATTGTGAACAGCGAGGCATACGCCCCGGAATCCGATGGTCATCCCGGGCTGCCGCAGTTGCTCGCCTTAAACGTCCGTCTTCGCCAAAGCCCTTATCCAGAACCCCGTCAACAAGGGGATGAGAGTGCTCTCAACGACGATGAGAGTGCTTTAATGGCATGGGGAAACTGGGACGTACGTGTCTATGCCGCGTCTACAGCTATAGGACTTGCCAGGCGTTTTACAGGTACCCATCCTGCAATCTTGGATGAGCTCGACTTATTTGTCAGGGATCGCGTTCGAACCGTGCGGCTTCAAGTCGCCCAATCGGTAAATGCTCTTTGGGATGTCTCCCGTGAACGAATGTGGGGACTCGCTGACTACATAGCGAAAAACGAACCCAGCCTGGGTGTCCTTGCCTTCTTTGTAGGAGGGCCGCTGCAAAGAATCGCTAGCGCAGAGCCTGTTCGTACTGGACAGCTGCTATCGGAAATCCTCGACCGTTTTCCCGTTATACCCGGTAGCACGCGTTCCACCCCCCACGACTTCTACGAGGCTGTCGGCAATCTCATTGGATGGCTGTGCGTGAGCTTGGACAGCGCTCAAGCATGGGCCCGATTCAACATGTGGTGCGCTGATGTCGTTGGGTATGACTCATTTCTTTGGTCCATGCTTTCAAGTCTTCGAGGTGCTTTTTTTCTCGGATACAAAGCTTCAGATAAATCTGAATTCGTCGCAGTGCGGGAGCGTGCGAAGTGTGCCCTCGAAAGGATCTTGGCCGCGGCGGCTGATGCAAAGCAAAGAGCGGAACCAATTTTGCGTTCTAGCGATGCACCGGATTTGGAGAAATCTTCGGCGGAGGCACTATACATTGCCGGTGAGCGCTTAATCGGACATGCATGCGATGAGCTTTACTTCGGATCGGGAGCGTTCCGCGAATCTGCAAAGGAAGGTCCTGGCGTCACTTCTCACTCAGAGATGCGTTCTTTCCTGGTCGACTATCGCACGGAACTCGATGTCATAGGACAACATGGGGCAGCTCAAACTATTCATCATCTTATCGAGCTTTACGCCTTTTTGGTTGATGCATCGCCCGGTGACGTTTTCGATCGTGTTGCATCCATCCTCACTGGGCCAGCTCTCTCCGAGAACTATCAGTCAGAGGGTCTTGGTGCTCAGGTTTTGGTCTCACTAATTCGAGTCTATCTCGCTGACCATCGTGAAATTTTTGAAGATCCTTCCAGGCGCGCACAGCTCATTGCCGTCCTCGAAAGTTTCTCCTCCGAAGGATGGCCGGACGCTTTGAAATTGTTATATGAGCTGCCGGACCTGCTTCGTTGAGTGAAGAAGCGGCGATCGCTGCATTTCGCAGGGCGCTCTTAAGCGCCTTCGAGTTCTTTCAGGCTGAGGAACAAAATATCCGTAGCCAGTATGCCCGGGATGTCGATAGCGGCAATGCTCCGCCTGGTGCAGACGACGACGAGCTGCTGGAGAGACCGACGAGGCGCTTCCTGGTTGATCGAATGTTACGGGCGCTGGATTGGAATCCAGACGATCCGAACCAAGTCGGGGAAGAGGTGAGAAGCTGGGATCAAGAAGGGGAGCGGCTTTATTTTGACTACCTCGGAATCTCGTCACTCACACGAACGCCGGTGGTTCTTGTAGAAGCAAAAGCCTACGACAAGGGCGCTCCGCGAAAACCTCACGGCGCATCGCTGGATGCTCGTTCTATGACGGACTTGATCAGCGGCGCCATTGCTGACCTAAAGTCGGGTAGGAAAGAGCACTCGATCTTGGCGGAGTGGATAACATGGCTAAGCGATTTACGAGACTATGTGAGTTCACTCAGTGAACTTGGCCGCTCCACGCTTCGTCGGGTTGTATCAACGGCTGGCCAATGGGTGGTGGTATTTGAGGAGCCCGTAATGGTATTTCTTGATGACGGCCCGCCGCCTAGTGGATTCATTCATTGCTTTGTTAGCTTCACGGACATATTTGACAGAAGTGCAACGCTGTTTCAGTTGCTGCATCGGCCGCGGCTAGTTGATACGCTCCCGCTGCTTTTTACTCGTGGTGACGCAGCTGAATTTCTTGCGCCGCATACCATAGCTGGTTATTTTCGGGGTGTACTAGTCGCGACGCGCGAAAGCGGGCCGCGGCGTCGACACTACCCGACGCGCACGCTTCTTCCTGCTTTAGTCGTAATCTCCGTAGACCGGCCCTTCGCGATCGTTGACTTTGGCGGAGGATTGCTCGAAGACCCTCTAGATCCAACGAAGCTCCCGGATGTCATCCAGGAGTTAGTCACGCGAGGGTCCGATTTCGAAAGGCAATTGCTTCAAATGTTGGGGCGCTTAGACCTCGTGGCACGTCCATTGCTGGAATTTCCCGGCTTCTGTTCTGACTCATGGCGCGACGAAGTGGCTCAGCCAACAACCATTGCAGCAGTTGCCGCTGCGGGTCAGCAAGTTGAAAAACAGGCGCCGAGATTCGTGATTCACGTAGGCGAAAGGTACCCCGAATACCTAGTCGTAACTGGCGAGCATTGGTTTTATAAAACGGCGACACCTCTAGGCTCAGTGTGCAAATTTCATGATTGGCCGCATGCCAAGGAGAACGGGGTCGCGGCGGAAGTTGCGCTCGCTGAAAAAAACGAATCATCTTATACGGTAAGTGGTGAGGACATTCACTGCGCACACGAAGTTTTCAGGCGACTTCGAATAGGTCGATGTAAAGTCGACGTATTAGATGCCCATCTTTGTTGTCGCGCGTGCATTTATTCACCATTTTGTTGGTCGACCGATGTGGGTCGGCTTCCCTGTCCTCCGTGAGCTATTGCAATGGCGTATCGCATCTTCTTTTCGTGGCAAAGTGATACCCCGAATGCCATCGGACGAAGCTTCATTCAGGCATGTATCGAGCAAGCGATAAAAGCTATCAAGGCGGATGCATCCATTGATCTTGCTGATCGCGACATAACCGTGGATCGGGATACGCGTGGTGTTCCCGGATCACCGCCAATTATGGAGACGATCTTTCGAAAAATTGACGAAGCAGCGGTCTTCGTCGCTGATTTCTCCTATGTGGCTCACCGGATTGATGGAAGTCGGACACCAAACCCGAATGTTTGTATTGAACATGGTTATGCGCTGAAGAGTTTAGGGTGGCGTCGCGTGCTGGCCGTTATGAACACTTGCATGGGCGATCCAGGCCAGCACGAATTGCCGTTCGACATCCGCCACACCCGTCGTCCAATGCTCTTCTCCTGCGCAGATGGTGCAAATCGCGAAACTCGTGAAGAGGCCAAAGACGCGCTTACGAGGCAGTTGATCACGGCCTTAAAAGCTGTCTTTGACGATGAGACAGCACGAACCGAAATGGGCGATAAATCTGGCGAAGAATTTCGCATTCGTCAGGCTGCCGCCGAGGCCGCGATAAATGAACTCTCGTTCGACGCAGGTCGTGGAGGGGTTCCAAAAATTGTCACTCGACCACGACTGATCTTGCGCCTGGTGCCTTTTGCCGCGACGTTGAATCAGCGACTTAGTCCGCAGCTGGTCAGTGATGTGCTGGACCGTTTTTCTTCCCACTTTGATGCGCCCGTCGAAGGCGACTGCGATGCAAAGCAATGGTGGAGATGCGCCCGGCCGCACCAGCGGCGGCCAGCACAGAATCCAGAGACTAGCTGGCTCGTGCGAATCGCTCGTCCTGGATACTTTGAATTTCAAATCAATATTGGGCAGCGCATTGACGATGATCGGGACATCTTGGTCGATGGTCTCAGCCTTGAGTCAACAGTTGTAGGGATGCTAGAAAACTTGGCAACTTGCGCCGTCGAATTGGGGTTGGGTGGCGCAGCATTGGTCTCAGTGACACTCGATGGTGTAGAAGATGTTCGACTTATGCGAGGGCACAGCGCAATTAAGAAGCGTATTAGCGAGCCTTACGTCGTGCCACCGGCAGCAAGGCTTGTTGATCTATCGAATCCCATGGCAAGTTTGCTTCATGAGCAACTCGACATCTTCTGGCAAGCCTCGGGCTGGTCAGATGGATCGCCGTCGTTTGAAAACGGTAGCTGGGCCGGTTATTTGAACCGTCATTCGGAGGATTGAAGCTTTGAACAACGTTCGGGAAATCGGGGGCAGGGTCACTTTTGGCGAAATGGTGAGCCCGTTTCGGCACGCCCCGTTTCAGCAGGATTGAGCTGGCCGATGAAAAAGAGCGAGGAACCCTCACCCCCTCCCCTCCCGCCGTGGGCGAGAGGGGAGGGGCTTTCCCGATGCTACCGTTGAGGCTTGCGATTTCGAGCGGAAGCTTATTGCTGATAGCGCGCAACAACAAAGGTATATGGCGAGTTGCCATAGCCCGCGACGACGATTTTGCCGTCGCCTTGTAGGGCGAGCCCTTGAACAGCGGCATTCGAGCTGCCGACGGTGGTTGCAACAGGTCCGAAGCTGTAGTCCTGGTTGCCGAACGAGTCGTAGCGATTCAAGGTCAGCTGGCGGTAGCTGCCCGCACTGGAGTAGCCGCCGACAATGATTCCTCCGGCGGCATCGATGGCAACATCCCTGCCAATCGCATCGCCGCTACCGATGGTGGTAAGGACCCAGCCGGTGCCGGATCCAAAGCTGCTGTCCAGCGCGCCGGTGCTAGTGTAACGAACGGCAGCAAATCGGTAGTAGCTAGTGGTCGGGCTGTTCGCATAGCCGCCGGCGACGATTTTACCGTCGCTTTGAATCGCCAGCGAAGTGGCGATGGCGGAGTTGCCCGGGAAAGTGCCGCCCACATGGGTCAGCACTTCACCGCCGGCCCCGAAAGTGGTGTCCAGCGCGCCAGTGGTGGTGTAGCGCGCCAACGCGAATACGGTGCCGCCGTTCGACGCGTAGCCGGCAAGCACGGGTTTACCATCCGCCTGGATGACCAGGCTGTTGGCGAAGGCGGAGCTGGTGCCAACTGCCGAGGTGACGGTACCGGAACCGTTGCCGAAGCTGTAATCCAACGTCCCGCTGCTGGTAAGGCGCGCCAGCGCAATGTCGGAACCGGCATAGCCCGCAACCCAGATCAAGCCGCCCTGTACCGCAACGGCGCACGCTTCCGAAGCCCCCGCGGAGAAATTGACGGTTGCCTTACCCGAGCTGCCAAAGGTGGCGTCCAGCGAACCATCCGGGTTGTAGCGATAAATGGTGAAGTTGCGGATGGAGTTGAAGTTCGGGCACGAAGTGCCTGCAACGACGATCTTGCCATCCGCCTGCAGGGCAAGCGCGCGCGCCTGTCCCGAGTTCGAGCAACTGCTGGACGGCGTGGTGGTGACCTTGCCGGTGCCATTGAAGCTCGTATCCAGCGCACCACTCGTCGTATAACGCGCCAATACAAAGTCACCGAGGGCGTCCTGGCCGGCGGTGACAATCCGTCCGTCTGGTTGGATGACAACCCGGGCGGCGGCACCGTAGTAGCCGAATGCGGTGGAGGTGATGCCTGCTGAACCGAACGTGGGGTCCAGCGATGCGGCCTGTGCGGGTGCTGCAAGTGCACTCATAGCACTGATGGCCAAGCCTAACGATATCTTCATCATGTTGCTGATCACTGCTTGTTCTCCCTGTGAAACGTGGTTGAATCTATTTGAGGTTCCATTCCATTCACCGTCGCTTGCTGCGTAGCCTCCTGCTCGTAACGCTGCCAAGTACCTTGCTCCCCGGGGCGGGGAGGTTTATTTCGATTGGCTTTGCCCCTTACAACTTCGCAGCACCAAGCGGGTTGCTTCGGTCCATTAAGTATGTTGGCTGGTAGGCTCAAATGCTGCGACAGCTGCGCAGTCGGCACCCTAACGATAGCTACGAATTCTGGCGTTGGTATATCCAGTTCGTGCGCTAGTAATGATCCAGCTGCTTCGCAGAGCCGGTTTGGCTGGGTTTCGGCATGCCCACACCCTGGGCATGCCAGCAAAGTGTGTGTGCCCTTGGAATCCAAAGTCTGCGCAATTTGAGACCGATGTGCGCACTTTGCTTGCTGGTGGGCGACAAAGTCCGTGTATTTCCCATTAAAACAATTAATTGGGAATCATGAGGGCACCTTGGGCCGGTTCGCTGCTTCAAGCGAGTGCGTTGGAAAGGCAAAGCCGCCGACTCGGCTCATCCTCGCGGACACCACACCCTGAACAACTCATGGTTGGTACGTAAGCCCAGCTTGCGGAAGGCCGAATGCTTCTGCGCGCTGATTGTGGTGACAGACCGGGAAAACGTCTTGGCAATGGCCGTGATGGACATGCCGTTGAGCAGGCAGCGCAGCACCTCATGTTCTCGTGCGGAAAGCTTGAAGGTGTCCAGTAACTCATCGCCACGGTCCGCGACGGGCTCATCACTGGGTTTGGCAGGGTGGATCGGATCGATGGCATTGGCCAGGTGCTGGCTGAAATAGGTTCGGCCCGCCGCCACCGCTCGGATGGCCACATGCCGTTCGGACTCGTGCTGCGTCTTGCCAATAAAGCCGTGAGCACCGGCCCTCATCGCAATTTGATTGGCCATCTCGCAGGTAGGGACTTCGGCGATTTACAGACCGGTCTGCTTGAGGGGTAGAGTGCTGCTTTTGCGGAATCTTGCACTTACTTGCAGTCCGTCTACTACGACACAACGCATCAGGTACTTGCGGCGCTCGCATCGTTCTGGGTTAATACCTCACAGGGAAGATCAGGGGAATTGCATGGATGACTGCCTCTCTCAACGCACCCGCCGCCATGGCGCCGCGAATGCCGTAGACAACAGCGCTACTGCGCAGATTGACGACTCAGACGGCACGCTGCATAAGAATCGGATCCGCAGCCTTACCGCGCTGAGCCCGCTCGCCAGGGTGATAGGCGGCCTCAATCATACTTTTCGACCCTGTCGTGAACCATGGCTGCGACGCCGTAAGCAATCGGGCGCATGGCGCTGGTGGCTTGAGCGTCCCGTGCCTGCTAGTGCCTATGAAATGGAAGGAATACATGCGATGAAAAATGCTATCAATGGGGAAGGGGCATGAGTCGTATCAGTGCTTTTATGCTGAAGCTGTGCATCGTGTTGTGCGCTGTTTCCTGCGCGTCGGTGCAAGCTCAAACGATTACACCACCGTACCCATTTACCAACTACCCTAGCCGCGCGGTGGCGTTGCATGCCTGCGAGGCAAATATGCCATCGGCTATCGAATATTTCACTGGAAAAAGCGGCCCCTTTCAGCCACCGGACTATGTCATCAGGACGTATTGTGAGGAAAGAATCGATCCCTTAGAAAATCCCAATCTTGTGGATGTAAGCCCCACGGTTGTCATCGTGGCGCCCGGTAATCCGCCCTATTCGCAAACCAGTTACGTATCGATGCGGGCGTTTGATGTTTCATACTTGCTTCCCTGTTCAGTGGCCAATCCACCAGCGTCATGTGGCAAATACAATCCGCCTAAAAATTTGGGCTGTAGTTGCACGCAAGGCGCCAATAAGCCCATGGATGGTGACCCGGTTAATCTGGTAATCGGAAACACCTATGCAGAGCAAGACGATTTCACGCAGGGCGACCTTGCACTGAGTCGTTATTACAACAGCGACCCTAACGTACGCGGCGGCCATAGTGGGGTGCAGTGGCTGACGAACTATGACAGGAGTCTTTCGTTTAACTCGTCAGGAATCGATGCCCTCAGCGGTCGTCCAAGCTCGCCGACCAAGGTGACGGTGCAACGCCAGAACGGTCAGGAGTTGACATTCAACAAGGTCAATGGGGTTTGGCAGGGCGATGCGGATGTCAGCAACGTTTTGACGGAGACGGACGACAGCAGCGGCTACGTGCTGTCCTGGACCTTGTTTATCTCAGCCACGCGACAGTACGAAACCTATTCGCCGATGGGTTCATTGCTTTCGGTCAGCGATGGTACGCACACCCTCCTTACGCTGACGTACACCGATGGCACCACGCAACAATCATCGACAGGTACAGCCCTGCCGGGCGGTTTGCTGTGGAAGGTCACCGACGCCAAAGGTCGGAGCTTGACCTTCGGTTACGACAGCCAGTTGAACCTGGTATCCGTGACCGAGCCCGATGGCGGTGTGTTGGGCTATGGCTATGACGCGTCCAATAACTTGACCAGCGTCACCTTTCCGGATGGCAAGCAGCGCCAGTACCTCTACGACGAGTCCGCGTATAGCGCGGCGGGTAGCAACCAAGGCAAACTCACCGGCACCATCGATGAGGGCAGTACCCGCTATAACACTTTCGGCTACCAGGCCGATGGCCGGGCGATTTCCACCCAAGAAGGCAACGGTGCCGGTCTGCTTACGATCAGCTACGCCAGCAGCGGCACAGCCTCCACCGTCACCTATCCGCTCGGCCAGCAAGCCACGGCGACATTCATTGCGCCGCAAGGCACAGCCATCATCAGCAATATGAGTGCCCATTGCGGTGCGCAATGCGATCAGCAATACCAATCGCAGACGCTGGACGCCAATGGGTACCCGGCGGTTGCCACCGACTTCAACGGCAACGTTACCAAGACCACCTATGACGTCCATGGCTTGCTCAATCAGCAAATCGACGCATCGGGTACGACCAGTCAACGCACCACCAACACCACCTGGAACACCACCTTGCGTGTGCCGCTGACGCGCACGGTCCTGGATGCCAACGGCAACACGGTGAGCAACAGCCAGTGGGTCTACAACAGCGGTGGCCAAACACTGGCCCGCTGCGAGATCGATCCCAGCAACAGCGCGGCCACGGGTTACACCTGCAGCAACACCGGCACCGTCCCCGCCGGCGTGCGCCGCTGGACCTATACCTACTGCGCCGCGGTCGATACGACGCAATGCCCGATCGTGGGCTTGATGCTCACCGCCACCGGTCCGCGCACCGACACGACCCAGACCACCACCTACAGCTATTACTTGACCAGCAGCGCGACCAGTTGCGGCACCCCCGGTGCCGCCTGCTACCAGGCCGGTGACCTGCACACCATCACCGACCCCGCTGGCCACGTCACCACCATCGCTTCCTACGATGCCGATGGCCGCGTCACCCGCCTGACCGATGCCAACGGCCTCAACACGGATACGACCTACACCCCGCGCGGCTGGGTAGCGTCGCGCAACGTCGGTGGTGCTACCGCGAAGTTCACCTACACCGCTTACGGTGCCGTGCAAACCGTCACCGATCCGGACAGCGTCACCACCACCTACGGCTACGACGCTGCGCACCGCCTGGTGAAGATCACTGACGCCCAAGGCAACTATCTCCAATACGCTCTGGATAACGCCGGCAACAAAACCGCCGAGCAGGTCTATGACTCGACCGGTACCTTGCACAAGAGCCTGAGCCGGACCTTTAACCCCCTGGGCCAGCTCACCAAGGTGATGGACGGTCTCAGTCACACCGTGTTCGATGCCAGCGCCAGCAACAGCTACGACGCCAACGGCAACCTGGTGCAAAGCGCCGATGGTCTTGGTATCCAGCGCCAGCAAGGCTACGACGCCTTGAATCGCCTGGTGCAGACCCTCGACAACTACAACGGCACGAACTGACAGGGAGCCAGTCATGAAGCAAGGACAAGCAGTGAACGGCTCGGCCGGTGTGAATGCGACCACGAGCACGAAACTAGGACAGCTTACGGACATAGGCGCGCGCGTAATGAGGGCAAGGAAGCCACTGGCCAGCCTCATGCTTGGCGTGGCGATGGCCATCGTTGCCGCACCGGTGGCCGCACAGACCGCCAACACCAAGACCACCTATGCCTACGACGCCCTGGATCGACTGACCCAGATCACCGATCCCAGCGGTCTTAACACGACTTACCAGTACGACGGCTTGTCGGATGAAACCAAGCTAATCAGCCCCGATATGGGCGTCGCGGCCAAGACCTATGACGCCGCCGGCAACGTACTAACCGCCCTCGACGCTAACGGCAACATCGTCTCTTACACCTACGACGCCCAGGATCGTCGCCTGAGCGCCAGCTACGCTGACACCACCCAGAACATCACCTACACCTATGACGAACCCAACACCGTCACTGGTTGTGCCAGTTCGTACCCCATCGGTCATCTGACTCGCATCGTCGAAAACGCCGTCACCACGGTGTTCTGCTACAACGCCCAGGGCTTGGTGATCCAGAAGAGTCAGACGGTCAGTGGCCACACGGATGTGACGAGCTACACCCGCAGCCTCGGCGGCAAGATCCTCAGCATCGTGCACCCCAGTGGCAACCAGGTGACCTACGGCTACGACACTGACGGCCACGTCAGTGGCGTCACCGCCACGACCCCAAGCGGCACGACCACCCTGGTCAGCAATGCGACCTATCTGCCGTTCGGGCCGGTCAGCGGCTACACGCTGGGCAACGGGCAGGCGATCACGCGCACGTACGACGCCAATTACCGCATGATCGACCTGGTCAGCCCGGCCTTCACGTTACATGTGGCCAGGGATGCGATGGGCGATATCACGGCGACTGGTAATAGCCCGGGTGCGAACCCAGCAACGGAGACGTACAGCTACGACCCTCTGTATCGCTTGACGGTCATCACGGAAGCCAACGGCAGCGCGCTGGAAAGCGTCACGTACAACCAGACCGGAGACCGACTGAGCAAGACGGGTAATGGCCTCGCCACGGGCACGTACAGCTATAGCCCCAATACCCATCAGCTGATTGCGACGGGTAACGCAGCGCGATCGGTGGATGCCAATGGCAACACGACGGCCATCAACCAAGCCGGTAGCACGTATGGATTTGGTTATAACGCGCGTAATCGTATGGCGGTGGCGCAGCTCAATCGGGGAACGATTGCTACATACAGTAACAACGCTAATGACGAACGCGTCGCCAAGACGTCTAACGGTTCGACAGAGCGTTATAACTATGACGAAGACAGCCAGCTGTTGAGCGAATACGGTGCAACCAATCGGGAATACGCCTATCTCAACAACATCCCGATAGCGAACCTCGATACGCAAGGCACATTAACGTCCATTGCCTATGTTACAGCAGACCAACTCAGTACGCCGCGAGCAATTGCCGATAGCAACGGCACCACGGTATGGGTGTGGGCATACCAAGGGAACGCGTGGGGTGAGCAGCAGCCAACTGGAAATGGTTACACGTATAACCTAAGGTTTCCGGGACAGTACTTCGATCAGGAAACTGGGCTTAACTACAATGTAAATCGTGATTACGATGCGAATACAGGCAGGTATATTCAGAGTGATCCGTTTGGCATGTTTGGTGGTCAAGGGAGCACCTTTGCATATGTTGCCGGGAGTCCGTTGGGTGATGTCGACCCCCTAGGGTTAATGGCAAACCAGGCTGATTCGGGTTTAACATCGGATCAAATAGCCGAAAGGTCACGCGAGCGCAAGGAATACAGTGCTGTGTGCAAGTCACCCATACCGCCAACGGGTGACAAATGTAAGGATGCGGAGGCTAATCTTGCGCGCCTGCAGCGGTGTCTCTCTTTGAGGGAGGCATTCTCTCAAAAGTGGTTTGACGATCAAGAATCTGGGCACATGATTGAAATAGCAAATACACGACAGGCTATTGCAAGGCTTGAGCAGTGGATTGCGGAGAATTGCAAGAATTGCAAATGCAAGACATCGGACTGTAGTGGAAACGGGTGATATATGAATATTGATGAACTTCTTGCGGAATACCAGACTCTCCCTGAGTACAGCGGGCTTGTGTTGAATGATGTAAATAAAAAGAGCCTCTTTAATGACTACCCGATAAATATAGCTGCAACACGTGGATCTATAGATGAGATGGGTCTTCTGTTAAATAACGGTGCTGACATCAATGCTGTCGGCGAACACGGGTATTTGCCCATTCATGATGCGGTTGAACAGGATAAATTTGAGGCGATTTTGTGGCTTATAAATAACGGAGCTAATGTTAATGCAAAAAATGATGATGGAATTACTCCCATGGAGTTGGCAATAATTCTTGGGCATAAGAATTCCATAAATGCTTTAGATAAAAAATAAAGTCAGATCAAGTCGTAGCTTTTACACTTGAAGCTTTCTGGGCGGGCCTTGAGTGTTTCTTCTGGGCGAAAACGAACCGATCAGCGTGCTCGATGATCATGCAGCGCACCACGCGTGCTGTGCGCTCATTCAGTGATGCCAGCCATCGACTTGAACGCTCAGTTGCGTAGGAAGTGAACCTGGCCCAGTTATTGGACCCAAGTTCGAGCGCACTACTGATCAGTACGGACAAGACCATCGCGCGGAAAACGGGACGTAGGTAGTTGAGCATTTTTAACTGCCCACGTCCCATTTGTTCGAAGGCGAAATCACAGCTAGTTACGCTCGACGCCGGCCACGTACGGCGTCGAGTTTTCCTAGTGCCTGCGTCATGTTTTACCGCGAGCGTTCTCGCCGGCAGAGACCGAAATCACAGTGCGGCAACTTGAATGTTATCCCTCAGGTGCCGCTTCGCTTCGGTTCCAGCAAGAACCAGCCGTTAATTCCGGGAATTTAGCGTTTCAGGTAGAGGCCAAGCAGTTCAGGTCCGAGTGATAGACACGCCGCCATCCACCATGAGCGCCGACCCCGTCGTGAAACTCGAGGCGTCGGAAGCAAGGTAGAGAGCCGATCGTGCGATCTCTTCGGGTTGCGCAAGACGCTTCAGTGCGTGCAAGCCTTCGACGAAGGTGCGAGCCTCGGGTGTATTGACGGTGGCGCGGCCCATGGGCGTGTCAGTGCCACCGGGCAGGAGGGCGTTGGCGCGGATGCCCTTGGCGCCGAATTCCGCGGCGATCACTTGGGTGAGGCCGATCAAGCCGGCTTTGCTCGCCGCATACGCGCCCATGCCAGGAAATCCGACGGTGTGGCCCACAAAAGTGGACGTAAAAATGATGGAGCCGCCACCACGCTCTGTCATAGCTGGAATTTGATGCTTTGCACCGAGAAACGCACTAGTCAGGTTGATGTCGAGTATTTCGCGCCAGGCACTCACTGAAATGTCAGGCACCGGCATGGCGTCGCCTGTCGAACCGACATTGTTGAAAGCGATATCCAGGCCGCCAAAATGGCTGACCGCAGCCTCCACTAAAGCACGGGCCAGCAGCTCATCTCTTACGTCGCCGGCGATCGCCACCGCTTCGCCGCCCTCACGCTCAATCTCGGCAACGAGCGCATCGAGTTCACGTTGACGACGCGCAGCCACGACGACTTTGGCACCTTCTTTAGCGAATAGCTTGGCCGCTTCGTATCCGATCCCCGAGCTTGCGCCGGTGACGATGGCAACTTTCTTTGACAGCTGTCCCATGTGTTTAAGCCTTTCGTTCGAGTGACCTTGAGGGACAGACGAGAGTCGCAGATCGTTTACCTGGGCGACATCCGTTTCTTGCGGTGAACGTTGCGAACAGCGCTTCGGAGCGCGTGGGTATCTCAAGGCAATCTCAACTTGTCCTTATTAAGCTCAAGGTCCCGACGGGAGCCAGGATCCAGCGGCCTTAAGTTCTTGAAGAGCAGGGGCACTGGATTTGGGCTTTCGCTGGATTGACGAGCGAAAAAGCTATTTGCCGCCGACCCGGCTCACCCCCACTGATATCGCACCCTGAACAACTCATGGTTGGTACGTAAGCCCAGCTTGCGGAAGGCTGAATGTTTCTGCGCGCTGATCGTGGTGACCGACCGGGAGAACTTTCTGGCAATGGCCGTGATGGACATGCCATCGAGCATGCAGCGCAGCACCTCGTGCTCTCGTGCGGAAAGTTTGAAGGATTTCAACAACTCGTCGTCGAGGTCCGTGACGCGCTCGTCACTTCGTTTGGCAGGGTGGATCGGATCAATGACATCGGCCAGGTGCTGGCTGATATAGGTTCGGCCCGCCGCAACCGCTCGGATGGCCGAATACAGTTCGGAATCGTGCTGCGTCTTGCCAATAAAGCCGTGGGCGCCGGCCCTCATCGCCAGAGCTATCGTAGGGGCGTTGCAGTGGGACGACACCACCAAGACCCGTACACGCGGATGTTGCAGGTGTAAGGAGCGTAGGAGCTTGGCACCATCGGTATCCGTTGCACCCAGGGCATAGTCCGTAACGATCACGTCGGGTTTGTCGTCCTTTAACGCTTCGAAGAGTTGCCGAGGCGTGCAAAAGCTGCCTGCGATGTCCAAGCCGTACTCATGCTTGAGCAGCAGCTCCATGGCATGGCGTACCAGCACGTGGTCTTCGAGCAACATCACGCGCAAGCGTGGCGACAGGGCATCGGACATGTCCTACTTCCTTTTCAGATTAGCCTGGCCTTTCTTTTTCCTTTCACGCTGCCCACCTCGTTGGCTTAGTCAAAGTGATGGGCGATAGCTGCTTTCAACGCGGCGAGCGTGCGCTGTATTTCACCTGGCTGTAGCGGTGCATAGCCTCTTGCAGCGAGTTCCAGCCGATCCGCCAGCTCGGCCGCCCGATCCGCATGCAGCACCAGCGCCGCGCCCTTCGCGCGATGTGCAAAGTGCACCATGTTGGCGGTGTCTTGCCTTGCCAGGGCTCGCTCATACTCCTGGACGTCCATGTCGATACAGGCTCGGCGCCATCGGGAGGGCAGGGGTTCATCCGGCGCTTTACCGGTGGGAGGCGGCAGGTCGAGCCAGCGCGCGAGGGTGGCATACAGCTCCTCGGGGCGCAGGGGAGTGTGCAGGACACCATCCAGGCGGCTATCCAAGGCGCGACGCCAGCTCTCGCCCCCCTGCCCAACGATGGCGACAAGGGGAATATGGGCGTGCCTTGCAAGGTTGGCTACGCCCAAGCGCAACACGGCTTGGTAGACGGCTGCGTCTGGCCCCTCCAGGGCCATCAAGATCATGTCGGGCACCTGCAAATCGATGGCATTCAAGGCCGCCAGGCTGTCAGCCACGGGGAGCGGGTCCAGGCGAAGCGCCTTGAGTTCGCGGATCAACGCGCTACGCGTTTCAGGTTCATTCGCTACCACCAGGATGCGCGCCGACCTCTGGGGTTGCGTGTTGTACGGCGCGGAGGACTCTCTCACTGAGAAAGGCTTAAATCGCTCCGACTTGCGGGCAGGGGTGGAATCCGTACGTATGGTCGGGTTCATGGCAGCCCTATTCCTTCGGGATGTGAGTCAAATATAACAAGATAGAGTATATAAAGATGGAGTAAGCCATCTTGTTGTTTAGCGTCGCTTCATCACTGGAGCGCGCGACATGCCTAAAGGGAAGACCATTCACTCCAAGGAATACCCCGTTTTCCTGCAATTGCTGGTGGAAACCCGGCAAGAGGCGGATCTGACCCAGGTCAAGTTGGCCCAAAAAGTGGGTTTGTCTCAGCCCTACGTATCAGCGGTGGAGAGAGGTGTTCTGAGACTGGATACCTTGCAACTCCGAACCTGGCTGGCCGGATGCGGGTCTGACCTGGGTAGCTTTGGATTGGAGCTGGAAAGGCGCCTAAAGGTATTCGAGGGAAGGTCCGGAGGGGCCAAACGCACGAGAAAGATCTAGGGGCAGGGCGGGGGCGGGTGGAACTGCTGCGCCGCATGCTTGATGGTATGTCCATCGCCAAGATCGCCAAAAAGTTCTCCAGATCGGATCACCACGATCAGCACTCAGAAAGCGGCCGCCTGAATACGTGTCGCTTTTCACCCCGGCCAGGAAGAAGCCTTACCTCGAATTGCGAAAAATGGAAGTAAGTGCAAGGGGAGCGAACAACATGGTCAACAAAGGCGCGAAGCAAAAGCTGACGCAATACCTGAGATCTGCGGCGCCCAGTTCCGCGATTTTGCTCCGTGGGTCGTGGGGCTCAGGTAAGTCATTTTTCTGGGATGGCTTCAAAGAGAGGCATCTCCCCAAACTTCGCAAGAAGGACATCACCTTTTCCGTTGCTGGGCTTGCCACGCTGGAAGAATTGGAACAAGCCATGTTCTTGGCTTCGGTGAAAGACCTGGGCACCGACACGCTCCGCGAGACGGGCACGGTGGTGGGGCGCGCACTTCTTCGACTGGTCAAAGTTGATCCCGATGACATCAAGCTCAAAGCCGATGTGCGACCAGGGAAAACTGTCATTTGTATTGACGATCTGGAACGATTCGGCGGCGACTTTAAGGTGCTGTTCGGTTTTATCGTTTCGCTGCTGGACGCTGCCAAGCTCCACGTCGTATTGATTTCCGATGAAGAGCGAGCCATCAAGGAGCTGGAAGGCTATGAGGACTACAAGGAAAAGATCATAACCGTAACTGCGGAAGTCCGTCCCGAGGTCGAATCGTTCTATGAGGATACGGTGAAGGGCTTCGAGCACAAGGCGACACGCGAGGCCCTGGTGGATATACAGGACTATGCCGTGGGTTTCTTCAAGGAGAAGAAGCTTAAAAATCTCCGGACGCTTCGCAGTATTCTGGAAGAAATGAAGTCCATCATGCAAGACATGACCTGGCCCGAGGGACAAGATGCTTCGTTAGGAGCGTTGCTATCCGCCGTGTCCTTTCATGTGATCGCCGTGACCAAGAACGTCAAGAACGAAGCTTTGGTGAGGGAAGTCTTTCTACATGGCGATTTGGCCAACATTGTCATGATGAGTCGGGCGGTTGGCAAGAAAAAAGCGGCCGATCAGGAAGAGGAAAGCTCCGGGGCATCCGTCAGGAAATTGATTGATGCGTTGGGGTTTGACGGCGACATCTACGAGTGGCATGGATCTACGGCCTTCGCCGAGTACGTCACCGCGGAAGGATTTGAGCCCAATCGAATCGCCCAAGACTTTCAGGTTTTCGGCCACGTTAAGCAAGAAGGGCAGTCCTTGTTGGAACGGTTTCGCTCTTATCGCGCCATGGAAGAACCAGAGTTTCGAACGTGTGTGACGGAATTAGAAGAGATCGTGAGCGTGGGGGACTTCGAAAACCTGCAACAGATGTGGGAGGCTCACGAAATCCTTGACCACTTGGCGCAGAAAAAATTGATCAACATTGCTCCCGACGTTTGGCGGGACACGTTTATCAAGCTGGCCAGGAGCTTTAAGGTGACCAGCGATTTCCCAAGTTCATTCACGGTTTGGCCAGAGAGCCGTGACGCCAATCGTGCAGCAGTGTTGGAGGCGTTGAGATCGCTTGAACAGCGGATATTGGCGGAGAAGACGAGGGCTGACAATGAAGCGGCGCGGGCCGCCCTCATCGAGGGGGAAGGGGATGCGGTTTTGGAAGGGTTCAACACCGCACCTTTTGCGGATGCCAAAGCTCCGGATATCTACGCACTTCTCCAGGGCGCCGGTCGCAATGGCGTTTATCGAGTGACGCAATTCTTCCGCAAGCGAATGGCCATCACCAATTTGCAGGACTTCGCTACGAACGAGGTGCGATTTGCGAAGGCTTTGAGAAAGCTCATTGACAGCAATACCCCGAACACCGCGCCAATTTCACTGGACGATGCAGCCTGGTGGGAATTGGCTGGGGTCCTGCGGGACTACGTTACCAGGCTGTCACCGCTTACGAGATCGCTTAATGAAGAGACACAATCATGACCATCCCTTTCGCCCCCACGCGCTCCTACGTCTACAACGCCTCGCGCTACGAGCTCTTGCCGAAGCTGGCGGAGATTGCCAAGGCGTTCGGTGATCAGCCGTTCCTATTGCGGGACCTGTCCAAGCCCTTGCTGGCGGAAACCTACACGGCCGAGCAGTTGGCCATGACGGCCAAGAAAGCGAAATCGGATGGCGTCGACAAGCTCAGCAATATCTTCGGCTTCTACATCCCGTTCCTCGCTGAAAACCTCAAAGTATTTGAGAACCTAGGTGCAGGGCGGTTCCGTAACATTTCGCTCGAAGAGGAGCTGGCCGAAGCGGATGCCGTGGCCGTCGATGTGGACTCCAACGATGCCGGCATCATCTACGCCTACACGTTCCCGTCGATCAAGAAGGCAGATAGCAAGTTCCCCATAAAGATCGGGTTTACGACGACCGGCGACGCGGATGCGCGCGTAGCGCAGCAGTGTAAGCAAACGTGTTGCTTTGAATTCCCGATCATCCTGCGGACGTGGGACGTGCCACGAGTGGGGGCGGTGGAAGATGCCATCCATTCCACCTTGGAAGCGCGTGGCTCCAAGCGGCAAGCGCCGGGAGCAGAGTGGTTTGACACGACCCTGGAAGAGATCGAGTCCGTCATCAAATTCATCCAGCCCCAGGCGCGCGCCACGGCACGGACATAGGCGCATGGCGATTGATGGTTGCTTACACGGCTTTGAGGCACTCGTCGGCGAGATTTTGCCGGATCACTTCCAGCGCTTGCAGGAGGCGATGAAGAGCTCGCGTGCGGCTAAGGATTTTGTGAAATACAAATCGGTCACCCGAGAGCTTTTTGGGAAGGTAGGTCGCACCAAAGACTTCCCGGGTTGCTATGTCTTCCTGGATAACGGCACGCCGGTTTATGTTGGTATTTCAAGGAGCGTGGTAAAGCGACTGGTCCAGCATCTCAACTCCAGCTCGCACTTCACGGCGAGCTTGGCTTACAAGATGGCGTCCGACGAGTTACCGCATGAAATGACGCGCGATGAGGCGATGAAGGACGACAAGTTCAGTAAGTTGTTTTGCTCTGCCAAGGAGCGCTTGCAGAGTATGAGCGTGGCTTACATCGAGATTGAGAATGACCTGGAGCTTTACATCTTTGAGGTCTATGCCTCGATGAGGCTCGACACGTCAAAGTGGAACACGTTCCGCACGCATTAGATGCGCAAAGGGTTGCGGCCGTAGCGTACCTGCGCGCAATGACCTTCGGCCTTCATCAAACGTCGTACACGATGGCGGCTGCAACGTTCGCCGGCCTCGCGAAGATCCAGCGCGATCTTGCGATAGCCATACACTGTGCCGCTGGCCAGCCACACATGCCTGATCAGGCCGGTCAGGCGCAGGTCCTCACGTGCGCGAGCGCTGGCGCCTTCCCGCTGCCAAGCGTAGTACCCGCTGTGATGCGCGCCCGGAAATCGGGATCATTTTGCTGTGCGGGATAAGTGATCCCCGTTTCCGAGTCCAACTTCGGCCGCCATAAATTCAAGGGTTTACCTCCGGGAGTTTTTTTATTTTTCAACACATTTTCTACGCCAGTGACATGTTCACGCCGCAAAGCCGCGACATTGTTGGGCTTTGGTGAGGAAAGGCGACCCGATCGCGAATGCTGCTGCGGCTTGCAGCGCATAAGTTCCAGACAAAACAAGAGCCGCCTGAATGAGGCGGCTTTTGATCTTCGTGCGCGCTAGATGAGTGTCTGCTACGGGGCGAAATGGATATAGAGGCAGCAGGTCGAGCAACCACCACTAGCGACACCTTGTGGCACCGTCTTTGCCGTTACTTCAACGTATAAGTCAGCGTGCCATATCCAAGCTGGTCGAATCCGCCGCTATTGGGGCCGTAGTCGCCACCACCCCCTTCGGGGCGCACTTTCTCAGCGGCCATGCGGAGATACGGAGCATCCAGTCCTTTGAGTACCACGTAGTGGTTGTAGAACAGCTCCCACACCGGGCGAGTATTGCCGCGCCCGGTACTTGAGATAGTTGGCTGCGTTACATCGCTGTTGCTGTATGTCGTGTAGGGAACGTCATGCCCGAGGTTGTATTTGGCGATGTATTCGACTCCCTTGAGCGCGCGATTGTCGTCATAGCCGAAAAGGTCGTCGTGCTGATTCCAGGCCATCTGGCAGAACGCGCCCAATAGCGCCACGTTAATGGTGTTGTGCCCCTGGTCGCGTCCGCTTTCCTGGGTCTGCCCAAGGCCATCAGGATAGACCTTCCACACCACGTGTTCGATGGAGCCATTGCCTGCACCGTGCTTGAAGTATTCGACGGCCTCGTCGTAGATATCGCGACGATCCGCCAGAATGCCGATGGCCAGCATGGACGACATGTTGGCGAGATCCCAGTTGGCCCAGTAGTGATCGATCTTCTGGCCGTTGTGATGCAACAGAAACTGATGGTTCATCGGATAGAAGACGTTGAGCATCATGGTCTTGAAGCGAGCGACATCTTGCGCCGGCCAGCGCTCGTAACTGCGCATGATCTCCGCTGCGTTGGCGAGCTGGTAGCCGTAAATACCTGACGCCAGGAACTTGTCGGATGTGCCGTCGATCCCGGTCAAGGTCTTGGACCACGCGTCCAGAATGGCGGCGGCCTTGTCGGCATAGGCGTCGTCACCACTCACCTTCCAGCGTAGGGCAAGCGCATACGCCGCCGCGGCGTCGTTGAATAGCGCCGCATAGTTCTCCCGATGAGTGCCGTCATAGCCACGATAGACCATGGCCTGAGGGTTCGCGGTCCAGTTCAGTGACGCATGGGAATTCTTGATCAGCACATCCCAGCCATCCGTCCAAGGCTGCGCGTTGTGCGCCACCTGCGTCTTCATGCGGTCGAGATCGGCCTGGGTATGCAAGGCGCCCGGGTGAACGAAAGAACTTGCCATCACCGACGGTGTAATCAGCGCCAGCGCGACCGATATGCCGACGGAACGGCCCAGGCCTTTGAATGAAATGTTCAACGTTCTCAACTCCGAGCGAAGGGGCTTGTCTTTACAGAACGCAGGCTATCAAGGTTCAGCCGACCTTGCTCTGCAGCGATCACTGCAAGCGTAAATTGGAGCGCATTTACGTCCGAAGTCAAAGCGATGACATCAAGGCTCACGCCGATGCAATGTGGCACTCCAGACAAAAAAAAACGCCTGAACGAGGCGGCTCTTGGTCTTCGTGTGCGCTAGATGAGTGTCTGCTGTGGGGCGGAAGCGAACATTAGACCGCTAGCCGCACTGTACCGACCTACCGTCCCCGATCGCCCAGAGGCGGCATGAAAAATTGATCGGACCGCCTACCAATCTGTTGTGATCTCGACGGTATCCGCTTCTTCGGCCAGCCACCAAGCATCGAATAAGGCCATTGCCGGCAGATCACCGAACAAGGTGATGAACCGCTCACCAACCGACTCGGAGAGTTCTGTGATGAAGCGGGCTTTGCACTTACCGAGAATCAGCGAGCGATAGCCCTCTAGCTTCCCTTCGTATCGGAGAGGCTCGGTCATAACAACCGAGGGGGATGAAAGCGATTCTGCAAGATCCGCTTCACCGAGTTCCGCGAGGTGTGCCAGCAATTGGCTGGAAGCACGAACGACGTACGCGCGACGCATTACTGGGTTCTGATCGTCTTGAGACACGCCTAAACTCCCCGCAATGAATGCGAATCTGCGATTTCCAACGCCGACTCAATGTCCGCTCTGGGTCGGAATCGGACGTTGTTACACGCTAAGTCCGGGAAAGTTCTCGTCAATCCAGGACCGAAGCTCTAGTTCGCTCCGAACCAGCTTTTGCTCCCGTTGCGTCGGGGTAAACAGGCTCAATTCCTTTCCTTGTCGCCCCCGGTCCAGCAGCACTCTCATCTTGGCGTCGACCCAGCCGACAGACGAGGCCGCATCATACCGATAGGCGTCCATCAGCCGCAGATAGAGTGATCGGTCAACAACGCCATTGGATTGGAGCGCGGCGTCAAGCTCAGCATTCCATTTCCGTGCCTCGTCCATCGATCTCTGGTCCGCCGCCATTGTCTGTCCTATGTCGTGCTTCTAAGCATGTCCGATTCGGGTCGAAAGCGGACGCTCTCCCAAATGTTTTCAGCCCATACTTTGGTTGTCAAAGGGTCGCTTAAGGCGAGCGCCCATGAATCCTAAGCATTTGTTTTTATTGAAAATGTACAAACCTAGCTATCCGCTAGTAAGCAAAGTTACGTACACACCCACCTCAAACTGCACAGACTTTGGTTTCCAAAAGTGCACCCATTTTGGTGTCACGCGCACACGTGGGCGTCGAGCAGCCCATGACTTCATACCCATGCACTAGTATGAACTTCGCACTACTGTTCACTCCAGCATAAGCGGAAGGGCAGGGCAGCCGTGGAAGACATTGCGGCCCAAATCAAGAAGTTCCAGAAGGAGCTGTCGGCGGGCACGGTTTCGCTGGTGCTGCTGGCGGTGTTGGGGCAGTCGCGGCAGCCGTTGTATGGCTATCAGATCGCCAAACGGCTGGAAGAGCTGGGGGAAGAAGGCGTGCTGGCGGGCAAGCAGAGCGCGCTTTACCCGGTGCTACGCAATCTGGAGGCCAGCGGTCTGCTGGCCAGCGAGGTGGAGCCCTCGGTGAGCGGGCCGCCCAGGCGGTATTACCGCATCACCAAATTCGGACGTGAAGTGCTGCGAGAGTGGGTCGCGGCGTGGGGGGCCACGCGTGATTCGGTTGACAAGGTTCTGCAAGGAGACTGGCGATGAATGCGGATGCACCAAAGATGCCACGGACGATAGCCGAATACCTGGAACAGCTGCGGGCGGCCCTTCGTGGCGCGGACCCGGCCTTGATCCAGGATGCGTTGTACGACGCCGAGGAACATCTGCGCGCGGAACTGGCCGAACAGCCGGGGCGAAGCGAAGCGGAGATGCTGGCGAAAGTGGTTGGCAGCTATGGCGCGCCGGAAGAGGTGGCGGAGCTGTATCGCGATCAGGAAATAAAGATCCAGCGTGCGCTACGGCCACCGCGGCCGCCGAAGCAAGCTTCATGGGTGGGCAAGTTCTTCGGCGTGGCGGCGGACCCGCATACCTACGGTGCGTTGTTCTACATGGTGCTGTCGCTGGCCACGGGCATTTTCTACTTCACTTGGGTGGTGACAGGCATTTCGCTGTCGTTCGGTTTGCTGGTGCTGATCATCGGCCTTCCTTTTGCGATGTTGTTCCTGGGTTCCGTGCGCGTGCTGTCGCTGGTGGAAGGTCGCATCGTGGAGACCATGCTAGGCGTGCGTATGCCACGGCGCCCGGTGTTTTCCACGCGCGGCATGTCGTTCTGGCAGCGCATGGGGACAATGGTCCGCGATCCGCGGACCTGGGGCACTGTGTTCTACATGTTCATGATGCTACCGCTGGGTATAGCCTATTTCACGATTGCGGTGACCTTCCTTGCAACATCGCTGGCGCTGGCGTTGGCGCCGATCGCGAAGGCGGTGCTGGAGTCGATGGGGGTTCCTTACTCCACCTGCGATGGGCCGTCCTGGATCTGCGATTGGGTGACGTGGTTGGGAGGTTGGCCGGGCACGATCTGTGCGTCCCTGATCGGCATCGTCATGCTGTTCACCACGCTGCATATGGTGCGTGGGCTCGGTCATCTGCATGGTCAGATTGCGAAGCATCTGCTGGTGGCTGGAAGCGCAGGGGAGTAATCGGACATGGATGTTCTGGAAGCGAATGGGCTGGCCGCGCTGGTGGGCGAGTGGGTTGGCGATGAAACGATTGCAACGACTCGCTGGGGGCAGGGTGGCCCAGCGGTGGGGCGGGTGAGCGCGCGTTTCGATCTGGGCGGGAAGGTTTTATTGCTGGATTACCGCGAGGAGCGCGAAGGCAAGCCGGCGTTGCAGGCGCATGCGGTGTTCGTGGCGGGGCAGGAGCCTGGTGAGTACGCCTTGTACTGGTTCGACAGTTATGGCTTTGCGCCTACGCAGCCGGCAACGGGACATTGGGATGGCAAGCGGCTGGTGTTTCTGCGCAGTTCGCAGCGTGGGCAGACGAGACACATCTACGAGTGGGTGGTGGATGGGGTTTATCGGCTGGTGCTGGAGAGTTCGTTTGACGGTGGGGTGAATTGGGAGCGAGTGATGGAAGGGGAGTATCGGCGCATGGATGACGTTTCCGCCCTGTAGGCTGGGATGACCATCCCAGCATCCATGAAAGTGCGAACAAAGCTGGGATTGTCATCCCAGCCTACGCGAGTTCGCTTGAATGACGGTGATGGGGAATCGCATCGAGCTGGATGTGTGGATTGCGGCAAGCGCGCGCAACCCCACCCCAACCCTCCCCTGCTGCCAAGCAGGGGAGGGAGCAAGGGCGGTGATTAGCGGTAATTGAGGTCCGGAGAGGAAAGCAGGAAAGTGTTCCACTCCTGCTGCGAGGTTGCCTTGGCCAGTGCATCGCGCGTGGCTTTCGACAGATACGGATCGATGGCGTCGTAATACAGGCGCGTGGTCAGCATCGGAAAACCTGCGGTGCGTGCGGTGCTGCCGGCAGGCGTGAATAGCTGGTTGTTGCCGGTGCCGATGGCGTGGGCGATGTCGAAGCGCTTGGCCATCTGGCCGGAGCTGGACCAGGCTTCGCCGTCGAGCGGCCAGCCGTCCGGGGTGATGCGGCCGAACAGCGGCTGGTCCAACTGGTTGAGCCAGCTCACCAGCGGCTGGGCATTGACGATGGGCGAGCCATCGTAGGCCAGGCGTACGGAGGAAACGACGAACTGCGCGGGATCCTTGAATTTCTTGCCGGCGCCGGAAAGCAGTTCGGGCGATTGGAACATCACGCGCACGACCTGGGCGATATCGCCATCGGTATGTTGGAAGGTGTGCGCCATTTTGGCGACCAGCGCCGGCGGTGGGTTGTCGGCGACGAAGTATTCGGCCAGTTTGCGCGAGATGAATTGAGCGCAGGCCGGCTGCTTCACGATCAGGTCGACGGCCTGCTGCACTTCGTCGTAACCGCTGCCCTTGATGGTTTTGCCCAGCAGCAGCTTGTCGCTGAAATCATGCCGCTGCGGGTTGAACTCGAACATGCCGTTGCGGACCACCAGCGGCGCCATTTTCGGGTTGAAGTTTTCCTGCTTGCCATCGGCGGGTGCGATGCCGACGCCGGTGAGGATCAGCGCCAGTTGCTGCACGTCCTGCTGGGTATAGCCGGAGTTGACGCCCAGCGTGTGAAGCTCCATCAGCTCGCGGGCATAGTTTTCGTTGACGTGGCCCTTGGCGTTTTGCGCGTTGTCGAGAAACTCCAGCATCGCCGGGGTTTGCAGCGTGGCCATCACCAGGTCGCGGAATTTGCCGAGGGCGTGGCTGCGCACGGCATCTTCGTAATCGGCCAGTTCCCAGCGCACGCGTCCCTTGGCCGCATAGACGCTGAAGTGATTGAGCCAGAACCAGGCCAGCTGTTCCTTGAGCTGGTTGGGTCCGTAGATGGCGTGCAGCAGTTCGGCCTGCTGCGCCTGCAGGCCGATCTGGTTGCCGTGGTCCTGGATGGCTTTGTTGGCCGCCTGCTTTTCAGGGCCATCCGGCAGGTTGCGTAGTTGCTGTTGTTCCTGCTGCAACGAGATCAGCAATTGGTCGAGCGGGGTGTGGAAGGCTTCGTAGGCATCGATTTGTGCGGCGATGGGCGCGGGCAGGGTGTCGCCGAGCTGGTCGTCGAGCTGCTTGGTCAGTAATGCGTTGCGGCCGAGCGAGCGGTATTGCGAGACAGTCGCGGTGTCTAGGCCGAAGCTGTCGCGGTGGAGCCAGGCGATGTCGTTGGGGCTGAGGCTGGTGGTGGCAGCGGCTTGGCTGAGGGTGGGGGCGAGTAGCAGGCTTAGCGATAGAGCGGCTAGAGTGATAGGGCGCATGCGGCAGATCTCGAGGGGATGTCCTTGTTGCCGTAGGCTGGGATGACAATCCCAGCAGGTGCGCAAAGAAAGCTGGGATTGGCATCCCAGCCTACGCGGCTTGAGTGGCAGGCTACACCAGTTGCAGATCGCGGGGTTTTGCCTGCGGGAAGATCTCCTGCAATTGATTCCCACGCAAGCCCCAGATCTTCGCCAGCAACCCGCAATACACATCGCGGTAATTGTTGAGCACCTGGTAATCGCGATTCTGCAACAGGTTCTGCTGGGTCACGGCGACTTGCTCGCCGGCGATCCGGCCGCCATTGACCTTGCCGCCCAGCACCCAGTGCACGGTGCCGTGGCCGTGGTCGGTGCCGCGATCGCCGTTTTCGCGGAAGGTACGGCCGAATTCGGAGATCACCACGACCACGGTGTTGTTCCATTCGTTGCCGAGCGCGGCGGCGTATGCGGCCAGGCCGTCGCCGAGATTGCGTAGGTTGTTGGCGAGGCCGCCGGTGACGCTGCCCTGGTTCACGTGCGTATCCCAGCCGCCGACGTCGACGAAGCCGAGGCGGTACTGGTCGCGCATCAAGGTGGCGATGCGCTGCGTTTCCTGCGCGAAACCGGAGGCGTTAGGGGCGCCGCGGCTGGCGGCGGTCATTTCGTCCTGTAGATCCTTCGACACGGTAGTGCGCAGGCTCAGGCCATCGGCCGCGGCGGAGGCGAGCGAGGTGTTTTTGTACATGCCGGCCAGGATGGATGACTGGCGCTCGTCGAAATTCGCCTTGGTGTTGCCGCGCAAGGAGATATTGGGAATGTCCTTGCCGGCACCCTGGAAGCTCAGCGGCAGGCTGTTGGTGAAGGCGATGGCGGGTACGCCGGTGAGCTGGCCGGACAGGCGCGCCAGGAAGCCGGAACGGTAATTGCCGCCGGCGTTCATGGGTTCGCCGCGTTCGATGCTGTCCTGCGTTTCGAAGTGGCTGCGCGAAAGATCTTCCGTGCCGGCGAACGGAATGAAGGCCACCTGCTTTTTCTGCCACAACGGATAGATCGAATCGCGCAGCACCGGGTTCATGCCCCAGTTCGCATCCAGCGGCAGCGCCGAGTTCGGGTTGTTGTGGTCGGGCTTGGCGATGGCGAGGGTCGGGCGCGATTCGTAGTAGAAGTCGCTGCTGTACGGCACCAGGAAATTGTTGCAGTCGTAGCCGCCGCGCAGGAACACGAACAGGAAGCGCGGCGAGTTGGCGGGGGCTGCGAACAGGCGACCGGAGAAGGTCAGCGCGGGAAGCGCGGCGGCGCTGGCAGCGGAGAGCAGAAATTCACGACGGTTCATGACGATGCCTCGTTGGCTCAGCGGTAGTTGAAATCGGGAGAGGACAGCAGAAAGGTATTCCACTCCACCGGCGAGGCGGCTTTGGTGAGCGCGTCGCGGGTGGCGGGGGAGAGCGTGGGTTCCAGTGTGCGCTGGAACAGGGGGGAGTTCAGCATCGGTGGATCGGCGCGCGTCACTTCGCCATCGGCATTCGTAAACAGGCGATTGCGGCCGCTGCCGATGGCGCGTGCCACATCGAAGCGCTTCGCCATCTGGCCGGAACTGGACCAGCTTGCGCTGTCGCTGGCGAAACCATCCGGCGTGATGTGGCCGTACATCGGTTCGGACAACTGGTTCAGCCAGTTCACCAGCGGGTCGGCGTTGCTGATCGGCTTGCCGTCATAGCTTAAGCGCATCGCGGAGACCACGAATTGGGTAGGGTCCTTGAATTTCTTGCCAGCACCGCTAGTGATGGATGGGGACAGGAACATGGTGCGCAACACGGCGGCAATGTCGCCATCCGTGCGCTGGAAGGTTTCCGCCATAGCGTTCACCAGGGTCGGCGGCGGATCGTCGGAGACGAAATAGGCCGCAAGTTTGCGTGAGATGAACTGTGCGCAAGCCGGCTGGTGCACGATCAGGTCCACCGCCTGCTCGATCTCGTTGAAGCCGCTGCCTTTGATGCTGTGTCCCAGGAATTGCTTGCTGGAGTAGTCATGCCGGCCGGGCAGGAACACGAACAGGCCATTGCGTACCACGCCCGGACGCGGGTTGAGGAAGTTGCTGTCGACACCGTCGATCACGTCGCGGCCGCGCTGCGGAACGATGCCGGCGCCGGTGAGGATCAGGGACAGTTGCTGTACATCCTGTTGCGTATAACCGGCGTGGACGCCCAGCGTATGCAGTTCCATCAGCTCGCGCGCGTAGTTCTCATTGGTCTTGCCGTGTACATTGTGTGCATTGTCCAGGTACAGCTGCATGGCCGGGCTTTCCAGCGTGGCCATCACCAGGTCCTTGAACTTGCCCAGCGCATGCGGGCGAATGGTGTTTTCTTCGTAGTCGGTGGCGAACAGGCCGACGGCGGCCTTGGGCGCATAGATGTTGAAGTGGTTGAGCCAGAACCACACCATCTGTTCCTTCAGCTGGTTGCGGCCGTAAATGGCGCGCAGCAGCTCTACCTCCGCGCTCTGCTTGTACAGATCGCGGCGGTACATCTGGAAGTCTTTTTTGGCCATCTCCTTGGCGTTGGCGTCAGCTGCGTCGACGTCCTTGGCTTTTTTGGCTTCGTCGCGGTAGTCGGCGATCAGCTTTGCGGGCGAGGTGCTGTAGACCTCGAAGCTGTTGATCAGTGGCGCGACGGCGGGTGGCAGGGGATCGTCGCCGCCGGCAAGTTGCTCGTCGAGGAAGCGCGTGCGGCCCAGTTCCTGGTAACGCTCGACGGTGGCGCTGTCCAGGCCGAAGCTGGCGCGGCGCAGCCAGGCGATGTCGTCCGCGCTCAGTGGCGAATTGCCGGCCGCTAGCAGTGGTGGCGCGGCTCCCAGCGGCGCAACGGCAAGCCATAGCAGACTCAGGTATTTCAGGTGTGGTGTGGGCATGGTTGGTGTCTCCCCCGGTGGCACTTAGGCCCTGAACGCCCGGCTGCCGATTGCGCTGACCTGGCCAGTCCCGGATGCAAGCAAATAGTCGGCTGTGATTCACGAATTTGCACCCGGCTCGTTAAAGCACGGTTACCATGCGCGCTCCCAGGGAGCCCATGCATGCGCAAGTCTTACGACCAGGCCTATTTCGACAAGTGGTACCGCGATCCGCAGCATTCCGTGCGGTCGGCGGCGGTGCTCAAGCGCAAGGTGGCGATGGTGGTGGCGCAGGCGGAGTACTACCTGGGCCGGCCGGTCCGCAATGTGCTGGACGTCGGGTGCGGGGAGGGCGTTTGGCGTGCGCCTTTGCTGGCCTTGCGACCTGGCTTGGCGTACCGCGGGCTGGATGCCAGTGAATATGTGGTGCGCCGCTATGGGCGCCGCCGCGATATCGGCCTGGCCCGGTTCGGCCAGCTGGCGGAGCTGCGTTTCGACACCCGCTTCGACGTGATCGTGTGCACGGACGTGCTGCATTACCTCAAGCCGGCGGAAATTCGCGCGGGCCTGGTCGGGATCGGGGAAATGCTGGAGGGCATCGCGTTCCTGGAGGTGTTTACCAGCCGCGATGACCTGGAGGGCGATCGGCGCGAACTGCGGTTGCGCTCACCAGCGTGGTACTTGCGGGAGTTTCGCGAGGTGGGGCTGTTGCCGTGCGGGTCGCATTGCTATCTGGGGCCACGGCTGGAGCGGCAGGTGGCGGCCTTGGAGCGGGCCTGGTGATTCAGGTGCGTAGGCTGGGATGACAATCCCAGCATGGCAAGGGGCGTGCATCACGATGCTGGGATTGTCATCCCAGCCTACACCAGCATTACGTTCACTCCGGCCCCCCGCAGCGCATCCACCATATCTTCCGGTGCGCTGTTGTCGGTAATCACCGTATTCAAGGTCTGCACCGGCGTGATCACGGAGAGGCTGCGTTGCCCCAGCTTGCTCGCATCGAACACCGCAATGGTTTCGCGGGAGACGCGGATCATCAGGGCGTTGAGTGAAGCTTCCAGCGGATCGGGCGTGGTGACGCCTACCAGGGGATCGATGCCGTCCACGCCCAGGAACAATTTGTCAGCCGAGAGGCGCGACAGCGCCTGCTCTGCATCCGGACCCACCAGCGAATAGGCGGTGGGGCGCAGCAGGCCGCCGAGCATCATCACGCGGATATTGGGTAGGCCGGAAAGCTCCAGCGCGATGTTGAGGGCGTTGGTGACCACGGTCAGCGAGTCAAACTTCATCTGCCGGATCTGCCGCGCGATTTCCGCGGTGGTGGAACCGGAATCGAGAATGACGGTTTCGCCGTCCTTGATCAGCTTGGCGGCGGCCTGGCCGATGCGCTGCTTTTGCGGATGCGAGCGTGTCTCCTTGATGTTCAAGGGCACGTCGTTGGTGAAGGTTTGCGTGGCGGGGAGCGCCCCGCCATGCGAGCGGGCAATGGCGCCGACGCGGGCTAGGGATTCCAGGTCGTTGCGGATGGTGACGGTGGAGGTGCCGAAGCGGGTGGCGAGTTCCTCGACCGTGGCTCGTCCGTTGCCCTCGATGTATTCGACGATCAGGCGTCGACGCTCCTCGACCAACAGGCGTTGCGTGGGGGCGGCGGCGCGAGGTTCATTCATGAGGTCGGAAGTTTCAGCAGTCGGGCGGCGTTGTCATGGTATATCTTGCGCAGCACGCTGTCTTTGAGGGCCAGTCCATAGATGGACCAGCGGCCCTGCGGCGGGGTCTCGGCCGGGGCGTAGTCGAAGTATTCGTCGTCGGTTTCGAGGAAGCGGTAATAGATTTCGTAGAGTTCGTCGCAGAACAACTGCTGCGGCACGTCGTCGCCGTAGGGGGAGGGCACCGCGTCAGTGCCGAACAGGATGCGGTCCTGGTAGCGGTCGAAAAAGCGCTGGGCGGTGCGCGGCTGGCGCCCGAGTTCACCGATGCGCGCGCTGATGTCCACCAGGGTGTTGGGAAAGCGATCGAGGCAGTCGGCCACGGCTTGCAGGTTCTCGGCCCAGTTGCCCACGTGCATCAGTGCAAAGGTGGTTTTGGGGTGGCGCGCGATCACGCGGTCGCGGGCGGCGAGCAGTTCCTCATTGCTGGGGAATGCCGGGCCGTAGAACGACCAGTCCGGGTGCTTGCTCAGTTCTTCGTAGCGCTCGTTGCATTCGTCGGTGGGCAGGAAAAACGCTTCCGGATCGGAAACGTGCATGAACACCGGCATGTCGTGGGCGGCGCAGGCCTCCCACATCGGGTCGAAGCGGCGATCATCCACCGCCACCAGCGGGCCGCTATCGAGTTGCTCGCGCAGGTACAGCCCCAAAGTTTTCAGCAGCTTCAAGCCACGGGCGCCGACGCGATGGGCGTGCTCGATCGCATCAGCCTGTAGCTGTGGGTAATCCGCTTGGGGAAAATGCTCGAACGAAGGTTCGGTGAGCGTGATGAATCGCCCCGGCGCAGCCTGGTCGAACAAAGCGATGCTTTGCTCCAGCCCTTTGCCGACGCCACCGGTGAGATTGACCAGGGTGCGCACGCCTTTGCGATCCATCACCGGCAGTAGGTCTTCCGGCTTGGCGAATACGGTGATGGCTTCGCCCACCGACACGCCGTTGCGTACCTGGCTGGACCAGGTGAGGTGCGTGTGCGCGTCGATCACCGGAAAGCGCGGCTGCTCGATGCGGGTTTTCGGCACGCGCAGCATGCTGCGCGGCTTGAAATCCTTGAGGCGCAGATCGCTCTTGCTGTGATCGGGGGCGGTTTGCAGCGGGTTCTTGCCGCTGGCCTGGATGGTGCCGGCGCCGCGGGGCGGGGCGCAGCAGAAACAGCCGGCACGGGTTTGGGTGCGGAAGGACCAGGATGAAGCTGGTTTGCGCTGGCTGTTTGGCATGGCGGGTTGGGAATGGGGCTGGGTGACAATCGTAGGCGGGGATGCCAATCGTAGGCTGGGTTGCGAAACCCAGCATTGCCATGCTCGCGGCCGCGCAATGCTGGGATTGTCATCCCAGCCTACGTGGTTACGCGTGACGCCTCGACTCCCTCCCCGGCGGATGCGCCGGGGAGGGAGGGGCGCCAGGCCGCTGCCGGGAGGCGGGGTAAGGGGAGGCCCGGCGGCAGCATGGATGCTCAGCGCGGGTGTTTGGCCATGATCTGGTGCACTTGCCGCACCAGGGCGATCGCCTGATCCAGCGGGCGCAGCCACATGTTGCGGCCGAACATCACGCCGGTAGCGCCAGACGCCATGTAGAACTCCACCTTGCGCAGCACGGCGGCATCGTCGTCGTTCTTTTCGCCACCGGAGAACAGCACCATGGTGCGACCGGCCGAACGCACGACTCGCTGCGTGCGGGCGGAAGCATCTTCCTGCAGCGTGTCGTAGGGCTTGGGCACGTTGCTGCGGCTGTCATCGGGTTCGTGCAGCTTCACGATGTCCGCCCCCAGTTCCAGCGCCACGCGCGCGGCGTAGTCCTGCGCATACAGGCTGCCCTTACCGCCCTTGGCGTCGATCGCGGCGCCGCGCGGGTACGACCACAGCACCAGCGGCATGCCGAAGCGCTCGCAATCCTGGCGTACCTTTTCGAACTGCCGGAACTCGTCGTGCTGGCGCGGCGAACCCACATACATGGTGTAGCCGACGGCGTCCGCGCCCAGGCGTACGGCATCCTCCACCGAGGCGAACAGCGGGGAGGTGGCCTCGGCGTCGCTGGGGATGTTGGTCTTGCCGTTGAGCTTGAGGATCAGCGGGATCTGCCCGCACCACTCGCCCATGTATTTTTCCGCCAGGCCCACCCCCAGCGCGATGGCGGAGAAATTACCCTCCACGGCAAGGCGGAACTGGTAATCCGGATCGATCGCCGGCGGGTTGGGGAAGAAGTCGGTGGGACCGTGTTCCAGGCCCTGGTCCAATGGCAGCACCAGCAGACTGCCGTTGCGTGGGCCGTGGCCATACATCAGACGCCACAGGCGGGTCCGCTTGCCATGGGAAAGGGAAAGGCGGGAGAATTTTTCGGAAGATTTCGAAAGGTCTTGTAACGCGTCTTTCATTTCGAATACTCTGGGGTCGTCATCGAATGGTTTCACATTCGGGTGAATTGGACAAAATGTCAAGTCTTCATAAGAAAACGAAAGAAAACGACATGCTGACGGAGCTGCGGGCGAAAACGGCCGAAGCGCAGCGAGCGGCCGGCTATGCCGACACCCTGCGCGAGATCCTGCAACAGCCGGCCACCTGGCGGGACACTTTCCGGTTGACGCAGAGCGCTACGGCGCAATTGCTGCTTGGCAAAGCACTCGATCCGCGGCCTGCGCACATCGTGCTGACCGGTTCCGGCAGCTCGATCTACATCGGCGAATGCCTGGCGCCGCTGCTGCAAGCGGAACTGGGCGTGCCGGTGCAGGCGATTGCCGCAGGTACCTTGCTCACGCATTGGCGCAGCGTACTGCCGCCGGGGCCGGGCCTGCTGATTTCGGTGGCGCGTTCGGGCGACAGCCCGGAGAGTGCCGCCGTGGTGAATACCTTGCTGGCTGGCGCGCCGGCGTGGCGGCATCTGGTGATCACCTGCAACGCCCAGGGCAAGCTCGCCACGCAATATCGCGATGAGCCGCGGTTAAGCGCTTTGGTGCTGGACGAGCGCACCAACGACCGTAGCCTGGTGATGACCAGCAGCTTCACCAATCTGTTGCTGGGCGGCCTGGGCCTGCTGGGTGGCGCGTTGGCTCCCGGCGCCGTCGAGAAAGCCGCTGCGAATGCGCAGAACATCATCGATGTGCATGCCGATGCCATCGCTGCGCTAGCTCAGCGCAACATGCATTCGGCGGTCTACCTGGGCAGCGGTGCCGCCTTCGGCGCCGCGCGCGAGGGCGCCTTGAAGATGCTGGAGATGACCGGCGGCAAGGTCGTCACCTTGGCGGAAACCTTTCTCGGCCTGCGCCATGGGCCGATGTCCTTTGTTCATCCGCACACCCTGGTGGTGGCGATGCTTTCGGCGGACCCGGCCGTGCGCAGCTATGAATGCGATGTGCTGCGCGAGCTGTCGCGCAAGCAACTTGGCATGGCGAAGCTGGTCGTGGGCGATGACATTCCCGAGGATGTGCTGTGCGCCGGTGATGTGGCGATCACGACTTCGGCCAGTGCGTCGAACCCGGATGTGCCGCCCTTGCTGGCAGGGGTGATGGCAGTGCAATGGCTGGGATTCTTCCGCTGCCTGGAACTGGGCGGCAAGCCGGATACGCCTGCCGAGGGCGTACTGACGCGCGTCGTTGAGGATTTCGCGTTGCATGGAGCCATCCCGTGACGACACCCGCGCGCATCCTGGTGGTTGGCGAAATCAATGTCGACTTCGTGTTCAAGGGCTGCCAGGCCTTTCCCGCGCCCGGCCATGAAGTGCTGGCCGATGATTTCGTGATGACGCCGGGCAGTTCGTCGATGATCTGCGCGATGGGCCTGGCGCGCCTGGGCAATCCGGTGGCCTTTCATGGCAGCCTGGGTGCGGATGCATCGGGTGTGTTCTGCCTTGAGGCATTGCGTGATGCGGGCATCGATGTGTCGTCGCTGCGTCCTGACCAGGCCTTGCGCACGGGCGTAACAGCCTCGCTGTCCACGCCGCAGGATCGCGCGCTGGTGACCTTTCCCGGCGCGATGTTGCAGTTGCGAGCCGAAGACATCGCGGATACGTGGCTGCGCAATGCTACCCATTTGCACGTCTCTTCGTATTACCTGCAGAAGGGCTTGCGCACCGGCTGCCGTGAGCTGTTTGCGCGCGCGAAATCGATGGGGCTCAGCACTTCGCTTGACCCGGGTTTCGATCCCGCCCAGCAATGGGGCAGCGATCTGCTCGACACCTTGAACGAAGTCGACATCTTCCTGCCCAACGAACAGGAACTGCTGGCCATCACCGGCGGCGGCGATCTGACTGCAGCCTTGCGTTTGGCGCAGAACGGGCACACCCATACCGTGGTCAAGCGCGGGCGACAAGGCTGCACCAGTCTGTATGACGAGCAGTGGTTGAATGTGCCGGCCTTTCAGACCCTGGCCATCGACACCACCGGCGCCGGCGACTCTTTCGATGCGGGTTTCCTGCATGCATGGTTGCGGCAGATGCCATGGATCGACTGCATGCGCTGGGGCAGCGCATGCGGCAGCCTGTCCACGCGCGGCATAGGCGGCACTACGCAGCAGCCCACCGCGGACGAAGCTCAAGCTTTGCTCGGGTACGCGCCATGATCACCGTCGCCGGCTTCAATACCGCTATCGATCGTTTCATCCAGGTCGATGCCTTGACGCCCGGCGAAGTGCATCGCGTGCGCGAAGAAAAGAGTTATCCCGGCGGCAAGGGCGTGCACGTGGCGCAGACCATTGCCGCGTTGGGCGAACGCGTGCACCTGGTCGGTCTGGTGGACGCTGCGCACGAGCAGCTAATCGCCCGCCAG
Source organism: Dyella choica (assembly GCF_003977665.1). Lineage (GTDB taxonomy): Bacteria > Pseudomonadota > Gammaproteobacteria > Xanthomonadales > Rhodanobacteraceae > Dyella_B > Dyella_B choica. The sequence goes on along the minus strand of NZ_RYYV01000001.1, from coordinate 312,506 downwards.
ATGAGCGCACGCGGCGTGCTGTTTCGCGGCGTTCAGATCAACGGTTCGTTGCGACAGTGCCTGGCGCTGCAGGAAGCGGGCGGCAGCATCACCGAGATCCTGGGGCAGGGGCCGCAGCTGAGCCAGATCGAGCAGGACGACCTGCTGCGCGAGTTCGGTCGCAACGCCGAAAAGAGCGACCTGGTGATTCTTTCCGGCAGTCTGCCGCGCGGTTTTGCCGACACGCTCTATGCCGGACTGGTCGATTACGTGCATGGCCTCGGTAAACGTTGCCTGGTCGACGCCAGCGGCGAAGTATTGCGTCAGGCGGTGAGTGCCAAGCCGTTTTCAGTGAAGCCGAACCGCGACGAAGTCAGCGAGCTGATCGGCCATCCGGTGATCAATATCGAAGCCGCGCACATGGCGGTGACAGTGCTGCGCGAGCGCGGTATTGCGATGCCGGCGGTGACGATGGGCGACTTGGGCGCCATCGCCGCGGACGACACGGGCGTATGGCATGCACAGCTTGCGCCCACGCGGCTGCGCAATGCTGTGGGCTCCGGCGATTGCTTTCTCGCCGGCCTGGCGGTGGCGATCAAACGCGATCTGCCGCTGGAGCAGGCGCTGCGCCTGGCCGTGGCCTGTGGCGTGGCGAACGCGGAATCCGAAGAAACCGGTTTTGCAGGGCGTGGCAGCGTGGACGCGCTGCTGCCCAATGTGATTGTGCGCCGGCTTTAGCTGGTGCGCAGACGAAATGCATTCGTGGTGGATTTGATCGACGTTGAATTTAAACCAGCGAAGATCGGCTCCCTCCCCTGCGTGTAGTAGGGGAGGGTTGGGGTGGGGTGAAGCAACCTCGCGGTGAAATCAGGCTGCGCGGCAAGCTCGTGCAACCCCATCCCAGCCCTCCCCTGCCTGCGCAGGGGAGGGAGCAAAAAAACCGCACTGATCAAACAGGAGCCTGAAGTACCGACCACAAAGTCCGCCGCGCAAGGGGAGCTTTCGCCCGGACATCAACGCGCGCACGCACGGCCCTACTCCGCGCGATGCGGCATCACAACACGGGAGGGTAGTTTTGATGTTTGCGAACAACATGGGATGCCGCGAAGCAACGCGCGGCACAACGGGTCCGGCTTGCCGGAAAAAATACCTGGCGTGGCAAGTCACATTGGTGCTGGCCGGGCTGTCTTTCATCGGATGCGCCAACGCACAAAGCACATCGGCTTCCAGCAGCACGCCCAACAGCGACACCGACCAGACCACCCCCAAGAAGCCGGTCAACCTGCAAGCGGTAACGGTAACCGGTTCCAACATCCGCAGCGTGGATGTGGAAAACGCCCAGCCGGTCGTGACGATCAGCTCGCAGGACATCCAGAAGCAAGGCTTCGCCACCGTTGGCCAATTGTTGCAGAACGTATCGTCGATGTCGCCGCCGGACCTTAGCCGATCCGCGCCGGGCGACCTCGGTCCGAACCAGGGCGGCTCCTTCATCGACCTGCGCGGCCTGGGAGCGATGCGTACCCTGGTGCTGGTCGATGGGCAGCGCATTGGCGCAGCGCATGGCGGCTACACCAACATCAACGTGATTCCCGCCTCCGTCGTCGATCACATCGATATTCTCGCCACCGGCGCCTCGGCGGTCTATGGCTCGGATGCGATCGCCGGCGTGGTGAACATCATCACCAAGAAGAACTTCAACGGCATCCAGCTGGACACGTATAACGGCGAATACATGCCGCACAGTGACGGCCGCCAGACGCAAAGCAGCGTCACCCTGGGCAAGAGCACCGACAAGTTTGGTGTCGTGCTCAGCCTGTCGTACCAGAACCAGAGCCCGGTATGGGCGAATGACCGACCGTTCTCCGCCTATCCGTATACCGCGCAGCATCCCTACTACGGGCTCAACTCATATGGTCCGCAGCCGCAGATCCGCAACGCTCCGGCCTCGTTCGCGGGTGGTGGCCGGCTGGTGCTCAATCCGGGCGGCGATCCGATGAATCCGGCCGATTACCATCCGTTTTCACTCTCCACGCATGGACCCAATGGCGACGTGGTCGATCCTCGCGATCAGAACTACAACAATAACGCCGACCGCCGCAGCATGGTGCTGACCGCCGACAGGACCAAGAACCTGTACCTGGATACGCATTACAAAATCACCGACAACATCACCTTCAAGTTCAACTACGGCTACAACGCGGACTACGAGTACGCCAAATCCGGCTCTCCGCTGTTCTATTCGGGCATGGGCGCCAACAGCAATTTCCCTTCGCTGCTTTCCCAGTACAGCTATTACAACCCTGTGTACGGCGTGAAGGATCTCAAGATTGCCCAGCGCATCACCGAAGACAGCTATCGCAGCTACAACAATCCCAAGAATCGTCGCTATGGCTTCGGCGTGGATGGCTTGTTCAGCCTGGGCTCGCACGAGTTCAACTGGGACGTGTACATGTATGACAGCAAGATCAGTGGCGTGAATGTGCGCACGGGTTACTTCAACCTGATCAATGTCGCCAACGCACTGGGGCCGTCTTTCCTGCAAAACGGCACGGTGGTGTGCGGTACGCCGGGCAATGTGATTGCCGGTTGCGTGCCGATCAATCCGCTAGCCACGCTTACGCCGCAGATGCTCAGCTACATCGGCATCAACAGCGTGGAACGTTATGGCAGCGAGGAGCGCGCGTGGGCGGCGGACTTCGGTGGCGACCTGCTCCAGCTGCCGGGAGGCGAGCTGACCTTCTCTACCGGCATTCAGCACCGGGATGAATCCGGTTACGACAGCCCTGACTCATTCGCTTATGCCGGCTATTCCACCGATGGTGGTGTGGGCCCCAACAGCGGTGCCTACAACCTCAACGAGGCTTATGCGGAAATCAACGCGCCGCTGTTGAAGGACCTGCCGGGCGCACAAAGCCTGAGCCTGGACGTGGCCACGCGCTATTCGCACTACAGCAACTTCGGCAGTACCACCAACAGCTCGTTCAAGCTGACCTGGAAGCCGTTCAACGACGTGCTGGTGCGCGCCAGCTATGGCACGGGTTTCCGTGCGCCGACGGTCAACGATCTGTACCAGGGACGCTATCCCGCCGGCACCTTCACCGATCCATGCGATGTCGTGTACGGTCCATCGGCTTACGGGCAAAACACCTTGGTAGCGCAGCGCTGTCTTACCGGCTACGGCGGTATTCCGGGGGTGCCGGCCAACTTCCGCCAGACCGACAACAATGGGGCTCCGATCACCGGGCCCAGTGGATCGGGCTATATGCCCAGCACCAACTGGACCGGCGGCAACCCCAAACTGCGGCCGGAGACTTCGTATAACGGCGACGTCGGCCTGGTCTACAGTCCGTCATGGTTGCCCGGCTTCGATGCCACCGTCGACTGGTGGACGTACAACATCCGCAATCTGATCACCGGCATCAGCAATGACCAGCTGATCGCCGATTGCTACCAGTACAGCCTTACATCCACCTGTGGCCAGTTTCAGCGCGATCCGGCCACCGGGCAGATCGTCAATCTGCTGAACCTGGAAACCAACGCCGGCTGGATGAAGGAGCGCGGCTACGATTTCGCCTTCAATTACCGCTTCCCGAAGACGCGCTTCGGCGATTTTAAGATCAGCATGAACGGCACGTACATTACGGCTTTCAACATGCTGCCGACGGTCGGCTCCAATATCGTGTACATGGACGGCAATACGCAGAACGGCTACACCGCATGGCGCCTGCGTGGCAATGTGACCTTGAACTGGAGCTGGCACGATTTCGGCGCCAGCTGGACCGCGCGCTACTTCTCACCCTACAAATCGAACTGCGCGTTCGATCCTTCGCTCGGGGTTACGGCATTTCCTTGTACGCTGCCGAACTACTACGCGCCGGGCGTGGGCGTGATGCCGCAGACGCAGGTTCCGTCGGTGACCTTCAACGATGTGCAGGTGTACTGGAATGCGCCGTGGAATGCGACCATCTCGCTGGGGGCGAACGATATCTTCAATCGCGTGAGCCCGAACGTCTATGGCGGTTACGCCAGCGGCGATACGCCGTTCGACTTCAACTCGTCGTATGACCTGGGGAGATTCGTGTATATGCGGTATCAGCAGCGGTTCTAAGGATGTCGCTCCCTCCCCTACGTGTAGTAGGGGAGGGCTGGGGTGGGGTGAAGCCATCTTGCGGCAATGTTTGTTATCGCCTTACCGTCATTCCTGCTTTGCCGGAATGACGGTAAGGCCTGAATCGATGAGCTTGGAAAAGAGGCTTTGCATGTATCGAACACACTACAAGAAAGCGCTCGCTGCGGGCCTGCTGTGCGCATGGATGGGGCTGGCGCATGCCAATGACGCCCTCATCCTCAACGCAGGCGCACCTGCCTACGCCGCCACGGGAGACCAGGCAGGCTTCGGCAACGCCGCCATCGAGGCGCATTGGAACGTGGCCGGCGGGAAGCTTGCCGACATCACGATCACTGATCGCGACAACGGGCAGGTGCTGAAGGTGGATGACCTCTTCGCCCTGCTGTTGCCCAATAAGCAATCCATCAAGGCCGGCGACATGCATCTGCTGGCGCCGCCAACGGAACACGCACTATCCAGTGATGCAAAGGCTTCCAGGCTCGCCGATCGTCTCCCCGGCAAGGCTATCAGCGCCACCTTCGGCGACGCCGACGGCCGCTTTCGCGTCGAATGGCAACTCGTGCAGCGCCAAGGTTCTCCTTATCTGCGCGAGATCGTAACGATCACGGCGCTGAAGCAGGACGAACCGTTGACCAGCGTTTCCCTGCTGCCGTCCAGCGCCGACCATGCGGAGGTGGATGGTGTGGTGAAAGGCTCGCCGGTAGTGGCGGGCAACATGTACCTGGGGCTGGAAAATCCGCTGTCCGATAGCGAAGTGCGGGGCAAGCATGTGAGCTTGTCGATGGCGCGCAGCCTGCCGCTGCGCAAAGGGCAGGCAATCACTTACTCGGCCGTGGCAGGCGTGGTGCGCGACGGTCAGCTTCGCCGCGATTTCGCCGCCTACTCGGAGCGCGAGCGGGCGCATCCGTATCGGCCGTTCCTGCACTACAACTCCTGGTACGACATCGGCTACTTCACGCCCTACAACGAGGCCGAGGCGCTGGATCGCATCCATGCCTTCGGCGAGGAACTGGGCGTGAAGCGCGGAGTGAAGCAGGATTCCTTCCTGTTCGACGACGGCTGGGATGACCGTTCCGGCAGTTGGCATTTCAGCAAGGATTTCCCGCATGACTTCGTGCCATTGCGTGAAGCAGCCGCCAAATACGGCGCTGCGCCCGGCATGTGGCTGTCGCCGTGGGGCGGCTACAGCAAGCCTAAGGAAGAGCGGGTAAGGAACGGCAAGGCGGCCGGTTACGAGATCGTCAACGATGGCCTGGCGCTGTCGGGGCCGAAGTATTACCAGCGCTTTCATGACGTGGTGCTTGGGCTGCTTGGCAACGACGGCATCAACCAGTTCAAGTTCGACGGCACCGGCAATGCGGACAGCGTATTCCCCGGCAGCCGCTTCGACAGCGATTTCGCCGCGGCGATCGAGCTGATCGGCGATATCCGCAGCGCCAAGCCCGATACCTTCATCAACCTCACCACCGGCACCTGGGCCTCGCCGTTCTGGCTGCGCTACGCCGATTCGATCTGGCGCGGCGGCGAGGACGACTGGCATACGGGCGTGGGCACGGAGCGTGAGCAGTGGATCACCTATCGCGACCAGCAGACTTACGAGAACGTCGTGATCCAGGGGCCACTGTATTCACTGAACTCGCTGATGCTCCACGGCATCATCTACGCGCAGATGAACAAGCGGCTCAATACCGACCCTGGGCATGATTTCGCCAACGAAGTGCGTTCGTACTTCGCTACCGGCACGCAATTGCAGGAGATGTACATCACCCCGTCGCTGCTGAGCAGCAACGACTGGGATGTACTGGCCGAGGCGGCGAAGTGGTCGCGCGCGAATGCGGACGTGTTGCGGGATTCGCATTGGATCGGCGGCGATCCCGGGCGGCTCGATGTGTATGGCTGGGCGGCATGGTCGCCGGGCAAGGCCATCGTCACCCTGCGTAATCCGGATGCGCATCCGCAAATAATGGTGATCGACCTGCAGCGCCAACTCGAATTGCCGCAAGGCGCGGCGCGCCGATTCACCGTGCGCGATGTGTGGAAGAGTGGCCGTGATGTGCCCGGGCAGCTCGATGCCGATCATGTGAGTACCGTCACGCTGGCTCCGTTTGAAGTATTGACCCTTGAATTGACGCCTTGAGGTACGCTCGGGCGCTCTGTGTTTGCGCATTGGCTCCCTCCCCTACGTGTAGTAGGGGAGGGCTGGGGTGGGGTGAAGCAACCTCGCGGTGAATTTTTATTGCGAGGCAAGCTCGTGCAACCCCACCCCGACCCTCCCCTGCAAGCAGGGGAGGGCGCAAGCAGGTTAATCCGAGGACAAGGGATTCATGCAACGACGCGATTTTCTTCGATTCGCCGTGCTGACGCCGCTGGCGGCAAGCGTGCCGATGGCCGAAGCTGAGACCAGAGCCAAGCCTTCCGTTGAGCCCTCACCCGACGGCAAACCCCACCGCTTTGAACTCGGCCGCAAGCAATTCCTGCTCGACGGCGCCCCGTTCCAGATCCGCAGCGGCGAGATGCACCCCTCGCGCATCCCGGCCGAATACTGGCAGCACCGCATTCGCATGGCCAAGGCGATGGGCCTCAATACCATCGCGGTCTACCTGATGTGGAACTACTACGAAAGCGAGCCGGGCGTGTTCGATTTCACCACCGAGCGGCGCGATTTCGTGCGCTTCATCAAGATGTGCCAGCAGGATGGCATGTGGGTGTATCTGCGCCCTGGTCCTTACGTTTGCGCGGAGTGGGACCTGGGCGGCCTGCCGCCCTATCTGCTGCGCGACCCTTCCATCCGCGTGCGCAGCAAGGACGATGCGCGCTACATGCAGGCCGTACAACGCTACATGGATGCGGTCGGCCCGAAGATCGCGCCGCTGATGGCGAATCAGGGCGGGCCGATCCTGATGGCGCAGATCGAGAACGAGTACGCCTCGTTCGGACACGATCTGGCCTACCTGCAGCGCCTGAAGACGATGTGGCAGGCGCAGGGCATCGAAGGCCCGTTCTCCATCGCCGATGGCCTCGGCCAGTTGCAGAAGGCAGGCACCTACGTGCCGGGCACGGCATTGGGCTTGGATGGCGACACCGATTTCGCCGCTGCCCAGGCGCTGGCCGGCGAGGCGCCGGTGTGGATGAGCGAAGGCTATCCCGGCTGGCTCACGCATTGGGGCGACCCGGCTTTCCAGCGTGGCACCTACCTGCCGACCTTGCGCAAGCTGATGGATGAAGGCCGCTCTTTCAATCTGTATGTCGTGCATGGCGGCACCAATTTCGGCTTTACCGCGGGCGCCAATGCACGCAACGATTACGCCAATTTCGAGCCGGTGATCACCAGTTACGACTACGGCGCGCCGATCAACGAACGTGGCGAGGTCACACCGGATTACCACGCTTTTCGCATTGCTATTGCGGCGCATCTGAAGCATGCCATCCCGGAACCGCCGCCTCCGCCGCCTATTGCGCATTTCGCCGAGGTGATGGCGCGCCCGTTTGCCTCTCTCTGGGACAACCTTCCCCTGCCGTCGCGGCTGGTGAAGAAGCCCGATCCGAACGAGATCCTGTTTGCGCAGAACCAGGGCATGGTGGTGTACCGCAAGACGTTGCTGAGCGGCGGCATGCTCAACATGGAGGGCTTGCGCGACTACGGCACCGTATTCGCCGATGGCAAGTACCTGGACTACGTGTCGCGGGTCAACAAACCCGGCCTGCACGTGAAGAACTATGTCGATATTCCGCCGCCGGCGAACGGTACGGGCACGACGGTGGATGTCCTGGTGGACAGCTTCGGCCATGTGGGCTACGGCCAGGCGATGTACGACTTCAAAGGCATCGTGGGCGCGGTAACGCTGGACGGCGAGGAACTGCATGGCTGGCAGGCGCACAGCCTGCCGCTGGACGAGGCCTATATTGCGGGCTTGCCGCCGATGGACGCGAATTCACCTTCGCGGTTGCGGCCCGGCCTGTTCTTCAAGGCCGTCGTTACGCTCGATAAAGTGGGCGATTGCTACATCGACATGAGCGAATGGGACAAAGGCTATCTGTGGGTCAATGGCCATCTGCTGGGGCGCTATTGGCGCATCGGGCCGCAACAGCGCCTGTTTTGTCCGGGGCCCTGGCTGTGGCGCGGACGCAATGAACTATTGGTATTCGATATGCACCGGGTGATGCCGACGGCGATCCGGTGCACGGATCGGTTGGCGTAGGCTGGGATGACAATCCCAGCATCGCGCGACTTGCATGCATGGCAATGCTGGGTTTAGCAACCCAGCCTACGATTGTCATCCCAGCCTACGGAAACTGGAGATGCGCGCGCAATCCGGCGAACCGTGCCGGGCCGCGGTCCCGGTTGTAGCCGGGGTTGCGAATGAACTGCAAATCCGGGCTGAGGGTGAGTTGATCGAACACCGCGATGTTGTAGTACACCTCGGCGATCTGCTCCGGACCGTAGCGCAGAGTGCCGTCGCCTAGCAGGAAACCATCGCCCCCTATCTGCAGATACTGCGCATGCACGCGCGAAAGTCCTTCGACGGCGATGCCCACGCCAAGCCGATCGTCGGAACGATGCCAGTGCGCGCCGGATAGCTGGAAGCCGCCGCTCAGCAGACGGTCGACCTCGGTGAAATTGAAAGACTCGGTGTGTCCGTCATTCCAGCCGGCGCGCATGAAAAAGCCGGTGTCGCCGTTGTCCGCCACCGGCAGTTCGCCGTTGATGCCGAAACCAAACTTGTGCCGGCCGCGAGCATCCTCCGCATGCACGTCCGGCGACTGGCCGGTCAGCTGCGCGATCTGGATCGCCTGCTGATAGATCCCGAGGCTGCCTTTGTTGTAGTAGCCAAGGAAGCGCAATGCCCAGCCGTCAGGATGAGGCTGTAACGTCAACTCAAGCTGCTGCCCGCTGGCAACGCCCAGCGATTTCACCAGCGCCTGTCCGTTCGCTTCCGCCGGCATGCGGTAGATACCGTAGCGTAATGCCCAACCCGGCATCATCCAGCCGATCATGACGCCGTCGGTGTAGCCGCGCGTGTCGGCCGCAAAGTCCCAAGCCGTGTTGTTCCATAGCGACCAGTTCATGAACTGCGTACGCGTTGAATTGGCGTAGCGGTTCTTGTCGAAGTCGTCGTTGACAGCCATCAAGCCTATCTTTACTTCGATGTGCCGAATCGCTTGATGGCCGGGCAACTGGTCTTGGCCGCGGACCACCTCGGCGGTTTCATCGCCCAGCGGCAGCACCCAGCGCAGGTAATCGCGCGCCACATACGGCCGCTTGCCCAGGCTGGCCACGCCGGAGCGAATGATGTCGCCATTGGTGAGCCCACCCAGCCCGGTGGCATTGCTCACCCCTTCGCCCTTGAACATCTCCACGTCCCAGTAGTACTCAAGATGCCAGGGCAGGGCGATGCCGAAGTAGGCGCCGAAAGTGTGCGAACGTGCGGTCGAGCCCTCTGCCTTCAGACTGAGCGGCCCGGAGTAGGGCGAATGCACGCGTGACTGGTGCTGGTCGACGAAGGTGTATTGCGCGCCCAGCCATTGGGGGATGAACAGCGGCGCGTCGTCAGCGTGCGCGGCCAGCGGCAAGGCAGCGAGCAGCAGGCAGGACACGATCTTGCGGCGACGAATCAACGTTGCGCTCATGGGTCAATGATAGGTTGAGCCCGCCTCACCGTCATGCCGGCGCAGGCCGGAATGACGGTGAGGTAAAGGCGTAGGTAGATCCGTGAAATAAAAAGGCCGCCTTGCGGCGGCCCTTCATTTACGCGCTGCGCGAAGCCTTTTTGCGGTCGTTCTCCGTCAGATGCTTTTTGCGCAAACGGATTTCCTTCGGCGTGACTTCCACCAGCTCGTCGTCGTCGATGAAGTCCAACGCCTGTTCCAGCGAGAACTTGGTCGCCGGGGTGAGCTGGATCGCATCGTCCTTGCCCGAGGCGCGCATGTTGGTCAGCGGCTTGGGCTTGATCGCATTGACGGTGAGGTCGTTGTCCTTGGCATGGATGCCCACCAGCTGGCCTTCATAAACCGAATCACCTTCCGCCGCGAACAACTTGCCGCGTTCCTGCAGCGGTCCGAGCGAGTAGGCGGGCGTGGTGCCGGCGGCGTTGGCGATCATCACGCCGTTGAGGCGCTTGGCGATCTGGCCTTCTTCCTTCGGACCGTAGTGGTCGAACACGTGGAACAGCAGGCCCGAGCCCTGGGTGAGGGTCTTGAACTGGTTCTGGAAGCCGATCAGGCCGCGCGCAGGAATCATGTATTCCAGGCGCACACGACCCTTGCCGTCCGGTTCCATGTTCTTGAGCTGGCCCTTGCGTACGCCCAGGCGCTCCATCACTGGACCCTGGTGGTTTTCCTCCACGTCGATCACCAGCTGTTCGAACGGCTCCATCTTCTGGCCGTCGATTTCCTTGATGATCACTTCCGGGCGCGACACGGCCAGTTCATAGCCTTCGCGGCGCATGTTCTCGATCAGCACCGACAGGTGCAGTTCGCCGCGACCGGAGACGAGGAACTTGTCGGCGTCCGAACCCTGTTCGACGCGCAGCGCCACGTTGTGCACCTGCTCACGCTCAAGGCGGTCCTTGAGCTGGCGGCTGGTGAGGAACTTGCCGCCGGAGAGATCCTTGTTGCCGGCGAACGGCGAGTTGTTCACCTGGAAGGTCATGCTGATCGTCGGTTCGTCGACGGTCAGCGCCGGCAGCGCTTCAGGGGTATCCAGCGCGCACACCGTATCGGAGATGGTCAGCTCCTGGATGCCGGAGATGGCCACGATGTCGCCCGCTTCGGCCGACTCCTGCTCGATGCGCTCCAGGCCCAGGAAGCCGAGCACCTGCAGGACCTTGCCCTGGCGCTTCTTGCCTTCGCGGTTGATCACCGACACCGGCATGTTCTTCTTCAGCGTACCGCGCTGGATGCGGCCAATGCCGATCACGCCGACGAAGTTGTTGTAGTCGAGCTGGCTGATGCGCATCTGGAACGGACCGGTAGGGTCGACTTCCGGCTTCGGCGCGTGGTCCATGATGGCCTGGTACAGCGGCGTCATGTCGCCTTCGCGTGCTTCCGGGTCGAGGCTGGCGTAACCGTTCAGCGCCGAAGCGTAGACAATGGGGAAGTCCATCTGCTCGGGCGTGGCGCCGAGGCGGTCGAACAGATCCCACACCTGTTCCACCACCCAGTCGGGGCGGGAACCGGGGCGGTCGATCTTGTTGACCACCACGATGGGCTTGAAGCCCATCGCGAACGCCTTCTGCGTAACGAAGCGGGTCTGCGGCATCGGGCCGTCCATCGCGTCGACCAGGATCAGCACGGTATCGACCATCGACAGCACGCGCTCCACCTCGCCGCCGAAGTCGGCGTGGCCTGGGGTGTCGACGATGTTGATGCGGTTTTCGCGCCAGGTGATGGCCGTGTTCTTGGCCAGGATGGTGATGCCGCGTTCTTTTTCCTGATCGTTGCTGTCCATCACGCGCTCGGCCAGCACGGTGCGTTCGGACAGGGTGCCCGACTGCTTCAGCAGCTGGTCGACGAGGGTGGTCTTGCCATGGTCGACGTGGGCGACGATGGCGATATTGCGCAGGTTTTCGATGGACATGAGTGCCGGACTTGGGCGGGCCATGGGGCCGCCGCGATAGGTTGGGTCAGGGTTAACCTGTGGATTATACGGGGTTATGTGACAGGTTGCTTGCCGGGGGCTTTAACCCCGCTTCCCACGCCCTCCGGGCCCCTGTGCATCGAGGCCGGTAGGCCGGGATGGCAATCCCGGCGCCGGAAGCCGTGGTAAGGCTGGGATTGGTACCCCAGCCTACGCCTCTTGGCGGTTCAGGCCTCGGTGTCTTCCTCTTCTTCCTCGTCCTCTTCGTCTTCCTCGAACTGGGCCAGTTCCTCGACGCGCACGAAGTTGGCGGCTTCGTCGGCAAAGGCGATGCGCTTGCCGTCGGCGCACATCGGGCGCACTGCCTGGGTCTTGCTGCCGTTGTCGAGGGTTTCCACCAGGGCGAAACAGACCAGGGCGGCAGCGCTTTCCTCGCCGCTTTCGTCATAGACGGCGACCCAGCCGGTGGCGGGGAGGATCTGCAGGATGTTGGTTGGCTTGGACATGGCGGCTCCGCGGGTTGAAAGGCGCGCAAGCTTGACCGGCGTTCATGACGATCGCAAGCGCGTGGATGGGATACGCCCGATAGGTTGCTGATTCGTCGAGATCGATTTGGTCATTTTGTCAGCACTGCGATGGGGCACTGGCCCGAATTCGGATGGACATGGCGGAGCGCAGCAGGCGTTGGACGCTCCTCTTTGATTTATGCAAAATCCTAAGCTCTTTGCCTTCAGGATGCGTTGTCGATGAGCGACGTGATTGAATCCACACGCTTGTTTCTTCGGCCTTTTTCTTCTACCGATGCGGAATCAGCGTACCGATCCATCACGCCTTCGCTCACTCGTTACATGTCGTGGGAACCACCTGCAAGTCCGCGCGAATTTGCGGACGTCTGGCAGCAATGGATACAGGCGTATGCTGACAAGACCGAATTCGTATTTGCGATTCGAGAGAAGCAGGACCGCGGCTTCCTTGGGCTGGTCGGGCTGCATGGCGCGCAAGAGCCGTCCCCGGAACTCGGGATATGGATACGTGAGGAGCGCCACGGCAACGGATTTGGGCGCGAAGCGGTTGCCAGTGTCTTTGTTTGGGCAAGCGCAAATCTTGGTTGCGCGAATTTCATCTACCCCGTCGCCGAGGATAATCATTCCAGCCGCCGCATCGCTGAGTCACTCGGTGGTGTCATCGTGGATAGGCGGGTAACGCCCAAGTACAACGCTGTTGTATACAGTATTCGGCGCCATACTCGAGCTGGGTGACCCGGCGGACGGGCAAAGCCATCATGTAATAAGCAGGGTTGCTCCGAGGTTATCGCCGTCTGCGCCCACCCCTGCAAGCAGGGGAAGGAGCACATCACGCTGCTTCGGTCATCCCGGATGAATTGGCATCACATCGCTCATGCGCGGTCAGCGTATGATGAAAACAACTCGTTCAAGTGCTGGTTGCGGCGCTTTTATGCGCGGCCTGATGCGGCAAATGCTTTGCGCAGTGCTGGTCTGCCTGGGCAGTCTAGCGGGGTGGCCGGCCATGGCTTACGCACACGCCGGCGAATCCGGCGTCGCCATCCTTGTGTATCACCGCTTTGGCGATACGGTGGCCGATACGATGACCGTGCGCGTAAGCACGTTCGAGGCCCAGCTACGCTTTCTGAAAGAACACGGCTATCACATCGTGCCGCTGCGCGAGGCGGTCGCATGGCTGCGCGATCCCTCCGCCCCATTGCCGCCGCAACCCGTGGTCATCACCGTCGATGATGGCCATCGTTCGGTGTACGAGCGACTGCTGCCGATCGTATTGCGTGAACGCATTCCGGTAACCCTGTTCATCTACCCCTCGGCGATTTCCAACGCTTCGTATGCGCTTACCTGGGATCAATTGCGCAGCCTCAAGCAGACCGGCTTGTTCGATATCCAGTCGCACACTTACTGGCACCCCAACTTCAAAGTCGAACGCAGGCAGCAGGCCCCGGCGGAGTTTCGGCAATTCGTGCACTGGCAGCTGCAGCGTTCGCGCCAGCGCCTGGAGTCTGAAACCGGTGCCCAGGTGGACATGCTGGCCTGGCCGTTCGGCATTCATGACGACGACTTGATGGCGCTCGCTGCCGACGAGGGCTACGTCGCGGCTTTCACGCTGGAAGCACGCAAGGCCGACCGCCATGCGCGGCCCCTGGCGCTGCCACGCTTCCTGATGATGGATGCCTATGGGCCGGCTGCGTTGGCCCACATGCTGGGCGAATCCGCCGCGCAGCCCACCTTCGTGGCAAAGGAGGCTCAATGAACATGACACGCTTGTTGATGCGGCGCACTCTGCTGGCGGCGCTTGCTGTCATGGCGCAACTGATCAGCCAGGCCGTCCTCGCAGTAAGCGGCGTCGTAATCGACCAGGACACGCTCAAACCCATCGCCGGTGCACTCGTCACGACCTCCGCTGGCGTCATCCGTACCGACGATGATGGGCGTTTCGACATTGCGCAAGCAGTGACCGGCATCGCTGTGCGTGCACCGGGCTATCTGCGTGCCGAGGTAAAGCTGTCCGGCGACGATCCAGTAACCTTGGCCTTGACGCCGTTTCGGCCCAAGGCGGTTTATCTATCGGTGTACGGCATCCATAGCGAAAGCTTGCGCAACGAGGCCGTCGACCTGGCGCAACACACCGCGATCAATGCCTTGGTGATCGATGTGAAAGGCGACCGGGGCATCACGCCTTATCGCAGCCAGGCGCGTGATGCGATCGGCGCAACCGCCAGGCTGAGCCAGCGGCTGCCGCCGATAGCGGACTTTCCGGCCCTGCTCGCGAGTCTGCACGCCATGCACCTGTATCTGATCGCACGTATCGTGGTGTTCAAGGACGACCCGCTTGCCGAAGCGCATCCGGAATGGAGTGTGCGCGATGCCCAAGGCAAGCCGTGGCGCGATCGTGAGGGCTTGCAGTGGATGGATCCGTTCTCGCACAAGGTTTGGGATCACAATCTGGATATCGCCGAGGAAGCGGCTCGCATGGGCTTTGACGAGATCCAGTTCGATTATGTGCGTTTTCCTGATCGGCGCGGTCTGCGCTTTGCATCACCGAACAACCAGGCCAACCGCACCGCGGCGATCGTCGCCTTTCTGCAGGCCGCCCGCGGCCGGCTTGCACCCTACAACGTCTTCGTCGCAGCCGACATTTTTGGCTACGTCTGCTGGAATCAGAACGATACGGGGATCGGTCAGGAGATCGAAACGCTCGGTGCCCCGCTCGACTATATTTCGCCGATGCTCTATCCATCCGGGTTCACGTGGGGAGTGCCCGGCTTGAGCGATCCGGTCACGGCGCCCGGTCAAATCGTCGGCCGCACGCTGACCCAGGCCTTACTGCGAACCCGGCTGCCGGGAGTACGCTTTCGTCCCTGGCTGCAGGCGTTTCGCGACTACGCGTTCGACCATCGCAACTTCGACGCGGCGGCGATCCAGGCGCAAACGCATGCCGCCGACACCAACGGTACCGATGGGTGGATGCTATGGAATCCGCACAACCTGTACACCGCCGGCGATCTACCCAGCCATTGATCGGCCGAGGGCTGCGCTGGATCGCTCTGTTGGGGCTCATCGCTGCGGCGCAGCTGGCGCAAGCCGTCGATCTGGACGCCGCCGCGCAACAGCAGCTTGAACTGATCGTCAACGGACAGATCGCGGCCGGACGCATTCCGGGCGCCGTCATTCTGATGGGAGATGCCAAGCACGTCTTTTACCGCCAGGCGTTCGGCCAACGTGCCATGCAGCCGCAGCCGCAGGCGATGACGCTGGACACCGAGTTCGATCTTGCCTCCCTGACCAAGGTGATTGCGACGAACACTGCGATCATGCAACTGGTCGAGGCCGGGCACATCGACCCGGATGCACCTGTCGCACGCTATTGGCCGGCCTTCGCCACGAATGGCAAGCAGTCGGTCAGGGTGCGTCAACTGCTTGCGCATACTTCGGGGCTGCGGCCCGATTTGCCGGCGCTTCCGCATGAACGGGGGCGTGCAGCGGTGTTGCACGCGATCGCCATGGAGCCGCTGCGCGGCGCACCGGGCGAGCGGGTGGTTTACAGCGACCTCAATTTCATTGTGCTCGGCGAACTGGTTCAGCGCATCACCCACCGCTCGCTGGACGCCTATTGCCGCACCCACATCTTTGCGCCGCTCGGCATGCGCGACACGACCTTCCTGCCCGATACGGAGCTGGCATTGCGTAGCGCCCCCACCACCGCGGACCCCGCCGGCATGCGTCGCGGACGGGTGCACGATCCCACCGCAAGCTGGATGGGTGGCGTATCCGGCAACGCAGGCCTCTTCTCCACTGCCGACGATCTGGCCCGCTACGCGCAGATGCTGATCAACAACGGACGAGCAGGTGGAAAACGCATTCTGCAAGCATCAACGATCACCGCGATGGCGAGCGCGGCATCTCCGCTTGCGACTCCGCCTTGGCGCGGCCTGGGCTGGGACCTGGCTGCACCTTTGGTGGCCAACCATGACCGCCTCCCGCCGGTCGGCATGATCGACCATACCGGCTACACCGGCACCGGCCTGTGGATCGATCTGGTGACGCGGCAGTTCGTGGTCATCCTCACCAACCGCGTGCACCCGAACGACACCGGCGACGCACGGCCGCTGCGTGAGCAGGTGCTTGCCCTGCTCGCAAGCCGCATGGGCTTGATGACCGCCGCCGAAGCTGCGCACCTGCCGTCTTGGATGCTGCCGGCGATCCAGGCAGCCGCACGCTTGCCGATCTCGGCAGGCCCCGTGCGGACCGGCCTCGATGTACTCGAAGCGCAGCAGTTTGCGCCTCTAGCCGGCATGCGTGTTGGGCTGGTCACGAATCGCAGCGGCTTCGATGCGCAAGGCAAGCGGACGGTCGATGTTCTCGCGCACGCGCCAGAGGTCAGGCTTGCGGCGCTGTTCTCCCCCGAGCACGGACTGAACACCGACGTCGACGCCCCTCTCGGTGATACGGTCGATGTCGCAACAGGCCTCACTGTGCACAGCTTGTACGGCGCCAATCAGCATTTTCCCGCCGGCTCGTTGAACGGGCTGGATGCGCTGGTTTTCGATATCCAGGATGCCGGTGTCCGCTTCTTCACCTATGAGACCACGCTCGGCTACGCACTCGAGGCCGCCGCCGCGCAGCATATTCCGCTGTTCGTGCTGGATCGGCCGGATCCGCTCGGTGCGGATCGGCCGGGCGGTCCCGTGCTGGATAGCGGCCATCCATCCTTCACTGGCTATTTTCCCTTGCCGCTGCAGCCAGGCATGACGGTTGCTGAGCTGGCGGATCTGCTCAACCGGGAGCGGCACATCGGCGCGGACCTGCGCGTGATTGCGATGCAAGGCTATCAACGCTCCATGCGCTATACGGACACCGGACTGGGCTGGGTACCGCTCTCGCCCAATTTGCGCACGCCGGCCCAGCTCGACCTGTATCCGGATGTCGCCTTGCTCGAAGGGGCCAATTTAAGCGTGGGGCGTGGCACGCCGCATCCGTTCGAATGGATCGGCGCGCCATGGGTCGATGCGACGAAACTCGCCGGCGCACTGAATGCGCTGAAGCTCGGGGTGCATTTTGAGCCTGTCGATTTCGTCCCTACCGAATCCACCTGGCGTGGCCGGCTTTGCCACGGCGTAAGCATCAAGCCCGATGCTGTACCGGCCAACCGTCCCGTCGCGCGCTTGGGGTTGGCGTTGCTGTCGACGTTGCACGCGCTTTATCCGGACACTTTCCAGCTCAGCGCAACCCGTGATTCGCTCGGTTCCGCGGCGCTGTGGCAGGCCATCCAGAAGGGCGTGACGCTCGACTCGCTTGAGGCGATTGATTCCGGGCAGAACGCTGGTTTTACTGCGCTACGCGGGCGATATTTGCGTTACTAAACCGTCTTCCTTGCTTAATTCGTGCCAAGACGAGTCAGTCCCATTCGGCGGCTTTTTGGCTGCTCCTAAGTGCGCTTTTTCTTCACGTGCGCCTGGTTTGCGGTAGTGCTAACGTGGATGCCGAGAGCGCTTGCTTGCGGCCTTTTTCTTAAGCTCAAGCGAGCCTGTCGGATGACTAGCATGGATCGCCCGGGTTGCGTCTGCTTTGACCAGTACGAGGGGGCCGGCATGGGACACGACAAATCACGTTCGAGCGTTTCCGTCGGAACGGTGGACTGGAGCGATCCGCGGTTGAATGATCTGCTGCACAAGGTCGACAGCTGGAACATCGAGCAGCGCAGCCAGGTGTCAGGACAGGACGTCGAGGTTCGACTCACCGGAGGGTGGAATGCCAGCCCCGTCAGCAAGCCGGCGGTGCTGATGTCCGAACTGGATGAAACCTTGGTGCTGACCACCCGATTCCCTCTTCCGCACGGCGAGGAAGTGCAGGTGACCAAGCAGACGGGTGTGCGCTGGGGCGTGGTGGTCCAGGAACGTGAAGGCCATCGCGCGGGCGATCGCGAGCAGGGGGTGTTCGTCAACTGGTTGCGCGTCCGTTCCCGATGATCCGTGAGCCCGGCAGGGCTATAAGCTTGGGTATGAAGCCCGCCGCGCCGTGATCGAGCACGCGCCGTGCTACCGCAGGTTCGTCATGCGCAAATACCGACAGCAACGGATGTAGTACTTTCGTACGATGGTCGGGCCGCGCCGGCTTGCAAGGGTGAGCGGATGACGACTCGAACCTCTTTGGCAGGCATCGCTGCGGCGATCCTTTTTGCCTGTTCGGCGCAGGTGTTTGCAACGGAGCCCTCGATGCAAGGAATCGATTTCGTGCCCGGGGAAGTGAGCGTCACCACGCATCGCGAGCACGACGACCTGCTCAGCGCGGGCCTGGGACTTGAAGGCCTCAAGGGGACGCTTGCACCGTTCGCCAATCCGACGCAACCCACCGTGCAGGAATTGCGCCGGCGCGCGATCCAGACGAGTTGGAAGGGCATCGCCGACCTTGGCCCGCTGGGTGGCTATGGCAGCGTCTATGGGGCGGTACCCCAGGTGCCGGGGCGCGAATACCAGGCCTTCGCGAAAATTCCCGGGGCGCATCAGCCGCACCGCGTGCTGGTGCAGGTACCTGATCACTTCGACCAGGCGCATCGCTGCCTGGTGGTCACGGCATCGTCCGGTTCGCGCGGCATTTATGGCGCGATTGCGCTGGCCGGCACATGGGGTTTGCCGCGCGGTTGCGCGGTGGCCTATACCGACAAGGGCACCGGTTCGGGTTATTTCGACTATGCCGACGACAGCGGCGTTGCCTTGAATGGCGAGCGTGCAAAGCGCGGCACGGCGACGCTGGAATTCGAGCCGGCCGCGGCGAAGGGGGAGGGCATCGCCTTCAAGCACGCGCACTCTGGCGACCATCCGGAGGCCGATTGGGGCAGCCACGTCTTGCAGGCGGCACGGTTTGGCCTGGCGATGCTGGATCGTGCGTTTCCGGAGCAGGCGCCATTTACGCCTGAGAACACCAGAATCATTGCAACCGGCCTTTCCAACGGCGGCGGTGCAGTGCTGCAGGCGGCCGGGCAGGATGAGCGGCATCTGCTGGCCGGCGTGGTGGCGCTTGAGCCGAACGTGCATACCCCGGACCATGGGCGAGCGTTGTACGACTACTCCACTGAAGCGGCGATGTGGCTGCCGTGCGCCTTGATGGATGCGCGCTTTGCTTCCACTCCCTTTGCACGTGACGCACATGGTGCGCCTCACCCCGTTTGGGTGGCGCGTTGCGCAAGCCTGCACGCACAAGGTCTTTTGCAGGCTTCCGCGCTCCAACAGCAGGCTGCCGAAGCCTATGAGCATTTGCGCAGCGGTGGCTGGAGCGATCAGGCGATGACTACGGCGGCCTCGTCGACAGCGCTGGATTTGTGGCGCGCTATCAGCGCGGCGTACGCATCGGCCTATTTGCGCCGTGCCAACAACAACATGCCGTGCGGCTATCACTATGCAGGCCTCGTCAACGGCAAGCCCGGCGTGGCTGACGAGGCCACACGCGCGAGCTGGTGGGCGGATGCGGCGGGCATTCCACCCGGAAACGGCATTGGTTTGTTCGGCGGGACGGATGAAAGCGCAGATCCGCAGTTGCCGGGTATCAACTGCCTGCGCAGACTGTGGACGGGTAACGATGCGGATGCGCAAAGCTTGCACGCATCGGTGCAGGCGCTCGCAGTGAAGCTGCCGCGCAAGGATCTGCCAATGTGGGTGCTGCACGGCGCCGACGACGGCTTGCTGCCCACAGCATTCACTTCCGAGCCTTACGTGGCATGGCTGCGTGCCGAAGGCAGGCAGCCGCTGTACTGGAAGCTGCCGCATGCGCAGCACTTCGATGCTTTCCTGGCCCTGCCGGGCTTCGGTGACCGGCACCTGCCCTTGCTGCCTTATGGGTATGCGGCGCTGGATCGGCTGTGGGCGCATCTGTTTCAGGGGCAGCCCTGGCCTGCTGAACTGCCGACACCGGCGGGCACGGCGCGCGGTGCCGGTCCACTGCAAGCGGGCATGCTGGGTATGTAGGCTGGGATGCCAATCCCAGCATCTGGAAGCTGCCTAAGAGCTGGGATTGGCATCCCAGCCTACGTTTGAGGCCAGTCTGGGGGTATTCTTGCGGGCTCGGCGTCCTGCTCTTCAGGACGCATGTCCGTTCCATACCATAAGGATTCCCCATGGCCATCAACATCACGATCACCACTAACCGCGGCCCGATCCACCTGCGCCTGCACGACGACAAGACGCCGGTAACGGTGGCGAGCTTTGTCAATCTGGCGCGTCGCGGCTACTACGATGGCCTGTCGTTCCATCGCGTGATCGCCGATTTCATGATCCAGGGCGGCTGCCCGGAAGGCAGCGGCCGCGGCGGCCCCGGCTATCGCTTCGAGGACGAATTCCATGCTTCGTTGCGGCATGACAAGCCGGGCGTGCTCTCCATGGCCAATGCCGGCCCGCGCACCAACGGCAGCCAGTTCTTCATCACCCATGGCGCCACGCCCTGGCTGGACGGCAAGCACAGCGTGTTCGGCGAAGTGGTCAGCGCCGAAGACCAGAAGGTGGTGGACGCCATCACGCAGGGCGACAAGATCGAGAAGGTCATCGTGGAGGGCGACGTGGATGCGTTGCTGGCCGCGCAGGCCGACCGCGTAAAGGAGTGGAACACGGTGCTCGATCAGCGCGGCTGAGCCGGGCGTTGATATCAACTGCTGGCTGGCCTCCTCCCTCTCGCATGGGGGAGGGGGCAAGCTGCCGGCTTCACACCGCTGTTACCACGGTGTAGCCGACCGCAACATAGAATCCCCAGGCTTTGGATTCTTTCTCAACGGAGGGCAGCCATGTCGTTACTCGACAGCTTGGGTAGTTTGTTAGGTGGCAATCAGAGCGAAGGGGCCGGCTCGCTGGTTTCGGTCGCGGGACAGTTGATCCAGCAGGCCGGGGGCGTACAGGGCTTGGTCGACAAGCTGCAACACCATGGTCTGGGCGATGCGGTGCAGTCCTGGATCGGTACGGGGGCGAACCAGGCCATCTCCGGAGACGAACTCAGCCAGGTGCTGCAGAAGACCGGCCTGGACACGGTAGTCAATAACGCGGCCGGCAAACTTGGCGTGGACCCCGGCCAGTTGATCGGCCAGCTGGCGCAGGTGTTGCCGCATGCAGTCGACCATGCCACGCCAGACGGCGAAGTGCCTGCGGGCGGTGCCGGCGGTTTTGACCTCTCGCTGCTGGGAGGCTTGGCCGAGAAGCTGCTCGCGGCCAAGACGGGCTGAGTTTCACGTACGGGCAAGCAAACACGGCGGGGTTACCCGCCGTGTTTTTTTATGCGCGCAGGGAAAGCCGGCCTTAGGGAAACTCTGAATAAGTTCAGAGTTTTCGCGCCATCCCTAGATTTGGATGTAGCGCAGCAGGTACACCAGGATGACCGCGCCTAGGATCGACATTAGAAAGCCTGCGGTGTGGAATTTCTGGCCCGGTTCGGGCTTCTTGAACAGCGTGCCGATGAAACCGCCGACGACCGAGCCCACGACGCCCACGGCGGTGGTCATGATGAACCCCATGTGCTCGGCGCCCGGCACGATCCAGCGTGCGATAAGGCCAACGACGAAACCGACGATGATGGACCAGATGATATGGAACATGGACATCCCCTTGAGTCGTGGTCGATCGAGTGATACCCCTCCGCCCGGTCTTGCGGCGGCCCCGCGCCATCATGCCAGCGGATCATCCCGGAGCAATAGGAATTTTCCGGGCCGGCCACGCGCCTCTCCGGATGACGCACCGCCACATGCTAAAATCCGATGGTTTGCTGCCCCGCCCCCCCAAGAGGAAAGCCATGCCCCAGCTCGCCCAGCGCGTCGGCCGCGCCAAACCCAGCGCGATCATGGTCATCGCCGAGACGGCCAAGCAATTGAAGGCTGCCGGCCGCGACATCATCAGTTTTTCCATCGGTGTGCCGAACTTCCTGCCTGGCGATCACGTGTATGCCGCGGCGCGCGAAGCGCTATCGCATGACAGTGGCCAGTACGGCAGCAACCGCGGTTCGGATGCGTTGCTGGACGCCTTCCTCAAGCACATCGAGGCGCTGGGCTTCCGCGGCTACGGGCGCTTGAACCTGTCGGTCGGGATCGGCGCCAAGCAGGTGCTGTACAACCTGGCCGAAACGCTGCTCAACGAAGGCGATGAGATCTGCTTCCCCGCGCCGTATTGGACCACCTATCACGACATCGCCGACATCGTGGGTGCGAAGACCAACGTGCTGCATTGCGGCCCCGAGCAGAACTACAAGCTCACGCCGCAGCAATTGGAAACCGCCCTGGCGCGCAAGCCGAAGGTGTTCCTGTTCAACAATCCGTCCAACCCCACCGGCATGGTCTACACGCGTGAGGAAATCGCCGCGTTGGCCGACGTGCTGGTGCAGTATCCGGAAACCTGGATCATCACCGACGACATCTACAACTCGATGGTGTTCGATGGTATCGGTTACCACAACTTCGTGATTGCGCGGCCTGAGCTGCGCGATCGGCTGATCTTCGTCGATTCGGTTTCCAAGACGTACGGCATGCCGGGCTGGCGCGTAGGGCTGATTGCCGGGCCGGAGCAGGTGGCCAAAGCGGTCACCACGCTCAATTCCAACCACATCACCAGCGTGCCGGAAGTGATCACCGCCGCGGCGGTGGCTGCCTTCAGCGGCCCGCAGGATGTGCCGCAGGCCAAGTGCAAGGAATTTGCCGCCAAGCGCGATGTGGTGCTGGCGGCGCTGGCGAAGATTCCGGGTGTGGTGTGTCCGCGTCCACAGGGTGCGTTCTATGCATTCCCGGATATCTCGGTGGCGTTCGGCAAGAGCCACAACGGCACGCGTATCGAAACCGACGTCGATTTCTGCGCCGCCCTGCTGGGCGCCAAGGGCGTGGCGTGCGTTCCGGGCTCGGCGTTCGGCGAGCCACGCGCGATGCGCATTTCCTATACCTGTCCCACGGCGCAGCTTGAGCCGGGTCTGGCGCGCATTGCCGAGTTCTTCGCCGAGCTGACTTGATCTCTCAACGGCCCGCATTGTTTGGATGCGGGCTAATGTCGTTTTATGCACCTGAAGGAGTTGCCACGATGAAAGCCCCCGTTCGTGTTGCCGTGACCGGCGCCGCCGGCCAGATCGGTTATGCCCTGTTGTTCCGTATCGCCGCCGGCGACATGCTCGGTCCGGATCAGCCGGTGATCCTGCATCTGCTCGAAATCACGCCTGCGCTGCCCGCGCTGCAGGGCGTGGTGATGGAACTCAACGATTGCGCGTTCCCGCTGCTGGCCGGCGTTGTCGCCACTGATGACGTGAACGTCGCCTTCAAGGACGTGGACTACGCTTTGCTGGTCGGCGCGCGTCCGCGCGGCCCGGGCATGGAGCGCAAGGATCTGCTGGAAGCCAACGGCGCCATCTTTGCGCCGCAGGGCAAGGCGCTGAACGACCACGCCAAGCGCGACGTGCGGGTGCTGGTGGTGGGCAACCCGGCCAACACCAATGCGCTGATCGCGCAGCAGAATGCGCCGAGCCTGGATCCGAAGTGCTTCACCGCGATGGTGCGCCTGGATCACAACCGCGCGCTGTCGCAGCTGGCCGAAAAAACCGGCAAGCACACCACCGACGTCAAGAAGGTCACCATCTGGGGCAACCACAGCTCCACCCAGTATCCGGATCTGCACCATGCCACCGTGGGCGGAAAAGCGGCGCTGAGCCTGGTCGACCAGGCATGGTACGAGAAAGAGTTCATTCCCACCGTGCAGCAGCGCGGCGCGGCGATCATCAAGGCGCGCGGTGCTTCCTCGGCCGCTTCGGCGGCTTCCGCCGCGATCGACCACATGCGCACCTGGGCACTGGGCACCGCAGAAGGCGACTGGGTGTCGATGGGCATCCCGTCCGATGGCTCCTATGGCATTCAGCCGGGCGTGATCTACGGCTACCCGGTGACGGTGAAGAACGGCAAGTACGAGATCGTGCAGGGCCTGGAAATCAATGACTTCTCGCGTGCGCGCATGGATGCCACCGAGAAGGAGCTGCGTGAAGAACGCGCGGGCGTTGAGCATCTGTTTGCGAAGAAGTAAGTCGCGTTCTTCCGTTTGAAAGCAAACGGCCATCCACTTTGGATGGCCGTTTTCGTTTGAGCGGTGGGTAGGCTGGGATGGCAATCCCAGCTTTCCATGCGGCTTCCTGATGCTGGGATTAGCATCCCAGCCTACAAGACGTTGCGTTAAACGGCGCGCAGCTCGCGGCCTTCCGGCGTCACCCGTAACACCGATCCCTGCTCGTACCAGTCGCCCAGCACGACGCGTTCGGCCGGCTGCCCATCCAATTCAAAGCGATGAATGGCGGGGCGGTGCGTATGCCCGTGAATCAAATGCGTCACGGCTGCTTCGCGCATGGTCTGCGCCACGCTGTCGGCGTTGACGTCCATGATGGCTTCCTGGGTGGTGCTGGTATGGGCGCGGCTTTCCGCGCGCGCTTTGGCGGCAAGGGCGCGGCGCGCATCCAGCGGCATGGCCAGTACCTGCGCCTTCCATGCAGGTGTCCGCACCTGGCGGCGGAATGCCTGGTAGGCCAGGTCGTCGGTGCACAACACGTCACCGTGCATCAGCAGGGTGGGAGTGCCATACAGATCGTGCACGGCACCGTCTTCCAGCAGGGTGAGCCCAGCGCGTGCGGCGAACGCTTCGCCGACCAGGAAATCGCGGTTGCCGCGAATGAAATACACGGGAACGCCGGCGTTGTGTACCGCATTGGTGGCGCTGGCGATGCGTTGTGGCAGCTCTGCATCGTCGTCGTCGCCCACCCATGCCTCGACCAGGTCGCCGAGGATATACAGCGCGTCGGCACGCCGGACTTCGTCGCTGGCGAGGTAGCGTTCGAACAGCGTGGTGATGTGCGGGCGGCTGTCGTCCAGGTGCAGGTCGGAAATGAACAGCGTGCTCATTTCGACTTGCGCGGCGGGGTGGCGGGTTTCTCCATGGATGCGGGCGCGGCGGGCGTTGCTTCGCCGATCACCGCCACGCTTTCGATCGCCACCAATGGGGTAGGCACGTCGGCGGCGAATGGCCCCTGCGCGTGGGTGGGCAGGGCGGCGATCTTGTCCACCACCTCCATGCCCTTGGTCACTTTGCCGAACACCGTATAGCCCCAGGTGAGGCCGCTTTGGTTGCCGACGTAGTCGAGGCGGCGGTCATCCACCAGGTTGACGAAGAACTGAGCGGTGCCCGAGTTTGGATCGGCGCCGCGTGCAACCGCGACGGTGCCGCGCAGGTTGGACAGGCCGTTGTCCGCTTCACTGGGCACCGGCGAATGGGTGCGGCGTGGCTGCAGCTCGGCGGTGTAGAGGCCGCCTTGAACGAGATAGCCGGGAATCGCGCGATGGAACACGGTGCCGGCATAAAAACCTTCATGCACGTAGCGCAGGAAGTTCGCTACGCTTTTGGGCGATTTGTCCGTATACAGCTCCAGCGTAATGTCGCCTGCCGAGGTGTGTACGATCACTTGCGGATTGGCGACTGCCGGTGCTGGCACAGCTGGCGTGGCGGCCGGTTTGGATGTCTGCGCCCCGGCAAGTGGAGCGGCAAGCAGGAAGAGGGCGGTCAGCAGGTACTTGGACATGATAGGGGGCGGTACGGCTGAGACATCCGTGCATGATACGCGGGCTTAGGCAATCGCGGGGCAGGTTGGGGCACAAACCTCTATCGGCTCACTCCGTCCCGATCGACAGCACCAGCGCAAGCTCCGCCATCGGCGTGACTTCCTGCTCCAGATCCGCCTGCGACAGCGGATGCTGCTCCAGCCAAGCCGCAGGCAGCCGCAGTCCCAGGCGCTGGGCGGTGGCCGCAAGGCGCAACGGAGGCAAAGACTCAGGGCGGCGCGCGCGACGGAACAGCACCGCCAGGCGCAGCAGGGCAGTGATGTATTTGGCGAGCTGGCGATAGCGCTGCGGAAGCGTGGAGAAGGCGGTCTTGTCCGGCTTGCGCCGATGCGCCTGCACTATGGTGGCGAGCAGGTGTTGCTCCTGCTTGGAGAAGCCGGCCAGGTCAGCGTTGCGCAGGATGTAGGCGCCGTGCTGGTGGTGCTGGCTGTGCGCAATGGCCAGGCCGATCTCATGCACACGTGCAGCCCACGAAAGCCACTCGCGCGCTTCGCCATCCAGCTTCCAGCTGTTGGCAACCTGGTCGAACAGCATCAGTGCGGTGGATTCTACGCGGCGTGCCTGCGCGCGATCCACGCCATAGCGGTTGGCCAGCGCATCGATGCTGGACGTGCGCGGGTCGGTGCCGCCGGCGCGGCCGAGCAGGTCCCACAGTAGGCCTTCGCGCATCGAGCTCTCGCACACTTGCAGGCGTTCGATGCCAAGCGCGGCGAACGCCGCCTCGAAGATCACCACGGCGCCGGCGAACACCGGAGCACGGTCTTCCGAAAGACCTGGTAGCTTCAGCGTACTGATCTGCCCCTGTTCTAGCAGAGCATCGCGCAGCATGGCCAGCGACGAAGGGGTGACGCCATGATCGGAAAGCTTCATGGCCTGCACCGCGGCACCGATCGCCTTGGCGCTGCCGGATGAGCCGAAGGCATCGGTCCAGCCGGCTTCCAGGTACTCTTCGGAGAATTGCTGCAGCAGTACGCCGATTTCGCCACGGGCCCGCTGCCAGCGCTTGCGGGTGAGCTTGCCGCCGGGGAAGAAGCGCTGCGTGCTGGCGATGCAGCCCACCTGCACGCTTTCGGTGTGCAGGGGGGCGAGGCCGCGGCCGATGATGAATTCGGTGCTGCCGCCGCCGATGTCGATCACCAGGCGGGGCTCACGCGAGGTGGGCAGGTCATGCGCCACGCCCAGGAAGATCAGGCGACCCTCCTCGCGGCCGGATACGACTTCCACTGGATGCCCGAGTCCGGCTTCCGCCGCGGTGAGGAACGCCTGGGGCGAAGCGAGACGGCGCACGGTGTTGGTCGCCACCGCGCGCACACGGGCGGTGGGAATGCCGGCGATGCGCTGGCCGAAGCGGGCCAAGCAATTGAGCGCGCGCGCGCGATGCTCGGCGTCCAGCGTGCCGTCGGCACGCAAGCCGGCCGCCATGCGCACGGTTTCACGCAGGCGGTCGATCACCCGCGGCTCGCCATGCTCCATGCGCGCTACCACCATGTGGAAACTGTTTGAGCCGATGTCGACGGCGGCCATCAGTTCGCCGTCCTTGATCTGCATCTGGTCACCGAGGCTCACGCGGGACTCCTGTTCGAACTGCCGGGGATTCTCGCATGTATCGGCCTGGCATCAACCGGTAGGCTGGGATGGCAATCGCAGCTTTCCACGCGGCAATCCAGGTGCTGGGATTGTCATCCCTAGCCCTCTTCGCGCAGTGTAGTGGGCAGTTGCGGGCGAGCGGCTGCTGTTGCGCCCGCGCTGCACAGCTTGGCGAGCAAGGTCTCCTGCGCCGAATACGGCTGGTCCTCGCCCGGCGAGGCGCGCGTATATTGCCCATGGCGATCCAGCAGCCAGGCCTGCGTGTTGTCGGCGAGGTAGTTGGCCAGCGTTTCCTCGTACACACGCGTGGCCAGCTGCGGATCAAGAATGGGGAACGCCACTTCGATGCGGCGCATCAGGTTGCGCTCCATCCAGTCCGCGCTGGCGCAATAGATTTCCGGCTGGCCGTCATTGGCGAACCAGTACACGCGGCTGTGTTCGAGGAAGCGGCCCACGATCGAGCGTACGCGGATGCGTTCGGAAATACCGGGTAAACCCGGACGCAGCGTACACGCACCGCGTACGATCAGGTCGATCTCCACGCCAGAGCGCGCCGCGGCGTAGAGTGCCTCGATCACGTGAGATTCGTTCAGGGCGTTGAGCTTGGCGACGATCCTCGCCGGCTTGCCGTTGCGCGCATGGGTGGCTTCGCGCTCGATCTTCTCCACCACGCTCTTGTACAGCGTGAAGGGTGAATGCAGCAGGCGCTTCAAGTTGATGACCGGGCCTAATCCGGACAATTGCTGAAAGATCTTGTGCAGGTCTTCGGAGAATTCCGGATTGGCCGTCATCAGGCCAATGTCGGTGTACAGGCGGCTGTTGGTCTGGTGATAGTTGCCGGTGGACAGATGCACGTAGCGGCGCAGGTGACCGTTCTCGCGCCGCACGATCAGCATCATCTTGGCGTGCGTCTTGAAGCCCACTACGCCATACACCACCTGCACGCCGGCTTCCTGCAGGCGCGTGGCGAACCGGATGTTGGCTTCCTCGTCGAAGCGCGCACGCAATTCGATCACCACGGTGACATCCTTGCCGTTGCGGGCCGCTTCCACCAGCAGATCCACCAGCGGCGTGTCTTTGCCGGCGCGGTACAGCGTTTGCTTGATCGCCAGTACGTCCGGATCCTGCACGGCTTCGCGCAGCAGATCGACCACGGCATTGAACGATTCGTACGGGTGATGCAGCAGGATGTCGCGTTGGCCGAGCACGTCGAAGATCTTGCGCCCGTTGCCCAGGGCGGCGGGCAGGGCGGAGCTGAAGCGCGGGAACTTCAGCGCAGGACGGTCGAGCTCCTCGTAGACCATGCCGGCACGGATGATGTTGACCGGGCCGTTGCAGCGATAGACGTCGGTTTCTTCCAGCTCGAAGTTGCCGATCAGCATCGCCACGATCGACGGCGGGCAATCGGCGCCGATCTCCAGCCGCACCGGCCGGGCATAGCCGCGGCCATGCAGTTCTTCCGCCAGCGCGCGCGCCAGGTTGTCGACTTCTTCCTCTTCGACGATCAATTCGCTGTTGCGGGTGACGCGGAACTGGTACGAGCCGGCGACCTTGAAGCCGGGGAACATCGTGTCGACGAAGGCCTGCAGCAATTCGGCGAGGAACACGAAGTGATCGCCGGGGCCGCACACCTCGTTGGGAATTCGGATGATCCGGGGCAGCGAACGCGGCGCGCGCACCAGCGCCAGGTGGCCTTCGTGGCCGAATGCGTCGCGGCCTTGCAGCACTACCGCGATGTTCAAGGTCTTGTTGAGGATGCGCGGGAACGGATGCGCAGGGTCCAGCCCCAGCGGCGACAACACTGGCAGCACTTCGTTTTCGAAGTAGCCGTGCAGCCAGCGCCGCTGGCGCGGCGTCCACTGCTTGCGCGTGAGGAAGTGGATATCCTCGGCGGCGAGCGCAGGGCCCAGTTCGTCCTGCCAGGTGGTGTATTGCGCGCTGACCAGCTCAAGCACGCGCTCGCGGATGCTGGCCAGCAGTTCACCGGAAGGAATGCCGTCAGGGCCGGGCGCTGCCGAGCCGAACTGGTGGTGGTGCTTGAGCATCGCTACGCGCACCTCGAAGAATTCGTCGAGGTTGTTGGCGACGATGCTGAGATAGCGCAGGCGTTCCAGCAGCGGGATACGAGTGTCGCGCGCTTGCGCCAGGACCCGGAAATTGAACTCGAGGGTGGCCAGCTCGCGGCTCAGGAACAGCTCGGGCTGGGGCGTTTCGGTAACGGCGGGTTGGATGGCTTGGCGGCGCGGCATCCGCACATTCTTACTCATGAGCTACCGCAGCGCCTATGCGTTTGTAAGAAGTCGTTCAACGTTTTGTAATACGACGCAGCCGCCTGATGCCGGGATTGGCATCCCAGCCTATGCGCTAGCCGAGGTTGCTGTCCGAGGACCGGGACTCGTGCGTCTCCGGCGCCATCAAGCGCTCGCGCCCGAAGCAGCAGGTGAAGGTGGAGCCCTGGCCGGGCGTGCTGCGGATATCCAGGCGCGCCTGGTGCAGGCCGAGCACGTGCTTGACGATCGACAGCCCCAAGCCGGTACCGCCGCTATCGCGCGAACGGCTGGAGGAGACGCGGTAGAAGCGCTCGGTAAGGCGGGACAGGTGATCGGCGGGGATGCCGTAACCGGTGTCGGTGACCGAATAGTTCGCGCCTTCGGCGCTGCGTTCCCAGCGAATGGTGATGCGTCCGCCGGTGGGCGTGTAACGCACCGCGTTGCTGACCAGGTTGGACAGTGCGCTGTGCAGATCCTTCGGCGAGCCGAGCAGATCGATATTCGCCACGTTTTCCACGCTGATGCTGTGCCGGCCCTGGCTCAGCGCCTCCGCTTCCTTGCGCAGCGTGGCCAGCAGCGGCGCCATCTGCACGCGCTCTTCGCTCACGTGATCCTGCGTTTCCAGCCGCGACAGGGTGAGCAGATCTTCCACGATCTGGCCCATGCGCTTGGATTGTGCGCGCATTTCGTTGAGCACCGGTGCCAGGTGCGGCACGTCTTCCGGATCGAGCAGTTCGAGGTAGCCGTGGATCACGGTCAGCGGGGTGCGCAATTCATGCGAGACGTTGGCGACGAAATCACGGCGGATCTGCTCCAGCCGCGACATGTGGCTGATGTCGCGCGCCAGCAACAGGCGTTGACGCGCGCCGAACGGCAGCAGGGTCACGTTGATGTGGCGGCTGGGCGCGCCCGGTGCGCTAACGTCGTTGAGCGGCTCGGGCGAGGGTTCTTCCAGCCAGCCGGCGAGTTCGGAATTGTGCAGGCGTTCCTTCAGCACCACGCCGCGATCTTGCGGGCGGCGCAGGCCGAGCAGGCTTTCCGCAGCATGGTTGAACCAGCGCACGTGCTGCTCCTGGTCGAGCAGCACGATGGCGTCCGGCAGGCTGCCTGCGGCGCGGCGTAGATCATGCAGGTTGGCGGCTAGGCGTCGGGAGCGCATCATGAATCGGTCATGCCGGGGATCGGAGGTACCATCGGGGGACGTGGACGGTAAGCTCATGATGGGCTTAACAATGTGACGCAAATGCGTCAGTAACAAGACAATCTCTGCTACGGCCACTAGCGCCACAGCGATCGCCACATGTCCTCCGGCCAGCCAGCCGCCGAGGGCGCCCACAAGCAGTCCCCCGGCCAGCGCGAGGGGGAGTTTCCAGGCGCCTACGACCGGGTTTTTCATACGGAAGGTTGCCTCAAGGGCTCGCCGAGAAGCGATAACCCGCCCCTCTGACCGTCTGCACCATGTCTTCGAGCTTCCATGGCTCGAGCGTTTTGCGCAGGCGACGGATATGTACGTCCACGGTGCGCTCTTCCACGTACACGCTGCCGCCCCACACGTGGTCGAGCAGCTGGGCGCGCGAGTAGACGCGTTCCGGATGGGTCATGAAGAAGTACAGCAGGCGGTATTCGGTGGGGCCGATCGGCACCGGTTCGTCGCCCGCGAACACGCGGTGCGCCGGGCCATCGATGCGCAGGCGGCCCAGCTCGACCATGCCCGAACCGTCATCGCCCTGGCTACGGCGCAGCACGGCCTTGATACGGGCGATCAGCTCACGGGTGGAGAAGGGCTTTACGACGTAGTCGTCCACGCCCGCCTCCAGCCCGTTCACGCGGTCCATTTCCTCGCCGCGCGCGGTCAGCATGATGATCGGAATCTCGCGGCTGAGCTCTTCCTTGCGCAGGCGGCGGGCCAGGTCCAGGCCGCTGGTGCCCGGGAGCATCCAGTCGAGCAGGATCAGGTCCGGTACCTGTTCAGCTATGGACATCTGCGCCGTGCGTGCATCGGCGGCCTGGGAGGTATCCATCCCGGCCTTGCGCAGGGCGAAGGCGACCATGTCGCGGATGGAGGCTTCGTCTTCAACAATCAGGATGCGTTTGTGCACGCTAAGGTCCGAATGGGGTGGCCTGTGACGCAAATATTGCAACGGCGAAATGTTACGCGCCAATGACAGCGCGTGAAAACAGTACCTTGCGAAGCGGAAAGGGTGTGCAGGTCGGGGTGCAAACCCCGACATTGCCATGTATGCCCATCGTGATGTCGGGGTTTGCCCCCCGGCCTGCGTCACCGGTTGGGATTGGCATCCCAGCCCATGCAAAGCCGCCCTTGGCAGCCGAGCTGCTGCTGCGTCTGGCTGGTGCCGTCCGGGTTGTCTTCAGTGGATACCCTGCGCTTGCGCAGTTCCATCACCAGTGGGGTGAGCTCGGCGACATGGGCCTGGATGCGGGCGCGGGCGTAGTAGTCCAGGTCATTGCGCTTGAGCAGGGTCTTGAGCTGCTCCATGGCGTCGAAAGGCCGCCCTGCCAGGTAGCTGGCCTGGGCGTAGGCCTCGCCGGCTCGTACTGTCTCGCCGGCCCGTTCGCTGGCGCGGGCATAGGCGGCGTAGAGGCTTGGCTCTTCGGTACCTTCCAGCATCGGGCGCAGCAGCTCGGCGGCCCGGACGGCCTGTTCGCGGCTGCCACCCTGGGTCAGCGCATTGGCATAGGCCAGGCCAATGGCCTTGTTGCGCGGGGACTCGATGTTGAGCGCGGCGTAGATGTTCAGAGCGGCGGCGCGTTCACCGGATTGCAAGCGAGCATCGGCCATCGCCAGGCGTACGATGAGGTTGTCCGGATGCTTGTCCAGCAGCGGCTGCAATTGGCCGATGGCTTTGCCGCCCTGGCCGCTACGGGTGAGCGCCAGGGCATAGCCATAATAATTTTCCGGCGTGTTGTAGCGGCCGTCCTCGCGGCCGAGCAGGCCGCTGTAATAGCTGCTCATGCGATAGGCGTCGCCGGACAGCACCCGCACGCGTTCGCGCATCAGCAGGTAAGTGTTGATGTCCTGGCCGGTGGCACGAGGCGCCAACAGGGCAGTGGCGTCTTTCACATAGGCGATCGGCGCCGTTTGTTGGGACCAGCGTTCCTTGTCGAGCAGGTTGCCGATCGGCTGCAGCTTCCGCGCTGCGATCAACGAGCCGGCGCGCGCTTTCGCATCGCTGATGCGCTGGGAGGTCACCGGATGGTCCAGCAACAGCGACGGCACGTTGACGCCGCCCGAATCGGCGCTCATTTCGTCTTCCATGCGCTGGAAGAAACCGGCCATCGCGTTCGGGTCGTAGCCGGACTTGGCCAGGGTTTCGATGCCGGTACGATCGGCTTCGGCTTCGTCCTTGCGGGTGAAGTTGATTTCCTTTTGCATCAGCACGCCCTGGCCGCCGAGCAAGGTGGCCGCGGCAGCCTGGCCGCCGGCCGCGCCGCCAGCGGCGATCGCGCCCAGCGCGACCAGCGCCATCAGTGGCGTATCTTTCTTCGCCGATTCATAGGCGCGTTGCAGATGGTTCTGCGTGATGTGGCCAATTTCGTGCGCCATCACCGCGGACAGCTCGTCCTCGCTGCGCGTGATGTCGATCAGGCCGGAATTGATGCCGATGTAGCCGCCAGGAGCCGAGAACGCGTTGATGACCGAGTCCTTGGCGATGAAGAACGCGAAGTGATCCTTTGGCTTGGCCGAGTTCGCGACCAGGCGGAAGCCTAGGTTATTGATGTAATCGTCCAGCAGCGGATCGTCCACCACCATGTCCAGCGCCCGCATCTGCTGCAGCATCATGGCGCCGTAGTCCTGGGCTTCCTGGGGCGAGATCAGCGCGTTGGCTGAGCTGCCGAGGTCGGGCAGGCGGATGTCGTCTGGCTTGTCCTGTGCGCCCGCGGCGAAGGCCACACTGGCGGCGGCAAGTGCGGTCAGCAGGCGTTTATGAAGATGTCGATGCGCTGGGATCATAGATGAACGACAATAACACTGAGACCGTTTGGCGGCATGGTGGTTCCGCGTCGAACGCTTGCTTTCGAGAGTCGCCACCGCCACTTAAGGCGCAAGTAATTCCGGAGTTTCGCGATGCCCAAGATCGAAGTCTATTCCTCCG
This sequence comes from Dyella choica, assembly GCF_003977665.1. Taxonomy (GTDB): domain Bacteria; phylum Pseudomonadota; class Gammaproteobacteria; order Xanthomonadales; family Rhodanobacteraceae; genus Dyella_B; species Dyella_B choica. The sequence goes on along the minus strand of NZ_RYYV01000001.1, from coordinate 278,726 downwards.
AGCGATGCCCCTACTGTGTGGCCGCCAAGAACCTGCTCAAGGCCAAGGGGCTGGCGTGGGAGGAGGTGCGGGTGGATACCGATCCGGCCCAGCGCGACACCATGCTCGAGCGCAGCGGCGGCCGCCGCACCGTGCCGCAGATCTTCATCAACGACCGGCATGTGGGCGGCTACGACGACCTGGTCGCCGCCGACCGCAGCGGCACGCTCGCCCAGTTGCTGGGAGCGGCCGCATGAGTCAAGAAAAGGATCGTGTCGCCGAATTCACCGCGTTCCGCCAGCGCATGAACCAGCGCATCCTGGCCGAGGACAACCAGGTCGTGCGACGCTTTTTCGCGCTGGATACGCAGACTTACAAGTCCGGTGCGCTGGACGTGAGAACTAAGGAAATGCTCGGCCTGGTCGCGTCGATGGTGCTGCGTTGCGACGATTGCATCAGCTATCACATCGCGCAATGCAAGGAGGCGGGCGTCAGCCGCGATGAGTTCTTCGAAGTGTTCAGCGTTGGCCTGGTGGTAGGCGGTTCGATCGTGATCCCGCATTTGCGCCGGGCGGTGGATTTTCTCGATCAACTGGAAGCGGGTGAGGCAGCCGGGCAAGCGGAAGGCTGCGGCGAGCACGCGTAATGTGCACCCTCTCTCCCTCCGGGGAGAGGAGGGGAATGCGAAGAGCCCACCATTCGAATTGAAGCAACGCTGCATGCGAGCATTTGCAACGCCTCCCAGCCCTTCCAGGCTGTTCGCCGGCCGGCGCATCGGGGATAATTGAGCGGTTTTCAGCCAGGCGCCTGCCCCTGCGCGCCGGCCTCCCCGCTTCATTCCAAGGAGTTCCCCCCATGAGCAAGACCATTGCGGTGATCCCGGGCGATGGCATCGGCCCGGAGATCATGGCCGCCACGCTGCACGTGCTCGACGCGCTCGACTGCGGCCTCAGCTATGACACTGTCGAAGCCGGCATGATCGCGCTCGAAAAGCATGGCGACCTGCTGCCCAAGGCCACGCTTGAGACCATCGCCAAGCACAATGTAGCGCTGAAGGGCCCGCTGACCACGCCGGTCGGCGGCGGCTTCACCTCGATCAACGTCACGCTGCGCCGCCACTTCGATCTGTACGCCAATGTGCGTCCGGCCATCAGTTTCCCGGGCACCAAGGCGCGCTACGACAACATCGACATCATCACGGTGCGCGAGAACACCGAGGGCGCCTATCTTTCCGAAGGCCAGACCCTGTCGGAAGACGGCGAACTGGCCACCTCGATGATCCGCGTCACCCGCAAGGGCTGCGCGCGCATCGTGCGCTACGCGTTCGAGATGGCGGTGAAGAAAGGCCGCAAGAAGGTCACCGCGGTGCACAAGGCCAACATCATCAAGACCGCCTCGGGCCTGTTCCTCAACGTGGCGCGCGAAATCGCCAAGGACTATTCGCAGATCGAGTTCAACGAGATGATCGTGGACAACGCCTGCATGCAGTTGGTGATGCGTCCGGAGCAGTTCGACGTGATCGTCACCACCAATCTGTTCGGCGACATTCTTTCCGACCTGTGCGCCGGCCTGGTCGGCGGCCTGGGCCTTGCCCCGGGCGATAACATCGGCGAGCACGCGGCGATCTTCGAAGCGGTGCATGGTTCGGCGCCGGACATCGCGGGCAAGGGTATCGCCAACCCCTGCGCACTGCTGCTGGCTGCGGCCGACATGCTCGATCACCTCGGCATGGTGGAGAAAGGGACCAGGCTGCGAGCGGCGATCCGCGACACCATGGCGAACGATCGTGAGCACGTCACGCCGGACCTGGGTGGCAAGGGCTCGACGCAGAGCTTTGGCGAGGCGATTGCCAAACGCGTTAAGGGCTGAGGTTCAAACGCTCGGTTGCACCTGGCTCCCCGGATGTGATCCGGGGAGCGTAGGCTGGGATGCAAATCCCAGCTATTTGGCGGTTTTCTGATGCTGGGATTGGCATCTCAGCCTACGCTGTTTCGTGAAATGGCAGGGGCTTTCAGGCCACCTTGCGCTCCGGCACCTGGTAATTCGGCGCCTTCTTCGCCGGTATCGCGATCCGATTCCAACTGTTGATCATGATCACCAGCAGGTTCAGGTCCATCAGCTCTTTTTCGCTGAACTGGGCGCGCGCTTGTTCGTAGATATCATCCGGTACGCCGTGCGCCGGGTCGAGCCGGGTCACTGTTTCGCACCAGGCGAGCGCAGCACGCTCGCGTTCGCTGTAGACCGGCGCTTCACGCCATGCTTGCAGCAGGTACAGGCGCTGCTCGGTTTCACCGTCGGCGCGCGCTTCCTTGCTGTGCATGTCCATGCAATAGGTGCAGCCGTTGAGTTGAGAGGCGCGCATCATCACCAGATGCATCAGGTTCTTTTCCAGCCCTGAGTGTTCGACATGCTTCCACATGGCGAACAACGGTTTCATGGCTTCGGGGTAGGTATCGTAGGAAAAGCGTTGCATGGTCGAATCCTCGTTGGGGAGAGGCCCTTGACGGGCCATTCAATTCAAGGACGTGGCAGCCGGCCATTTCGTGACTGGCTCCCGTCGAGTGTACTCAGCCGAACATGCCGGGCTTGTAGTCGCCCGCCACGGTATGCGCCGCCAGGTTGATCCGGTTCCAGGTGTTGATGTTGGCCACCAGCAGGGTGAGCTCGACCAGCTCTTTTTCGTTGAAGTGACGGCTCGCTTCCTCGTAGAGGGCATCCGGCACCGGGTTGCCGGGAACCAGCCGGGTGAGCGCCTCGGCCCAGTCGAAAGCGGCGCGTTCGCGCTCGCTGTAGAACGGCGCCTCGCGCCAGCCGGCCAGCACGTATAGACGCTGCTCGGTTTCGCCGGCAGCGCGCGCGTCCTTGCTGTGCATGTCCAGGCAGTAGGCGCAGCCGTTGATCTGCGAGACGCGCATCAGTACCAATTCGATCAGTGCCGGCTCCAGCGTGCCGGACTTGATGTGCTTGCTGAGGGCGAACAGCGGCTGCACAGCCTGAAAGTGCTTTTGGATATTGAAACGGGACATGGGGGCTCCTTGAATGGAAGCGGCCTGAATCGGCCGTTCAATGCAAGGACGAGCCAGCCGGTGATTTCGTGACAGCGGCCAGCCGCGCCAATTTTTGTGGATTGCGCAGCGCATGCAGCGCGGTGATGCGCTCGCCGTCGCACTCGATCCAAACCACGGTGGTCAGCTGGCCGTCCACCCAGGTCAGCAGTGCGGGTTCACCATTCACCACGCGCAGATCGCGGCGGATGTCGTGCCCTTGCTCATGTTTGTGGATCTGCAGGTACAGGCGCGTGATCCGCTCGCTGCCGAGCAGTGGCCGCAGTGTGGCGGCGACCAGTCCGCCACCGTCGGCCACCTGTATCGCGTCCTCGGACAGCAGCGCGCGCAGGTTTTCTTCGGAAGGGCGCCGCAGGGCCAGGGCGAACCGCTCCAGCAGGCGCCGCTGGGTTTGCGTGTTGGCACTGAAGCGCACACGCTCCTCGCGCAGCCGCTGTTTGGCGCGATGCGAGCGCTGGCGGCAGGATTCTTCGGTGATGCCAAGGATGCTCGCGGCTTCGGCATGGCTGTAGTCGAAAACCTCACGCAGCAGGAACGCGGCGCGCTCTTCCGGGCTCAGCCGTTCGAGCATCAGCAGAAAAGAGTGGGTGAGCGTTTGGGCTTGTTCGGCTTGCGAGTCCGGCTGCGCTTCCGGCTCCACCAGCGGCTCGGGCAGCCAAGGTCCGGTGTAGTGTTCGCGCTCCACCTTGGCGTGGCGCAGGCGATCCAGTGCGAGACGGGTGGTGACGGTCACCAGCCAGGCTTCGGCGTCATCCAGACCAGCCTGGTCCTGCGCATGCCAGCGCAGCCAGGCGTCGTGCAGTACGTCTTCGGCGTCCGCCTGGGTGCCCAACATGCGGTAGGCGAGGCCAAGCAGGCGTGGGCGGTGTTGCTGGAACAGTTCGGTAGGCGCGTCCATGGTCAACTCCGGTAGGGCTTATAGCCAGGACGCGCCAGCAAGCAAAAACGTGACGGCCTTAGGACCCTCTGATCTATTCCTACGTACCCGTCACCGCATTGTATGCGCGTCTGGCGGCGTCCCAGTGGCGAAGGCAGACTGGCTGTCTGTCTAGGCACTGGGACGCCGCCAGACGCGCATACAGTGCGGCCCCCACATTTTAAATTTTAATGATGGGGTGACGTCCAGAAGGCCTGCAGGCCGTGCCCCGCGGCTTGAACAGACGCCCAGTCTGCCCTGTGCCGCGCGACACGCCCTGCGGGCCTTCTGGACGTCATGCCGGGTGCGTAGGAATAGATCAGAGGGTCCTTAGCGGACGAACGGCCAGGGCGCCAGGAACACCAACCAGATGAAGATCAGCATGCCCACGTATTTCACCGCACGGAACAGCTTCGGATACTTCTTCTTGAAGGCGCGGCTGCGCTCGCGTCCGCGTTGGTTGAGCGCGAATACGCGGTTGACGAAGCCGGTTCTTTCTTCCGGCGACTCGGTGTTCGGCGAGGCCGTGATCTTGCCCATGAATGCGCCGACACGGTGATTGATGGCGCTCATCAGGCGCGTGCGCAGCGGGCGCTCGACGTCGGCGAACAGGATCACGCGCGTCTGGTCGGTGTTGTTCTCCACCCAGTGCACGTAGGTTTCGTCGAACACCACGTCCTTGCCGTCGCCCCAGGCGTGTTCCTCGCCGTCGACGAAGATGCGGCAATGGCGCGAGTTTGGCGTAATCAGGCCGAGGTGGTAGCGCAGCGAGCCGGCAAAGGGATCGCGATGCGGATTGAGTTTGCTTTGCGGGGCAAGCGTGGCGAACATCGCCGCTTTCACGCTGGGAATGGCCTTGAGCAGCGCTACGGTTTTCGGGCACAGGGTTTCCGCCGAAGCCAGCGGCTCGCCGTACCACTTCAGGTAAAAGCGTTTCCAGCCTTGCTTGAAGAAGCTGTTGAAGCTGGCGTCGTTATGCCGTTCGGCGGCGCGGATATGGCCTTCGTCGAACAGCTGCAGCGCTTCGTCGCGTATCGTTTGCCAGTTGTCCTTCAGCAGGTCCAGCTGCGGAAAGCCGCCGCGATCGAGGATCGGCCGTGCCGGCACCGCCGAAAAGGCATACATCAGAAGGTTGTACGGCGCGAAGACGGCGGAGTGGTCCACCAGCTGGCGATCGAAGCGCAGCCGCGCCCGTCCGCGCAAATGCACCAGCAGCACGCACAGCACGAAGGCCAGCAGCAGGTAGAGAGCGATAAAGCGAGGGCTGAGGAAATCCATCGTGAAAGCGGCTGTCGCCTGACTTGAGTGGCCGGATGGCCGCCGGGCAATTTTACGGCAAATGAATGGCGCTCAGTGACGCAGGGCGAAGGCCGTGCCAGCGCCCGGCCGATAGCCGTTTTTCAGCGCGCGTTGGACGTAGGCAACCGCCCGGCGCACCGCCTGGCGGGGCGCCGCGCCCTTGGCCAGTTCGGCGGCGATGGCGGAAGCCAGCGTGCAGCCGGTGCCGTGCCCTTCGCGGGGAAGACGGGCGTGGTGGATTTCCATCAGGCCCCGTTCATCAAAATAACGGTCGATCAAGGTGTTGCCGCGTCCGTGGCCGCCTTTCAGCAGCACCGCACGTGCTCCGAGCGCGCGCAAGGCATGGCCGGCCTGCGCAAATTGTTTCGCTGTGCGCAGCGGATGACCTAGCAGCGCTTCGGCCTCGGGCAGGTTTGGCGTGAGCACATCAGCCAGTGGAATAAGGTTTTTGATCAACGCCTCGATCGCATCTTCATCCAGCAATCGCGAACCGCTGGTGGAGATCATTACCGGATCGATCACCACCCAGGCCGGCTTGCGCTTGCGCAGCTCCCTCGCCACCAGCCGCACGATGCCCGCATTGCCCAGCATGCCAGTTTTCACCGCGGCGACGGGGAAGTCATCGAACACGGCTTCAAGCTGGCTGCGGATATGCGTGAGCGGAACCGGGTGCACGGCGGTGACGCCACGCGTGTTTTGCGAGGTAATGGCAGCGATGGCGGAGAGGCCGTGCACGCCATGCGCATGGAAGGTTTTCAGGTCGGCCTGGATGCCGGCGCCACCGCCGGAATCGGAGCCGGCGATGGTGAGGGCGACAGGAGGTGGCAGGTTCCGTGGCACGTTGCTTTTACTCGTCATCCAGAAGCAAGCCACGTAGGCTGGGATGACAATCCCAGCTTTCCGACCGGTACCCCGAATGCTGGGATTGCCATCCCAGCCTACGCGGCCTGCGCCTAGGGCTACAACGCCTCGGAGGCAAAATCGGCCAAACGCGAGCGCTCGCCGCGTCGAAGCGTGATGTGCGCCGAATGCGCCCAATGCTTGAAGCGATCGACCGCGTACGTCAGGCCCGAAGTGGTTTCGGTGAGGTAGGGGGTGTCGATCTGCTCCACATTGCCCAGGCACACGATCTTGGTGCCGGGGCCCGCACGGGTGATCAGGGTCTTCATCTGCTTCGGCGTGAGGTTCTGCGCCTCGTCGATGATCAGATAGCGCGAAAGGAAGGTGCGCCCGCGCATGAAGTTCAGCGAGCGGATCTTGATGCGCGAGGCCAGCAGGTCATTGGTGGCCTGGCGTCCCCAGCTGCCGCCTTCTTCCGGGTTGGCGAGCACTTCGAGGTTGTCGGTCAGTGCGCCCATCCACGGCGTCATCTTCTCTTCCTCGGTGCCGGGCAGGAAACCGATGTCCTCGCCGACCGAGACCGTGGCGCGCGTCATAATGATTTCGCGGTAGCGCTGCTGGTCCATCACCTGCGCCAAACCCGCGGCAAGCGCCAGCAAGGTCTTGCCGGTGCCGGCGGTGCCGAGCAGGGTCACGAAATCCACATCCGGGTCCATCAGCACGTTGAGCGCGAAATTCTGCTCGCGGTTGCGTGCGGCGATTCCCCATACGCTGTGATTGGTGTGGCTGCGATCATCGAGCAGCACCAACGTGGCACGCACATCGTCGACGTGCAGCACGCGCAATTCCACGCTGTTGTCGCCGGGCAGGAACAGGCACTGGTTGGGATGCCAGTCCTCGTCCTTGCGGCGATCGACCTTGTAGAAGGTGCGGCCGCGCTCGTTCCACGACTGCACTTCCGGATGACGGTCCCAGAAGTCTTCCGCAAGTTCGGCCGAGCCGGTGTAGAGCAGGGCGAAATCGTCCAGCGCGCGGTCGTTTTCGTAGTCCTCCGCATCGATGCCATAGATCTTGGCCTTGATGCGCAGGTTGATGTCCTTGGTGACCAGAATCACCGAGCGGCCAGGGTTCTCCTCGCGCAGCTCGATCACCGCCGAAAGGATCAGGTTGTCGGCCTTGCCGTGGCCGTTGGTGGTGCGCTGCTGGAAATACAGCCGGCCGACCGCGCCGCCGCGCCTGAGCGAGACGCCTTCGGGATTTTCCAGTTCCAGGCCATTGCTGATGCCGTGGCCGTTGCCGCGCTCGATCAGTTCATTGAGGAAGCGGCTGACCTGGCGCCCGTTGCGCGAAACTTCCGAGGCGCCTTTCTTCTTTTCGTCCAGTTCCTCCAGCACGGTCATCGGGATGAAGACGTCGTGCTCCTCGAAACGGAACAGCGACGTAGGGTCATGCAACAGCACGTTGGTGTCGAGGGCGTAGATGCGCTTGCTTCCGGTCATGCGGAAGTAACCTCACGAGGTGGGAGGTGGATGGATCGCGTCACGTGATCGCGGGCGTCAGGGACGATCGTAAAAATCACCGTGCAGGAATGGCGTCGAGCACCGCCTGGGCATGGCCGGGTACTTTCACGCCCCGCCACTGGGCGGCGAGCTTGCCGTCGGGGTCGATCAGGAAGGTACTGCGTACCACGCCCATATGACGTTTTCCGTACAGCACTTTTTCGTGGATCACGTCGAAGGCCTGGCACCAGGCTTCGTCCGCATCGGACAGCAGCGGGAACGGCAGTTCCTGCTTGCTGGCGAAGTTGGCGTGGGATTTCACCGAGTCGCGCGAGACGCCGATGATTTCGGCATGGCGCTTTTGGAACTTGGGGTAGAGGTCGCGGAAGTCTTGGGCTTCGCTGGTGCAACCGGGGGTACTGTCCTTGGGGTAGAAGTAGAGCACTACCCATTGGCCTTTCAGTGAATCGAGTTTCAGCGTACTGCCGTCGCCGGTGACGCCGTGCAGCTTGGGGACTTTCTTGCCTAGTTCGGGCATGGGCTCTCCGCTAGCCTGCTTGGGTAATGCCATTGCTGGGGCGCAGACTAGCGCGGCAAACGTTACGGAAACAGCCTTGTCAGATGGCTAAAGGCGGAGCATCCTAGAATTTCATCGTGTCCGGCATCGAATTCGGATTCCGCACGTAGGCTGGGATGACAATCCCAGCATCCGCAAGCCGCATCCAGGCTGGGATAGTCATCCCGGCCTACGTGACGCGAACAGGCAGAAGGCGTCGCCGCCGCTAGAATTTCACCGGATCCATGATGGCATCCAGATTCAGGCCATCGCAGAATTCCAGGAAGTCGTCGCGCAAAGCGGCTATGTGCAGTTTATCCGGCACCCCGATCGTGAACTGCGCCTGGAACATCGCGGCGCCGGTCTGCATGGCCTGGTAGCGCATCGAGCTGAGCTGTTCCACGCTGATGTCGTGGCGGCTGAAAAAATCGACGATCTTGACCAGGATGCCGGGACGATCGGACGACACCACTTCCACCAGGTACGGCAACAGGTGGCCGCTCGGTTCGCGCAGGCTGGTGCGATAATGCGTAAGGCGCAGCTCTTCCTCGCGCGCCAGCTTGGTCAAGGCGGTTTCGAGCTTGGCTACCGCATCCCAGGCGCCGCTGGCGAGCAGGGTAAGGGAGGTATCCGCGCCGATGGTCGATACGCGCGCATCGGAAAGATTGCAGCCGGCATCGGCAATGCGCCGGGCCAGTGCGAGCAGCGGGGTACGCGTGGCCGGCGTCAGCGTCTGGATCAGCAATTGATGGTCGTTGCTGGATCGCGCAGAAAAAGGGTTGGTGGACATGGATGGAGGCGACCCCCGCGTCGTGCGGGATGACGACGAACGATACGCCAGCTTACTTGCCCGTCCCGCGAGCCCGCAAGTAAGATGTTATGTCTTAGTTTTTTTGTGCGGATCGCGCCATGAAGATTCACGGAAGCGTCTGCGCGCTGGTCACTCCATTCGGCTCGGATGGGGCGCTCGACCTGACGGCGTTCGGCCGTCTGCTCGACTTCCAGATCGCGGGCGGCACCCAGGCGGTGGTCGTCGCTGGTTCCACCGGCGAAGCCCACATGCTCGAACACGATGAATACGATCGCCTGCTGGCCTTTGCGGTGGAGCGTGTCGCCGGCCGTATTCCGGTCATTGCCGGCACCGGCGAGGCGGGCACTGCCAAAACCGTGGCTCTTACGCAGCGCGCACGCGTGCTTGGGGCGAATGCCGCCTTGGTGGTGGCGCCGTATTACGTGCGCCCGACGCAGGAAGGTCTGCGTCGCCACTTCCTCGAAGTGGCCGATCACGGTGGCCTGCCGGTGATTCTCTACAACGTGCCCAGCCGCACGGCCTGCGACCTGGCGCCGGAAACCACCGCGGTCTTGCGCGATCATCCGGCCATCATCGGCATCAAGGAAGCACGTGCCGATGCCGAGCGGATCCAGCGCAGCGCGGAACTTGTGCGACCGGATTTCGTCTATCTGTCCGGCGACGACGGCACCGGGGGGCAAGCCATGCTGGCCGGCGCCGGGGGCGTGATCTCGGTGGTAGCCAACCTGGCGCCCAAGGCTTTTCGTGCGTTGTGCGACGCGGCCACGGCAGGCGACCGGGCCGCTACTGCGCGCTGCAACGCCGTGCTGGAACCGCTGGTGCAGGCGCTCAACTGCGCGCCCAATCCGATCGCGGTGAAGGCTGGCTTGCCGGAGCTGGGGCTGGGCACGGCGATGCCTCGCCTGCCCTTGGTGGAACTGGAGCAGGGGCCGGCGCGCGAGCAGCTAAGCAAGGCCTTGGCGACTCTGGCATCCTTGGCGGATGCCGCTTAACCTGATCGGCTACTGATTATCCTTTCGGAACCCAACGGAATTCACTACATGAAGAAATCTTCCCTCGCCGTCGCCCTGCCGGCCTTGGTTTTGACTGGCTTGCTCCTTTCGGGCTGCGGCATCTTCCGTTCCGAAAAGGCCTGGCAGACGGCCAAGCAGCAAACTCCGCTGGAAATTCCGCCGGGCATGGACACCCCCAACGCCAGCGCCGCGCTGGTGATTCCGCCGCAGGGTGCCAATCACCCGACCGCCAATGGCGCCACCGCGCGCGTGGGCAACACTCCCAGCGCGATTACCGATGGCTTCATCCTGGCCGACAGCGTGGACAACACCTATCGCCGCGTGGGCGAAGCTCTTAGCAATGGCGAAATCGGCACGCTGCAGGGTCATGACGACGCCGCGCACAGCTATAGCCTGAACGTGCTGGCGTCCGACCAGCCGGCGGAAAAGGGTGGCTTCATCAGCCGCCTGTTCGGCCGTGGTAGCAGTGGCAATTCGAGCGGCCCGAATGTGGCGCCGCGGGCGGTCGTGGTCACTGTGAACAGCAGCGGCCAGGGCTCGAGCGAAGTGCGTGCGCAGGGTGATGCGGCAGCCGTGGCCAAGGTGGTCGACAGCCTGAAGTCGCGCCTGGGCGGAAAGGGCTGAGCGCTACGCTCGGCCTGAACCGGCCAAACAAAAAAAACGCCGCTTTTGCGGCGTTTTTTTTAGGTACCGGATCCGGCGGCGCTCAGCGTTCGAGCAGCTTGATCTTCTCCGGCTTGTTCTCCCATTCCTTCGCATCCGGCAGGGCATCCTTGCGTACCGTGATCACCGGCCAAGCCTTGGCGAGCTCTTTGTTCAGGGCGGTGAAATGCTCCTGGCCGGCGGGAACGTCGTCCTCCGGGTAGATCGCGTTGATCGGGCATTCCGGCTCGCACAGGGTGCAGTCGATGCACTCGTCCGGATTGATCGCCAGGAAATTGGGGCCTTCGTGGAAAGCGTCGACCGGACAGACTTCGACACAATCGGTGTATTTGCACTTGATGCAGTTGTCGGTGACGACGAAAGTCATGCTGCCATGTGCCTGCTAGGGATCGGTGAGCCGATCATACGGAATGGACGGTGGCGCTCCCAACGAGGTTCGAACTCGTGTTCCCGCCTTGAGAGGGCGGTGTCCTGGGCCACTAGACGATGGGAGCGATTTGTCGCGAAGCGCGCTAGTATAGCTGAATTGTCTCGTCCGGCAACGCCTTGAGACAGTGTCCTCGCACCAGCGGGAGCGCTTGCAGGACAATGCTTACGACCGGTGCCGGAAGGTATCGAGGCACGCCAGGCGTGCCCGACCATACGCCCCCGGATTTGGATACCCGCAAGGATTTCGATCGCTTGAATCCCACAGCCAGGAACGACGCCAAGCTTGCCCTGCGCATCATTCCGCGCGAGCAGCACACGATTTCCCGCAAGAACATCAGCAAGGCTGCCTTGCGCGTGCTCTATCGCCTGAACGAAGCCGGCTACGACGCTTACCTGGTCGGCGGCGCCGTCCGCGACCTGTTGCTGGGCGGCCATCCCAAGGATTTCGACGTGGCCACCAACGCCACGCCGGATGAAGTGAAGAAGCTGTTCCGCAACTGTCGCCTGATCGGCCGTCGCTTCCGTCTCGCGCACGTGGTGTACGGCACGGAAATCATCGAAGTGGCAACCTTCCGCGGCGCCAGCGAAGAAGAAGGCGTCGAGGGCGATCGGCACATCGTGGACGGCCGCATCGTGCGCGACAACGTGTGGGGTACGATCGAGGAAGATGCGCTGCGCCGCGATTTTCGCGTCAACGCGATGTATTACGACATCAGCGATTTCTCCGTGCGCGACTACGTGGGCGGCATCAAGGATCTTGAGGACCGCGTGCTGCATCTGATTGGTGATCCATCCACGCGCTATCGTGAAGATCCGGTGCGCATGCTGCGCGCCGTACGCTTGGCGGCCAAGCTCGATTTCCGCATCGACGCTTCCGCATCCGCACCGTTCGCGGAACTCGGTCCGTTGCTCAGCGGCGTCGCGCCGGCGCGATTGTTCGACGAATCACTGAAAATGTTTCTGGCCGGCTACGGCCGCAAGAGCTTCCGCATGCTCGAGGAATGTGGGCTGCTCAAGTTCATGTTCCCGGCCACGGCGCGCGCGCTCAAGCGCGGTGACAAGGCATTGCGCTCATTGGTCGAACAGGGCTTGGAAAACACCGATGCCCGCGTGGCCGAGGGCAAGTCGGTCACGCCGGCGTTCCTGTTCGCCGTGCTGCTATGGGGCGAAGTACGTGACCTGGCCCACACCTGGGCCACGCACGGCAAAGATATCAACGAGGCATGGGCGCGTGCCGCCATGCACGTGGTGGCCGAGCAATGCCAGCGCGTGGCGATTCCTCGTCGCTTCACCATCACGATGGAAGAAATCTGGTCGCTGCAGCCGCGCTTCGAGCAGATTCAGCGCAAGAAGGTCTTCCGTCTGCTGGCCCATCCGCGGTTCCGCGCTGCGTTCGATTTCCTGCTGCTGCGCGCGGCCGAATCGCCGGCGATCGGCGAACTCGGCCAGTGGTGGTCGCATGCGCAGCAATTGCCGCATGAAACGCTGGCTGCCGCGCTGCCGCTACACCAGGCCAACGCCGCCGGCGAAGCCGAGCCGGCGCGCGCCGGCGCGCCAGGCAAGCGCAAGCGGAGGCGCAAGCCTGCCGCCGGTAAGTCCGGGACCGTCTGATGCGCGCCTACATCGCGTTGGGCAGTAACCTTGGCGATACGCGACAACACCTGCTGGATGCCATCGAAGCGCTGGCTGTGCTGCCCCAAACCGAAGTGCTGGCGCGCTCACGGCTCTATCGCACGCCACCGTGGGGGGTGCTCGATCAGCCGGATTTCCTCAATGCGGTGGTGGCGATTGAAACGGCGCTGGCGCCGCACGATTTGCTCGAAGCCTTGCTGAACATCGAGCGCGCCGCCGGCCGCCAGCGCAACGGCGACCGTTGGGGGCCGCGCACCCTCGATCTGGATTTGCTGCACGTAGCCGGCAGAACCGTGAACAGCGAGCGCCTGACCTTGCCCCATCCGCATATCGCCGATCGCGCCTTCGTGCTGTTGCCGTTGCACGACGTGGCGCCCGAGCTGGAGATTCCGGGGCAAGGTAAGGTGGCGAACCTGCTGCAGGGCGTCGACACCCATGGTTGCACGCCCGTCACGTAGGCTGGGATGACAATCCCAGCACTCGGATGTCGCCGCAGAGCTGGGATTGTCATCCCAGCCTACATGCCGTTGATACGCAAGGCTGTATGCCATTGGCTTGAGCGTTGCCGCCGCGCGCCGGATAATTGTTCACCGCAACATAAAAGGAATGGCCGTGTACGTGGAAAACGCCAGCGCTCCCGTTCGCAAACCGGTGACGGTACCGGGCCTGCATGCGATGAAGGCGGAAGGGCGCAAGATCGTCATGCTCACCGCGTACGACGCGAGCTTCGCCGCGCAATTGGAATGGGCCGGTGTCGACATCGCCCTGGTCGGCGATTCATTGGGCATGGTGGTGCAAGGCCAACGCAGTACCCTGCCGGTCACGCTCGATCAGATGGTCTATCACACCAGCATGGTGGCGCGCGGTCTGTCCGCTACGTTGCTGGTCGCCGACATGCCTTTCATGGCCGACCGCAACGTCGACCATGCGCTGGAAGCCGGTGCGCGGCTGGTCGGCGAAGCAGGCGCGGCGATGGTGAAGATCGAAGGCGCCGGGGCGCACATCCTGGAGTCGATTCATGCCTTGGCCGGGCGCGCCATTCCGGTGTGCGCGCACCTGGGACTCACGCCGCAATCGGTGCACAAGTTCGGGGGCTACAAGGTGCAGGGCCGCGAACATGAAGCGGCCGAGCGCGTCGTGAATGAAGCGCTGGCGGTCCAGCAGGCCGGTGCCGATATCCTGGTGCTGGAAGGGGTGCCCACGACACTGGGTGAGCGCGTTACAAAGGCCCTCGATATCCCCGTCATCGGCATCGGCGCTGGCCCCCACTGCGATGGGCAGGTGCTGGTGATCTACGACATGCTGGGCATTACTCCCGGCAAGCGTCCCAAGTTCAGCAAGGATTTTCTGGCCGGCCGCGGCTCGGTGCAGGAGGCGGTTGCCGCCTTCGTCGCCGAAGTGCGCAGCGGAGCATTTCCTGCCGCCGAACACGGTTATAACTAGAACGGACACTTTTCATGCAAACCCTTCAAGATGCCGCAAGCTTGCGCGCCACCATTCGCGGCTGGCGCGGGCAAGGGCACACGATCGGCTTCGTGCCGACCATGGGCAACCTGCACGCAGGGCATCACTCGTTGGTGAAGCTGGCGCGCACGCGCACAGACCGCGTCGTGGCCAGCGTGTTCGTCAATCCTACCCAGTTCGGCCCGAACGAGGATTTCGAGCGCTATCCGCGCACGCTTGCGCAGGATCAGGCCGGGCTGGCCGAATCGGGGTGCGACTTGCTGTTCGCGCCAGACGTGGCGGTGATGTATCCCTTTGGTGCGGAAAGGAGCGTCAGCTTGCATGTGCCGGAACTGACCGAGACCCTGGAGGGCGCGCATCGTCCCGGCCATTTCGACGGCGTGGCCACGGTGGTGTGCAAGCTGTTCAACCTGGTGCAGCCGGATATCGCGATCTTCGGCCAGAAGGATTTCCAGCAGCTGAAGGTGATCGAGCGCCTGGTGCGCGACCTGTCCTTGCCGGTGAAGGTGATGAGCGGCTCCACCCAGCGGGCGGAAGACGGGCTGGCGCTCAGCTCGCGCAACCAGTACCTGTCGGCGAGTGACCGGGCGAGCGCGCCCCTGATCTACGAGACCCTGCAGCAGATGCGCGAGCTGATCGCCAAGGGGCACGCCCGCAAGGTGGTGGAGCAGGCGGCAGCATCGAAACTGGAACGGGCCGGCTTCGCCCCCGATTACGCCGCCATCCGGCGGGCCGAGGACCTGGCCGAGCCGGCCGACGGCGAGCGGGAAGGCCTCGTGGCGCTGATCGCAGCTCGCCTGGGCACCACCCGGCTGATCGATAACCTGTTGTTTGATTGAAACATTTCTGCGCTATTGAAGGCTGACCGGCGCCACCCCATTTACGGGGCGGGTGCCGTTGCGGCGATGCCGGCAGCGGCGGGATAATAGCGAGCTATGCAGGCAGTTCCTGCTGGAATGAAGTCATGCAACTGAACATGCTGAAGGCGAAGATCCATCGTGCCACCGTAACCCATGCGGAGCTGCACTATGAGGGTTCGATCGCCATCGACGGCCTGCTGCTCGATGCCTCGGGCATCCGCGAATACGAGCAAATCCACGCCTGGAACATCAATAACGGCAAGCGCTTCGTTACCTACGCGCTGCGCGCTGAAGAAGGCTCCGGCATCATCTCGGTGAACGGCAGCGCCGCGCACCGTGCACAGCCGGGTGACCTGGTCATCATCGCGGCCTTCGTGCATCTCAATGAGGCGGAAGTGGAGAAGTTCCAGCCCACCCTGGTGTACGTGGACAAGGACAACCGCATCAGCCATACGAATCGCTCGATTCCCAAGCAGATGGCGGTCGCGTAACGCAGTGCAGCCGTCATTCCCGCGCAAGCGGGAAACCATTTTGCCTTGCTCTGATCCATCTTTGAAAATGGATTGACCGGTATTCGCCGTTGAAAAGCTCCTCCGCCTGCGCGGAAATGACGGCTGTTAAGGAACTTGGCGATGGCGCTCCAGCGCCCAGGCCACATGCTCGCGTACGATGGCCGATGAATGTTCGGCGCGCTTCAGCAATGCCGCGCGCACTCCCTCTGACGAGGGCGCATTGCCAAGCGCCACCGCAATATTGCGCAACCAGCCCTCGTAGCCTGTGCGGCGGATCGCCATGCCTTCCGTGCGCCGCAGGAATTCTTCCTCGCTCCAATCGAACAGTTCCACCAGCTTCGCACCGTCCAGGCTATGCCGCGGTGCGAAATCCGGCTCGCTCGTATCTTGCGCGAACTTGTTCCATGGGCAGATCAACTGGCAATCGTCGCAACCGAAAATGCGGTTGCCCATCGGCGCACGCAGCTCCTCAGGAATCGAGCCTTTCAGCTCGATCGTGAGATAGGAAATGCAGCGGCGCGCATCCAGGCGATACGGCCCGACGATGGCCTGAGTCGGGCAGATGTCGATGCATTTGCGACAGCTACCGCAATGCGCGGTTGCCGCTTCGTCGACCGGCAGCGGCAGGTTGGTGTACAGCTCGCCGAGAAAAAAATACGAGCCGGCCAGGCGGTTGATCAGCACCGTGTGCTTGCCGATCCAGCCGAGGCCGGCATTGCGCGCGAGCGCTTTTTCCAGCACCGGGGCGGAATCGACATAAGCGCGGTAGCCGAAATCGCCGATCGCCCCGCGAATGCGGTCGGCCAGTTTCTGCAGCCGGTTGCGCATCAGCTTGTGGTAGTCCCGGCCCAGCGCGTAGCGCGCGACATAGCCGGCCTCGGCATCCTGCAGCACGTCCCAGGCGTGCTGGGTCCCCGGCGGCAGGTAATCCATGCGTACCGAGATCACACGTTGCGTGCCTGGCTCCAGTTCATCCGGGCGGCTGCGCTTGCTGCCATGGCGCGCCATGTAGTCCATCTCGCCGTGGTAGCCGTCTTCCAGCCAGCGATTCAGATGCTGCTCGTCCTGCTCCAGCGTGACGCCGCTGATGCCGGCTTCGGCGAAACCGAGCTCGCGCGCCCAGTGCTTGATATCGCGGGCAAGCGCGGTGTAGTCGGGAATGACTTGCGTGGACATGTGCATAGTTTAACGCCCGCAGAGCCCGGCTCATGCCTGCGCGCGGCCCGGCCCAAAGGCCGGTCAGGCACATGGTGAACCACGCGGAGACATGAGCCAGTCTCTATATAATCGGCCGATGCACGCAAACCGGCACCTTCGTGAACTTTACACCGTCGAACAGGTGCGCGCCCTCGACCGGCGCGCCATCGACGAACTGGGTATCAGCGGCTTCGAGCTTATGAATCGGGCGGCCACGGCGGCCTTCGCTTGCCTGCGCCGGCATTGGCCGCACGCGCGATGCATCGCAGTGTTTTGCGGCCCGGGCAACAACGGTGGGGATGGTTATCTGATCGCCGGCCTTGCACAGGACGCCGGCCTTGGTGCCGAAGTGGTGGAGTTGAGCGATGCCGCTTGCGGTGACGCCGCGCTTGCGCGCGATGTGTGGCAACGCGGCGGCGGCATCACGCATCGCTGGCATCAGGATGCCTCGCTGCCGCACGCCGACGTGTATGTGGATGCGCTTTATGGTACGGGTCTGAATCGTGCACCGGAGGCTGCGGCGAGCGCCTTGATCGAACGCATCAATGCCTCCGGCATACCTGTGCTGGCGGTGGATATTCCATCCGGGTTGAACGCAGATACCGGTCATTGTCCCGGTGCGGCGATCCGTGCCCCGGTGACGTTGAGCTTCATCGCCGCCAAGCGCGGCATGTATACGGGACAGGCCGCGACCCGGACCGGTGCGCTGGAGATCAATACACTCGGCCTGCCGGAGATCCTGTGGCAAGGCATGCCTGCCGACGCGACATTGCTCGACGCCATGCATCTGGGACCGCGCGCACGCGATGCGCACAAAGGCGATTGCGGGCACGTGCTGGCGATCGGCGGCGATCACGGCACGGCAGGTGCCATCCGCCTGTGTGGCGAAGCGGCGCTGCGTTGTGGGGCGGGACTCGTGAGCGTCGCTACCCGCAGCGAAAATCTCACGGCATTGAACAGCGCGCGCCCGGAATTGATGGCGCATGGTGTGCATGGGCCGCAGGAACTTCAATCCATGCTCGCCCGAGCCAGCGTGCTGGCTGTAGGGCCGGGTCTGGGGCAGGGCGCGTGGGGGCATGCGCTGTGGTTGACCGCATTGGACAGCGGCAAACCGCTGGTGCTGGATGCTGACGGCCTGAACCTGCTAGCGCGCGAACAGCACCGTTTCGCCGCGCCGGCGGTGCTTACACCGCATCCGGGCGAAGCGGCGCGACTGCTCGCCAGGACCAATGTCGAAGTACAGGCTGATCGATTCGCTGCAGCGCGCGAACTGGCGCAACGCTATGGAGCCGTGGTCGTATTGAAAGGCTCGGGCAGCCTCATCGCGAATCCGGATGGACGTCTGGACGTCTGTACCTGGGGCAATCCCGGCATGGCCAGTGGCGGCATGGGCGACCTGTTGACGGGCGTGATCGCGGCATTGATGGCGCAAGGCTGTTCGGCCTGGGACGCAGCCCGTATCGGCGTCGGCCAGCATGCGAGGGCTGGCGACGTAGCCGCACGCAAGGGTGAGCGAGGCCTGATGGCCAGCGATTTGCTGGATCCGCTGCGCGCGCTGGGCAACGGACTCGATCATGACTGAACAACACTGGGAACTGCCCGACGAAGACGCCACGCGCGAGCTGGGCCGCCGGCTCGCCGGAGCACTGGACAGTGGCCTGGTCGTTTACCTGTACGGTGAGCTGGGGGCGGGCAAGACCAGTTTTGCGCGGGCCATGCTGACCGCCATGGGCGTCGGCGAGCGCATCAAAAGTCCTACCTACAGCCTGGTCGAAGGCTATCGGGGCCAGGACGGCCGGCCGGCTTGGCATCTGGATCTTTACCGCATCGCCGATCCCGGCGAGCTGGAATGGCTGGGCCTGGATGCGCTGGCCGATCGCGCAGCCGTCGTGCTGGTGGAATGGCCCGAACGCGGACTAGGGGCGTTGCCTGCGCCGGATATGGAGGTGCAGCTGTGTTACCGCGGTGAAGGCCGCCACGCGCGCCTGCAACCGAAATCCGCGCGCGGCGAGCAGGTCCTGGCCCGGCTTGGCTGAGGGAGCCTCGCCTGGGCTCCTGAGATTTTTCGCAAACTCGTAGGCACTTTCGCAGCGCGTACGCTGGGATGATAAACCCGGTTTCCAAGCTGCATCCGATGCCGGGATTGCCATCCCAGCCTACACGCAGCTTCTCGGCTTGCGGGGGCCAGGCGTAGTTGAGACCTGGCGCCAATCAGGCATCCGAACAAGTTTCTACGCGAGTTTGGTCCACGGCTTCACGTTCCTTAGACAGCGAACATGGACGTTATAAGAAGGCAAGCCGGCGGCTAGCGCGCAAGTTGACCAGGAATGATTGGCTAGTGGGGAGGGAGTTTGTGTTCGGTTACTACGCTGCGCTGGCCATACGGAGTCTTTGGCGCGATATCGCTTTGACGTTGTTGATGGTGTTGACCATCGCCATCGGCATCGGTGCGAGCACGACGGCGCTCACCGTTTACCACGTATTGACCCACGACCCCTATCCCGGGCGCAGCGGCGAGCTTTATCGGCCGCAGCTGGACCCGCGCGAATCCAGTGACCGCAGCAACGCCAGCCTTCGTGTCGGCGACGACGAGCCCTATACCCAGCTGAGCTGGATCGACGCGATGGCTTTGTGGCATGCGCATCGCGCGGATCGCCAGGCAGTCATGGCGACCGGTTCTTTTCGCGTGGAGCTGCCCGATAGCCAGGTCATGCCCAGCCATTCCTTCGGGCTGTACACGACCGCCGATTTCTTCCCCATGTTCGGCGCTCCATTCCGTTATGGCCACGCCTGGAGCGAGGCTGATGACGAGCGCGGCGAGCGAGTGGCAGTCATTACCGATACGCTCAACGACATGTTGTTCGGCGGCGCCGACAGCAGCGGTCGTATCGTCGTGTTGAGGAACGTGCCGTTTCGCGTGGTAGGCGTGCTGAACCATTGGCGGATCCTGCCACGCATCTATGGCTCCTATGGGGCCGTCGAATTCACGGATGAGTACATGGCCTACGTTCCCTTGGCAGCGGCTATCGATGCCGAGCTGCGCCCGGCAGGCAGCCGGCGCTGCTGGACCGAAAAAGCGTCTTTTCCCACCGACAACCAGCAGAAGAAAAGCGCGCCCTGCGCCTGGCTGCAGATGTGGGTGCAATTGGACAGCGCGGCGAAGGTATCGGCCTATCGCGACTTTCTCACCCACTATTCGGAACAGCAGAGGACGCTGGGCCGATTCCAGCGGCCGGCCAACATACGTCTGCGCAACGTAAGCCAGTGGCTGGAGACCTTTCATGCGGTTTCGGACGAATCGCGTGTGCAGGTGTGGCTGGCCTTCGCCTTTCTGCTGGTCTGCCTGATCAATGCCACCGGGCTGATGCTGGCCAAATTCATGCGCAGCACCGGCACCTTGGGCGTGCGTCGCGCCATGGGGGCGTCGCGGCGAACAGTGTTCGCGCAACTGCTGATCGAAGCCGGCATGATCGGGGCGGTGGGCGGCCTGATCGGACTGGTGCTGGCCTATCTAGGCCTGTGGCTGGTGCGGCAGCAGCCAAACGGGGACATCGACTACACCGCGCTTGTGCATATGGATGTCGGCATGCTGGTTGTCAGCATCGTGATTGCCCTGGGTAGCAGTCTGCTGGTCGGCTTGCTGCCGGCATGGCGTGCCTGCCAGGTCTCGCCTGCGCTGCAGTTGAAGACCCAGTGAGCGCCGCCGCCTTGGACCTCAAGCCGATTCTCTCCGCCCTGTTGCGACACAAAGTGGTGCTTGTGCTGCTGGTGCTGGTGATCGCCCTCAGCTGCGGCGTAGTGAGCAACAGCGTCTTCCTGATGAGCCTGCACCTCAAGCGGCTGCACTTGCCGGCCGGTTTTGAGGAAAGCCAGCTGGTTGAAATCGATGCCGACAACCTCCTGATCCCCGGCAGCGACGAGGCCAAGCGTCACACCCGCGAAGCGCTCGATGCCTTGCGCCAGCTTCCCAGCGTTAAGGATGTGGCGCTCAGCAATCTGGTGCCACTGGACTACAGCGCGTTCTTTCCCGGATACGTGGCGCTCAACGAGAAGGACGCAGCCAGTCGGTCCGGCGTACTGGTTGCAGTCTATGGCGGCCAGGACTTGGCCAGTACTTTGGGCCTGCGTCTGGTGGCCGGCCGCTGGCTGAACCCGCTCGGCTTCGTCGACTACGCCGACGTCTTCAAATCAGGCAGCCAGGCTGCCCCTGCCGAAGCACTGATCACCAGGGCGCTGGCCGAGCGCGTGTGGCCTGGCGAGAACCCGTTGGGCAAGCCGTTTTACTTCACCGGCGGCAAACCTCCGACGGTGGTGGTCGGGGTAGTCGAACACCTGCCACGACCGGTGCTGTTCGGTGAAGGCGAGGAAGACTTCAGCATCGTTCTGCCGGTGCGTATGTGGCTGGACGATGGTGCCTACTACCTGATCCGCACTGAAGCCGGCGAGCGCCAGCGGGTCTTGCACGCAGCGGTGGATACGCTGCACAGGCTCGATCCGCACGTCGCCATCATCGCGCAGCGGCCGCTTACCGATGCGCGCGCAGAACAGCTCGGCAAGGATCTGGCCATGGCCAGGATGCTGGCCGGACTATGCGTCACTTTGCTGTTGATCACCGGCTTGGGCATTGTCGGCCTGAGCAGCTATTGGGTGCAGCAGCGACGCCGCCAGATCGGGGTACGCCGAGCCCTAGGGGCTACTCGCACCGATATCCTGCGCTACTTCATGCTGGAGAATTTCCTGCTCACCAGCCTGGGGGTCGTGCTGGGCATGGCGCTGGCCTACGGCTTGAGCATGTTGCTGATGCGGTACTACGAATTGCCGCGGCTGCCCTGGTTCTACTTTCCGCTGGGGGCGCTGGCACTGTGGACGACTGGACAGCTTGCTGTGCTGGTACCGGCCCTGCGGGCATCGACCATTTCGCCTGCGGCAGCGGCAGCAGGGTGAGGAAAACCGAGTGGATCGGTCGGTGCGGGTGTGCACGCAAAATGCGTGGTTTATGGCCGCTTGCTTGAGTCAATCTAACAAATGCCATGCAGGTCATGGAAATTTAAAGAAAAACCTCTTGCATTCAGGAATCGGGTGAGCTTCAATGCGGCACCATGAGGGGCTATCTCACTCGCATTTGTTACCTGGCCGGTACCGCGATGTTTGCTGCGGTGCCCGGTTTCGCCTTGCACGCGGCTGAAGTGAAGAACGCCCGCGTCTGGGCCGGCCATGACTACACCCGAGTGGTGTTCGATCTTTCCGGTCCAGCCAAGTACAAGCTCAGCCAGGTCGGCGACCAGGTCATGCTCGAGCTGGCTGACAGCAGCGCCAATGGCCGGCTCGCACCTGCCGCGCAAGGTCTGTTCAAGGGTCTGGTCAGCGCGGCGCAGGGGGATGCACTGCGCTTGACCGCGTCCGTGGCGCCAAACAGTCAGCCGAAGACTTTTGTGCTCGGTCCTTCCGGCCAGGCCGGCTATCGGCTCGTGCTGGACCTGTACCCCGGCAGCGGCAAGCAACCGGCTACGCCGGCCCGATCCTCGGTGCCGGATGAAAGTGATGAAACTGCCGTAGCCTCCAGCAAGACGGCGCCGGCCATCGCTCCGGCCGACCAGGCCGATACTCCCGCGCCGGTGGTGGTCAATGCCAGCAGCAAGCTGACCTCCCGCAAGGGTGTCACCACCCGCCAGGCGGCCGTACTGCTGAACAGCCAGCGCCAGGTCGTCGTGGCAGTGGATGCTGGCCACGGCGGCAAAGACCAGGGGGCCCACGGCCCTGACGGCACGCTGGAGAAGGACGTCACGCTTGCCGTGGCGCGCAATCTCGCTGCGCTGATCAACCGCCAGCCGGGCATGAAGGCGATCCTCACGCGCGACGGCGACTACTTCATCCCGCTGAAGCAGCGTTATGAGATCGCCCGCCAGAACCAGGCCGACCTGTTCGTCGCCGTTCACGCCGATTCGTACTCCAGCAGCGATGCCCGCGGATCTTCCGTGTGGGTGCTGTCGTCGCGCGGCAAAAGTTCGGTGGCGGCGCAGATGCTGGCCGATCGTGAAAACAGTTCCGACCTGATCGGCGGCGTATCGCTGGCGGCCGAAAACGACAGTCTCGCCTCCGTGCTGCTGGACATGCAGCAGGGCTGGGCGGTGCAGGCGAGCGAGACGGTGGCGCAGAACGTGCTGAATGCGCTCTCGGCACTTGGGCCCACCCATCGCGGCTACGTGGAGCGTGCCAACTTCGTAGTGCTGCGTTCACCGGACGTGCCGTCGATCCTGGTGGAAACGGCCTTCATCAGCAATCCGACCGAAGAGCACAGGTTGCGCGATCCTTCGCACCAGCAGCAACTGGCCACCGCGATCATGGATGGCGTGAAAGGCTATTTCCTGAGCAGTCCGCCGCCGGGCACCTGGTTTGCCATGGAGGCCGCGCGCCGCAAGGGGGTGCTGCCGAACGATGCCAAGTCCAATGCCGTGGCCAGCGCCGACGAAGCGGCGGATGCGGACGTGCGTGACATGCATCGAGTCGGCAACGGCGAAACGTTGCGCAGCATTGCCAAGCAGTACGGCGTGAGCGTGGATTCGCTCAAGAACGTCAATGGCATCAGCAGCAACAGCGTGCGCATCGGCACGATGCTGGTGATTCCCAATAGCTAGCGCGGCAGGCTGGGATGACAGTCCCGGCATCAGCAAACCGCATGGAAAGCCGCAAGCGCATCGAAATCCGGATAGGTGATGCCGCCGCGCGCTGTTAAGCTTGCGCCCATGTCACGCATCCGCCCGCTTCCTCCCGAACTCATCAATCAGATAGCCGCCGGCGAGGTCATCGAACGGCCGTCTTCGGTGGTGAAGGAACTGGTCGAAAACAGCCTTGACGCCGGTGCCGGGCGCGTTGAAGTCGACATTGAGCTGGGGGGCGCGCGCCTGATTCGCGTGCGCGACGATGGCGACGGCATCGCAGCCGACGATCTGCCGTTGGCCGTGGCCTCTCACGCCACCAGCAAGATCGGCAGCTTCGACGACCTCGAGCACGTGGCAAGCATGGGATTTCGTGGCGAAGCGCTGGCGTCGATGGCCTCGGTGGGGCGTTTCGCCATGACCTCGCGCCTGCGCGGTGCGGACAATGCTTTCCGTATCGAGGTCGACAGCGGCCGCATGCACGATGTACGTCCCGCGCAGCATCCGCAAGGCACCAGCGTGGAAGTGCGCGACCTGTTCTACAACGTGCCGGCGCGCAGGAAGTTCCTGCGTGCCGAACGCACCGAATTCGCGCACATCGACGATCTGCTCAAGTCACTCGCACTGGCGCGCGGCGGCGTGGAGTTTCGCTTGAGCCACAACGGCAAGTCCGTGCGCGTGTGGAAGGCGGCGCGCGATGACAAGGCCATGTTGATGCGCGTGGCGGAAATGCTGGGCGAAAGCTTTCCGCAGCAGAGCCTGCGCATCGACCATGCTTCGGCCGGCATGCGCCTATCTGGATGGGTGGGCTTGCCGACGGCTTCGCGGTCGCAGGCCGATGCGCAATACTTTTACGTCAACGGGCGCCTGGTGCGCGATCGTGTAGTTGCGCACGCGGTGCGCCAGGCGTATGCCGACGTGCTGTTCCATGGCCGCCATCCGGCCTTCGTGCTCTACCTGGAGCTGGATCCCGCCGGCGTGGATGTGAACGTGCATCCGGCCAAGAGCGAAGTGCGTTTCCGCGAACAGCGCCTGGTGCACGATTTCCTGTTCCGCAGCTTGCATGAAGCGCTCGCGGAAACACGCGCTGGCCAACAGGCGGCGGAAGCTCCGGCATGGCCGGCCACGGCAGGTGTGGCATCGACCGTGGTGCAAGAAGTGAACCGACCCATGAGCAGCTGGCCGGCGAGCGCGTCGCAAAGCCGCCTGCACCTGGGTGTTCGCGACGAACCGCTGGCCGAATACGCCACCCTGCTCGGTGAGCCGATGGCCGGGCAGCGGAGTGTTGCGCCACAACCCCTGCCCGCGGTTGATGACAGCGAAACGCCGCCGCTGGGCTTCGCCATGGCGCAGCTCAAGACCATCTACATCCTGGCCGAGAATGCGCACGGCCTGGTGCTGGTCGACATGCACGCTGCGCACGAGCGCATCACCTACGAAAAACTCAAGGCCGGCCGTGCCTGCAGCAATCTTCGTTCGCAAATGCTGTTGGTGCCGTTGTCGGTGCCGGTCAGCGCGAAGGAAGCCGCGGCCGCCGAAGAACATGCCGACGCCATGGCCGATTGGGGGCTGGAGCTTTCGCGCAGCGGCCCTTCCACGGTGGTGGTGCGGCGTATTCCCGCCTTGTTGGAGGGCGCGGACGTGGCCGAACTCACGCGCAGCGTGCTCGGCGAGCTGGCCCAGCACGGCAGTTCGCGCCAGCTGCAGGAGCTGGAAAACGAACTGTTGTCCAGCATGGCTTGCCATGGTTCGGTACGGGCTGGCCGGCGCCTGACCCTGCCGGAAATGAACGCCTTGCTACGCGAAATGGAGGCCACCGAACGTTCCGGCCAGTGCAACCACGGCCGCCCGACCTGGGTGCAACTGGGTATGACCGAACTGGATAAGCTTTTTCTGCGTGGCCGTTAAGGAATTTGTGATTTTGTGTAGGCTGGGATGCCAATCCCAGCATTGGACGCCGCATGGAAAGCTGGGATTATCATCCCAGCCTAGTTACTTGCATCCAGTGGAGCAAACCCCATGTGGCGTAGCGTCCTGACCGGATTGGTCCTGATCACTGGAGTGGCCCTCGTGCATGCTGACACCCCCCAACAAGCTGCAACGCCTGACGCGTATCAGCAAAGCATAGAAAAATGGCGCGCCGAACGTGTCGCACGGCTGACTGCGGCGGACGGCTGGCTCAGCCTCATCGGCTTGGAATGGTTGCAAGAAGGCGCGAACAAGCTTGGCAGCGCCGCCGATAACGACATCATTCTGCAGGCCGGTCCGACGCATCTGGGCGTTATCACGCTGGACTCAAGCGGGCAGGCCAGCATTAAGCTCGCTCCGGGCAGTGGCGCGACAATCGACGGCAAGCCGCTGCAGGAAGCTGCCCTGATCGATGACATGCACGTCAAAGGCGACGCTGCACCCACCAAAGTGGCCTTCGGTACGGCGAGTTTCTATGTGATCGATCGCGAG
The DNA here is from genome assembly GCF_003977665.1 of Dyella choica. Classification (GTDB taxonomy): domain Bacteria; phylum Pseudomonadota; class Gammaproteobacteria; order Xanthomonadales; family Rhodanobacteraceae; genus Dyella_B; species Dyella_B choica. The sequence goes on along the minus strand of NZ_RYYV01000001.1, from coordinate 252,875 downwards.
GGCCGCAAGGCGCTGCGCGTGAAGGATGCCGAAGCCGCGACACGCAAGCATTTCCTCGGCATCGACTATTTTCCGATCGATCGGTCCTGGCACATCGTGGCCGACTGGGTATCGTTCGATCCACCGCATGACCTCCAGATCGGTTCCGTGATCGGTACCATCGATACCGTCAAGGTGCCGGGCAAGGCCGTATTTACTCGTGACGGCCGCACTTACGAGCTGCTGCCGTACCAGGAAGAGCCCGGTGGCGAGCTGTTTTTCGTGCTCGCCGACCGTACCTCCGGGCATGAGACCTACGGTGCAGCACGGTTCCTTTACGCAGCCCTGCCGCAAAACGGCAAGGTGGTGCTGGATTTCAACCAGGCTTACAACCCGCCTTGCTCGTTCACGCCGTTCGCGACCTGTCCGCTGGCTCCGCCGGAGAATCGGCTGGACCTGCGCATCACCGCCGGGGAAAAGAAGTACCGCGGCGCGCATTAGTAGGCTGGGATGACAATCCCAGCATCGCGCGGTTTACATTCACGGCAATGCTGGGTTTGGCAACCTAAGCCTACGCAGTTCCGGTTTTATTTCCCCTGGAACACGGCCTTGCGCTTTTCAAGGAACGCAGTCGTACCTTCCTTCATGTCTTGCGTGGCGAACATCAATGCGAAGGCCTGGGTCTCGAACTCCAGCCCTTGATCCAATGATGTCTCGCCGCCCTGCAACACTGTATCGAGAATGCTCGCCGCTGCCACCGGTGCAGCCGCCGCCAGCTGGTCGGCCAGCGTGTTGACCGTTTCATCCAGCGCTTCCGGCGCCACGACGCGGTTCACGACACCCAGTTCGTAGGCGCGCTGCGCCGTGATGGTGCTGCCGGTGAGGCATAGTTCAAGTGCCGCGCCGCGTCCGGCCAGGCGCAACAGGCGCTGAGTGCCGCCGAATCCGGGAATCAGGCCCAGGTTGATCTCGGGCTGGCCGAACTTGGCTTTCTCGCTGGCGATGCGCAGGTGGCAGCACATGGCCAGTTCCATGCCCCCGCCCAGGGCGAAGCCCTGGATGCGCGCGATCACCGGCTTGCCGAGCCGCTCGATGCCGCTCATCAGGCGCTGGCCGGTGCGCGAAAAGCTCTGCGCCTGCATCGACGTGTAGCCGTTCATCTCGCTGATGTCCGCCCCGGCCACGAACGCCTTGTCGCCGGCTCCTGCCAGGACGATGGATCGTACGGCATCGTCCTGTGCGGCCTGGTTGAAGGCCAAGGTCAGCTCGTTCAAGGTTTCGCGATTGAGCGCATTGAGCTTGTCCGGGCGGTTGACAGTGATGGTGCGCACGGCACCACGATTGCCGATCTCAAGGTTGCGGTAGGCCACGTTGGACTCCGAAGCAAAGATAAAGCACCGATTTTAGCAGTGGGAACCTTTGCCGGTTCCGGCTTTCTCAATGCCAGTTCGATATCTCTGCTTGCCGCCCGCTATATCCCGCCTGGGGATGTTGAGCAGTCTCCCCGCCGCGCTGAACGTTCGGCAGGCCGTATCGAGCCACAGGACTGCCTACGATGATGGCTTTGGCCGTATGCTTAGAGCCCGCCCCATGTCTCCAAGTCGTACCCATCAGTTCTGTTTGCCCCTACGGCGGCCGCTCAAGGATGCCAGCCGCACGGAGGTGTTGGGCGGTTTTGCAGCCTGGAGAAAAGAATGATCCCTGCGCGTTGCTTGCTTCCGGTTCTACTGTTGCTTGCCGCATGCACGGCGCAGGCGCAGGGAACGAACGCGTCCGGTGCTTCGCAACCGAAACCCCCGGTGGTGAAGCTCGATAAGCACAAGCTGTCCTACGCCATCGGCTACCGTATCGGCACGCAGTTCTCCGATGGTGATTTCCCGATCGACATGGGTGTGCTGCAAAAAGCCATCGAGGACGCCTACGCCAAACGTCCGCCTGCCGTTTCCAAACAGGACATGTACAACCAGCTGGTCGGCCTGGGCGAACGCATGCATGAGCAGGCCATGGCCGAATTCAATCGGATCGCCACCGAAAATGCCAAGAAGAGCACCGAGTACCTGACGCACAACGCAACGCTGTCCGGTGTGGTGCAGCTCCCGTCGGGCATCCAGTATTCGGTGATCAAGAAGGGTGACGGCACGGTCAGCCCGAGTACCGACAACCAGGTTACCGTCAACTACCGCGGCATGCTGATCGACGGTACCGAATTCGATAGTACCTGGGCACACGGCAAGCCGGTGACTTTCACCGTGGACAAGGTGATCCGAGGCTGGCAGTACGTGATCCCGCACATGCACGTGGGCGACCGCTGGAAGGTCGTCATTCCTCCCGCACTGGCCTACGGCGAGCAGGGCGCGCTGCCGCGCATCGGCCCGAACCAGGCGCTGGTGTTCGACATTGAACTACTCGACATCAAGCCGCCGAATCCGCAGGCGCCGGGCCCCTGACGCCGGGACGACGGGTGCGCTAGCATGGCGAGCTCATGCCGAATCCTTCTCCGCTTCCCCTCCCAGCCATTCTGAGCCCGTGCGTTGGCATCTGCCGGCTGGATGCGCGTGGTCTTTGCGAAGGCTGCTACCGTACTGGTGATGAAATCGCCCGCTGGCGCAGCATGAGCGAGACCGAACGTTCACACTACATGGACGTGGTGCTGCCCGCGCGCGAGTCCGTATGATCGAGGACCTGCAGCGCGCCTTGCGTCCGCTGTCGCAGCCACCGGCGCCGCCAGGCTGGAATCATGCCGCGATGACCGAGCTGATCGGCGAGATCGAACGCAGGCCAGCTGCCGTGTTGATTGGGTTGCGCGACGGATGCCTGGTGCTCACGGTGCGCACGGATCATCTGAGTTCGCATGCGGGGCAGGTAGCGTTTCCCGGTGGCAGTGCCGATCCGACCGACGCCGATGCTCTGACCACGGCGTTACGTGAAAGCGAAGAGGAAATCGGCCTGGAACGTGCCCGGGTGACGCCGCTGGGTTACCTGGACTGCTTCGAAACCATCAGCGGCTTCTGCATCACGCCGGTGGTTGCGCACATCGCCAGCGAAGCGCGGTTTCGGCCGGCGCCGGCCGAAGTGGCCGAGGTGTTCGAGGTGCCGCTCAAGTTTTTCCTGAAGCCGGCGAACCTGAAGCGCTACACCATGGACTACCGCGGCCATCGGCGCGAGATGGTGGAATTCCACTACGAAGGCCATCGCATCTGGGGCGCCACCGCGGCGATCTTGCTGAATCTTGTGCAAAGGATGGAACAGCCATGAAAAGCACCTTGATTGCGGCCGAACAGCTCGCGGCGCTGTCCCCACAAGGCGTGTTGATCGTCGATTGCCGGCATGAACTGACCGATCCGGCCAAGGGCGAGCGTGACTACCGCGCCGAACATATTCCCGGTGCGGTGTTCGCGGACCTTGATCACGATTTGTCCGATCTCAGCCGCGTGCAGCTTGGCCTGGGGCGACATCCGCTGCCGTCCGAAGCCGCGTTTTCGGCGTTCCTCTCGCGCCTGGGCTGGCGCCCGGGACTACAGGTGGTGTGCTACGACGCCAGCACTGGTGCGTTGGCTGCCGTGCGTTTCTGGTGGCTGCTACGGTTGTGCGGCGTGCGCGAAGCGGCGGTACTCGATGGTGGCTACGCGGCATGGAAGACGGCGAACCTGCCGGTAACGCAGGAGATTCCGCAGCGGCAGCCGACCCAGGTCAGCGTGCATTTCCAGCATGACCAGGTGATTCTCGATCATGCCGTGATCGCAGGCATGCATGATGAACTGCTGATCGATGCGCGCGCCACGCCGCGTTATCGCGGTGAGGTGGAGCCGATCGATCGCGTCGCAGGCCATGTGCCGGGCGCGGCGAATCGTCCGTTCACCGACAATCTGCAGGCGGATGGGCGCTTCAAATCGCCGACCGAATTGCGCAAGGAATTTCAGTCGGTGGTCGGTAATCATGCAACGGAGCAAGTGGTGCATATGTGCGGCTCCGGCGTTACTGCCTGTCACAACCTGCTGGCGATGGAGCACGCAGGGCTTGCCGGCTCGCGCTTGTATGCCCCTTCGTGGAGCGGCTGGATCAGTGACGAATCGCGCCCGATTGCAACCGGAGACGCGTAATCTTCTCCCTCCCCTGCCGTAGCAGGGGAGGGAGTGCCTTGTCATTTGGCTTTGTTCTTTAGCCTCTCGACCAACGCTTGCAGCGTGGCTTGCGTCTGCGGATGGAAGGTTGCATCCACGAACGTGTCGATCGGCAAGGCATCCACGTCGGCAAAAGCGGTCATCAGATCCGCCCGTGCGATCCGGCGCGTTCCCAGCATCGCGTGCGCGGGCAGGGCCAGCGTTTCGCTGAGCCAGTGCAGGGCACGCGTGGAAACCTCATCCACGGACGTAAGTTCGTCGACAAAGCCGAACGCCAGCGCCTGTTCCGAATCGATCAATGCCCCGGAGACCAGCAGGCGCTCCGCCCGGTACGCGCCCACCACGCGGCGCAACGCCATCTGGATGCAGTCGGGCGCAATCAGGCCCACCTGCACTTCGTTCAGGCCGATGCGGTAAGGGCCTTGCGCCATCACACGGTAATCGCAGAACAGTGACAGCACCGCGCCGCCGGCGGGGCTATGGCCGGTGATGGCGGCAACGACTGGTATCGGCAGGTGCGCAAGCGCGGCACAAGTGACGAAGAACTCGCGCCAGAATTCATGCACGCCACTGCGGTCGCGCGTCAGCAGCTCCGGCACATCCACGCCGGCCGAGAACATGCCCTGGGTGCCGGACAAAACGACGCCGCGTGTGCCATCGCCTACCGCTTCCGCCAAGGCTTGCTGCAAGCTACGCAGCAGATCCAGATTCAGTGCATTGACCGGTGGGCGCGTCATCTGGATCTCGGTGACGGCATCGTGCTTGATGAGGTTGAGCATGGATAGGGGCCCCTGTGGTCAGGATTGCGGCTGATCGTCAGCCGTCCAGGTGTAGCGTACGCCATAGTCGAGTACGGCCTTGCCGTTGGCCGGTACGTCGACCTTGAATTCCAGAGTATCGGTGGTCTGCTGGCTGGGCTTCACCGTGGACGAGGTCAGCGTCCACTGCCGCCAGCGATTCGGATGCTCGCGTACCGTTATCGTGCGCGCATAGTCGCCAGCGTTGGTCAGCGTGATGCGGAACGCTTCGTCCAGGGTGCGGCCGGCCTTGTCCACGTGGAAGCTGCTGCGATCGCGCTTGCCGCGCAGGTCGAAAGCGGTGCCCAGGGTGATCGTGGCATCCGTTCCTTTGGGGGTGTCATTGATGCGCCCTTCGCCAATGAATTGCGGCCCGCCGGTGCGACCAGCTGCAAGCACGCGCAGATAGCCGGCGGGCAGGCTGTCGAAAGCGCTGAAGCGTAGTGTGCTGGTGATGCTGGTGTTGCTGTCGGAGTTGAAGCCGTCGTTGAGCATCGGCTGCGGCGGCATCCAGTTGCCACCATTTTCATACAGTGAGGTGCGTTCACAATCGACCGTGCGCGGGGCATATAGCAGCACCTGGCTGACGCTGCCGTCGGGCAGGTCGACCGCTGCGGGCAGGGTATAGCTGCGGTAATCGCCTACGGACGATTGCTCGGGCAACGCGTTAGCGGCCCTGGGAGCAGCGTTTGCGTACACCATCATCGGACGAGGTGCGGCAGATTTGGCGAAATTCGGCTCGCCGGCGATCAGGGTGAGGTTGCTGTCGCGCCAGTCGCGACCGCTGCGGTTGGCAATGCTGGCGCGTGATTCGAATTGCATGCTGCAGACATTGCCATACCGCAGCGTGGCCACATAGCTGGCACGCCAGCCGATGCCGGAAGTGGGATAGCTCAGGACGGCGTCGGCCTGCCCACTGCGCGAAGCATCCACGCGCAGGCGCAGGCTGGAGCCGGTCGGGAAATTGCCGTCCACGGTAGTTACCGCGGCGTATTGGCGAATCAGCGTTGTACCGTTGCCGCTGCGTACGACCAGCCCATCCGGCCCTGCGCGCAGCAACGAGCCGCTGGCCAGCGGCTGACCGTTATCGCCGAGCACGCTGATGTTGCTGCCGGTAAGGCCGGTGAGTGCGGCGTTCGGGCCCTGGCCAATCAACAGACGTTGCGAAACGACGTTGGCCGAGACGTTGGGAAAGCCCAGCGCCAACGCTTCGGCATCCAGGTGATTGGGCAGGTCACCCAGCACCAGATCATGCACACCCGATTGCAACTCCAAATGGCGCCCCTCGCGGACTACGGCGTAGCCCTCGTTGCTGTCGGTTTCGCCGCTGCTGGCATACAAAGAGGGGCTGTCGCTGCGATACAAGGTGATGGATGCGCCATCGGCAGCCCATACCGATGAAGTGCCGCAAAGCGTGGCGAGGCTGAAGGCCAATACAGTTCGATGCCTGATCGTCATGGTGCACTCCCTTAGCGGATGATGCGGCCGATCATAGCGGGGGAAGACCGTGGCGCATGTGCTCCCGCGGAGGGTGCTTCAGCTTTTGCTAGGGGATCCCCTTTTGCGTCGTCATTCCCGCGAAAGCGGGAATCCATGTTGCTCTGATACAAAAAGCTGAAGATGGATTCCCGCTTTCGCGGGAATGACGGCCATCAGCGGCGCATGCTGGGATTGTCATCCCAGCCTACGCGGCCTGGGACGCGGCTTCCCTGAGCGCCTGCGGCAACGGCACGGATTTCCCGGTCGCCGGATCCATCCACACCATCACCACGTGGCCATCGCAGTAAAGCTTGTTGTGATCGGCGGCGTCGACAATGCGATGCCCGACCGTCATGGAGCTGTTGCCCAGCCGTGTACAGTACAACTGCACGTGCACCTCGCCAGGCCATTCGATCGGCAGGCGGTAGTTGAGTTCGCTGGCGGCCATCACCGGCATCGCGTGCTCGTCGGACCATGGGCCGGGGAGGCGCTGCAGCCATTGCACGCGCGCCTCTTCCAGATAGGTGAGGTAGGTTGAATTGTTGACGTGGTTGAACGCGTCCAGATCACGCCAGCGCACGCTGATCGGCGCGGTGTACAGCAGGGGCGATTGCGCTGCGGGGGTATCGGGTGCCGTTGTCATAGGGCTACTTTGCGTTTGGGTTTGGGCTTGTCGTTCTCGATCTTCGCGCGCGCGGCCTTTGCCGGCTTGAGGTGGGTGGCGAGGAAGCGTCCGGTGTGCGAGCCCGGCGTGGCGGCCACGGCTTCCGGCGTGCCGGTGACCAGGATGCGCCCGCCGCCGGCGCCGCCTTCCGGTCCCAGGTCCACGATCCAGTCGGCGGTCTTGATCACGTCGAGATTGTGCTCGATCACCACCACCGTGTTGCCCTGTTCGACCAGCTGATGCAACACGTCCAGCAACTGCTCGATGTCATGGAAATGCAGGCCTGTGGTGGGCTCGTCGAGGATGTACAGCGTGCGACCCGTATCGCGCTTGGACAATTCCTTGGACAGTTTCACGCGTTGCGCCTCGCCGCCGGACAGGGTGGTCGCACTCTGGCCCAGCTTGATGTAGTCCAGGCCCACTGCGCGCAGCGTATCCAGCTTGCGTGCAATCACCGGCACGTTCTCGAACAGCTTGGCGGCGTCTTCCACCGTCATGTCGAGCACGTCGGCAATCGTGTGGCCCTTGTAGAGAATTTCCAGCGTTTCGCGGTTGTATCGCTTGCCGTGGCAGACGTCGCAAGGTACGTACACGTCCGGCAGGAAGTGCATTTCCACCTTGATCATGCCGTCGCCTTCGCAGGCCTCGCAGCGGCCGCCGCGCACGTTGAAACTGAAGCGGCCAGCGGTGTAGCCACGTGAACGCGCTTCGGGCACCTGCGCAAACAGCTCGCGCAGAGGGGTGAATAGGCCGGTATAGGTGGCGGGATTCGAACGCGGTGTGCGACCGATCGGCGACTGGTCTATATCCACTACCTTGTCGAACAGTTCCAGCCCCTCCACTGACTTGTACGCCGCAGGCTGGACGCTTGAGCCGTTCAATTCCGCGGCCGCGAGCGCGAACAGCGTGTCATTGATCAGAGTGGACTTGCCGGAACCCGATACGCCGGTGACGCAAGTGAACAGGCCCGCGGGAATCGCCAGGTCCACGCTTTTAAGATTGTTGCCGCTGGCCCCGCGCAAATGCAGCCAGGATTCCTTGTCGAGCTGCTCGCGGCGATCTTCGGGCACCTTGATCTCGCGCTTGCCGGACAGGTATTGGCCGGTGACCGAACGCGGCGAGGCGAGGATGTCCTTCAGCGTGCCTTGCGCGACTATTTCGCCGCCGTGCACACCGGCGCCGGGGCCGATGTCGAGCACATGATCGGCGGCACGGATCGCATCCTCGTCATGTTCCACCACGATCACCGTGTTGCCCAGGTCGCGTAGCCGGGTAAGCGTGCCGAGCAGGCGCTCGTTGTCGCGCTGATGCAGGCCGATCGAAGGTTCATCCAGCACGTACATCACGCCGACCAAGCCGGCACCGATCTGCGAGGCCAGGCGAATGCGCTGTGCCTCGCCGCCGGACAGTGAATCAGCTTGGCGGTCGAGCGTGAGGTAGTTCAGACCTACGTCGTTGAGGAAGCTCAGGCGTTCGCGGATTTCCTTCACGATCTTCACCGCGATCTCGCCACGCCAGCCGCTGAGCGTGAGCGTTTCGAAGAAGGCGAGTGAGTCGTCGATGGAGCGCGAGGTAAGCGAGGGCAATGACTGATCGACCACGAACACGTTGCGCGCCGAACGGTTCAGACGCTGCCCCTCGCATTCACGGCAAGGCTGGTCGCTGATGTACTTGGCCAGTTCTTCGCGCACCGCTGCCGATTCGGTTTCCTTGTAGCGGCGCTCCAGGTTCGGCAGGATGCCTTCGAAGGCATGCTCGCGCGTGACCTTGCCGCCACGCTCGGTGAGGTACTTGAAGGTGATTTTTTCCTTGCCGCTGCCGTACAGCACGGCTTGCTGCACGGGCTTGGACAGTTTCTGCCAGGGCGTGTCCACGTCGAACCCGTAGTGCTTGGACAGCGACAGAATCAACTGGAAGTAATGCGCGTTGCGCCGGTCCCAGCCGCGGATCGCACCGTTGGAGAGCGACATATCCGGGTGATGCACCACCCGCTCAGGTGAAAACACCTGGGTCACGCCCAGGCCGTCGCAAGAGGGGCAGGCGCCCACCGGCGAGTTGAAGGAGAACAGGCGAGGTTCCAGTTCCGGCAGCGAGTAGTCGCACACCGGGCAGGAGTAGCGGGAAGAGTACAGCTGTTCGCTCGCCTTGGCGTCGTCCATGTCGACCACGATGGCCAGACCGTCGCCCAGTCGCAGCGCAGTCTCGAACGATTCGGCCAGGCGCTGCTTGAGGTCTTCGCGCGGACGGAAGCGGTCGATCACCGCCTCGATGGTGTGCTTCTGGCGCAGGGTGAGCGGTGGCACAGCATCCAGGTCGTACACGGCGCCATCCACGCGTGCACGCACGAAGCCCTGGGCGCGCAGTTGCTCGAACACTTGTACGTGCTCGCCCTTGCGCTCGCGGATCACCGGTGCCAGCAGCATGAAGCGCTTTTCCGGGTTCAGCGCCAGGGTAGTGTCGACCATCTGGCTTACCGTCTGCGCCTCCAGCGGAATGCCGTGGTCCGGGCAGCGCGGCGTGCCCACGCGCGCGTACAGCAGGCGCAGGTAGTCGTACACCTCGGTGATGGTGCCCACGGTGGAGCGCGGGTTGTGCGAGGTGGATTTCTGCTCGATCGAGATGGCCGGCGACAGGCCCTCTATGTGGTCCACGTCCGGCTTTTCCATCATCGAGAGGAATTGGCGGGCATAGGCCGACAGCGATTCGACATAGCGCCGCTGGCCCTCGGCATAGATGGTGTCGAAGGCCAGCGAGGATTTGCCCGAACCGGACAGGCCGGTGATCACGATCAGCCGATCACGGGGTAGGTCCAGGTCGATGTTCTTGAGGTTGTGCGTGCGCGCGCCGCGAATGCGTATGGTATCCATCACGCTGACTATTTTGGGTGACCTCGCACTATAACAAGTGCTTGTGTCAGGGCCGCAGGGCGTGAACGAAAACCTGCTGACAACGTTGTGTCAGCAGGCCGGGCGTGCGTCCGTCTAGGCAGCAGTCAGGCAGGCGACTTATGCTCTCAAAGGTGAACGCCGGTGGTGAGCGGAGGACCTATGAAGGGCAAGCGGTGGATGATCCTGGGGGCATGTGCAGCGCTGGCGTCTGGCCCGGCCCTGGCGTCGCAGCCTAGCGAGGCGCAGGTCCGGGAACTGATGCAGGTCATGAACGTGTCCGGCCAGTTCGCCGCCATGAACGGCCAGATGGCCGAGATGATGGGCCAGCAGCTCCCGTGCGTGCCGGTCGACTACTGGAAGGGCTACATCGACAAGGCCGGGACCGAACAGCTGGTTACGGCGATGATCCCGGCCTACCAGCACCATTTCAGCGCCGATGAAGTGGCGGGCCTGATCAAATTCTATAAATCTCCGTTGGGACAGAAGCTGGTTGCCCAGATGCCGGCCACCCTGGCCGAGGCGGCCCAGAGCGGCCAGCAATGGAGCCGTCAGCGCACCGCGGACATGTTTGCCGAGCTGCAGAAGCAAGGGAAACTGGGGGCGGACGGGCGCTGCCCGGCGACCGGCGGCGGCAAGGACCCGGCTGGTCAGTGATTGACCAGTCAACGCCCGCATCGCTATAATCCCCAGTTCGGTGCGCCTGTAAGGGCTGCATCGAACCCAAGAGAATAACGACACAAGGGCCAATCCCATGAGTTATGCAGTCATCAAGACCGGCGGCAAGCAATACCGCGTCCAGCAGGGCGATGTCCTGCGCGTGGAGCTTCTGAGCGCCGAAGAAGGCGCCAGCGTGAAGTTCGACCAGGTGCTGTTGGTCGGCGCCGGTGAGACCATCACCGTCGGCGCTCCGACCGTGGCCGGCGCCACCGTCACCGCCACCGTGCGCAAGCATGGCCGCGCCGACAAGGTCCGCATCGTCAAGTTCCGCCGCCGCAAGCATTACAAGCGCCAGCAGGGACATCGTCAGCATTTTACCGAAGTCGAGATCACGGGCATCAACGCCTGATCCGCCAATCTGGAGTAATCAGTCATGGCACATAAGAAAGGCGTAGGTTCATCCCGCAACGGTCGCGATTCGAACCCGAAATACCTCGGCGTGAAGATTTACGGTGGCCAGGCCATCGAGGCCGGCAACATCATCGTCCGCCAGCGCGGCACCAAGTTTCATGCCGGCACCGGCGTGGGCCTGGGCCGTGACCACACTCTCTACGCGCTGGTTGACGGCGTGGTCGAGTTCAAGACCCGCGGCGAGAACAACCGCAAGTTCGTCAATGTAGTCAAGGCCTGATCGAAGCCTTTGCACTGCAACGAAGGCCCCGCCCCGGCGGGGCTTTTGTTTTATCAGTCTTATCCGGGTCCTGGCCGGCTCTGCCTCGGCCTCATGCCGGCCTATGCCGGAATGACGGTATGGCAAGATCGCCTTTCCGCCAGGATCCCTCATCTACGGTCTCAAGCTCATGAAATTCGTCGACGAAGCGATCATCAAAGTCCACGCCGGGGACGGCGGCAACGGCTGCATCAGCTTTCGCCGCGAAAAATTCATCCCGTTCGGGGGGCCCGACGGCGGTGACGGCGGCTCGGGCGGCTCGGTCTGGCTGGTGGCCGATGAAGGCCTCAACACGCTGATCGATTTTCGTCACCAGCGCAGCTTCAAGGCGCAGCGCGGCGAGAACGGCATGGGCAGCGACATGTACGGCAAGGGCGGCGGGGACAACAGCATCCGCGTCCCGGTCGGCACGGTCGTCACCAACCTCGACACCGACGAAATCATCGGTGACCTCACCGCGCACGGTCAGCGCCTGCTGGTGGCGCAGGGCGGCAAGGGCGGCCTGGGCAATATCCACTTCAAGAGTTCGGTGAACCGCGCGCCACGTAAATCCACCCCCGGCACGCCTGGCGAGGTGCGCGAGCTGAAGCTGGAGCTGAAGCTGCTGGCCGACGTGGGCCTGCTTGGCTTCCCCAACGCCGGCAAATCCACCTTCATCCGCGCCGTTTCCGCCGCCACCCCGCGGGTGGCCGACTACCCGTTCACCACCTTGCATCCCAACCTGGGTGTGGTCAGCCTTGGAACCGACCAGAGCTTCGTGATTGCCGACATCCCCGGCCTGATCGAAGGTGCCGCGGAAGGAGCGGGCCTGGGCATCCAGTTCCTGCGCCACGTGGCACGTACGCGCCTGCTGCTGCACATCGTGGACATCGCGCCAATCGATGGCTCCGACGTAGCCGAGCAGGTGCACGCCATCGAGCACGAACTGGAGAAGTTCGACCCGCAACTCCTGCAGCGCCCGCGCTGGCTGGTCTTGAACAAGGCTGACGTGCTGCCGGAGGACGAGCGCCAGGGCGTGGCTGAGGCCGTCGTCGAGCGCCTGGGCTGGACCCAGCCCTGGTTCCTGGTCTCGGCCATTGCGCGCGAGAACACCATGAGCGTGTGCCAGCAGGTCCAGCGCTTCTTCGAAGCACAGCATGAAGCGCGCGAAGGGCGTACCGACATGTTGCCAGGAGATGTGCGCTTGCGCGGGGAGTCCTGAGCTTAAGCGATGAAACTCCAGGCCCGTATCGCCACCTACCGACGCCTGCGCGATGAGCCGCTCTGGCGCCTGCTTGCCGCCGATCACGCGCCGGAAATCATTGGCCTGCTGCAAACCTTGTTGATGGATGGCGAGCGCAAGCTCGGCGCCTCCGTCCTGTTCGAGCGCTTGCAGCACCAGCTCGATGCCATCAATGCATCCGATTTGCCGCGCGAATTGCCGCGTACTGCCCAGGCTTACATCGCCGACTGGCTGGCCAAAGGCTTTTTGGAGCGACGCCTGCCCGAGGGCGCGAGCGAAGAGGAATACGAACTCTCAGCCCTGGCCGCGCAGGCGATCCGTTTCGTAAGCACACTGGATACGCCGCGCAACGTCGCTACCGAGAGCCGCCTGTCGCTGGTGATCCAGCAGCTCGTCCGTCTGGCCGAGCAGACCGAGACCGATCCGACCGCACGCCTGCAGGCCCTGTACGCCGAACGCGATCGGCTGGATGCCGAGATCGCTCGGATCGGCACCGGCAAGGTCGCCGCGCTGGACGGCAAGCGCGCCTTGGAGCGGACACGTGAGGTGATTCAGCTTGCCGACGAGCTGGCCGAAGACTTTCGCCGCGTGCGCGATGACTTCGAGCGCCTGAACCGCGAATTCCGCGAGCGTATCATCGATGACGAAGGCGAGCGCGGCGAGGTGCTCGATCGCCTGTTCGAAGGCGTGGACGTCATCGCCGAGAGCGAAGCTGGCCGCAGCTTCCATGCCTTCTGGAGCCTGCTCAACGACATGGAGCAAAGCGCTCAGCTGGATGCGGCGTTGGAAAACGTGCTGTCGCGCAACTTCACCAAGAAACTGCAACGGCACGAACGCCAGTTCCTGCGCGGCTTCACCGGTGTGATGATGGAGCGCGGTGGTCACGTGCACGACGTGCTGCAACAGTTCGCACGCAGCCTGCGCGGCTTTGTGCAGAGCCGCGGCTACCTGGAGCAGCGCCGCTTGAACCAATTGCTGAAACAGGCGCAAGCCGAAGCGCTCCAATTGCGCGACTCAGTCAGCGCGCACCAGCGCACTCCGTACACGCTGCAGCTCACCACCAGCCGCCTGCGTTCGCTCTCGCAGTGGCGGCTACATGATCCGCGCAACGCCCAGGTGGACGGCAGCATCGTGCGCAGCGAAGGCGCGGCTATTTCGCTGGACAGCGTGAGCGAGCTGGTGTCGCAATCGGAAATCGATTTCCGCAGCCTGCGCCGCGACCTGCACGAGCTGCTTGCCGAGCACGATCAGCTTTCCATTGCCCAGGTACTGGAACGCAAGCCGGCCGAGCAGGGGTTGGGCAGCGTGGTGGGCTATCTCTCGCTGGCCACGCGCCATGGCGTGATCGGCGACGAACAGGAAGCCGTGCGCTGGAAGGGCGGCGACGGCCACTGGCGCCAGGCGCGCATTCCGCTGGTGTGGTTTCTGAAAGAGAAACGCAATGAATTTGCTTGAAGACGAAACACTTTCCATCGCTCCTGCGCCCAAGCCTTCACGCGATGGCGCCCTGTTCGAAGGCGACTCCGGCAGTTTGCCGCTGGATGCGCGCCGCGCGCTGTGCCAGCTGCTGAGCGGGCCCAGTATCGACCAAGGGCGGCACCATCAACTGTGGCCGGCCGTATTGCGCTACGAAGCGCAGCTGCGTTCGCATCTGAACGACCTGTTCCTGGAACTGGTGCTCGACCGGGAAGGCGGCGTGGCCTTCACGCGCCAGGCCGACACCGGAGAGCTGGAAACGCCGGTGCTGCTGCGTTCCTCGCCGCTCACCTTCATCGATTCGGTGCTGCTGCTGCACCTGCGCCAGCAGCTGGCCGAGGCCGATGCGCAAGGGCGTCGCGCGGTGGTGGAGGAAAGCGTGCTGCTGGATGCCTTGTCGGTGTACGAAAAGAATCTTTCCACCGACCGTGCCGGCTTCAACAGGCGCGTTGCTGGCTCCATCGCCAAGATGAAGGACAACCACGTGCTGGAAAAGCTGCGCGGCAGCGAAGATCGCTACGAAGTGTCGCCCGCGCTGAAGCTGCTGTTCTCGGCTGAGGACGTGCAGAACCTGGCGCAGATCTACCGCCAGCTGCGCGAGGCGGACGAAGCCATGGAGGAGGCAGCGGATGAACGCTAAGGCCAAGACCACGCGCAAGCAACCCAAGCGCGACACGACACCCACGCTGTTCCTCTCCGACTTGCCCGACCCGCGCGACGAGCAGTTCCGCATGCGGCGCCTGCAGGTGTTCAACTGGGGCACCTTCAGCGGCCTGGTCGAGGTGCCGATCGCCGAGCGCGGCTTTCTGTTCGTGGGCCGTTCCGGCTCGGGCAAATCCACTTTGCTCGACGCCATGTCGGCCTTGCTGGTGCCACCGAACCTGGTGGACTTCAACGCCGCCGCGCGCGAGGCCGAACGCAGCGGCCGCGATCGCAGCCTGGTTTCGTACGTACGCGGTGCGTGGGCGGATCAGCACGATGGCGAATCCGGTGAAATCGCCACGCAGTACCTGCGCAAAGGCAGCACCTGGTCTGCGTTGGTGCTGGAATACCGCAATGCGGTGGGGGAAACGGTCAGCCTGATTCGCCTGTTCTGGGTCGCCGGCAACGGTTCCACCGCGGCGGACGTGAAGAAGCACTACATGGTGTGCGAGCGCGCCTTCGACGTGGCCAGCGAGCTCAAGGGCTTCGATCTGGACCTGCGCAAGCTCAAGACGCGCCTCGGCGAAGACGTGCACCACTTCGATACCTTCACCGGCTACGCCGAACGCTTTCGCCGTTTGCTCGGCATCCAGAACGAAATGGCGCTGAAGCTGCTGCACAAGACGCAGTCGGCCAAGAACCTGGGCGATCTGAATTCGTTCCTGCGCGGCTTCATGCTGGATGAGCCGGAAACTTTCGGTGCAGCGAGCCGGTTGGTGACAGACTTCGGTGAGCTGGATGCCGCCCACAAGGCGGTGGTGATTGCACGCGAGCAGGTCGATACGCTGGTGCCAGCGCGTATCGCGCACGAAGACCTCATCACGCTGCGACGCGAAACCAGCACCCTGCGTGAACTGCATCTTTGCGTGGATACCTGGCGCGAGCAACGCCGCCTCGTGCTGCTGGACGAAAAGCTGGCCGAACTGAACGTGCGCGACGTGGCGCTGGAAGGCGAAATCGCGCAACGCCGGCAAATCGTGGAAAACCACGACCGCCGCCTGCTCGATCTGGAACGCCAGCGCCGCGAGCAGGGTGGCGACCTGATCGACCAGCTCGAACGCGAGCATGAGCAGGTCGCACGCGAACGCGACGAGCGCATGAAGCGCCGTGACAAGGCTGAGCGCGCCTGCAAGGCGCTCGACTGGACTGTGCCGTCCACTGCGCAAGGTTTTGCCGAGCTGGTAGGGCGTTCGCGCGAACTGCTGGACGGCGCGCGCGATCGTGCGGCCGGCCTGGAAGAACGCATGGATGCGCTCAAGCGCGAACGCGACCTGGCCAGCCAGCGCTTTGGCGGCGTGCGCGCCGAGATCGAGGCACTGAAACGCAATCCATCCAATATACCCGCGCCGGTCCAGGCCATGCGTGCACGCCTGTGCAGCGAGCTGGGCTGGTCGGAGAACACGCTGCCCTTCGTGGGCGAGCTGTTGCAGGTGAAAGCCGAACACGCCGCATGGCGAGGGGCCGTCGAGCGCGTGCTGCACGGTTTCGCCTTGTCGCTGCTGGTGGACGAGCGCCACTATGCGGAGGTTTCCAGCTGGGTCAACAAGACTCACTTGGGCGGCAAGCTGGTGTATTACCGCGTAGGGCGCGCCGATGGGCTTGGTAACCGTACGCCGGAGTCGCGCTCGCTGGTGCATCGGCTGGAGGTTCGCGATCATGCACATCGCGATTGGCTCACCAACGAGCTGACGCGGCGCTTCGACTACGCTTGCGTGGATACGCCGGCTGCCTTGCGTAATGCCGATCGTGCCATCACCCGCGAGGGCCTGGTGAAGCATGGCGGCGACCGGCATGAAAAGGATGATCGCCGTGCGGTGGATGACCGCCGCAATTGGGTGCTCGGCTTCGACAACCGCGACAAGCTCGCCGTGTTCGAGCGCGAAGGGCAGGAGCTGGCCCAGGCGATCGCGCAAGCCGCCGCCGAGCTGGACCAGTTGAAGGCCGAGCGCGATACAGACGGTGACCGCCGCCTGGCCGCTTCGCAGCTCGCCAACCTGGAATGGGAAGAGATCGACGTGGCGCCCAAGCTGCGCCGCCTGGGCGATATCGAAACCCAGCTGCAGCAATTGCGCGCGGGCGATGCCACGCTGCAGGAGATCATGCGCCAGCTCGATACCGAACGCATTGCGCGAGGGCGTGCGGCCGGCAACCTGGAAGACGCTTCCGCCGAGCGCCTCTCGCTGGAAAAAGAGCGCAACGGCGTAACCCGGCAACGTGAATCCTGCCTGCCGCTGGCCCACGCGATGACGCTGTCGCCTGTGCAGGCCAATGCGCTGGCGATGCGTTTGCCGCAGCATCCGCCGTTGCTGCTGGACAATCTCGAACGCCAGATCAACCAAGTCAAGGACGGCTTGAACGTGGCCTTGGCCGAGCAGGCGCAGAAGGACAATGCCTTGGTGCAAACGGCCGAAGAATGCTTCCGCAGCTTCTGCCGCAAGTGGCCACAGGACAGCGCCGACTTCACGCCCAACATGGATTCGGCGGAAGGTTTTCTCTCTCGTCTGCGCCGGCTGGAACTGGACGGCCTACCCAAGCATGAGGCGCGTTTCTTCGAACTGCTGCAAAGCCAGAGCAAGCAGAACCTGCTGGTGCTGCAGAAACACATGACCGAGGCGCGCAAGTCGATCGGCCAGCGCATGGAGGAGGTGAACGAAAGCCTGGAGCGCGTGCCGTTCAACCGCGGCACCCTGCTGCAGATCGACCTCACCGACCGCAATTTGCCGGAAGTGCGCGACTTCCAGCTGCAATTGCGCGAGGTGCTTTCCCACCACCAGACCGAGGATCGCGATCGCGCCGAGGCGCAGTTCGCCGTGTTGCGCCAGGTGGTGGCCAAGCTGGCTGCCGACGATGCCGAACACAAGCGCTGGCGTGAACAGGTGCTGGACGTGCGCCAGCATGTGGAATTCGTGGGCGTGGAGAAGGATGCCAACACGCAGGCTACGGTAGAGGTGTACCGCAGCGGTGCTGGCAAATCCGGCGGCCAGCGCCAGAAGCTGGCTACGACCTGTCTTGCCGCAGCGTTGCGCTACCAGCTCGGCGGTGATGACGGACATTTGCCGCGTTATGCGCCGGTGGTGCTCGACGAAGCCTTCGACAAGGCCGACAACGAATTCACCGCGCTGGCGATGAACATCTTCGAGAACTTCGGCTTCCAGATGGTGGTGGCCACGCCGCTGAAGTCGGTGATGACGCTGGAGCCATTCATCGGTGGCGCGTGCTTCGTCGATATTACCGGCCGTCACGATTCAGGCGTGCTGCTGATCGAATACGACGAAGGCAACAAGCGGTTGGCCTTGCCCGAGAAGGTGCGCCAGGCCGATGCGGACGCCTGAGGAGCTGCGAAGGCGTCTGTTGTCACGCTGGCACAACCAGCGGCGCCATTGGCTGCAGGGACAGGGCGAATGGCCGCTGGCCTTGAGCATTGACCCGCCTACCGAAGCGAAGGTGCTGGCGGACTGGGCGCATTTCGATGGCTGGCTTGCGCAATGGCGGGACGTATCGCGCGGCGGAGAGGGGGTGGTGCGCTATGAAGCGCGTACCTGGTCGCGCGTGGGCGAGCAGCGGATCCCTTGCGCCTGGCAGTTTGCTGCGCCGGCAGCCGTAGCTGGGACATTGAGGCAGCTGGCACGCTGGTCCGTGGCGAAGCAACGTTTCGATGCCCTGGCGGCGTGGCAGGCCGATGCCGCTTGGCAAGCGGAATTGTCGCGCCATTTCGACCTGCTGGCCGATCTGGACGACACTGATTTCGGGTGTCTGTGTCGCGTAGTCGAGTGGCTGTGGCAGCATCCGGCATCGGGTCTATATCCGCGGCAGCTCGGGATTTCCGGCATCGACAGCAAGTGGATCGAATCGCGTCGCGGGGTGGTGTCGGCGTGGGTAGGTGCGTTGCAGGGCTGTGGATCGTCCGGCGATTTTCACTCGGTGACGGGCTTGCGTGCCGCGCCTGACCGCTTGCGCATGCGCTTGCTCGATCCGGCGTTGCGTGCAGCGTTGGCCGGCCTGGCTGACATCGAAGCGCCGGTTGATGAGTTGGTCGAGCTGGCCTTGCCTGTGCGGCAGGTGCTGATCGTGGAAAATCTCGTCACCGGTCTTGCCTGCGAAGAGCTGCCCGGCACGCTGGTGTTCATGCAGCGTGGCTATGCGGTGGATGCATTGGCGCGCTTGCCGTGGGTGGCATCTTTGCCGGTGTTTTACTGGGGCGATATCGATACGCACGGTTTCGCGATACTGAGCCGATTGCGCATGCATTTGCCGCAGGCGCAGTCGTTGCTGATGGATGAAACGACACTGCTGGAATTCAAGCAGTTGTGGGGCAGGGAAGAGAAACCGCATGCGGCAACAGCGTTTTCGCATCTCACCGACGCAGAGCAGGACTTGTATCGCGCCTTGCGCGAAGGCGAGTACAAGCAAGTGCGCCTGGAGCAGGAGCGCATTGCGTGGGATTTTGCCTGGCGACGCATAGTGAGTAACCTCGCCCCGTGACGGTGTAGGCTGGGATGACAATCCCAGCATCGCGTGGGTTACACGCATGGCCATGCTGGGTTTTTCAACCCAGCCTACGATTGTGATCCCAGCCTACCGATGCCTGGTCAGGTGCATCTCCTGTTCAATTCGCCAGGATTTGCCGCCATCGTGCGAGATTTCGCCCTTCCAGTAGAGCGAATCCGGCTTGATGTCGTTGAAGGACCAGCGCAGTAGCGATCCATCCACATCATTCCCACGCAGAACGATCCGGTTACCCTCGGCGCCGCCGGCAAGCGCGATGACGGCGTTGCGCGCAGGCGCGAAGAAATAGACACGCCATTGCCGGGTCTGCGTGTCGTAAAACCGCAGCGTGGTGCCGCCATCGCGCTCGGCCGATTGCCCGGCCGCAAAGAAGTCGATGACGTCCTGCAAGATCCGGCCATCGATGACCCACCCGAAAGACCAAATGCCGCGCGAGTTCGTGTGCGCGCCGTCGGAGGCATGCCGCTCGCAGGTGAGGTCCCAGGTGCCGACCAGTCGACCGAACACGCTGGCCTGAGCTCCTAGCGAGGCGTGGGGACCTTCGGCGCGCAAGGCTTCGATCATGCTGGAACTCATGCTGCTCATGGGGCGGGAGTCGGCCATGGCCCAGGCCAGAAGGAGCACGCCGATCGATGCAAGCTTGGGGAGCACGGCAGAGCTCCAAGAGGCTTCGATGCAGCTACTTTACGCAGCGCGCGGAAGGAATCCCATTGACGAATTCGCCCCATAGCGGTAGGAAGCCGCCATGCCTGCCGTGCTGCCCCGAGTGGTGTCGATCGCTTACCGTGGCCTCAGCCTGTTCGAGGCCGGCATCGCAGCGGAAGTATTCGGCTTGAGGCGCCCAGGTTGCGCCCTCCGTTTACCGCAGAGAGTTTCGTGGCGACCAGCGACAGGGATCATGACCTGTGAAGCATGCGGGCATTGCGTCAATCCGTCATGATGCGATGTCCTCCTGCCGGAGCTATTCATGACCGATCGCCGCGACTTCCTCAAAGCCAGCCTGCTGGCCAGTTCCGTCTTGGCGCTGCCACGCATCTCGCGCGCCACCACCACGGTGGCCGGCTCTGTCCCCGGCAAGGTGGGCGCACGCGTCGTTTCCACCTGGGATTTCGGTGTGCCGGCCAACCAGGCGGCGTGGGCCTTGCTCGGCAAGGGCGGCAAGCCGCTGGATGCGGTGGAGCAGGGCGTAATGGTGCCGGAGTCGGATCTCAACAATCATAGTGTGGGGCGTGCGGGCTATCCGGATCGCGACGGCCACGTTTCGCTGGATGCCAGCATCATGGATGGCGACGGCCGCTGTGGTGCCGTAGCGGCATTGGAACATATCGGCCATCCGATCAACGTGGCGCGCAAGGTGATGGAGAACACACAGCACGTCCTGCTGGTCGGTGACGGAGCGCTGGAATTCGCCTTGCAGCAGGGCTTCAAGAAAGAAGACCTGCTCACGCCGGCATCCGAAAAGGCCTGGCACGAATGGCTGAAGCAGGCCAAGTACAAGCCGGTGGCCAACAGCGAGAACATCGACTACCACCGCAGCGTGCAGAACCTGGGTCTACCAGGCGGCAAGCACAATCACGACACCATCGGCATGCTGGCCGTAGATGCGAACGGACGCCTTGCCGGCGCCTGCACCACCAGCGGCATGGCGTGGAAGCTGCGCGGCCGCGTGGGCGATAGTCCGATCATCGGCGCCGGTTTGTACGTCGACAACGAAGTGGGTGGCGCCACCTCGACCGGTGTCGGCGAGGAAGTGATTCGCAATGCCGGCAGCTTCCTGGTGGTGGAACTGATGCGCCAGGGGCGCAGCCCGCAGGAGGCTTGCGAAGAGGCCGTGCGGCGCATCGTGAAGAAGCGACCGGATGCCGCGAAGGAGTTGCAGGTAGGTTTTCTCGCCCTGCGGCGTGACGGCGAATGCGGTGCCTACGCGATCCAGAAAGGCTTCACCTATGCGGTGTGCGATGCGCAGCAGCAGGATCGCCTGCTCGCCTCGCCCAGTGTTTACCAGACCACGTACAGCTAATGAGCAGACAACCCTTGCTTGAAATTGCCGCCGGTTCGCTGGCATCCGCCCTGGCCGCGCAGGAAGGCGGTGCCGACCGCGTCGAACTTTGCAGCAGCCTGGCCGAAGGCGGCATCACCCCGTCCTACGGAATGCTGGTTGCCGTGCGCGAGCGTGTGCGCATTCCGGTGTATGTGCTGGTGCGGCCGCGGGCCGGCGATTTTCTGTATGACGATGCCGAGTTCGAGATGATGCGGCGGGACATCGAAACCTGCGCCGGGCTGGGATTCGATGGAGTGGTGATCGGTGCGCTCGATGCAGACGGAAAGGTCGATCCGCGCTGCCGTGAATTGATCGGGGCTGCCGGCAAGCTGGGCGTGACTTTCCATCGTGCGATCGATGCAAGCGTGGATCTGAACCGGTCATTGGAGGACATCATCGCGCTGGGTTGCGAGCGCGTGCTCACGTCGGGCGGATGCGCCAATGCACTGGCCGGTGCTCAGGTGCTGGCCGGCCTGGTGAGGCAGGCAGGAGAACGGATCAGGATCATGGCCGGGGCGGGCATACGCTCTGGCAATCTGGCCGAAGTGGCGCGGTTGACCGGAGCCCATGAGTTTCATGGCTCGGCGCGTACGGTGCTGAAATCCTCGATGCGCTATCTCAATCCGGCGTTGAAGGATCTGGCGCCGGATATCGAGCAGAGCAGCGTGGAAGAGGTGCGGGCGATGAAGGCTCAGCTAGCCGGCATCGGCTCCCTCCCCTACGTGTAGTAGGGGAGGCGGCTGCATTTCGGAGCACAAAAAAGCCGGCGTTTCCGCCGGCCTTTTGTACCAACCCTTACGCGAGCTCAGCCTTAGGCCAGCTCATGAATCTTCGCGTTCAGGCGGCTCTTGTGGCGAGCGGCCTTGTTCTTGTGGATCAGGCCGCGGGCGGCGTAGCGATCCATCACCGGCTGGGCAGCCGCGAAGGCTTCCACGGCGGCAGCCTTGTCCTTCGCTTCGATCGCTTTGACGACCTTGCGCAGGGCGGAACGGACCATGGAACGGGCGCTGACGTTGCGCAGGCGGCGCTGCTCGGACTGGCGCGCGCGCTTCTTCGCGGACTTGATGTTGGCCAAGGTAGAACTCCGGAATGAATACTGGGGCTGGAAAAAGGCGGCAATTATGACGGTAATTTGCCGGCAGGTCAAGCGCTTAAGCCGGGCCGCCAGCATCTGTGTGGCGGCTGGGCGCCGCGGCGCGTTTTCGTCGCCCCCATACTACTGCCAAACTACACGCCGTTCTGGCCCTGACCGACCTCAACCTCAGCATGAAATCCCCCAGCATGTTACGCGGGCTGCTTTCCTTCAGCAGCATGACCATGGTTTCGCGCGTGCTCGGGCTGCTCAGGGATATCTCGATCAGCCATGTGTTCGGCGCCAACGTGGCCACCGATGCGTTCTGGGTGGCGTTCCGTATTCCCAACTTCATGCGCCGCATGTTCGCGGAAGGCGCCTTCTCCACCGCCTTCGTACCGGTGTTCACCGAGGTGAAGGAGACCGGTACCCATGCCGAGCTGAGGGAGCTGATGTCGCGTGTGGCCGGGACGCTGGGTGGCGTGCTGCTGGTGGTTGCGGCGCTGTGTGTGTTGTTCGCGCCGCAGGTGGCATTGTTGTTCACGCCGGGGGCGGTGGAAGAGCCGCACAAGTTCACCCTCACCGTGGAGTTGCTGCGGCTCACGTTTCCCTTCCTGCTGTTCGTCTCGCTGACCGCGCTGGCGGGAGGGGCGCTCAACAGCTTCCACCGTTTCGGCCTGCCGGCGCTGACGCCGGTGATCCTCAATCTGTGCATGATCGCCGGCGCGTGGTGGCTGTCGAAGCGTTTGCAGACGCCGATCCTGGCGCTGGGCTGGGCGGTGCTCGCCGCGGGAATTGCGCAGGTGCTGTTTCAACTTCCGGCCTTGCGCAGGCTCGATTTGCTGGCCTGGCCGCATTGGGGCTGGAGCCACCCGCAGGTACAACGGATCATGCGCCAGATGGTGCCAACGCTGTTTGGCTCCTCCGTCTCGCAGATCAACCTGTTGTTCGACACGGTGATCGCCTCGCTGTTGATTTCCGGCTCGCAGACCTGGCTGTCGCAGGCTGACCGTTTTCTGGAATTGCCGCTGGGGGTGTTCGGCGTGGCGCTGGGCACGGTGATCCTACCTTCGCTGTCGCGCCATCACGTGGCGACCGACACGGAAGGTTTTTCCAAAGCGCTGGACTGGGGCTTGCGCACCACTTTGCTGATTGCCGTGCCGGCCATGTTCGGCCTGATGCTGCTGGCACAACCGCTGGTCGCCACGCTGTTCCAGAACGGCCAGTTCCGGCCGTTCGATACGCGCATGGCCACGCTGTCGGTTACTGCGCTGAGCTTTGGCGTGCCGGCGTACGCGCTGGTGAAAGTACTGCTGCCGTCATTTTATGCGCGCAAGGATACGCGTACACCGGTCCGTGCCGGGGTGGCGTCGTTGCTGTCGAATATGCTGCTCAACGGCGTGTTTCTGATGATGTTGTATGCGTCTTGGGCACCACCTGAACTGCGGGCCGGGCCATTGCTGGATGGTTTGTCCAGGGTGCCCGGACTACATCTGGCGCTGGGCATGGCCAGTGCAGTGGCCAGTTACATCAACCTGTGGTTGCTGTGGCGTTGGCTGCAGCGGGCGGACATCTATCAGCAGCAGCCGGGATGGGGGCGCCATCTGACCCGGCTGGCGCTGGCCTGCGCAGCGATGGTTGCGCTTTTGCTGTTGGGACGTTGGTATTGGCCCGACTGGACGCTGCTGTCAGTGGCAGGACGCGTGTGGCGTCTGGCCTTGCTGGTCGGTGCGGGTGGGGGCACCTACGTCGTGGTGCTGTTCGCTACCGGCTTCCGCTTGCGCGATCTCCATCACCAGTGACGTAGGTTGGGGTGCAACCCCAATATCGCGATGTGCTGGCATGGCAATGCTGGGGTTTGCACCCCAGCCTACGGCTATACTTCCAGGATGATGAAACTGTCCCGGGATGTCGCGGGGCCGTGCCTGGCCCCCGGCGGCAGCGTGGTTGCGGTCGGCGCTTTCGATGGCCTGCACCGCGGCCACCAAGCCTTGCTCAGCGAAGTGCGCCAGCGGGCGCAGGAGCTTGGCTGCACGCCGATCGTGGTGAGCTTCGAACCGCTGCCGCGCGCCTATTTCTCCAAGGAACCGGTGCCGCGCTTGTCCAGCGTGCGCGAGAAGCTATTGGGTTTTGCCGCGGCCGGCATGGAACACACGTTGCTGCTGCGCTTCAACCAGGCGTTGACAGCCATGCTGCCGGAGCAGTTCGTGCAGCAGATACTGATCGACCGGCTCAAGGTGCGCGAGGTGTGGGTGGGAGCGGATTTCCGTTTCGGTCACAAGCGTGCCGGCGACGTGGCCATGCTGGAGCGCATCGGCAGGGACCAGGGCTTTATCGCGCACACCCTGCGGGCCGTGCTGCTGGAAGGTGAGCGCGTCTCGGCCAGCCGGGTGAGGGCGCTGCTCGCCGCGGGGAATTTCGGCGCCGTCACGCCGTTGCTGGGCCGGCCCTTCGTGATCGAGGGCAAGGTGGAATACGGCAACCGGCTGGGCCGCACCCTCGGCTTTCCTACCGCCAATATCCATTTGCGTGAGCGCGTCACCCCGCTACACGGCATCTTTGCGGTACGCGTGGGATTGGGCGAGGGCGAGTGTAGTTGGCCGGGCGTAGCCAGCCTGGGCACGCGGCCCACCGTCAACGAGGTGGCCGAGCCGCTGCTGGAAGTGCATCTGTTCGATTTCGAGGGCGATCTCTACGGCAAGCGCATGGCGGTTCAGTTCGTGGCCAAGCTGCGCGACGAAATGAAATTCGACGGCCTCGACGCATTGAAAGAGCAAATGCGGCATGATGCACGTTCCGCCCGGGAGATCCTTGGGATGAACCCGGCATTGATCGACGCGAACCAGGCCTCATCATGAGCAGCCCCTTGCCCAGCTTGCACCCTTCGCCGACGGCCATGGTCGCGACGATCATTATTATTTGACGAGCCCTCGCCGAAGCGCGTGCGCTTGCCGCCGCGCGCGGCAAGCACCGAAGCTTCGGTCCCTCCCGGGCATCGAAGCGGAACCCCCGTAGACACGGCAACCGAGCGATGACCCAGGACTACAAGAGCACCATCAACCTGCCGCAGACCAGCTTCCCGATGCGCGGCGACCTGCCCAAGCGCGAGCCGGGCTGGCTGGCCGAATGGGAAAAGGTGAACCGCTACGCGCAGATTCAGGCCAAGACCCAGGGTCGCCCGCTGTTCGTGCTGCATGACGGTCCGCCGTACGCGAACGGTACGATCCATCTGGGCCACGCGATCAACAAGATCCTCAAGGACGTGGTGGTGAAGTCCAAGCTGCTGGCGGGTTTCCACGCCCCCTACGTGCCGGGCTGGGATTGCCACGGCATGCCGATCGAGATCCAGATCGAAAAGCAGTTCGGCAAAAACCTGCCCACCAGCGAAGTGATGAGCAAGGCGCGTGCCTATGCCAGCGAACAGATCGCCAAACAGAAGGGCGATTTCAAGCGCCTGGGCGTGCTGGGTGAATGGGATCGCCCCTATCTCACCATGGCGCCACGCAATGAAGCGGGCGAAATCCGTGCGCTGGCTGAGCTGCTGCGCAAGGGCTACATCTATCGCGGCCTGAAGCCGGTCAACTGGTGCTTCGACTGCGGCTCCGCCCTGGCCGAGGCGGAAGTGGAATACGAGGACAAGACCGATATCGCCATCGACGTCGGTTTTGCATTCGACGATCCCGCGGCGGTGGCCAAGGCGTTCGGCCTGGAAAAATTGCCCAAGCCCAACGGCCAGATCGTGATCTGGACCACCACGCCCTGGACGATTCCTGCCAACCAGGCGCTCAACCTGCATCCTGAATTCAGCTACAGCCTGGTCGATACGCCCAGGGGTTTGCTGATCCTTGCCACCGACCGCGTCGAAGAATGCCTCAAGACGTACGGCCTGGAAGGGCACATCGTGGCCTCGGTGGAAGGCCATGAGCTGGGCGACCTGAAATTCCGCCATCCGTTGTATGCGGTGGATCCAGGCTATGCGCGTCTTGCGCCGGTTTATTTCGGCGACTACGTGACACTGGATACCGGTACCGGCATCGTGCACTCCGCGCCCGCGTACGGCGTGGAAGACTTCCAGTCGTGCAAGGCTTACGGCATGAAGGATGCCGAGATCCTCAACCCGGTGATGGGCAATGGTGTCTACGCCTCCTGGCTGCCTCTGTTCGGCGGCATGTTCCTGTGGAAGGCCAATCCCAAGATTGCGGAGGCGCTGGACCAGGCCGGTTCGCTGCTGCACCAGAACAAGTACCCGCACAGCTACATGCACTGCTGGCGGCACAAGACGCCGATCATCTATCGCGCCACCTCGCAGTGGTTCGCCGGCATGGACATCACCCCCAAGGAGGGTGGCAAGACCCTGCGGGAAACGGCGCTGGAAGGCGTGGAAGCCACGCAGTTCTTCCCGGCCTGGGGCAAGCAGCGCCTGCACAACATGATCGCCGATCGCCCCGATTGGACGCTCTCGCGTCAGCGTCAGTGGGGCGTGCCGATGGCGTTCTTCGTCCATCGCGAAAGCGGCGAGCTGCACCCGCGCACGCCGGAATTGCTGGAAGAGGTAGCCAAGCGCGTCGAGCTCCACGGCATCGAGGCATGGCAAAGCCTGGATCCGGCCGAACTCCTCGGCGCGGACGCCGAGCATTATGAGAAGAACCGGGACACCCTGGATGTCTGGTTCGACTCCGGCACCACGCACTGGCACGTGCTGCGCGGCTCGCACGCCGACGTGCAGCATTTTCCTGCCGATCTGTACCTGGAAGGTTCCGACCAGCACCGCGGCTGGTTCCATTCCTCGCTGCTCACCGCGGCCATGCTCGACGGCAAGCCGCCGTACAAGCAGTTGCTGACGCACGGCTTCACCGTTGATGCGCAGGGCCGCAAGATGTCCAAGTCGTTGGGCAACGGCATTGAGCCGCAGGACATCATGAACCGCCTGGGCGCCGACATCCTGCGCCTGTGGGTGGCCTCGACCGACTATCGCTACGAGATGTCCTTGTCGGAGGAAATCTTGAAGCGCGTGTCGGACATGTATCGGCGCATTCGCAACACCGCGCGCTTCCTGCTCGGCAATCTGGACGGTTTCGATCCGGCCACGCACCTGGTGCCGGTGGAACAGAGCTTGCTGCTCGACCAGTGGGCGGTAAGCCAGGCCTACGAACTGCAGCAGGCGGTAGTCGCCGCGTACGAGCGCTACGACTTCCCCGAGATCGTGCAGCGCGTGCAGAACTTCTGCACCAACGAGATGGGCGCGTTGTATCTGGACATCACCAAAGATCGCCTCTACACCATGCCGACCGAAAGCCTGGGCCGGCGCAGCGCGCAGAGCGCGATGTATCGCATCCTGCAGGCGCTGGTGCGCTGGCTGGCGCCGGTGCTGTCGTTCACGGCGGAAGAAATCTGGCAGCAGATGCCGGACCAGCGCGGCGAAAGCGTGCTGTTCGAAACCTGGTATGACGGCCTGGCCAATACGCAAGGCTCGCCGGAGCAGCGCCGCTATTGGACTGATCTGCTGGCGATGCGCGATGCCGGATCGCGAGTGCTGGAAGAGATGCGCAAGGCCGAAAAGATAGGTGCCGCACTCGAAGCGAAACTGGTGCTGCATGTCGATCCGGCGATGGCCGAGCGTTATGCGTCCACCGCAGACGAGCTACGCTTCTTCTTCATCACTTCCGAGCTGAGCTTCGCGTCACTGCCGTCCCGGCCTGCGGATGCGGCAGCTTTGCAACTCGAAGGCGGTGAAGTGTACGTATCCGCCAGCGTGAGCGAGGCGGCCAAATGTATCCGTTGCTGGCACCGGCGCGAGGATGTCGGCAGCCATCCGGAGCATCCGGAACTGTGTGGACGTTGCGTGAGCAATGTGGAAGGACCGGGCGAAAATCGCCGGTGGTTCTAAATTCGCCTCAAACTCACACTCTCCCCTAACGTGTATTAGGGGAGGGTTTGGGTGGGGTGAAGCAACCTCGAGGTGAACTCAAACATTGCGGCAAGCTCATGCAACCCCACCCCAGCCCTCCCCTGCCGAGCAGGGGAGGGGGCCGCATCCGGTATCGCTTGTCATTCTTGAGAACACCCATGCATCCCAAACCCAACGCGCTTTCCTGGTTACTGGTCTCCGCGCTGACGATCGTCCTCGATCAGCTCACCAAATGGTGGGCGCTCGCCTCACTGGAGCCAGCGGGCCTGCCGCACCCAGTCATCCCCGGCTTCCTCAACTGGACCCTGGCCTTCAACACCGGCGCGGCTTTCAGCTTTCTGGCGCAAGGCGGCGGCTGGCAGCGCTGGTTCTTCGTGCTGCTGGCGGTGGTGATTACCGCGGCACTGGTGGTGTGGCTCACACGCACGGCGCGACGCGAATGGCGCACGGCCTTGCCGCTATCGCTGGTGATCGGCGGCGCTCTGGGCAACCTGATAGACCGTCTGCATGCCTCGCAAGTGACCGACTTCATCCAGGTCTATTACCGCGACTGGTACTACCCCACGTTCAACGTGGCCGATTGCGGCATTACGGTGGGCGCGGTGCTGCTGATCCTGTTCGGCTTGCGCTCGAGCCCGTCCAGGTAGCCTAGGCGCTTCCTTGCGCGAAAGTGACATAAACAGTCGCTGCCCCGTTGTGACACATGTGAATCACGTCACATTTGGCGCGAGCTCACTATGGTTCCGTTATGAACCGTTGTTCTGACGAAAATTATTAAAGAAACAGCTATTTATGATGAACGAGCTGCGCGCGCGGCCGCTTTCCTTCATTGAGCTTAATGATTTTTTTACAATTTGCCGTGTGAAAACCATCTTCACGCACCATGGCCTGATTTTTGCGACTTAACTCCTGCAGAGAAGGGGGTTCGATGGAGCAGGGGGCCCACGGCTTCACCGGACTTGGGGATTTTCCACGTTAGGCGCGAGAGCGGCTCTGGCGATGAGAAAACGCGTGCAAATCGCAACGGCATCGGCAACGCGGGCAGTAATGCTGCGGCGTGCAACGTTGGCGGTTGTTGTCACGCTCGCGTTATGCACGGCCAGCGAAGCGGTTACCGCGCAGTCCACGCCTGATAGCAATGCGCTGTTGACCCAGGCCCGCGCGGAGCGCTCCGCGGGGCATCGGGTGGAAGCGTTGGCGCATTGCCAGGAAGTGCTGGCACGCTGGCCTGATGACCGCAACGCCCAAATGCTGAACATCCAGCTGTTGTCGGAATTGGGTGGCGCCGCGCGCGCCGGGGGGCTGGCGGCGAACCTGTCGCCATCGCTCAGTCCTGCCGAGCGCGAACAGCTGCAGGCCGATTACGCCTCGCACGAAGTACGTTGGGCCCAAGGCATTCCCGCCGATGCCACGCATCCTTACGCGGATGACGATAAAGCCGTCGCCGATATCCAACGCATCGCAGATGATCCCCATGCACCCGCGGATGTTCGCAGGCGCGCGCAGCTCGATCTGCTGGTGGCGCTGGACCAAGGGGATCGCGCACGGGAGGCACTGGCCGAGTATGTCCAGCTGAAGCAGGAAGGAGTGCAATTGCCGCCGTATGCGGAAAACGCAGCGGCCGACGCCATGATGCAGGAGCATCGGCCGCGCGAAGCGATTGCGCTGTACGAAGACAGCATCCGTCAGGACCCGGATCCGTACCAGCCGGGCGATGTCGATCCACGCATCGGCCTTGCGTCCGCCTATTTCGAGGCGGGCCGCACGCGCGAATCGCTTGCCATGGTGGACAAGCTGGTCGCGGATGAACCGCGCTGGCTGCGTGCCCCTGGCGTTCGTGGCGCCAAACAGAATGCACGCAAGGTCGATGCGGACAGCACCGATATCCAGTTGCACGAGGATGCCGGCGAGCTCAAGAGCGCGTATCAGCGGCTTGCCGCGATGTGCGCCGAGGCGCCTGGCAATGCCGACTTACGTCGCCAGCTGGCGATGACGGAACTGGCGCGTGGCTGGCCAAGGCGCGCGGCGGAAACCTTGAAGATTGCCGACACGCTGGAAGACGAAC
Organism: Dyella choica; assembly: GCF_003977665.1. Classification (GTDB taxonomy): domain Bacteria; phylum Pseudomonadota; class Gammaproteobacteria; order Xanthomonadales; family Rhodanobacteraceae; genus Dyella_B; species Dyella_B choica. The sequence continues at coordinate 222,568 of NZ_RYYV01000001.1, read as the reverse complement.
ACGATGCCGGCGCCAATCTGGACGATGCCGAAGTCCGGGGCGCCGTGCATGACTATGCGGGCGCGCAGGCCGCACTCGACCAGGCGCAACAGCAGGCCGAACGTAGCGGCCGCGTGGAAGATGCGCTGTCGGCATGGGACCGCCAGCGCGGCTGGCAATTCGATCTCACCCACGACAATGGTTGGGGCAACAGTCCCGACTATGGCGATCGCGACCAGGAAACGCAGGCGACACTGGCCAGTCCGCTGATCGACCATCACTGGCGCGTGCTGGCGCTGGCACGCGCATCATCTGCCGCTTTGCCCGAGGGCCACGTCGCGAGGGATCGCGGCGGCCTCGGTGTGCAGGGCTTCATGCCTCATTGGTCGTTTTACGTGCAAGCGCTGCCCTCGGCGGATCACTATGTGCGTCGCACGGATTTCGAAGCCGGTTTCAACTGGGCGATCAGCGACCGCTGGTCGTGGTCTTCCGATTGGGCCAGCGCCGGCGCGGATGTTCCGCTGCGGGCGCAGCGCTACGGCATTACGGGAAAAACCTTCAACACCGCCGTGCAGTGGCGTGCGAGTGAACTTACCTCCGCACGCCTGGCGCTATATCGCGATCGCTTCACCGACGGCAATGTGCGCAAGGGCTGGCAGGCGGACTTCGTGCAGCGCCTGCACACCGGTCCGAACCTGAGCTTCGACGGTGGTGTGGAAGTCAGCGGCTCGACCAACAGCGAAACGAACCGGCCGTATTTCAATCCTAGGTGGGATCGCTCCTACGCGGTCACCGGCGTGCTGCAAAACGTGCTCAACCAATACGACAGCCGGCTCTGGACCCAGCGCTTCGAGTTTGCCATCGGTCGCTACGAAGAACGCAACTTCGCCAGCGGCGTGATGGCCAGTGCACGCTACGGACAGATGTTCCAGGCGCATGCCGGCTTGCGTTTCGGCTGGGGCGTGAGCTGGCATTGGCAACCCTACGACGGCCGGCACGAGTCGCGTGTCGTGCTGGACGTTTCCATGCACTGGGGAGAGTAGCCATGCGTTTCCTACTGCTCGCCCTGCTACTTTTCGTCATGACGTCGCTGGCCTGCGCCAATGAATTCGTGCCGGACGCGTCGTTGATCGTGCTCACCTATCACGACGTGCGCGACGATGTCGGCCTGCAGGGCGATCGCGATCCGGATGCCACCAGCACGGACCACCTGGTCGCGCATTTCGATTGGCTCCAGGCCAATGGCTATCACGTGGTCAGCCTCGATCAGGTGATCCAGGCCAGGCAGGGCGGTGCACCGCTGCCGGCACATGCCGTGCTGCTCACTTTCGATGATGGCCTGGAAAGCTTCTACACGCGCGTCTATCCACTGCTGCGCGCCTACCACTATCCGGCGGTGTCAGCTTTGGTGGGTTCGTGGATGGACCTGCCGCCCGGCCAGAAAATGCCGATCAATGGCGAGTCCTGCACGCGGGATTGTTTCTTGAGCTGGGACCAGGTGCGCGAAATCCAGCGCTCCGGCCTGGTGGAATTCGCCTCGCATACCTGGGATCTGCACGAAGGCATCATGGCCAATCCGCAAGGCAACCAGTTGCCGGCAGTGGTGAGCCTCGAGTACGACCCGCGCACGGCAAGCTATGAAAGCCTTGCTGCTTACACCGCACGCCTGCGCAAGGATCTGCAGCACAGTGCCGAGGAGATCGATCACGCCACCGGCCACCGTCCGCGCGCGATCGTGTGGCCCTACGGCGCCTACAACCAGATTGCAACGCAAGTGGCAAACAGCGAAGGAATGCGCGTGTCCTTCAGTCTGGACGATGTCATACCGGTATCGCCGGACGACCACACGCTGCCGCGCCTGCTGGTCAGCGGCAACGTCAGCGCCAATCGCCTTGGCTGGCTGATCCGCCACCCCACCCGGGTCGACCCCGTGCGCGCCGTGCAGGTGGATCTCGACTACGTCTACGATCCGGATCCGGCGCAGCAGGAACGTAACCTCTCGCGCCTGCTCGACCGCATCCGCCGCATGCACCCCAGCCAGGTCTGGCTGCAGGCCTATGCCGATCCGAAAGGTGACGGCGTGGCGCAGGCCGTGTATTTCCCGAATCGCCATCTGCCGATGCGCGCGGACCTGTTCTCACGCGTTGCCTGGCAATTGCGCACGCGTGCGCAGGTACGCGTGTATGCGTGGATGCCGGTGCTCGCCTTCCGCCTTGCGGATCAGCCGAACCTGCCTGCGCTGGGCGGCGAGCCAAAGCCAGGTGGCGATCACTATCGCCTTGCGCCGTGGGATCCGCGCGTGCGGCAGCTTATCGGCGATGTTTACGAAGACCTCGCGATGCATGCCGATGAAGCTGGGCTGCTGTTCTCCGATGATGCCTACCTGCGTGATACGGACAACCTCGGCCCCTGGTCGAACCGGTCGCCGGCCGAGCGCACCGCCGCGCTGATCGACTTCACGCACGAACTCACCGCGCGAGTCCGCCGCTGGCGGCCGGAGGTCAAGACGGTGCGGAATATTTACACGCGGCCGATCCTCGATCCCAAGTCGGAAGCGTGGTTCGCGCAAAGCCTTCCCGCTTTCCTGAACAACTACAACCTCACTGCTGTCATGGCGATGCCGCAGCTGGACAAGCAGGCCGATACGGATAGCTGGTATCGCGAGCTGGTCGCACGTGTTGCTGCCGCCGGCCCGCATGCTCTGGACGGCACGCTGTTTGAACTTGCCACGCACGATTGGCGTACCGGCCAGGCCGTTTCCAACCAGGACATCGACGCACGCTTCCGTCTACTGCAAGTCGAAGGCGCACGCCACCTGGGCTACTACCCAGACGACTTCATCCAGAACCACCCGCAGCTTGAAGCCGTCCGCCCGGCGATTTCCATCGCCGACTATCCCTATCCGGAGCGATAACCATGCATATCCATGCGCTCCAAACCCTGCTCGATTTCGCCTTCTTCTATCCGCTGGCCATGTCGCTGATCTGGATGAGCGGCGGCCTGATCTATTTTTTCCGTTGGGAGCGCACCGAGCCGTCGCGTGTGAAGCCGCCACCGCTGTCGTCTTACCCGCTGGTATCGCTGATCGTGCCTTGTCACAACGAAAGCGAACACGTGCGCGAAACCCTCACTCAGCTGGCGAAGCAGACGTATCCCAGTTTCGAGATCATCGCGGTCAATGACGGCTCCACCGACGATACCGGCGCGCAACTGGATCAGTTGATCAAGGAGATTCCGGAGCTGCGTGTGTTGCATCTGGCCGCCAATCGCGGCAAGGCCACGGGTCTGCGCGCGGCGGCGCTCGCTGCCAAGGGCGATTACCTGGTGTGTATCGACGGTGACGCCATGCTCGATACGTATGCCACGCATTGGCTGGTGATGCATATGCTCGACAGTCCGCGTGTAGGTGCGGTCACCGGCAATCCACGCATTCGCAACCGCTCCACCTTGCTGGGCCGGCTGCAGGTAGGCGAGTTCTCGTCGATCATCGGCCTGATCAAGCGTGCGCAGCGCGTATACGGGCGCATCTTCACGGTCTCCGGCGTGATCTCTGCTTTCCGCAAGACGGCGCTGCACGATGTCGGCTACTGGAATACCGACATGGTGACCGAAGACATCGACGTGAGCTGGCGACTGCAGATGCGCCATTGGGAAATCCGCTACGAACCGAATGCGCTGTGCTGGATACTGATGCCGGAAACGCTGCGTGGTCTATGGCGACAGCGCCTGCGCTGGGCGCAGGGCGGTTCGGAAGTGCTGCTGCGCTACGGCCTGCATCTGTTGCGCTGGCGGGAGCGGCGGATGTGGATGGTGGCGTTGGAATTCGTGGTGAGCCTGGCGTGGTCTTTCGACATGGCGGTGATCGTGCTGCTGTGGCTGATCGGACTCGTCGTGAAACTTCCGCCGTCGTTGCACGTTCCCACCTTTATTCCGCAATGGAACGGCGTGGTGCTCGGCATGATATGCATGCTGCAGTTCCTGATCAGCCTGCTGATCGACCGCCGCTACGAAACCCGCATCGGCCGCAATTACTACTGGATGATCTGGTACCCGTTGGTTTATTGGATGCTCACCACAGCCACGTCCATCGTCGCCTTGCCCAAGGCCATCCTGAAGCGCAGGGGCACGCTGGCGATCTGGACCAGTCCTGATAGGGGGATATGATGAAAGCCGACTTTATCATCAACCGACCGCACCGCCAGGCGCCGCTGCAACGCACCCTGTTCACCGTCATCACCATGGTGGCGTGGACTCTGTGGATTTCGCTGTGGCTGCCGTTCCTCACGCTGATCGCCTGGCTGCTTGGCCTGGAAGACGCGTTCAAGCAACTGGGCCTGATGCATCCGCTGCAAGCGGCCAATAATCTGAGCATCGTGCTGAGCATTGCGATCGTCTGCGCGCTTTCGATGGGCTCGTGGTCGCAATACAACCGTCTACGCTTCGCCGGCAAGCAAAGGCGTCGCGGCAACCGGGGCTTGGATATCGAGGAAATGGCGCCGGCATTGGCGGCCTCGGTGGAAACGGCAAAGCAGCTGCGCGCGCGGCAGCGCTCGGTGATTCGCTTTGCGCCGGACGGCCAGATGTTCCTGGACGGCGAATGATCATGGCGTCCGGGTAGGCTGGGATGACAATCCCGGCTTCGGGTTGCCGCGTGGAAAGCTGGGATTGTCATCCCAGTCTACGTGGCAGGGGCGTAGCCGGCAGGCCTTCGATCAAGGATCGCTTGCCGGCGATGCGGGCTTCGCGCGCTGCCATACTGACACTGCCACGGCATCGCTGCCGGGCTGCGCCGGAACCTGGTAGCTCAATTCGTCGCCTGAGAGCACGTAAGGCCGCACCTGCACCGTGCCGTTCCACAGCAGGTTATAAGCGTGCTCGATGTGGAAGGTCACCGTGTGCGACGCAGGATCAAGGCTGAGCCTGCCGTAATGCGTGCTGGCGATTTCATTGGGTTTGAAGTCGATTTGGCGGCCTTCCGCGTCGGTGGCAGACGTCGGTCGATTGCTGCGGTAGATCTGTAGCGAGTAGCTGCCTGCATGATCGACCAGCAAGGTGCCGGCCGGGGCCGGCCCGAACCCGAAGCTTTTGCTGCAGTCCTTATGCAGATCGTAGGCGGCCTTCAGCGTCCACGTCCCTTCCAGAGAGGGCTTTACCCGGTAGTCCGTGGCCATTCCCGCTTGGTTGCTCACCAAGGCCGCGAGCAAGACGCAGGGTATGTATGAAAGAGCGTGGCGCATAGAAAAACCTGTGGGCTGGGGACGGCAAAAAAGTTAATTCGCTCCTCATGCATGAGTAAACGCCATGGATGTATATTTCAGCGATTACAAAACGACATGATGAAGCCCGTGAAAGCGCTGGATCTCGATGCTGTCAAAGCCTTCGTCTTTATCGCCGATTTGCAGAGCTTTACGCGCGCTGCGGAAGTGCTCGATACCACCCAGTCGGCGCTCAGCCTGAAACTGCGGCGGCTGGAAGAGCAGCTAGGCCGGCGCCTGCTGGAACGCACTCCGCGGCAGGTGCGCCTGTCGGCAGAAGGCGCCGTGTTTCTCGACGCAGCGCGTTCGCTCATGGGGGCGCATGAACGTGCTGTTGCCTCGTTTGAGGCTGAGCGGCGCCGCTTGACCATCGGCATCAGCCAGATGATCGTCGGCAGCGAATTGCCGGCCCTGTTGCGCCGCATGAACGAGCATGATCCCCATCTGCTGATCGAAATGCGTGTTGCAGGTTCGCGCGAAGTCATGCAGGCGTATGAAGAAGGTGCACTGGATGCGGCGCTGGTGGTGCAGGCGGACAATCGCCGCAATCAAGGCGAAACCATCTTCACCGAGAGCTTCGCCTGGATCGGCGTTCCCCATTGGGACCTGCGTCCCGGCCAGCCATTGCCGTTGTCGACCCAGGGCGAGTCATGCGGCATCCGCGCCGCGGCCGTACGTGCGCTGGATGAAGCCGGCATTGCTTGGACGGAGGTCTTCATCGGCAAGGGCGCCGCTGTCCTCGGTGCCGCGGCCGCGGCTGGTCTTGCTATCGCCGTACTTGCGCGGCGCACGGCACCCAGTGGCACCATCGATCTAGGTCAGGTCTTGTCTCTGCCTTCGCTGCCCACTCAGGAAGTGGTTCTGTATAGCGCGCTCAATGACCGTCGCTCGCGCAATGCGATGCGTACGCTGGCTGATGCATTCAAGAGTCTTTCTGCAGCGTAGCGGCCTGATTGCCTGAACCGGTCGCCAGAAAAGACAAAGGCCGCGTAAGCGGCCTTTGATCCATTGGTACCGGTGATAGGACTCGAACCTACACTCTGTCGCCAGAAGCGGATTTTGAGTCCGCCGCGTCTACCATTCCGCCACACCGGCAAGTGCGAACGCCTATTATGCCGGTTTCAGTTCACCGGGTCGAGACTCAGCTGGCGATCATGGCGCTCATAGCAGCGATCGCCGTCCTTGGGCTGGAACACGGCGCAGTGGGTCATGTTGCCGGAATAGATGTGCAGGCTCACCGCAATGGCGTCGTCGCTGGGGTTGCGGATGGTGTGGTACTCGTGCGGCGGGATCAGGCTGCCGGCGGAGCCGGGGCCGGCCTGGATCGAACCGACCGGCTGGAAGCGGTACAGGTCGCCCTGCTGTTCTTCCGTGGGCAGGCGTTCGTACTGTACGACTTCCAGCGCGCCGCTCCAGACGCCTTCGACGCACCACATGCCGCAGTGGTCGTGGATGGGGGTGCCTTGGCCGGGGCCCCAGGTCATGGCCACCACGCAGTAGCCGTATTCGTCGCTGTGATAGAGCTCGCGGCGGGCGTAGCGGTTCTCGGCGGTTTCGAACACGCAGGCCGGCAGGACGATCTCCTTGCTCTGGATCAACTTGCACAGGCTGTTGCGCAGGCTGTCCGTGATGGCTGGCGTGGAGCCCTTGGCGACGGCCGTGTCGATCGCCTGAATGAGTTTCCGACAGCCGGGGAATTCCGTGGTGAGCATCGCTGGTCTCGGTCGATCTTGGAGGACTTTCCACCCATGAAAGCGAGGCCGCTGGCGCCTGAATGGAGCTTCTCTGCTAGCCTTCCTCGAACCGATCCGAGGGGGAGCGTCCATGGGTGTGATGGTGATTGTAGCGTACCGTCCGAAGCAGGGGTGTGCGGAGGAGCTGGAGGCCCTGGTCCGGGAGCACGTGCCGTGCCTGCGCACGTTGGGGCTGGTCACCGACCGGCCCGCGCAGGCCATGTTCGGCCTGGATGGGATCATCGTCGAGGTGTTCGAATGGAAGGAGGGCGCCATCGAGGATGCTCACAGGAGTGCGCGCGTAGTGGAGTTGTGGGAACGCTTCGCCGCCGCCTGCGACTACGTGCCCCTGCGCGAGCTGCCCGAGGCGGCGAGGATGTTTGCGGAGTTCAGGCCGCTGGCGCTGTAACCCGGTCCCAAGCCCGACATCGTCAAATACGTGCCAAGAAGCCGCCGATCGCGCGGCTGTAGTTCTCGATATCCACCAGAAAGGCGTCGTGGCCCTGCGGCGAATCCAGGGCCACGAATTCCACCTTGGCGCCGGCCGCCTGCAGCCCTTCGGCGATCTGTTCCTGCTGTTCCAGCGGGAAAAGGATGTCGGTGCTCACGCCAATTACCAGCGCCTGCTCGACGCGAATACGCTGCAAGCCTTCCATCACGTTGCCATTGCCGTATTCGGCCATATCGAACCAGTCGCTGGCGCGCGAAAGATACAAATAGCTGTTGGGGTCGAAGGTGCGCACAAAGCGCCGTGCGTGACTTTCCAAATACGACTCCACTTGGAATTCGAAGCCGAACGGCTGCTCCTCGCGTTGCTCGGGATCGAGGCGAATGCGCGCGAAGCGGCCGTTCCATTCCATCGCGGAACGGTAGGTGATCACGCCGAGCTTGCGTGCGATGCTCATGCCGATGTCCGGATAGCTCTGGTCGCCGTATTGGCCGCCGTGCCAGCTCGGATCGAGCCGGATCGCCTCGCGCTGCAAGGAGCGGATGGCGATGGCGAACGGCTGCGCTTGCGGTGCCGTATCCACGCTGATGTGCGTGCGCACGCCGCCGGGATGCAACACCATGTAGCCCAGCGCGCTCATGCCGCCCATCGAGCAGCCGATCAGGCAGGCCAATTGTTCGATACCCAGGCTCTTGACCAGCGCTTGCGCAGCATTGGCAACGTCTTCCAGGGAAAGATCGGGGAAGTTCAGGCGATACGTTTCACCGGTGGCCGGATCGAGGGAGGCGGGGCAGGTGGAACCCTTGTCGCTGCCCAGCGAATTGACGCAGATCACGAACCAGCGGCGGGTATCGATGGCTTTGCCGGGACCGAGCATGCCTTCCCACCAGCCGTGCGAGGGATCTTCCGCGTTGGAGGCGGCGTGCGCGCTGGGCGACAGGCCGGTGAGGATCAGCACGGCATTGTCCTGCGCAGCGTTCAAGCTGCCCCACGTTTCGTAGGCGATGCGAGCGCCCTGCAAGCTGCCGCCGCGCTTCATGGCGAACGGGGAGGGCAGGTCGAAGTATTGGCGTGCGTCGCTCATGGATTCCTGCGAGAGCTGAGTTTCTACCGGATTGAACATGGAGGCTGATCTCGCCAAGTCGCCGCGTACCGGCCTGTGCCGGAATGACGATGAGGAAAGCGGACCCTTGCGGGCAGGAGCGGCATCATGCCCGATCCTCAATCATGCACTTTGTCGATGACGACATTCACCGGTGCCTTGCTATTCACTTCGACCGTGCCGCCATCGCCTTCCAGGTCGCCTGCCCGAGGGGCCGCATTACCACTATGGCTGATGCGTGCGCCAATCACCACACGCGGCACGGACGACAGCTTCATCGATGGCAGCATGCTCATCGCATCGCTCAGCGTGACCGTGGCGGGCAACCGGCTGGCGTCGAGCCGGGCCACGGCCACGGCCAGGGGCATGGGGGGGCCGTTTTCCGCACGGGCGTAGACGAACAAGGTATCGCCGGCGGCAAGCTTGGCTTTGAGTGCCGGCACCAGGGCTACCTTCACTTGCAGGGTGGGCCCGGAAGAGGCCGGGCTCGTCGCGCTGGACGAAGCGGCTGGCGAGCCGGCACGCGCGTCCGCCTGGGCTATCTGTTGCGCCACCGCTTGAGCGACGGTGGAGCCGGGCTGCAGCTGCGGCTGCAAGGTACGCCAGGTGGACGCGGCTTCGGCAAAGCGGCCTTGCTGGAAATCGCTGATGCCCAGCAGCCAAAGCCCGCGCTGGTTATCCGGCTCAAGTTTCACCGCCTGTTCCAGCAACTCCCGCGCACGCGTGTCGATATGGTGATCCGGGCGGGCGGTGGAGTCGGCCTGGGCCCAGCCCACCATGGCGCCGGTATCGTTGGGTCGTAGCTTCAGTGCCTGTTCGAAGGCGTTGCGCGCCTCTTCCGGTTGCTGCATTTCCATCTCGGCCTGCGCCAGGAGCATCCAGCCTTGCGCGTCAGTGGGCTGTGCGGCGAGGTGCGCGCGTAGCTCGTCCAGCGCCTGGTTGACGTCGGTGACGGTCTGCGCCTGCGTGGCCACGCCATTGAGCGTGGCTGGCGTACCAATCTGCCGATATAGCAACGCTGCACCGACCGGTACAACCAAGGCGATGCACAGCATCAGTACGAACAGGTTGCGTGGCCGCCCCGTTTGCCGGCCGTGCCGCAGCAGCGGAAGCAGCAGCAAGGCCAACGCCACAGCGATCATCACTGCGGCGGCAATGTAAAAAAGCGATTTCACCAATCGTCCCCGTTATCGGTCGGTGCGCAAGCGCCGGGCGTGTCGACCTGGCTGCGTTTGCGGATGGTGTAGGCGACGACCGCGCCGCCTGCAAGCAGGATCAGCAGCGGACCGAACCACAGCAGCCAGGTGCGATGGTTCACAGGCGGATCGTAAAGCACGAAGTCCGAGTAGCGATCCACCAGATACTGCTTGATCTGCGCGTCGCTCTTGCCCTGCTGCATCAGTTCGAACACCTTGTGACGCAAATCGCGCGCAAAGTCGGCGTTGGAGTCGGCAAGGTTTTCGTCCTGGCACACCAGGCAGCGCAGTTCGCTGGTGAGATGCTGGAAGCGCAGTTCCTCGGCGTGGTCGCGGAACGGGAGGGGGTCGATGGCCTGGGCCGCAGCGATGCCGGCGCAGGCGACCAACAGGACCAGGACGGTGGTGCGCAGAAGCTTCACCATTCAGTGTGCCTCCTGCTGCAACGCCTCGATCGCGGGCTTGAGCTGCTGCGCTATCACCTCCGGTGTGAGCGGCCCGATGCGTTTGTAGCGAATCACGCCCTTGCCATCGATCAGGAATGTCTCCGGTGCGCCGTACACACCGAAGTCGATCGCGGTGTGGCCGCTCACGTCGGCGATCACCATGTCGTAAGGGTCGCCGTGCTGCGCGAGCCACGCTTTCGCATCATTGGCGTCGTCCTTGTAGTCGTAGCCGACCAGCGGAACCCCAAGCTTCCTTGATTCGGCCATCAGCACGGGATGTTCTGCACCGCAGGCGAAGCACCAGCTTGCAAACACGTTCACCAGATAGGGCTTGCCCAGCAGCGTATCCTTGCTCACCGTCTTGGCGGGTTGATCCAGCCGTGGCAGGGCGAAGGTGGGCGCGGGCTTGTTGATCAGCGGCGAAGGAACGGCAGCGGGATCATGCGAGCTGTTCCACCAGATGCCGAAACCAAGCAGCGTGGCCAGCAGTACGAAGGCGAACAAGGGCAGCAGCCGGCTCATGCCTGCGACTCCTGCAGCGCCGCGACGGGGGTGGGCTGCGCGGATTCTGCTTCACGCTTCACCCGGAAGCGGCGATCGGTCGCACTGACGAAACCGCCCAGCATCATGAACAGACCGCCACCCCAGATCCAGCGCACGAACGGCTTGGTGTACAGGCGCAAGGCCCAAGCGCCTTGCACATGCCGGGGATCCATCGGCTCGCCCAGCGCCACGTAGATATCGCGCGTGATACCCGGATCGATGGCGGATGTGGTCTGCACCTGCTCGCGCAGGTAGGTGCGTTTCTGCGGATGCATGACTGCAACCGGTGCGCCGTTGCAGGTTACGGTGACCACGCCTTGCTGCGCCGTCCAGTTGGGCCCGGAAGTCTGGGTTACACCATCAAAGCGGAAATCATAGCCGCCGACCGTAGCGCTTTCTCCAGGCGACAGGCGCACATCGCGTGTCACGCTCAGCGATTCGGACAACAGCACGCCGATCAGGAAAATCGCTACACCCAGATGCGCCAGCAGCATGCCGGCCATTTCGGCGGGATATCGGCGTCCACGCGGCATTTCGCGCCAGCGCTTCGCCACGTACAGCAGCACGCCCACGCCCACCCACACCGCACAGGCTACGCCGGCGATCGCCTTGATTTGGCCCTGCACGAAAAATGCCGCGATGATCGCGCATGCGGCCGCTGCGATACTGGCACGCACAAGGACTTGTTTCAGCACTGGCGCTTCACTGTTACCCCAGCGCAGGTATGGCCCGAACGGCAGCAACAGGACGACCGGCAACATAAGCAAGGGAAACAGCAGCCCGAAGTAAGGCGGTCCCACCGAAATCTTGCCGAGGTTCAAGGCATCGCCCAACAGCGGGAACAGCGTGCCCAGCAGCACCATCGCCGCCGCGACCGTGAACATGAGGTTGCCGACCAGGATGGCGCTTTCGCGCGAGACCCACGCAAAGGCCTTGCCGCCAGCCACCTTCGGTGCGCGCAATGCGTACAGCAGCAGCGATCCACCGACCACCACCGCCAGGAAGCCGAGGATGAAAGCGCCACGGCGAGGATCGGAGGCAAACGCGTGCACCGAGGTGAGAATGCCCGAACGCACCAGGAACGTGCCCAGCAGCGACAGCGAAAACGCGAACAGCGACAGCAGAATGGTCCAGGCGCGCAGCGAGCCGCGCTTCTCCGTCACCGCCTGGGCGTGAATCAACGCCACGCCCACCAGCCACGGCATGAAGCTGGCGTTTTCCACCGGATCCCAGAACCACCAGCCGCCCCAGCCCAGCTCTGCATAGGCCCACCAGCTGCCGGCGACGATGCCGCAGGATAGAAAACCCCAGGCTGCATTCGTCCAAGGGCGCGCCCAGCGCACCCAGGCCTGTTCCATCGAGCCACCGAGCAAGGCGGCGATGGAAAACGCGAACGCCACCGAGAATCCCACATAGCCCATGTACAGCACGGGCGGATGAAAGGTCATGCCCGGGTCTTGCAGGATCGGGTTGAGATCCGCGCCGTCCGGCGGCATCGGCAAAAGGCGTGCGAAAGGATTGGAAGTGAACAGGATGAAACACAGAAACCCAGTCGAAATGATCCCCAGCACGCCGAGCACGCGCGCCAGAAACACGTCCGGTAGGCGCCGGCTGAACAGGGTGAGTGCGAAAGTCCACACATTGAGGATCAGTACCCACAGCAGCATCGAGCCTTCATGCGCGCCCCAAACGGCTGCGATGCGGTAATACCAGGGCAGCTGCAGATTGGAATTGGCGGCTACGTATTGCACGGAAAAATCGAAGCGCAGGAAGGCCGAAGCCAGAATGGCGAACGCCAGCGCCACGAACACGGCCTGCCCGGTAGCTGCCGGTCGCGCCACGGCCATCAGCGCACGGTTGCCGCGCCATGCGCCGATCAGCGGCAGCGCGCTCTGCGCCAGCGCGAGAAACAACGCAAGGATGAGTGCGAGCTGACCGAGTTCGGGCGTCATAGCTGCTGCTTGTCCTGATTGGCTGCCTCGTCGATGCGCTTGCCGGTATGCGCCTTGGCCATCGCATCCTTCAGTTCTTTCGGCATGTAGGTTTCATCGTGCTTGGCCAGCACTTCGGCGGCGACGAAGCGTGCGCCGTCCATATGGCCGGTGGCGATCACCGATTGGTTCTCGCGGAACAGGTCCGGCAGGATGCCGGTGTATTCCACCGGCATGGCGCCGCTGGCGTCGACGACGGTGAAGGTGACTTTCAAGGAATCATTGCTGCGTTGGATCGAGCCGGCCTTGACCATGCCGCCGAGGCGGAAGTTCTTGTACGAGGTTGCTTCACCCGCCTGTACCTGGCTGGGCGTAAAGAGGTAATTCATGTTCTGTTGCAGCGCATACACCACCAGGGCCGCCGCTACGATCACGGCGGCGAGGATGGCGATAATGATGGTTAGTCTGCGTTGACGCGTCGGATTCATGGATGACGTTTAGGTTGAGGCTGCAGAAGCTTGGCTGGTGCGCTCCTTGCGCGCATTCTGCCGTGCCATGCGTGCGCGCAACTCGCGCAACAGCCGGCGGCGGCGGAACTGCGGTGCGAGCCAGTCGATCAGCAGCACGATGAAGAACACGCCATAGGCCGGCCACACGTAAGCCGCATAACCACCCATGGCCAGAAACGATTGCAGCGCTGCAGCGTTCATCCGTGCACCTCGTTTTCGGCGATCTGCCGTACCCAATCCTTGCCGCCTTCCAGGGCCAGCAGATCCGCACGCACTCGGCCACACAAACTGGCGACGTAATAAAGCTTGGTGGCGACCATCATGGTGAGCAGCGGCCACACCATCGCCGGCGCGATGGTGGAAGGACCCAGCAGCTTGATGGTGGAGCCCTGGTGCAAGGTGTTCCACCAGTTCACCGAGAAGTGCACGATCGGCACGTTGACGATGCCGATCAACGCAAGGAACGCCGCCGTGCGTGCTCCCTGGCGGCGATCCTCGAACGAGTGGTACAGCGCAATCACACCGAGGTACAGAAACAGCAGCACCAGTTCAGAGGTGAGCCGTGCGTCCCAGGTCCACCAGGTGCCCCACATGCGTACGCCCCACAGCGAACCGGTGACCAGGGTGATGAACGTGAAGGCGGCGCCGACCGGTGCGGAGGCCATCGCCACCACTTCGGCCAGTTTGATCCGCCAGACCAGCGCAATGAACGCGGCAACGCCCATCACGCCATAGATGAACAGTCCCATCCAGGCGCTGGGCACGTGGATGAAGATGATGCGGTAGTCATCGCCTTGCTGATAATCCGGCGGCGCCAGCACCAGCCCACCGTACAGTGCGATTAGGCCGAGCACCAAGGCGAGCGCGATCGCCCAGGGCCGCAGCGCACCGGCAAAGCGGTAGAACACCGGTGGGGAACTGAGCTTGTGCAACCACAAGGGGATCCAGTTGGCCATTGCTACGAATCCAGTGCGATGCGGAGGGCGGCCGCGCATGCGAGGGGAGCCAGCACCACGGTCATGACTAGTGCTGCGCCCAGCCAGGCGATGGGGGCAATCCAGGGCAGCCCTTCCTGAGCGGCTGCCAGAGCCCCGGCGGCAAAGATCACCACCGGCACGCACAGCGGCAGCAGCATCAACGCCAGCAGCATACCAGAGCGTCGCGTGCCGGCTGTCAGCGCCACCAGGATACCGCCCAGCAGGCTCAGCAGCGGCGTGGCGAGAAGCAGCGCGGCCAGCAGCACCGGCGTCACTGCTGCGGGCAGATGCAGCATGCCGGCAAGGACCGGCGCGACCACGATCAGGGGCAGGGCGGTGGCTAGCCAGTGCGCCAGGATTTTCATGCCCAGCATCAGCGCCAGCGGTTGCGGCGCGAGCATCAGCTGCTCCAGCGAACCATCCTCGATGTCGCTGCGGAACATCGCATCCAGCGCCAGCAGCATCGCCAGCAAGACCGTCACCAGGACCGCGCCGCCGGCGATGCGCTTGAGCAGGGCGCTTTCCGGCCCGAGCGCGAACGGGAACAGCGAAGTGACGATCAGCGCATACAGCACGGGCAGAAGCATGTCGCCGCGCTGGCGCCAGGCCAACGTGAGATCGCGGCGCAATACCGCGATACAGGCGTGAGCGAGACCGGGACGCCGCGTATCAAGCATGCAGGCGAATCCGCTGGGGCTCGCCGCCGTGGAACTGCACGGCGCCGTGGCTGGTGACCAGCGCCGCACCGCCGTGAGCAATGTGCACCTCCAGCAGGGCGTCCACCAACTGGATGCCGGATCGATCCAGGTTGGCATAGGGTTCGTCCAGCAGCCAAAGCGCGGCGGGAATCAGCAGCAAGCGCGCCAGCGCCACGCGTTTTTTCTGGCCGGCGGAAAGTTTGCGTACGGGTTCATCCTCATAGCCGGTCAATCCAACCTGCGTGAGTGCGCCTTCGATGCCGCTCTGGTTGCGATGGCCGTGCAGGCCGATGGTGAACGCCAGGTTTTCCCGCGCGCTGAGTTCCGCCTTCAGGCCGAGCTGGTGGCCGAGAAACACCACCTCGCCGCTGCAGCGGTCCCAGGTGAGCGGTTCGCCACGCCAGCGCAGCTCGCCTTCTTCGGCACGCAGCAAGCCGGTGAGGATGCGCATCAGGGTGGTCTTGCCGCTGCCGTTGTCGCCTTCGATCAGCATCAGCTCGCCGGCATCCAGGCGGAAATCCAGCGGGCCGAACACGGGTTCGTCCTGGCGATGGAAGGCGAGGGCGCGGGCTTCGAGCAGGGGGCTGTGGGAGGTCATCGCCGGCATTGTGGGGAGGGCTTATCCGGCTTGTCCACGCGGCGGCTCGCCGCTGGTCAGGCGCAGGCGCGCGTAGCCATCGGCCAGGCCGTGGACGTAGGCGTTTTGCAGGAATTGCTGCGCCAGGGCGTCGGTTTCGGCCAGCACAGGGCCGACGATGAATAAACTCGGCTCGTGCCAATTCCCGCCCACGCCGATGGCCGGGCGGATGGCGAGCGCGGACGGTAGCTTGCGCAGGACCGCGAGCAAGGCTTGTTGTGCAACATGGTTTTGATGGCGTGGACGAACCTGCGAGCACGGATTCCAGGCTGTCATGAACGCCCAGCTGTGGGCACCGACCAGCATGCGCAGGGGATCGGGCACCGGCGCATCCACGCGTAGGGAAGCGAAGCCGCCCAGGGGCAAGCGCACGCGGTAGTCCGTGTCGCGATAGGCGGCAATCAGTGCGCTATCCATGGCGCAAGGGTGGCAGCGGGGGGAGGGTAGCCTCCAGCGCGGATACGGCGGCCTCGAGCGGAACCTCATCGACATTGGTGGAACCGCGCAGCAATTGTTCGAGCAGCACGTCTTGCGCACGTCCACGTTCGTAAGCGTACGCGTAAGGTAAATGCGTGAAGGTAACCATCCGGTAGCGAGCCATGAAGTGCTGCGGCGCGCGCTGCGCCAGCCGCGCACCCAGCTCGCGCTTGGCCAGAAAGCGTGGATCGGACACCGAATCGCGCATCTCGACATAGTTTTCCAGCGCCATGGCTGCGATCGCATCGGCATTCGGCTTGCGGATGCGCTGGAATTGGGCGAAGGCATCGGCCCAATCGCGGCCGGCTTCGGCCAGCAGGTCGGCGAGCACGATCGTGTCTTCGAATCCGCAGTTCATGCCCTGGCCGTGGAACGGCACGATGGCGTGTGCGGCATCTCCGATCAACAGGGCGCGGCCGTCGACATGCCATTGATCCAGATAAAGCGTGGACAGGCCGCCGACCGGGTGCGCGTCGTAGTCCTCGGCGAAACGCGGAATCAGCGGCAGCAGGTTGGGAAAATCTTGGCGGAAGAAATCACCGGCCGCAGCTGCGTCAGGCAAGCTTTCGAAGCTGGGATGAGGGCCGTGCGCAGGCAGGAACATGGTGACGGTGAAGCTGCCTTCGGTGTTCGGCAGGGCAATGCACATGTAACCGCCGCGCGGCCAGATATGCAGGGCATTGGGTTCGATCGCGAAGCGCTCAGCGCCGCTGGCGGGCGGAATTTCCAGTTCCTTGTAGCCGTGGCCGAGCGGTTCGATGCGCTGGCCCAACGGCTGATAATTATTCATGGCAGCACGCAGGGTGGAGCCGGCACCGTCTGCACCGACTAGCACGCTGGCGTCGTGCTGGCGTTGTACACCGCCAGCGTCGATCAGGCGGATGCTTCGCGCGTTGAGATCGGCCCCAACCAGGCCCTGGCCGAAATGGAACCTCGCGCCAGCCGCTTCGGCCGCATCGAGCAGCAGCATGTTGAGTCCGCCACGCGAGACCGACCAGATCACTTCGCTGTCGTCCACACCATAGCGCAGCAGGCTTTGCATACCTTCGAGCGGATGCACCATGCGGCCGCGCATCATGACAGCGCGTTGCAGCACGTCATCGGCGAGCCCCGCCGTGCGCAGGGCTTGCAAGCCGCGCTCGGCGAGCGCCAGGTTGATCGAGCGCCCGCCGTTAAAACCGGTACGGCGCGGGTCGGGGCGTTTTTCAAAAACCTCGACGGCGAATCCGCGCGTGGCCATCAGTTGGGCGAGCAACGCGCCGACCAAACCGCCGCCGATCAGGGTGATTTTGGGTTGCGTCATGCTGCGTACCGTGACTGGGAGCGCCACAATGTTCCGCAAGTGGGCGTTCACTGCAAGGGCCAGGCTGCTGACCGAGTAGGCTGGAATGACAATCCCGGCTTTCCGTCCGCCACCCCAATGCTGGGATTGTCATCCCAGCTACGCTTCAGAAGCTCATGAAGTAGCCGCCATTCACCGGCAGATTGGCGCCCGTGATATAGCCGGCGTCGTCGGCGGTGAGAAACACTACCGCGCGCGCAATATCGGCGGGCGTGCCCAGGCGACCTACCGGGATATCGGAAATGATCTGCTGGCGGATTTCCTGGGGTACCGCTGCCACCATCGGCGTATCGCAGTAGCCGGGCGAAACCGTGTTCACGGTAACCCCTTTGCGCGCGGTTTCGCGCGCCAGCGCCATGCTGAAGCCGTGCACGCCGGCCTTGGCGGCGGAGTAGTTGGTTTGTCCGAACTGGCCGGTCTGGCCGTTCACCGAACTGAGGTTCACGATGCGGCCGAAGCCTCGCGCAGTCATGCCTTCAACGACGTGCCGGCAGGTGTTGAAAACGCCGTCCAGGTTCACGCGCATGAGTTCATGCCAATGCTGCGGATCCATCTTGCGTAAGCTGGTATCGCGCGTAATGCCGGCAGCATTCACCAGGATGTCGACGTGGCCGATGTTATGTTCGATGTGCTCGATGAGCGAGCCGCAGGCTTTGAAGTCGCTGACATCGCAGGGCTCGAAACGGATCGCCCCCTTGGAGGCCGCGATATGCTCGCGGAAGGCTTCGATGCGGTCGCTGCGGGTGGCCAGATCGACTGCGATCACCGTGCGCCCAGTCAGGGCCAGCTGCAGGCAGACCTCGCTGCCGATACCGCCAATGCCGCCCGTGACCAGGGCGACGCGCGAGGCGGACGGTGACCGGCTCATGGCAGTTTTCCTTCAGTGCATGCCGCGCGGCAGCACGTGTTGTGCTGCAACGGGGTGGCCTGCCCGGACGACGACAATCAGGGTTTCTTGGTGCCGCCGCCGCGGCCGGCCTGACCCGGTGGGGTGGCGGCCTGCGAGGCGGATTCCAGGAAGCCCCGCTGCATGTTCTTCCACGCATCCATGTTGCGTTCCGTCAGCTCGTTGAGCAGCGACCAGGGGGTTTGCCCCATCAGGCTGTTGAGCTGGTTGCGGAACTGCTGTTGCTGGTCGAGGAACACCTGCAGGCTGCGCTCCAGGTACGGTCCCATGAATCCTTGCAGGGAATCGCCGTAGAAACGGATGATCTGACTCAGGAGCTGGGGCGACAGCATCGGCTGGCCCTTCTCCTCATGCTCGGAGATGATCTGCAGCAGCACGGAGCGGGTCAGGTCCTCGCCGCTCTTGGCGTCGCGGACTTCGAAGGTTTCGCCATCCAGCACCAGCTGACGGACTTCTTCCAGCGTGATGTAGCTGGAGATCTCCGTATCGTAGAGCCGACGGTTCGGGTACTTCTTGATAATGCGGATTGTTTGTGCCATGCACACAAACTAGCAGAAGGTATTGCGTCGCACCAGTCGGCGGCCCGCTTTTTATGCTGCGCCGGAAGGTGCAGCATGGCGCCGGATCAGTGCCCCATGGCGCCGCCACCGGTGCTGCCGAAGGGGGGGCGGGCGAACCAGAGTACGGGCAACAGCAGCACGAACAGAATCGCGCAAGCGTAGAAAATGTCGTTAACCGCCAGGGTATAGCCTTCTCGATTGACGATTTGATCGATATAAGCGATGCGTCGGCTGGCCCCCAGGCCCAACTGCGAAAGCTGCTGGAGGTATTGCGTGGCGCCTGGTTGGGCCGAATTAACGTACTCAGTCAGGCTAGCGTGGTGAGAAATGGCGCGGTGCTGCCAGAGCGTCACCATCACCGCGGTGGACACGCTGGAACCCAGGGTGCGGAAGAAATTGGAAAGTCCCGAGGCGCTGGCGATTTCCGAGGCAGGCAGGCCGGACAGGTAGATCTGGTTGAGGGGAATGAAAAAGCAGGGGATGGCCAGGCCCATGACGAAGCGCGGCACCACCAGCGTGGCAAAGGAGGCGGCGCTGTCGAAGGTGGAAAACCAGTACGAGGTGAGGGCGAACACGATGAACGCCCAGCTCACCAGTAAACGCAGATCGACCTTGTGCATGTTGCGCCCGACGATCGGCGAGAGCAGGAACGCCAGCACGCCCACCGGCGCCGCCGCCAAGCCTGCCCAGGTCGCGGTGTAGCCCAGCGTGGTCTGCAGCCACAGCGGGAACACCACGTTGATGCCGAAGAAGGCGAACATGCCCAGCGACAGGCTGATCACGCCGACCGTGAAATTGCGCTGCTTGAACAGCGAGAGGTCGATCACCGGATGTTTGGCGTGGATTTCCCACACCACCAGGAAGGTGAGGCACACCAGCGCGATCAGGCCGAGCGTGAGGATCAGTGGCGAGGCGAACCAGTCATGGTCGTTGCCATTGTCCAGCATGAACTGCAGGCAGCCCACGCCGACGACCAGCAGCACCAGACCCACCACATCGATCGGCGCCTTCACCGTCCGGGTTTCGCGCTTGTGCAGCAAGGTCCAGGTGACGATGGCGGCCAGTATGCCCACCGGCAGGTTGATGTAGAAAATCCATGGCCAGGAGAAATTGTCGGTGATCCAGCCACCCAGGATCGGACCGAAGATCGGCGCGACCACTACCGTCATCGCCCACATCGCCAGTGCAATGCCTTGTTTCTCCTTCGGGTAGCTCGATAGCAACAAGGTCAGCGAGAGCGCCACCATCGGACCGGAGCCGGCGCCCTGCATCAGGCGGCCGAAGACCAGCATCGGCATGGAGGTGGCCATGCCGCAGAACATCGAAAAGAGCACGAACAACAGCACCGAGGTGACGAAGGTGCGTACCTCGCCGAAGCGGCGCGCAATCCAGCCGGTGAGCGGCTGCATGATGGCGCTGGCCAGCGAATAGGAACTGATCGTCCAGGTGCCTTCGTTCGGGCTGACCGCGAGGCTGCCGGCGATATGCGGTACCGCCACGTTGACGATGGTCATGTCCAGCACTTCCATGAAAGTGCTGAACGCGACGGCGATGGTCAGCAAGACCAGCGGCGTGCCATGCAGCGGTTTCAGCGGTGGAGTGCTTTCAGGTGTAGCAGCCATGGATGGCCTCGCGGTCTTGCCCGGGCGTCATTCCCGCGTTCGCGGGAATGACGGCATGAAAGTGATGGAAGCGGATGCAGGCTTGAGCCTCACTCCCCAAGATTGGCGCGAATGATCTTCTCGGCCTGCGCATCGGCTTGCGCGGCTACCTGGTCGTACACCGAGGTCTGAGCGGGCGCCTGCGTAGACACGGAAGCCAACGCCGGACCTTGCTCGTTGCTGATGTCCACGGTCACGTCGGTGGAAAGGCCGATCCGTAGTGGATGCTGGTCGAGTTCACCGTTATCGAGTGCGATGCGTACCGGCACGCGCTGCACCACCTTGATCCAATTGCCAGTGGCATTCTGCGCCGGCAGCAGCGAGAACACGCTGCCGGTGCCGGCACCCAGGCCGATCACCTTGCCGTGGTATTCCACGCCACCACCGTACAGGTCCGCTGCGATCTTCACCGGTTGGCCGATGCGGATGTGACGCAACTGGTTCTCCTTGAAGTTCGCATCGATCCACAGATCATGCAGCGGCACGATGGTCATCAGCTGCTGGCCGGGCGAGATGCTGGCACCTAACTGCACGCTGCGTTGCGCCACGTAACCGCTCACGGGCGCAACGATAGTGTTGCGCTGTGCGGCGATCCAGGCTGCGCGGAAGTTGGCGCGCGCCTGCATCACGGCCGGATTGTTGGCGATGTCGGTCCCTTCCACGGTGGCTCGGGCGGATTGAGCCCGCGCCTTTGCGGCGTCCACTGCTGCTTGCGCCTGCGCCAGGCTATCGCGCATGTGCTGTACCGTCTCGGGTGATTCGGCTTGCGCTGCGACCAGCGGCAGATGGCGCTTCAGGTCGGCTGCAGCCTTGCGCAGGTCGACTTCGCGTGAGGCTACCGTGGCATCGGCTTCGTTTACCGAATCGTTTTGCTGGCGAACCTGGCGTACCGACTGCGCAAGTGCGCTGCTGGTCTGGCGCAGGCGCACATCGGCGTCCGTGGCGTCCAGTTTCACCAATACCTGTCCGGCCACGACGTGCTGCGTGTCATCGGTGAGGATGGCTACCACGGTGCCGGGTACCTGCGAAGAGAGCGCCACCTGGTTGCCGCCGACATAGGCGTTATCGGTGCTCTCGCGCGTGGAAAACACGAAGCGCCACAGCAGGAACCAGGCCAGTGCCGCGAGCAGGAAAATCGCCGCCACGATCAGCAGCGCACGCCTGCGCTTGGCGGGATCCTTCGCGGCCAGGCCGCTGTCGTTGGCGTCCTTGGAGAGGGCGGACATGGTCAGGGGGCTCCTGCGGGATTCGAAGTGGGGGAGGGGGTGGCGGCGGCCGGCGCCGTCTTGTTGTCGATATCCGATCGATAGCCGCCACCCAAGGCCCTGATCAGCGCCAAATCGGTGCTGACTGCCTGAGCGTGCAGATTGATTGCCTGATCGCGTTGTTGCAGCAATTGCGCCTGAGCGTTGAGGCTTTCGCGAGCGTCCTTGATGCCATGCGCGGCGCGTGCTTGCGCGTTGGCGAGCAAAGCTTCATGGGCTTTTACCTCGGCATCCTGCTTTTCGCGGCGTGCTGCGATCTGTTGCGCGGTCACAGCCTGCGTAGCCACGTCGCGCGCGGCATTGGTCACCGTTACGTTGTAGTCCGCAATGGCGGCATCGAGCTGCGCGCGGCTTGCACCGTAATTCGCCTTGAGCCGGCCGCCTTCAAAAATCGGCAGATGCACGGCCGGCGTGATGCCGAACACCCGGCTGCCGAGACTGAACAGGTTGCCCAGGTCGCCCTTGCTGCCGGACGTGACGCCGGCGAAATGCGGAGCGCCCTGGTCGGTGCTGGAAAGGCCCGCCATGGCGTTGATGCTGAAATCAGGCAAATAGTCTGCGCGTGCCACATCGGTCTGCTTCAGTGCCGCTTCGATCCGCCAGCGGCTGGCAGCGATGTCGGGCCGACGGGCGATCAGGTCCAGGTGCGCGCTATCAGGGATGGCGCTTTCGAGTTCGGGCAGGGCGCGAGGTTCGAGCGGCGGCAATTCGGCCGGCGACACGTTCACCAGCGCCGCCAGTACGACTTTGCGAAGCTGGATCGAGCCTTCCAGCGTGGCCTGCGTCTGCTGGGTATTGGCCAGCTGCGCGTGTGCCTGCTGCAGGGTGTCCGGCAAATCCACGCCTTGCCGCACGCGCAGTTCGGCAATGTGCTGAAGGTGCTGCTGCACGTAGACAGCCTGCTGGGTGAGTGCAAGCCGATTTTCATCGGCCAATAGCCCGAAGTAAGCATCCGTCACGGCGTTCTGGATGGTGAGTATGGCGGCGCTGCGCTCGGCTTCCGCCGCATGTGCCTGATCAAGGGAGGCCTCGATCGAAGAGCGCTTCTTGCCCCACCAGTCGAAATCGTATTCGGCCTGGATGCTCAGGTCGGCCTGGTTGTACCAGTTGAAGCCGACCAGCGAGGGCGGAATCAGTCCATGGTCGCTCATCCGCTGGCGCGTGAGCTGCCCGTTGCCCTTGACGGTAAGCCCGGCTTGCGCCGCGGCGACGTGCACCGACTGCTCCGCAGTACTCACCCGAGTGCGCGCCTGCGCCAGGTCGGGCGATTGTTTCATGACCAGAGCCATGACCTGGTCCAATTGCGGATCGTTGTACGCGCGCCACCATTCGCTGGCCGGCCAGCCGGCATGGGCGGTAGTCGGCAGTCCCGCCAGCGGCACGTCATCGCGCAAGGCGGGGTGCTGTACCTTGGATGGAATGTAGCAACCGGCAAGGCTCAGCACGGTGATCAGTGCGAGCGGACGAAGCCGCGCGAAAGGAAGCGAATCGACGTTCATGGCGGATCACCCGCTGCGTGTTCGAGTTGGCTGAGGTTGTGCGCAAGCTTGCGCAACAGGTGGTTCAAGGTGCTGCGCTCGGTGTTGCTGAAACCGTCGAAAAGAAGCTTCAGGCGCGGCAACATGCTGGGCAACATCTTCTGTACGAAGCGCTTGCCGGCCGGCGTGATTTGCATGACCACGCGGCGGCGGTCCTCCGCGCTGGGGCCGCGGGTAATCAGTCCGCGTTTGACCAGGGCATTCGAAATGCGTGTCATGTTGGTGACGCCAATGGAGGTGAACAGGCACACCTCGCCTGGCGTGGACGTGCCGCCGGGGCGCGAAAACAAGGCGATCAGCGTGCGAAATTCGCTGTCGTTGAGCTTGTGCGGACGCAGCTTGTGTTCGAGTTCCGCCTGCAGGCGTTCACTGATCAGTAGCAGGATCCGGCACAGCCCTACGTCTGCGGGTACTTCGGGGATTGCACGGCGCACACCGGCAATGCCCTCATCCATGCACTTGATTTTGTCGGTCAGAAACATTTCATCGATGCATATTTCATTGATGAAATAAATGATGCAATGCAATCCGCCGGCTTGGCAAGTGCTGGTGTCGGATCTCGTAGGCTGGGGTGGCATTCCCAACATTTCGATTGCCGGACAGAAAACTGGGATTGTCATCCGAGCCTGCGCCATGCCTTTGATCTGGCAAGGCGTGTTGGCAATCGAGCTATGCGATGGCAAACAGCCGTTTTACGTTGGCAGTGGTCGCGGCGGCGACTGCTTGGGTGGTTTCCTCGCGCAAAGCGGCGACGCACTGCAAAACTTCGGCGACTCGTGCGGGCTCGTTGCGCTCGCCGCGATGTGTCGACAGCGGCTGATCCGGTGCGTCGCTTTCCAGGAGCAGGTGCTCGATCGGCATTTTTGCGACGATCCGCCGCAAGCGTTGTGCGCGTTCGTAGGTAACGGGACCGCCGATGCCGATATGGAAGCCGAGCTTCCATAACTGCTCGGCTTGTTGCGGGCTGCCAGCGAAGCTGTGCACAACGCCGCGCAGGCCGCCGATGCGGCGCAGAGTGGCGATGATTTCGTCCAGAGCAGCACGCGCGTGCAGGATCACCGGGAGGTCGTGCTCTCGGGCGAGGGCCAGTTGCTGCCTGAAATATCCACGCTGTCCGTCCGCGTCGTAGTCGTCTGCGTAAAAATCCAGGCCTATTTCACCCACCGCAGCGGGGCGGTGGGCACTGAGCCAGGTCGACAGCGCGGCTAGGTCTTCCGGCCGATGTTGCTGCATGAACATCGGGTGCAGGCCGTAGGCCGGAAAAAGGCCGCTGCCAGGGGTGCACAACGCCCGGATGCGCGGCCAACTGGCAGCGTCGACGCCTGGGATCACTTGTAGTGCTACGCCGGCCTTCCGGGCGCGCTCGATAACTGTGTCGCGGTCGCTATTGAACGAGGCGTCGTCCAGGTGTACATGACTGTCGGCTAGGGTAAGCATGCTTGTCATGATGCGTGATCTCGAGCCTGTTCCGATAGCTGCAAATCGGTCTAGCCGTCATTCAGCGTGTCGGCGCTTCAATGGTTCACATCAAGGCTCGCCGGGCGGCGTGCTTGCGCCTATCAACATACATGGGAGGTTGTCGTGAAAAGCAAGTCGTTCAAATTTGGTGTGCTGGCGGCGGTACTGGTCGCCGCCGCGGCCCTGTCCGGCTGCCAGACGCAGCCGACCACCTACCAGACGAGCTATGGCTACCAGGGCTGCCAGAACTGCGGCGTGGTGCAACAGGTGCAGCAAATCTACATCCAGCAGCAGGGCAGCAATAACAGCGGCCTGGGCACAGTGATCGGCGCGGTGGCGGGCGGTTTGCTGGGCAGTACCGTGGGCCACGGGCGCGGTAATACCGCAGCCATCGTGGGCGGGGCGGTCCTTGGTGGTGTGGTTGGCAACAAGGTCGGGCAGGCCAACAGTCAGCCTGCCGGCACCACGCCGGCATGGCAGATCGTGGTGCGCATGGACAACGGCCAGTACGCCACGGTGACCCAGGTTGCCAGTCCGGGTGTCCGCCCCGGCGATTACGTAGTGATCAGTAACAATCAGGTCTATCCGCGCTGATCGCTGTATTCAAATGGACGTCTGGACGTCCGAACGAAAAAGGCCCTCTTTCGAGGGCTTTTTTTATGCCTTTGCGCGTATCAGTTGATCGAATAGAACTTGTGGTCGCCGATGGTGACGGCGTGCTGATTGCGCGACCATGCCGGCGCCACCGCAGCAGTGGCAAAGTGATCGGCATGTGGCACGAAGAAGCGGCGTTCGTCGACGGGAAGGCCCCAGTTCTCGATCGACTTGCCGGCGATGTCCCACGCTTTCTGGAACGCCACCAGATTGTCGACTTCCTGACCGGGGGAGGTGGTCGAGAGCGCGAACTGATGCGGCGCCTTGACCACTTCGCATACTGTGCCGCCCCATTGGCCGCGTTCGCGCCGGCGCATGGCGACTTCCGCCACCGCCATTTGGCCTACCGTCGACTGGCTGCGTGCTTCCAGGTAGACGGTGGTCGCCAGACAGGTCTGGTCTGCGAGCGGTTGGGGCAGCACGGACATCAGCCACAACAACATGGAAAGTTTCATATCTGCCTCCAGTTTGCTGTACGTGTCGGCGCTCATGCGCGCCGTAACGCCATTGCGGTGGACGGGCGGGCAGGCCGTTCCACCTGGATCTATCGCTTGCGTTGAAACTCGTAGCGCAAGCGTGGTTGGCCGCAAAAAATCGCGGCGGAATCGATCAGCATGTCCGATGCCGATCGGGAAAGCTCTTGGCTATGACGCTGCGTGCATAAGGCACCTTCAGTGCAGCGTGTTCGCGCATACGGCGAGTTGTACACCGGCGATCTTTTGGCCGGGTCGCGCCGATCCGGACCCCTCCGGTTCGTCGCGTGTATCGGCACCCTGTGGGCAGGTGGGTACCGCAAAAAGTTTGGCGGAATCTAGTGGGGTGCGCTCATCTTTGCAAGTGCCCGGTCGGCGCAGTTCACATTTCGCTCACTATCCTGACATGCTGCAAATGATGTAAACGTCAAGCCGGCCAAGTGTTTAGCAGCTGTACGTCAACACCTTCGGCACTGGTTATTTTTTCATCGTGCTGTCCGAATTGACTGGACGCTTCATCGGTGATGACAGCTAGTGCTTCGATTTGTTCCGCATGCGTGATGACATCGAGCATGCGTACGAACTCACGATTCTCGCGTTGCAGCAACGAGCCCTCTGCAACGTGCCTCGACAATGCAACATGATGCAGATGTCGTTTGTTGCCGCCGCGATAGTGCAGGCGCGCAACGATTTCCTGGCCGGGATAACAGCCTTTGTCGATGGCAACGGCGCCCAGGCGATGCAGCGACAATGCAGGTGGAACAAGTTCGTTCAAAGCATTGTCCGGAAGCCATGCCCAGCCTTCGCGCAGTTGTTGCAGCCGCCAAGCATCGTCACTGCTCACGTTGTCGCCGAACAACATGGCATGCGTTCCGCATCCAAGCCGAATGACATCGTCTTGCATGTCGACTTCATGCAATGGCGTGGCAGCAGCTCCTGCAAGCGAACCTTTCGTCACGGACAGTTTGATGCGCGAACGGAACACGAAGCGGCGCAAGTTCTCCATGAAGCTCGTTGCATCGCCGCCACGCAAGATCACCAGCAAGCGCTCGTCGCCGAGTCGTACAAGATGAAACAGATTGCGCACGCGCCCTTGTGCGTCGAGCCAACTGCTGAATTGCCAGCGCCGGTCCGCCAGTGCCGTGACCTGGCTGGCGAACTGGCTGTGGGCGAACGCGATAGCGTCCGGACCTTCCATGAAGACGGCTTGGGCGGTATGAAGTATCGGCATGCGCGCTGGAGTGGGGGCGGTCGGGGCCGGGTGCAAGTGGCGCACGCGCCGCCCTTGCCTGCAACGTCCGGCGCCCCGGCGTCAACTGGTTGTGCCGCTATGCGGCAAGTATTACGCTTTTGGCGATACGAACATGCCCGACACGTCCTCCAAACCCGCAACGCCTAACCAGCCCGCCAGGCAAGAGCGGGTAGCAACGCCCGTTTCGCTCGTGCCGGGCAAGGAACCCAACGAGCGGCCGGCGCCGGATCCCACGCGCTACGGCGATTGGGAAAAGAACGGGCGCTGCATCGACTTCTGATCCGTCGCGCCATTCGCGTCACGGGCTTTGGCGGTGGCGCGTGGTACAGGTGAGCGGAGAACCGGTGGCGGTGCGCGGGCATCAGCGATTCCACCCCAGGATAGCCGCCATGGCACAGACGCAACGACCGCTTTCACCCCATCTACAGATATATAAGTGGCAAGTGCAGATGGTGACCTCCATTCTGCATCGCGCCACCGGCATTGCCTTGTCCGTGGGCACCCTGATCGTGGTGTGGGGGCTGATCGCCCTGGCCGCCGGCGAAGATGCGTTCCATCAGTTCAGGATCTGCATGGGTAGCCCGATCGGCATGGTCCTGATGATCGGTTGGACCTGGTCCCTGTTCTATCACCTGTGCAATGGCATCCGCCATCTGGTGCAGGACGCCGGTGCGGGCTATGCCATCGCCCAGTTCGTGCGTTCGAGCTGGCTGACGGTGATCGGCAGCGTCCTGCTGACCTTGATCGTCTGGGGCTATGTGCTGTCTGCCGGAGGTGCCGCATGAGCACGAATGCGAAAGATCTGCGGCATCCGCTGAAGCGTGCGCGCGGCCTGGGTTCGGCCCAGTTCGGCGTGGCGCACTGGTGGACCCAGCGCACCACGGCGGCCGCCCTGGTCCTGCTGGGACTGTGGTTCGTGATCCTGGTGCTCGGCCTGCTGCACGGTGACTATGCGACGGCCCGGACGGCAGTGGCCAAGCCGTGGAACGCGGTGCTGCTGATCGCATTCCTGGTCAGCATGTTCTGGCACGCGGTGCTCGGCCTGCAGGTGGTGGTTGAGGACTACGTGCACACCCGCTGGAAGGAAATCACCCTTCTGGTGTTCATCAAGTTTGTCGCCGTGCTGTGCGTGCTGGGCGGCACGCTGGCTGTGCTGCGCATCGCACTGGGAGCCTGAGCCCGATGGAAGCCTACAAAATTCAGCAGCACAAATACGACGTGGTGGTGGTGGGTGCCGGCGGTGCCGGCCTGCGCGCCACGTTCGGCCTGGCCGAGAAAGGCCTGAAGGCCGCCTGCATCACCAAGGTGTTTCCGACCCGTTCGCATACGGTGGCCGCGCAGGGCGGCATCGCCGCCGCACTCGGCAACATGGGCGAGGACGACTGGCGTTTCCACTTCTACGACACCATCAAGGGGTCGGACTGGCTCGGCGACCAGGACGCGATCGAATACATGTGCCGCGAGGCCATCCCGTCGATCCTGGAGCTGGAACACTACGGTGTGCCGTTTTCGCGCACCGACGACGGCCGCATCTACCAGCGTCCGTTCGGTGGCATGACCACGCACTACGGCAAGGGCACCGCACAGCGCACTTGCGCCGCCGCAGACCGTACCGGCCATGCGATCCTGCATACGCTGTACCAGCAGGCGCTGGCGCATGACGCCACCTTCTTCATCGAATACTTCGCGACCGACCTGATCTTCGACGATGAAGGCGTGTGCCGCGGCGTGCTGGCGCTCGATATGAACGAGGGTACGCTGCATTTCTTCCGCGGCCAGGCCGTGGTGCTCGCCACCGGCGGCTATGGCCGCGCGTACTTCAGCGCCACCTCCGCGCATACTTGCACCGGCGACGGCGGCGGTATGGTGCTGCGCGCTGGCCTGGCGCTACAGGACATGGAATTCGTGCAATTCCACCCCACCGGCATCTATGGTGCCGGCTGCCTGATCACCGAAGGCGTGCGTGGCGAAGGCGGCTATCTGACCAACTCCAAGGGCGAGCGTTTCATGGAGCGCTATGCGCCGAGCGCGAAGGACCTGGCTTCGCGTGACGTGGTCAGCCGCGCGATGACGATGGAAATCCGCGAAGGCCGCGGCGTGGGCGAACACAAGGATCACGTGCACCTGAACCTGATGCATCTGGGGCCGGAGGTGATCCACGAACGCCTGCCGGGCATCTCCGAATCCGCGCGCATCTTCGCCGGCGTGGACGTCACCAAGGAGCCGATTCCGGTGCTGCCTACGGTGCACTACAACATGGGCGGCATCCCCACCAACTACCACGGCGAAGTCGTGCAGAAGAAGGGCGACGACGTGGATGCGGTGGTGCCGGGCCTGTTCGCGATCGGCGAAGCCGCGTGCGTGTCGGTGCACGGCGCCAATCGCCTCGGCTCCAACTCGCTGCTCGACCTGGTGGTGTTCGGCCGCGCCGTGTCGCATCGCTGCGCCGAGATCATCAAGCCGGGCGCCGCGCACAAGGATCTGCCGGCCAGCGTGCTCGACCAGGCACTGGCCCGCTTCGATGGCTTGCGCAACGCCAACGGCGGCACACCCACGGCGAAGATCCGGGCGAACATGCAGCGCACCATGCAGGAAGACGCTGCGGTGTTCCGTACCGGCGAAACGCTCAAGGCCGGCTCGAAGAAGATCTCCGAGGTGCACGATTCGTTCAAGGACGTGCGCGTCAGCGATCGTTCGATGGTGTGGAACTCCGACCTGATCGAAACGCTGGAGCTGTCCAACCTGCTGGGCCAGGCGGTGGCGACCATGCATTCGGCCGAACAGCGCCAGGAAAGCCGTGGCGCGCACGCCCGCGAGGATTTCCCGGAGCGCGACGACCACACCTGGATGAAGCACACCTTGGTGAAAGTCGACGAAGCAGGCCAAACCAGCTTCGATTTCCGTCCGGTGCACATGTACACCTTGACCGGCGAGGTCGAGGTGGTGCCGCCGAAGAAGCGCGTTTACTAAATACCGACTGGAGAGGCAATCGTGGCCGAGTTCACGCTACCGAAGAATTCCAAGATCCAGCCGGGCAAGCATTATCCGGCCAAGGACGCGAAGAAACCGCGTACGTTCCGCATCTATCGCTGGTCGCCGGACGATGGCCAGAACCCGCGCGTCGATACCTACGAGGTCGACCTGGCCGCGTGCGGCCCGATGGTTCTGGATGCGCTGCTGAAGATCAAGAACGAGATCGATCCCACCCTCACGCTGCGCCGCTCCTGCCGCGAAGGCATCTGCGGTTCTTGCGCGATGAACATCGACGGCACCAATACGCTGGCCTGCACCAGGTCCATCGAGGAGTGCGCGGCGGGCGACGTGAAGATCTATCCGCTGCCGCACATGCCGGTGGTGAAGGATTTGGTGCCCGATCTCACCCATTTCTACGCCCAGTTCGCCTCGATCCGTCCGTGGTTGCGCACGCAAAGCGCAACGCCTGACCGCGAACGTTTGCAGTCGCCGGAAGACCGCAAGAAGCTCGACGGCTTGTACGAGTGCATCCTGTGCGCGTGCTGCTCGACCAGTTGCCCGAGCTACTGGTGGAACGGTGACCGTTACCTGGGGCCGGCGATCCTGCTGCAGGCCTACCGCTGGATCGTCGACTCGCGCGACGAGGACACCGGCGCGCGCCTGGACGATCTGGAAGATCCGTTCAAGCTGTACCGCTGCCACACCATCATGAACTGCGCACGCACATGTCCGAAGGGCTTGAATCCGGCGAAGGCGATTGCGGAGATCAAGAAGCTGCTGGTGGCGCGGCGGTCGGCTTGATCGGCTTTTCTGTGCGGGGTTTAGGTCTAGCGTCATGGCGGGCCTTACGTTGCCGTCATTCCCGCGCAAGCGGGAATCCATCTTCGTCTTTTGCATAAGAGCAACATGGATTCCCGCTTGCGCGGGAATGACGGCCTTGAGGCGTATGGATTGCTCGACAGGTTGGATAGATGAACGAAGCTCGCATCAAACGCCTGCACTGGCGCACCCGACGCGGCACGCGCGAACTGGATGCACTGTTCGGCGGCTGGCTGGATACCTCGTTTCCTGCGGCTGGCGCAGCCTTGCAACAGGCCTTCGACGAACTGCTCGACGTGCAGGACCCGGACCTATGGGATTGGGTGATGGGCCACGCCAAGGCGCCGCGCGCCGATTGGCAGGCGATCATCGATGACATCCGCGCCCGCCATCGGCTTTGAATACCGGCCTTCGCGCTGGGTCCCGCGGCTGTTTGCCGGGGTCACCTGTCTGGCGATGGTGGCCGTGGCGGTATCGGGTTTGCCGTCAGCCCTGCGCATCGTGCTGGTACTGGTCTGCGTGGGGAGCTGCATAAATGCCATTCGCCGCCTGCATGTACCGATCCTTGCGGTGGGCTGGGCCGGCCCAAGCGGCTGGACCTTGCGCGGACTGGATGGCGGGGATGACGCAGCCGAACTGGTGTCGTTCCGGGTCATTGGACAGCTGGTATTGCTTCGCCTGACCAGCCGCCGCTACGGCAAGCTGACGTTGTGGCTGATGTCCGACAATGCAGATCCGGACACCCGCCGGCGCTTGCGCATGCGCCTCGCCGTCGTGCGAGCGGACGCGCGAGAGCTGGCCTAGCGGTTGCCGCCATGCCCGGCTTCGGGCACTCTGCGCGCGCGGCGCGGTCTGATGGATTCCTACATACCCGCCGCCCATACCCCACAAGCGAAGCCTCCATGTTCCGACCGCTCGAGCTTTTCATCGGCCTGCGCTACGTCCGTGCCAAGCGGCGCAACCAGTTCATTTCCTTCATTTCCACCGTGTCCATCGTTTGCATCACCATCAGCGTGATGGCGCTGATCACGGTGATGTCGGTGATGAACGGCTTCGACTACCAGCTTCGTTCACGCATCCTGGGCGCGATTTCGGATGCCACGGTTTCGGGGCTGGCAGGCGAATCGGTGCAGAACTGGCAGTACGCCTTACAGCAGGTAAAGGCCAATCCGCATGTAAGGGGGGCGGCGCCCTATGTGGAGATCCAATCCTTCCTGCAGGCGCAACGCTCCAGCGGCGCGATGGTGCGCGGCATTGACGCTGTCCGGGAGCCAAACGTTTCTGACATCAATCAGCACATGATCGCCGGCTCGTTCGATTCGCTCACCGCGGACAGCTGGAACATCGTGCTCGGCAAGGATCTTGCCTTGCAGCTGGGCGTGAACGTGGGCGACAAGGTCACCATGGTGGTGCCCGAGTTGCGCGCTACACCCCTGGGCGCGGTGCCACGCATCCGCGGCTTCCGCGTCAGCGGCATTTTCGAAATGGGCATGGAGGAATTCGATTCCGGCCTGGGCTTGATCAACCTCGGCGATGCCGAAAAGCTCAAAAGCATCGACGGTCCTACCGGCATCCGCCTGAAGCTGGACGACCTGTACAACGCCGGCCCGGTAGCCCACCAGTTGGCCGATACGCTTGGACAGGTTTACACGGTAACGACCTGGATGGACAGTCACGCCAATTTCTTCACCGCCATCGCGATGGAGAAGCATGTGATGTTCATCATCCTCTCGCTGATCATCCTGGTGGCGGTGATCAACCTGATCTCGATGCTGATGATGCTGGTGACCGACAAGCAGGCCGACATCGCCATCCTGCGGACGCTGGGTTCGACAC
Organism: Dyella choica; assembly: GCF_003977665.1. GTDB lineage: Bacteria > Pseudomonadota > Gammaproteobacteria > Xanthomonadales > Rhodanobacteraceae > Dyella_B > Dyella_B choica. The sequence goes on along the minus strand of NZ_RYYV01000001.1, from coordinate 189,899 downwards.
CGCGCAGCATCATGAGCATGTTCATGGTGCAGGGCGTGCTGGTGGGCTTCGTGGGGATCGGGTTCGGCGTGGGGCTCGGTTCGCTGCTGTCGTGGCGACTGCCCGGCATCGTGAAAGTCATCGAACACGTCACCGGCGTGACCTTCCTATCGCCGGATGTCTATTACATCAGCGAGGTGCCCAGCAGGCTTGATTGGCACGACGTGGCCGGGGTATCGCTGGTGACCTTCCTGTTCTCCCTGCTTGCCACGCTTTATCCCGCATGGCGCGCCTCGCGCACGCAACCGGCCCAGGCATTGCGCTATGAGTAAGTCCGTGAACGCTACCAACGATATCGTGCTGCGCGCCAGCCACGTCGCCAAGACCTACGAGGAAGGCGACTTGCACACCAAGGTGCTGATCGACGTCAACTTTGCCCTTAAACGCGGCGAAACGCTGGCGATTGTCGGCGCCTCCGGCTCCGGCAAAAGCACCCTGCTGCACATCATCGGCGGCCTGGACACTCTCACCAGCGGCGAGGTGGAGGTGGAAGGCCGGGTGCTTTCCAAGCTTTCCGACGCCGAGCGTGGCCGAGTACGCAATCGCTCAATGGGTTTCATCTACCAGTTTCATCATCTGCTGCCGGAGTTCACCGCGCTGGAAAACGTGTGCATGCCCTTGCTGATTCGCGGCGTGGGTATTCCTGAGGCGCAGAAACAAGCCAGGGCCTTGCTGGAACGGGTAGGACTGGGGCAGCGTCTGGAGCACAAGCCGGCGGAGCTTTCCGGCGGCGAGCGCCAGCGTTGCGCGGTGGCGCGCGCGCTGGTGACGCGTCCTTCCTGCGTGCTAGGGGACGAGCCTACGGGTAACCTGGACGAAGACAACGCCGCGCACGTGTACGAGTTGATGCTGGAGCTCAATCGCGAGATCGGCACCAGCTTCATCTTGGTGACGCACGACAGCCATCTGGCTGGGCGGATGGACCGCACGCTGGAATTGCACAACGGCGAATTGCGCGAGAAGGCTTAGGGATGCTCTGACCTATTCACAGGTTTGGCCGTGATGCGTTGATATTGTTTCATGGCAATCCGTCATGCCGGCGAAGGCCGGCGCGACCGGCAAGATGGAATACGATCACCGAGGCCATGCCGATAGCGCCACCCAGCAGCACGTGCGTAATGCGCTCAAGTGCGTCTACCGTCGATCGGGTTGCCAGAAAGACCGTGAGTGCGACGAACAGGCAGCGGAAGAAATAGGCGACCGGATATCGTTGGAAAGCCATCAGGGTGAGAAACGTGACCAGCAACGCGACCACTACGCTGATGCGTGAAGCCGGGACGACAAATTGCCCTAGAGCGATCCCCAGCGGCACACCGGCAATGACGCCAACGGTACGCTGGCGTAGCTTTGTGCGGGCCGTATCCACCGTACCGGTGACAACACTAGCTACACCCCAGATCGCCCACTGTCCGTAATGCAACGGAACATATTCGACCAATGCCGCCGCCAGTCCTACGCCGGTCACCATGGCGGCCATCGTTTCGCCGTACGGCGCTTTCGGCCCAAAATCGTCCAAGCGTGAAAACCAGCGCAGGCTACTCGTGTCGATGGATGCCCGGCGATGCTCCAGGGCCGCGACGGCCAGGCTGGGTGCCAAGGCCGTGAGCAAGCAGGGCAGGGACGTCAGGGCTTGACGGAATGGGCCTTCGGCCGAAGCCGTGCTGCCAAGCTCGCTGGCCAGAATGAGCATCGGCACGAAAGTCCAGGTTCCCAGCGACCTGAACTTTTTGCCTTCCGCCGTGATCCGGATGAAGCCCGCGGCCAACAGCATGCACGCCGCAATAAAAAGCATCGGCATCGCCTGCGCAAACAGGAGCAGGTAGATGCCGGCGATCACGGTCACGCCATGTAGCAGCACGCCCAACGGAACAAGCGCGAGCCGCTCCCGGGCGATGAGCGTCGAAATCGTGAGCAGCGAAACCTCGGCCCAGATCGGATCGGCGGTGCTGATCGAAAGCACGCCAAAGGGCAGCAGCGCCAGCAGCGCTTTGACCAACCCCCTGCCCTTGATTTCCCCGGCAAGACGGGCGAGCAGGGGATGTGCCTTCGTCGGCATCAGAGGCTTTCCAAGTCGTCGACGCTGATGATCTGCGCGATCGACGACATCATTTTCATGGACGCCTGATGTTCGCTCTCGTCACCCGCGGCACACGCGTCTTCGACAATGCAGACATCGTAGTCCCGGTCATGCGCATCACGTGCTGTCGATTGCACCGCCCACGAGCTGCTGACGCCGGCGATGATGAGCCGCCGTACACCATTGGCGCGTAGGATCGCCTCGAGCGGAGTGGCGTAGAAGGCGCTCACGCGCGGTTTTACGATCACAAGATGATCGCCGGTGACCTTGAGGTCCGGATGAAACTCGGTCCCTGGCTCGCCCAGTTTCAGGGCGCCCAACTGCCCGGCACGCCCGAACATGGGCGAATGCTTGGGCTGGTCGAGATAGTGCTTGGCGAAGCCTACTTTCACCAGCACCCGCAGCCATCCTTTGCTTTCGGCAATGGCCAGAGCCCGGTTCACCTGGGTGATGATGTTCCGTTGCTGCGCATGAGGGGCCGAGCGCGCGATTTTGCCTTCGGGGTGCACAATGTCGATGATGTAGTCGATCGCAATGAATGCCGTGCTCATGTCTGCCTCCTTTCGCTCGTTTTGAGTGGATGATGGGATCACGCGCGGGCGATGCGATCGAGCAGCGCTCCGGCTTCGGCGAGCAGTTGCTGCTCCGCTCGAGTCAGGCAGGCCTGGATGGTCGCCGCAAGCCATTGGTCGCGACGCACTCGGTCCTGATGCAGAACCGCGCGACCATGGCGCGTCAGGCTCACGCGTATCTTGCGGCGGTCCTCGGTGTCGGCGACGCGCCGGATGAGATCGCTTTCTTCCATGCTGCGAAGCAAGCTGGCCAAGTTGGACGAACGCACCCGTTCCGCTGCCGCAAGTGCCGAGGGCGTGGCCTGGTCGGCCAGGCGATCGATGGCGCCGAGCACGGTGAGCTGGGCGAGCGGGATCGAACCGCTCTGCGTTTCGCTGCGCAGGCGGCGCACCACGCTCATGATCTGGTTGCGTAGATGGGTTGCGTCAACGGGGGCGTCGTGTTTCATATAGCTATATTAATATAGCTATGTATACATAGTAAAATGGTCTGCGTGGGGTTTTGTCCGACTTTGCTGCGCGCCGGCTGCTTACAAGCCCGGATTTTCGCTTGCGTTAACTTCTTCGCATGGCAGGCGAGCAGGTACAAGCAACCCGACCATGGCCCGGCGCAGTCAATATGGCGCTAACGCTGTTGGCCGGGATCGCGGTGGTGCAATGGCTTCCCGCCCTGCCACCTGAATGGGTGATGGGTGTGTTGGTGGTGTGCGCAACAATTCTCGCCTGGCGCCTGCCGCGCTTCCGTCGGCTTGCCCCATTGCTGTTCGGTTTCGCATGGGCAACCTGGCGTGGTGGTTCGGCCATGGATGCGCGTCTGCCACGAGCCTGGGAGGGGCAGGATTTCCAAGTCATCGGACATGTCGTTGATCTGGCGCAAGTCAAAGCCGGTGCCACCAGCGTGCTGTTGGAGATCGAGCGAGCCAGCCTTGCTGGGCGAGCCGTATCTTGGCAAGGGCGAGCACGTATCAGTTGGTACAGCAAGCCATCCGCGGAGCCGGAACCCTGTTCACGATGGCAATTGAGGTTGCGCTTGCGCAGACCGCGTGGAGTGGTCAATCCAGGCGGCACCGACAGTGAACGCAGTGCACTTGCGCGCGGTATCGCGGCCGTAGGTTATGTCCGCGAAGACCCGCGCAACCAGCGCCTGGGCGTGGCGACATGGTGCCTGGATCGCCTGCGAGGATCGCTTGCCGATGGCATCCAGGCGCGTGTGCACGATCCTCATGATGCCGCTTTATTGCGTTCCTTTACGGTAGGCGACACGCGTGGCCTGGAACAACAGGACTGGATTGTCGCGCGCGCCAACGGTATTTCACATCTGCTCGCCATTTCCGGCTTTCATGTGGGCGTGGCGGCCCTGTTCGGGCTGTGGTTGTGTCATGCCCTCTACTGGTTATGGCCTTCGCTGGCGCTGCGATACCCCCGTATGCAGGCACAAGCGCTGTCTGCACTGGCCTTGGCCAGTGCGTACGGTGCGTTGGCTGGGTTGGGCATGTCGACAGTGCGTACCATGCTGATGATCGGCTCCTTCGCCTTGGCCCGCTGCAGCCGGCGCGCGAAGGGTTCGTCACACGCGCTGGCGACCGCACTGATGGCAATCCTGCTGATGAATCCTACGGCTGTGCTGGAGGCAGGCTTCTGGCTGTCGTTCGTCGGCGTTGCGTTCCTGATCCTCTGCATGGATGCGAAAGGACGCGGCCTGCGTGGGTTTCTGTGCGAGCTGACGTTGGGACAGTTGGTGATGACGGTTTCCTTGCTGCCGCTGACGATGTGGTTTTTCGGTGAAGCGTCGTTGGTTGGGGCATTGTCGAATCTGGTCGCGGTGCCTTTCGTGAGTTTCGTGATCGTGCCGTGCGCTTTGTTCGGCACGCTGTTGCTCATCGTCTGGCCACCGCTGGCGTCACCGGTGCTGCGAGTGGCCGAATGGTTGACGCATGCGCAATGGTGGTTGCTCGAACAGGCTGCGCCATGGCCCGGCGCGCATTGGTATTTGCCGACGGTGACACCCTGGGCATTGGTATTGGCCATGCTGGGCGCGGTGTGGTTGTTTGCGCCGCGTGGAGTGCCTTTGCGAATGCTTGGCGTATTTCTGTTTCTGCCACTGCTGTGGCCGGTACGCCGGCTGCCGGCCGAAGGCGGGTTCCAGGCGTGGACGCTGGACGTGGGACAGGGGCTCGCGATGATTGTGCGCACACGCCATCACACCCTGGTTTACGACGCAGGTCCCCGCTTTCCCTCGGAATACGATTCGGGAGCGGCCGTCGTCGTGCCTTCCCTATATGCCCTGGGTATGGATCGGCTGGATGTGCTGATGATCAGTCATGGCGACAACGACCATGCCGGCGGCGCGGCGGCCGTAGCAGCAGCGTTTCCAATGGCGCGCCGCTTCTCCGGCGAACCGGCCCGATCGCGAGTGCCGATGGAGCTATGTCAGGCTGGGCAGCAATGGGAGTGGGACGAGGTTCGTTTTCGCGTACTGAGTCCCGTGGCGAGGGTGCCGAAGGCGCCGGCCAACGATGACTCATGCGTGCTGCTGGTCGAAGGCCGTGCAGGACGACTGCTGCTCACCGGCGATATTGCGGCGTCCACCGAGCGGCGCATCGCCGATTCGCTGCGGCCGGGGCCCGGGCTTGTGCTGCAGGTTCCGCATCATGGCAGCAAGAGTTCCTCCAGTGCCGGTTTCATTGCCGCCACCGGGCCTGAACTTGCTGTGGTCTCCTCCGGCTGGCGCAATCGTTTTGGCCACCCGCATCCGGCAGTCATGCAGCGCTATGCAGCAGCGGGCGTGCCGGTATTCAATACGGCGGTGGACGGTGCCGTTCAGATTGACTTTCCGGCGGCGACGCCGGCTTATGTGGCCGCGCGTTGGCGGAGGATGGAACGACGCTACTGGCGGGAATGATCGGGCAGGTTGCGACCTAGGCTGGATGCCAGTCCCAGTACTCCGCGGCCTCCCGGATGCTGGGATTGCCATCCCAGCCTAGGTGCCGGCGACGGGAGTGATTGGCCGCACGGTACGTTTCGGAGACGCTGCTATGATGGCGCCTTGCGCAGGCGGCAGGGCCGGGAGTTTTGCTGTGGGTGATTTGGGTCAGATTCTGATGGCGGGCGGCTGGGCGATGGCGCCCATCCTGATCTGTTCGGCGGTAGCGTTGGCCATCGTGCTGGAGCGGTCGTGGACCTTGCGGCGCAGCTATGTGCTGCCGCCCGGACTGGCGCAGGAGGTGCGCGAATGGGCGCGTTCCGACCAGCTCGATCCGGCCCACCTGGAAAAGCTTGCGACCGGCTCGCCCTTGGGCGAATTGCTGGCCGCCGCACTGGCGGTGCGCAACCACTCGCGCGAGCTGATCAAGGAGCGGATCGAGGATACCGGCCGTCACGTGGTGCATCGCATGGAGCGTTATCTGAACACGCTCGGCACCATCGCCCTGATCGGCCCGCTGCTTGGCCTGTTCGGTACCGTGATCGGCCTGATCCGCATGTTCATGCAGGTGATGGTGGGCGGCATGGCCGATCCGACCAAGATGGCCGGTGGTATCGGCGAGGCGCTGATCTGCACCGCCGCCGGCTTGACCGTGGCGATTCCCGCCTACGTGCTGCACCGTTATTTCCGGTCCAAGGTGGCCGGCTACGTGGTGGACATGGAAAAGCAGGCCACGCTGCTGCTTGACGACCTCACGCTTTCCTCGCAGGCCGCGATCCCGCGTGCGCGGCGCGCATCGATGGCTGCGGGCGACAAGGCCTCGGTCTGAGCCATGCGTATCGGTAACGACCGCCGCAGCGACGATTTCGAGATCAACGTGGTTTCGTTGATCGACGTGCTGCTGACCCTGCTGATGTTCTTTGTGCTCACTACCACCTTCGTGCAGCATTCGCGCATGAAGGTGAACCTGCCGCAAGCCAGCGCGGAAGACCGCGACATGCAGCCGCCCGCGATCACGGTCATGGTGGATCGTGACGGCCACTTTTACGTGGGCAGCGACGAAGTGCAGGGCACGAGCGTGGACGCGCTGAAGCAGGCCATTGCGCGCGTTGCCAGCGATGACCGCAATCAGACCGTGACCATTCGCGCCGATGCCATGACTGCGCACCAGAACGTGGTCACGGCGATGGATGCGCTGGGCCAGCTCGGTTTTGCCCATCTTTCCATCGCCACGACGCCCGCGCAGGCGGAAACGGGCAAATGAGCAGCGGTAAAATTTCGCTGTGGGGTGCGGAAAGCCGGCGCACCTACCGGCGCCTGCTCGGCTACTCCGGGCGCTACTGGCCGGTGATCCTGGTCACGATTGTCGGTTTTGCCGTAGATGGCGGCTGTCTTGCGTTTTTCACCAATGAGCTGCAGCCGATCATCGACAAGCTGTTCGTGAAGAAGGATCCCTATCTCATCTTCTGGATGCCGATCTGGATCATCGCCATCTTCCTGGTGCGCGGCGTCGCCACCTTCATCAGCAACTATGGTATCGGCTACATCGGTCGCAACGTGGTGCAGTCCATGCAGCGCGATGTGTTTGCGGCTTATTTGCGCCTGCCGGCCACTTTCTTCGGCAACGAACATTCGGGCCACCAGATCTCTCGCGTCACCTATACGAGCGAACAGGTGGCGGGTGCTTCCACGGACGCCTTGAAGGTGGTGGTGACCGAAAGCGTGACCGCGATCAGCATGTTCTACGTGATGCTGAGCAAGAGCTCCTATCTCACGATGGTGCTGTTCTTGCTGATTCCACCGATCATGCTGATCGCCACGCTCGTGAGCCGCCGCTATCGCCTGATCAGCCGGCGCATCCAGAACATGATGGGTTCGGTGACCGGCACAGTGGAAGAAGCCATCGACGGGCACCGTGAATTGCGCATATACGGTGGCCAGCAGCAGTCCTCGGAGCGCTTCAAGGATGTCTCCAGCCGCGCGCGCTATCTGAACCTCAAGATCGTCGCGACCTCCGCTACCTCCAGCGCCTCCGTTCAGACCGTGGCATCGTTCGGCCTGGCCGCCCTGATCTTCCTGGCCTCGCGCCCCGCGGTGATCGATAGCATTTCGGCCGGCATGTTCGTGGCTGTGCTTACCGCCATGGGCGGCATGCTGCCGTCGCTGAAGCGACTGGCCAACGTGCAATCCACTATTCAGACGGGCGTGTCCGCCGCTGAAAACCTGTTTGCGGTGATGGACCTGCCGCCGGAAGTCGATCACGGCAGCAAGGCCTTGGAACGCACCAAGGGCGATTTGCGTTACGAGGATGTGCGCCTGATTTATCCGCGCGGCGACTTCGAAGCATTGGCCGGTGTCAGCCTGCATTGCCCGCCGGGTTCGGTGACCGCGCTGGTCGGTCGCTCCGGCAGCGGCAAAAGCAGCCTGGTCAGCCTGTTGCCGCGGTTCAATGCGCCAACCGGCGGGGTCATCCTGCTCGACGGTGAGAATTACGAGGACTACACCTTGCCCTCGCTGCGAAAGCAGATTGCCTGGGTGGGGCAAAGCGTGGTGCTGTTCGATGGCAGCGTAGCGGAGAATATTGCTTACGGCGAGTTGGCTGGTGCGTCCGAGCAGGAAATCGTGGCGGCCGCCGAAGCCGCGAATGCGATGGAATTCATCGAGCGGATGCCGAAGGGCATCCACAGTCCGATCGGCGAGGGTGGCAACATGCTATCCGGCGGCCAGCGCCAGCGCATCGCGATCGCGCGCGCGATCCTCAAGAACGCGCCGATCCTCGTGCTGGACGAAGCCACCAGCGCCCTGGACACCGAATCCGAACGCCTGATCCAGCAAGCGCTGCAGCGCCTGATGCGCGACCGCACCACGCTGGTGATCGCGCATCGCCTGTCGACCATTGAGCATGCCGACCAGATCGCGGTGATGGAGCAGGGCCGGATCATCGAGCGTGGCACGCATGCCGAGCTGATGGGCCTGGGCGGCCACTACGCTGCGTTGCACCGCATGCAATTCAACGAACGCCCCGCAGTCGTTGCCGCCGACTGACGCAATGAGCCTGGCCGAGACGCTCCAGGCGGGCTGGTACGGCGAAGGACGATTGCCGTGGTGGTGCTATCCGCTCGCGGTACTTTATGGGTCCGTAGTGGCTCTTCGGCGCGCGCTTTATCGCTATGGCGTGCTGCGTGCCGTGCGCCTGCCTAGTCCGGTCATCGTTGTCGGCAATGTCACCGCGGGGGGCACGGGAAAGACACCGCTTACGCTGGCGCTGATTGATGCGTTGCGCGAGCGGGGCTACCGACCGGGCGTGGTGAGTCGCGGCTATGGCGGCAGCCAGCATGGGTCAAGCTTGCTCGACGAGTCACCCGATCCAGGCGAAGTCGGCGATGAGCCTTGCTTGATACGCACAAGCGGCGCGCCGGTTGCGATTGGGCGTGATCGCCCCGCCGCCGCACAGTTGCTGCTCAACGGGGGATGCAACGTCATCATCGCGGATGATGGCTTGCAGCATTACCGCCTCGCCCGCGATTTGGAAATCTGCGTAATCGACGGCGAGCGTCGCTTCGGCAATGCCCGCTTGCTTCCGGCGGGCCCTTTGCGTGAGTCACTGCGGCGTCTTCAGCAGGTGGATTTTCGCGTTTGCAACGGTGGCAAACCCCAAGCGGGCGAAGTGCCTATGCGCCTGAGTGGCGGCATCGCGCGGACATTGTGCGATGGACGTGAGCAGGCTCTTGCCAGCTTTGCCGGCATGCGTGTCCATGCGGTGGCCGCCATCGGCCATCCGCAGCGTTTCTTTGCGAGTCTCGCTGTGCAAGGGCTCGATGTGATCGCGCACCCTTTTCCCGATCATCACGCCTTCACGCCGGAGGATCTCGCCTTTGGCGATGATCTCCCGGTGCTGATGACGGAAAAGGACGCGGTGAAATGCCGTTTGTTTGCCCTGCCGAATTGGTGGAGCGCGCCGGTAAAGGCTGATTTGCCGGCGAGTTTTTATGCGGATTTATGCGCGAAACTCGCAGCCAGGGTGCAAGCGCAGGCGATAGCGTTATCATAGGCGCCGTTTTCCGGCGGCAAGCCGGCCTTTTTTCCGTGCGAGGTCCTTCATGAGCCTGATTCAGGTACCGGTATCCTTCGGCGAGCTGATCGACAAGATCACCATCCTCGAGATCAAGGCTCGACAGATTGCCGATCCGGCCAAGCTTGCCAATGTGCATAACGAGCTGAACCTGCTCAATGCCACCTGGGCCAATCACCACGCGTCGCAGACCGATATCGGCAAGGAGCGTGCACGCCTGCTGGCAGTTAACGAAGCGCTGTGGGACATCGAAGACCGCATTCGCCTGAAGGAAAAAGCGCAGGCCTTCGATGCCGAGTTCGTCGAACTGGCGCGTGCGGTCTATTTTAAAAACGACGAGCGCGCCTTAGTGAAACGCGAGATCAACTTGAAACTCGGCTCGCAGCTGGTGGAAGAGAAGTCTTACGAAAATTACCGCGCGGGAGCATGACTCAAGCGGGCGGTGTCCAGATGGCGAGCACGGCCTGCATAAAGGATGGCGCGAGGACGCGGTTGCCGTAACCGCTAAGATGATTGTCGTCCAGGTAGAGCGGTTTGCCGTGATCGAAGGCCGAGCAGATCGTGCCGGGGCAAAGCAGCGGCAACGGGTCCCACACATGGAGATCAGGGTGCTGGTGCTCCAGCGTCTTGAGGAGCGCCATTTGCGGGGCGCGCAACTGTTCCAGACGATAGCGTTCCACCATCAGGCCGGGCTTGCAGATCGGGTTCATCCGGTTGAACCAGTCAGAGCAGCGGTAGGGCGGGGCTTTTAAAACAGGCTTGGGCGCATCGATCAGGATATGCACTTGTGCAGCTTCCAGCCGCGTCAGCACTGCCTCTGCAGAGGCACGCGCGTCCTCGATCTGCACGGGGGTTAGCTCGGACCGGGCTTCCTCGAACATGGTGTCCTCGTCCAAACTCCCGTCGCGCCCGGCCAGTTCCGGCATCCGCAAGGAGGCAAGGAAGACGATGTCACCGGGTTTCGCCCGAGCTTCGACCTCCCGCAACGCGGCGTCCTGGTCTTCGGCGCAATCGGCCGGATCAGGCCCGATGAGGGTAACCACGCCGCAGCCGCCATGTTCGTGCTCCACGACTTCGACGCCCAGCCGCTGCGAGGCGATGCTCAACATCGCACGGTAGGCGGCGGTATGCGAGTCACCGATGACAAACAGGCGGCGATCGTGCAGCCGCGCGTCCTTGATCGTTTCGGCAGGTTTCCGCACGGCGTATTTCCGCGAGTACCAGGTGTACGCATCGCGTGTTTGGCTTAGCGACAGGGATTCGGAGTTGGCCGAGATCCAGCGCGCTGATAACCAGAACAGGCAGATCACTGCGAGGCCGGGCGCGATGGTGGACCATGCGTGCCGCTGCACAGCGGAACGGCCGTCGCGAATGGGTGTTTCGATCCAGTGATAGGAGGCAGCAGCAAGCGTGAAAACCAGTATCGGATAGACGAGCTGGATCGCCAAATACTCCAACCCCGTGGTCCAGCGCAGAAAAACCGCTACCGGCCAGTGCCAAAGATAGAGTGAATAAGACAATCGGCCGATGTAGGTGGCCGGAGACGACTGCAACATGCGCACCAACAAGGGCGGCGCATCCGTAGTCTGCACTATGGCGGCAATCAACAGCAGGGTGCCTGTCACCGTGCTCAAAGCCCAGGGCATGGGAAACTGCTGGCGGTTTGCGAAAACAAAACCGATGGCCAGCAGTACCAGCCCGAGCGCAAGCATCAAACGCATGCCGATAGCAGAGCGCGGCCAGTGCCGCCCCGTCTGGATCAGCTGGAAGAGCATGGCTCCCACCGCTAATTCCCAAAAACGGCTAGGCAGCAGGTAGAACGCCGACAGCGGTTCGCTGTTCGACTTAAGTACGCTGATTCCCAGTGACGCCAATGCCAGGACAGGTAGCACGGCCCAAATCAGCGGCGCCCGCTCCTTGTAGCGCAGCCATAGAAAATAGAGGGCCGGAAAAACAAGATAAAACTGTTCTTCTACGGCAAGCGACCAGGTGTGCAGATAGGGGTTGAGCCCCGCTGCCGGCGAGAAATACGTGTCCGTATTCCAGGCCAGGGTAAAGTTGCTCAGGCCGAAAAAGGCGGAAAGCCCGGTGCGGGCATTCAACTCGCTGCGCCAGACTTGCGGCACGAACATTGCCGAAAGCAGAAAGCTGGCCAATAGAACGATCAGCAACGCAGGCAGGATGCGTAGGAAACGCCTGCGATAGAAATCGGCCAGATAGGCCGGGAAGGTCAGGCTGCCACGACCCGAGAGGGACTGGCTGATCACATAGCCTGAGATGACGAAAAACATGTCCACGCCGGTGAAGCCGCCCGGCAGGATATGCCAGGCATCGACGTGAAAGACGATTACGGCGAGAACGGCGAGCGCGCGTAAGCCGTCAATGGCGGGGACATAGGCAAATGAGCCTTGACGCATGGATCTGACCTTCTTTGTGTCGCTAGCTGCGTCAGGTCCTGGAGGAATTTCCTGAGCAAGGCGCTAAAGTCCACATTGGGCCAGTTCGGGCTTGGAAAATAAGTCGTCCTTCTGGGCTCTATCCTGTAAGGGTTTTCCTAGCATCCGCCATCGAAGGCGAGTTCAGCTTGACACGAGATAGGGGCTTTGGTGGCAGGCGCAGCATTTTTCGCCAGCACTATTGCGAACTGTCTGTACGGCAGACAGCTTCAAAGCGCTCGATCACATCATCGACCTCGATCAAGTCCATCACACCCGGCTTCTCGATCTTGCTTCCCCAGGGGATCTCACTGGCCGGCTTGCCTAGATATTTGCGTGTGGCCGCATCGTATTTGTCGACGCACCAGCGGCGGTCGGAGTAGGGGCCGGAACGGGCGGGGTTGCTGGCGGCATGCAAGCCGAGCACTTTCAGTCCCACCGTGTTGGCCATGTGCATGGGGCCAGAGTCGGGCGTCAGCAGCAGCTGCGCCCGGCAGAACATGGCCATCAGTTTCTTGAGCGTGTCCTTGCCGGTGAGGTCGAGCGGGGGGTGTTTGCACCGAGCGAGGATGGCGTCGGCCATGCCGCGTTCCGCCGGGGAAGGGCCGCCGATCAGCACGCTGAGCCAGCCTTCAGCATCGGCATGATCCATGACCGTGGCGTAACGCTCGGGGCGCCAGTTGCGCAGTGCATGGCTGGAGGTGGGGCTGACCAGCAGCACCGGCTTGTCATTGGGCCATTGCTGCGCGGCCCACGCATGGGCTTCTTCGGGGATCGGAATATCCCAGCGTACCTCGGCCTGTTTCAGGCCCAGCGGTTCACAAAAACTGCCAATGGCCTGTAGCACGTGTTCGCCGCTGCGTGCCGGGATGCGTTCGTTGATCACCAGGCTGTGCAGGTCCTTGGCGCGGGCATGGTCGTAGCCGATGCGGCGTTCGGCCTTGATCCCCAGGCTCAGCAGGTTGGAGCGCAAGGCAACTTGCATTTGCAGCAGCGCATCGAAGCGCCGTCCTTTCAGAGCGGCATGTACCTCGCGCATGCCGGCCCAGCCGGCGCCTTTGTTGAAGGTAACGAAGTCCACGCCGGGCAGGTCGCCGACCAGCTTGCGTTCCAGCTTGCCGATGATCCAGGTCAGCTCGGCCTGCGGCCAGGCACGCCGCAGCGTATGGACCAGGGGGACCACATGGGTGACGTCGCCGATGGCTGACGTGCGCAGCAGGCAGATGGAAGCAGGAGCGGACATGTAGAATCGCTTAGGATTGACTTAATACAGGGCTGCCGTAGCACCGATGCACGAGCAACTGCGCCAAGACGCCGAAGATGCGATTCTGTTCGACGCCACTGTGTCGCCACAAGTCGACAGCTCATGGTTCGATGCCGGGCATTGGCATCGACAGGGAGCGCTCAGCACACAATCCGGTGGCCGCGGTGGCGTCGCCGTCATCCATACGCCGGCCGGTGAATGCGTCCTGCGCCATTACCGCCGCGGCGGCATGGTGGCGAGATGGATGGGGGATCGTTACCTGTGGATCGGCGTGGACCGCACGCGCAGCTTCCGGGAATTTCGTTTGCTGCAGGCAATGACCCAACTGCAATTGCCGGTTCCGCAGGTGGTGGCAGCGCGCTATCGGCGTGTCGGGCTTTATTACCGGGCCGACCTGATCACACGGCGTCTTGCCAATACGCACACGCTGGCCCAAAGCCTGGCCCAAGGCCGTCTGGATGCCGAGCTTGCGCAAGCCGTGGGCACGCTGGTGGCGCGTTTTCATCGCGCGGGCGTGTGGCATGCCGATCTCAATGCGCACAATGTGCTGATCTCCCCCGCAGGGCTTTATCTGGTGGATTTCGATCGCGGCTGCATACGTGTACCGGAACAAGGCTGGCGTATGGCGAATCTGCAGCGCCTGCGCCGGTCGTTGTTCAAGCTGGGGGCGGCGGAAGGGGGCGAGGCGGTGTTTGATCAGGCAACCTGGACTCCCCTCATGGATGGCTACGAGCGGATACTGAGCGCATGAGTTGGCATCTGCATTTTCTCGGCACCGGCGCCGCGCATGCGGTGGAGTTGGGTTCCTCGTCGGTGGTGCTGGAGCGGGATGGCAAGCCACTGCTGCTGATCGACTGTGGCCCTGATACGCTGGACCGCTATTTCGCCGCCTATGGCGAACCACCTCGCAATCTCTACATTACGCATACGCACATGGATCACGTAGGGGGGCTGGAGCGCCTTTTCACCCGAGTGTGGTTTGATGACGCACGGCGCGGAAATTCGCGCGTATTCGCGCACGCTGCGCTGGTGCCATGGCTGCAGACGCGGGTGGGCGACTATCCCGGCGTGCTGGCCGAGGGCGGCGTGAATTATTGGGAGGCGTTCCGGCTGGTGCCGTGCTCGCGGGGATTTTGGCTGGAGGGTTGCTGGTTCGACGTATTTGCCACGCGGCATCATCGTCCGGGCACTTCGTTCGGCTTGGGCCTCAAGGGCAGCTTCGCGTTCACCGGCGATACCCGTCCCATCCCCGAGGTGCTGATGCACTACGCGGGCGGGCAGGAGCTGATCGCGCACGATTGCGGTCTGGTGGGGAATCCTTCGCACACGGGCATCGACGATATCGAGCGCGAATATGACGAGGGGCTGCGAGAGCGGTTGGTGCTGTACCACTACGGTAGCAAGGCGGACGGGGATGCTTTGGCGGCGCGTGGTTATCGCGTTGCGCGGGCCGGGGCGCGGCTGGATTTGACCGCGCCCTGCCTGCCGAAAGCCGATGCCGGCTGAAACACTCTCTTGTCTGAGTCCAGGCTAGCCGGTATGCTTCCGCTTCTTTGCCGGTCTTGTAGCGGCAAAGCGGTTTTACCGCGTGCGGAGAGGTGTCCGAGTGGTTGAAGGAGCACGCCTGGAAAGTGTGTATACGGCTTATCCCCGTATCGCGGGTTCGAATCCCGCCCTCTCCGCCAGTTCATTCATTGAAGCTGGCTGCAACTTGTAAATAAGCAGGTCAAGCACCAGTTTCAGGGCTTCGATGCCCACCCTATGGTGGCCCCGTCGGTCCCCCCGCGACGATAGTTCGCAAACCCCGCCAGGTCCGGAAGGAAGCAACGGTAGCGAATGATTCGGGTGCCGGGGTGTGGCTGGCGGGGCCGCCGCCTTTAAGGGGGAGCTATCCTCGATCCTTATGGCCCGGTCTGCCCGCCTCGCATGACTTGCTGGCCCGGACTTGGCACAATCGGTGTTTAGGCCCAAACAGCGTTAAGGCATGTCCTATCAGGTACTCGCGCGCAAGTGGCGCCCCCGCAAGTTCGCCGAACTAGTCGGTCAGGAGCATGTCGTACGCGCACTCACCAATGCCCTGGACAGCGGGCGTATGCATCACGCCTATCTGTTCACGGGCACGCGTGGCGTCGGCAAGACCACCATCGCACGCATCTTCGCCAAGTCGCTGAACTGCGAGCGCGGCGAATCGGCCGATCCTTGCGGTGAATGCGCCGTATGCACAGCGGTCGACGCAGGCCGCTTCGTCGACTTGCTGGAAATCGACGCCGCCAGCAATACCGGCGTGGACGACGTGCGCGAGGTGATCGAGAACGCCCAGTACGCGCCCGCGCGCGGGCGTTTCAAGGTCTACCTGGTGGACGAGGTGCACATGCTCTCCAAGCCTGCCTTCAACGCTTTGTTGAAGACGCTGGAAGAGCCGCCTCCGCACGTGAAGTTCTTGCTGGCAACCACCGATCCACAGAAGCTGCCGGTGACCGTGTTGTCGCGCTGCCTGCGCTTCAACCTCAAGCGCTTGTTGCCGAATCAGATTGCCGGGCAGATGCGCCACATCCTGGGCGCCGAGCACATTGACTTCGACGACCAGGCGATCGCGGAACTGTCGCGGGCGGCGGATGGTTCGTTGCGTGACGGCTTGTCGCTGCTGGACCAGGCGATCGCCTACGGCGGTGGGGTACTGAAGGCCGATGATGTGCGAGCGATGCTCGGCAGCGTCGAAAAGGGCCAGGTGCTTGGCTTGCTCGGCGCGCTGGCGACAGGTGACGGACAAGCGCTGATGAATGAATGCGCACGCATCGCTTCGTTCTCGCCGGATTTCGGCAGTGTGCTGGACGACCTCGCCGCGGCCCTGCATCGCATTCAGCTGCTGCAGCTCGTGCCTGGCTACCGGCTCGATCAGAACGACGGCGACGACCCGGCATTGACGGACCTGGCCGAGCGCATGACGCCTGAGGACGTGCAGCTGTATTACCAGATCGCCACCTCCGGACGCCGCGATCTGGCGCTTGCGCCGGATACGCGCACCGGTTTTGAGATGGCTTTGCTGCGCATGCTGGCATTTCGCCCGGGCGACGACGCTACGTCCGTGCCAAGCTCCGGCGGGCAGCGACCCGCTACGCCGCCCCGCCCCCCTGTCGTACCACCATCCGCGCCTGCTGCAGCGCCTGCGCAAAACGCGCGACCCGCAACGCCTCCTCATTCGGCGCCACCTGCATCAATGCGCGAAAATATCGCTGCAGTGGCGCCTCTGGCGGCACCGCAGCAGCGTATTGCCAGTCCTGGCGGCCTGCCCGATTGGGAGTCACTGATCCACCGCGCCGAGCTGCGCGGCCCGCTCGGCCAGCTCGCGCAGAACTCGGCGCTGCGCGGGAGGGAAGGGCAGACCCTGGTGCTTGCGCTGCAGCCTACGCATATGCATCTGGCGGTGGAGCCGATCGTTAGCCAGATCGCCGATCGGCTGAGCGAGGCGATGGGTGAGCCGATCCGCTTGCGCTTCGTCGAGGACAGCCAAGGCGCGGTGCATACGCCCGCTGCACGTGCCGCGGAAGCGCGCGGTGCGGCGCAATCGGCCGCCGAGGCATCGATCGAAGGCGATCCGCTGGTGCAGGCGCTGAAGCGTGAGTTCGGCGCGCGCGTACTGCCGCAATCCATCAAACCCATTGAATCCTAGAGCTTTGGAGTACACGTCATGAGAGGACAACTTGGCCAGCTGATGCAGCAGGCGCAGCGCATGCAGGAAGACATGAAGCGCGCGCAGGAAGAAATCGCCAAGCTTGAAGTCACCGGCACTTCCGGTGGCGGCCTGGTTAGCGTTGTGATGACCGGCGCGCACGAAGTACGCCGCGTGCAGATCGATCGAAAGCTGTTCGGCGACGATCCGGAAATGGCTGAAGACCTGGTGGCTGCCGCGATCAACGATGCGGTGAACAAAGTGGCCGAGGCCAGCAAGAACAAACTCGGCGGCATTACGGCCGGCATGAATCTGCCGGCCGGGTTCAAGATGCCGTTCTAACGACGCGATCCCTCTCCTTAAGGATGGGAGGGGGAGTAAAAACTCATGAGTTCATCTCCCCTCCTCAACGAACTTATCGAAGCCCTGCGTTGCCTTCCCGGTGTCGGCGGCAAGAGCGCGCAGCGCATGGCGTTCCATCTGCTGGAGCGCGAACGCGAGCGCGGGCTGAAGCTCGCCGATGTGCTGCAGCAGGCGATGCAGAAAATCGGGCATTGCACGCGCTGCCGCAATTTCAGCGAAACGCCGGTGTGCGCCCTTTGCGCGAGCAGCAGCCGCGACCGGCAGGTGCTGTGCGTGGTGGAGTCGCCGACCGATCTTGCAGCGATCGAGCAGGCCACCGGCTTCCGCGGCCAGTACTTCGTGCTGATGGGGCGCCTGTCGCCGCTGGATGGCTTGGGGCCGGAGGAACTGGGCCTGGGATTGCTGAGCGAGCGCCTCGCCGAAGGCGAAGTGGAAGAACTGATTCTGGCCACCAATCCAACGGTGGAGGGCGAAGCCACTGCCCATTATCTGGCGCAGCTCGCACGCGCTGCCGGCATCCGCCCGACGCGCCTCGCGCACGGGGTGCCGCTGGGTGGTGAACTGGAATACGTGGATCGCGGCACGCTGGCGCATGCGTTCGGCAGCCGGCAATCCGTGGAATAGATCAGAGGGTCCTTCAGCTCATTAGGGAGAAACGCACATGGGTGACACCATTTTCGGCAAGATCGTCCGGCGCGAGATTCCGGCCGAAATCGTCTACGAAAACGATGACGTGATGGCGTTCAACGATCTCAACCCGCAAGCGCCGGTGCACGTGCTGTTCGTGCCCAAGCGCGCGCTGGCCACGTTGAACGAAGCAACGCCGGCCGATGCGGAGCTGCTTGGCAAGCTGATGCTTGCCGCCGCCGAATACGCCAAAGCCCAAGGTTTCGGCAAGGATGGTTACCGCGTGGTGGTCAACTGCAATGAGCATGGCGGGCAGACGGTATTCCATCTGCATTTGCATCTGCTGGCCGGCCGTCGCATGCATTGGCCGCCGGGCTGATTCGTAACGATCATCGACATAAAAAAGCCGGCGTGGGCCGGCTTTTTTTGTGAGGCTGCAAGGCTATCAGCGGTGGCGAACCACGATCACCGGCGGCGGCGCGTACCAACCGCCCCAGCCACCCCAGTAAGGTCCCCAATACGGACCCGGACCCCAGTAGGGCCCCCAGAACGGGTCGTACCAGCCCGGGCCGTACGGATAGCCCACCACTACCGGGCGCTTCGGCCACAGGTAGACCACATTGGCTTCGACGCGCGGATAAGCGTAGTCGTAATCGCCGACCTTGCGGCTGACCGTGCCCTGGACGGCACCGGTCACGGTGATTTCCCGGCCCGGCTTGAAGACTTCCGGATCGTAGAAGCCGGGACGGCAAGCGACGAAGCGGCCCTGGTTGTTGCTGTTGTTATTGTCGGTGACCGGGCGCGCTTCATCGTCGAGCGGGCGGCTCAATACATAGAAGCAGGTGGCATTCTGGCCGGGTTCGGTGCTGATGATGTCGCCGCCCCAGCGAACCTGCGTGCCATTGGCGGTGCTGCCTTGCTGGACGCTTGCCGTGGTGATGGGAGCGAAGTTGCCCTGCAGCGGCTGCGGCACCGTGGCGCACGCGGCCAACGCGGCGGAAAGCGCTGCGAGGCTGAGAATTCGGTACAGGGGAGACATGGTGTGTTTCTCCATCTTGGGCGGATGCATGCTACATCGAAAGCGCCACGCTTAGACCACGCGACGCGGGTGGAAATTCCGTATGGCTAATCGGAAAGAGCGCAAAGATTCAGTGGACGGTTCGGCAGTGGCGTAGCGCAGCTCGATATAGCACCTCATCAAAGACTCCAGTTCCGCACGTTGGCCGGGCAATGATCTGGCTGCGCGGCGAAGGTAGTGCTGTGGCCCTTCGCTGCGCCGGCGAGCGACCCCGGCGTGCGCCAGCTTGCGTTCCAATGAGCGCAGTGCCGCGAGGGCGGGGTCACCTTCCGGCCGACGCCATAACGCCCACGCCAAGCCGGCTGCTCCGAACACCGTCATGGCGATCACCAGCAGCTTGGTCAGCAGGCTGACGTCCGCCTCACGAATGCCAAACGGTGTCAGCAGTCCGCGTTGGCGTAGAGCGTCAAAACCGATAACGCTTTGGTTCCACCATCGGTTGACGATGTCCCAATGGTTGCGCATCGATTCCAGCAGGCCTGACTGGTACCAGGGGAGCTGGTTGCCGGCGGCACCGGCCGCGCCCTGCGTAATGCGCTGCGGGCGTATCGCCGCGGTGGGGTCCACGCGCACCCAGCCGCGCCCCTCCAGCCACACTTCGCTCCAGGCATGTGCATCTGCGTTGCGCACCAGCAGGTACTGGCCCATCTGGTTCCAGAAGCCGCCCTGGAAGCCGGTGACCACGCGCGTGGGAATGCCTGCGGCGCGCATCAACACGGTAAAACCGGACGCGTAGTGCTCGCAGAAGCCTTCGCGCGTGTTGAACAGGAAATCATCCACCGCATTGCGTCCCAGCGGGGCCGGCAACAAGGTATAGCTGAAGCCGCCGTCATGGAACATGGCCAAGGCGGCCTGGATGATCGCGACGTTGTCATGGCCGTAGCGTTGGCGCCATTGCCCGGCGAGTGCGCGCGTGCGCGGATCGAAGCCATCAGGCAGTTGCAAGGCACGCAAGCGTGTGACGGGATCCAGGCTTGGCTCGAAGCGGTAGTTCAACGCCGAGCGAAGCTCGTACTCCCGTACCTCGTCGACGGGCTTGTCGGCAAAGATTTCGCCGTCCGTACGCGCCTGTGACTGCGGGGGGGCGTCGAGCGGCACGTCTAGTACAGGGAGCACGCGTTGGTGAGTGGGTTCCAGGCTGATGCGATAGCGGATCGTGCGGGTTGCCTCGACCGGTATCTGCGTGCCCTCCAATTGCTCGGACCGGTTCCAATCCCGGCCGTCGTAATCCCACATCACGAAGGCGCGGAAATAGCGCTGCCCTTGCGGCGGCGGCGTACCGTCGAAGCTCACGCGCATCGCAGCGGTGTCGTCGACGAGCAGTTCGTTGAAGTCGCTGGGCGACATGTGATCGCTGAGCCCGGTTTTTGCGGAGGACGGGCCGTTGGTGCCCCAAAGAGGCGAGCTCAATCGCGGCACCAGCACGAAAGCAGTCAGCGCCAAAGGCAGCGATGCAGCCAGCAAACCGAGGGCTGGTGCGAGCTGGCGCGGCAAGCTGGGCGAAGCTTGCGTGGGTTCGAGCGAACGCCAGGTGGTCAGTGCGGGCAGCAGCCCCAGTGCGACCACGGAGGTCGCCAGCATGCCTTGACCGAACAGCAGCGCCGCCATCAACAAGAAGCAGGCAAACGCCGCTGCCACCCGTGCGTCGCGGGGAGCTTCGGTTTCGCTGAGTTTCAACACCAGCAGGCCCGCGGCGAGCGCCGAGCCGGGTTCACGCCCGAACAGGTTGCCGTAATCGAGCACGACAGCACCGACCAGCATCGCCAGCATCGGTACCTTCAGCCATCCGGGCACACTGCCCGGACGATATCGGCGCTGCCACCAGCGCAATATCAGCGCCCCGCAAAACACGAGGGTCAGCCAGATCGGCACATGCCCTGCGTGCACGGCCAGCACAAAGGCCGTGGTCAAGCTGAGCAAGTCGAAGCTGCGTTCGGTGATCCGCTCGTGCACGGGATGCTTTGCTTTCCACCAGCCGGTCATGGCAGCAGCGCCAGTGCGCTCATGCAGCGCGTGTAGTGCGACGGTCCGTTACCTATGCCGATCACTTCGTTGGGCAGCCACAGGCTCCATTGCCGTCCTTGCGCCAAGGCTTCGCCCAGCCAGCGGGCGAGGCGTGCGATGCGCGCTTCATGGTCCAGGCCTTGCAGATGACGCCAATCCAGCCGCCATTCCTGTTGGGCCACGGGTTGTTCGTAGTCTTTCACCAGCAGGTTTTCATGCCGCGCGCTGGCCTTCCACGCCACGTGGCGGATGGAGTCGCCATTGCGGTAATCGCGCAGCGAAGCGAGGTCTTCGCCAAAATGCAGGCGCTGCCTGCGGTTGTCTTCGAAAGGCAAGGTCGGACCGGGACCGCTGATTTCCGGTCGCGGCCACACCAGTACCGCGTATTGGGGGTTCACCCAGCTCCAAGCGCGAAACAGCCCCATCGGCCAGGTCGTCCAGATGCGCAGGCGCGGTACCGAGAGCCATCCTCGGTACTCGGTCGGGAGGCTGACGGTGACGTCGGCACGACCCTCCACGTCGAAGGCATGCACGAGCTGGGCGATATCCAGCCGCAGAGCCTGGCGCAAATGTTTGGCTTCGAAATCGAAGGTGACGTCGATGGGCTCCCCCGCCGTGGCGTGACCGCCTCGCACACCGCGAATTCGCAAGCCGTTCAAGCTGCGGAACGCCACCAGCATGCTGATCGATGTGGCCGCACCGAGCAGGCACGTCAGCAACAACGCCGCGTTGTTCGAGTAATTGAGGCTGCCGACCAGCATCACCAGCAGCAACAAGGTGAAGGCCAGGCCAAAACCGGTAGGCATGATATAGATGCGCCGGCGGTGCAGCTCGATCGGCAGGACTTCCCGGCGGCGGTGCTCGGTCAGGGCCGGCAGGCGCCGTTCGGCCCATAGCCGCAGGCGCTCCCATTGCGCTTGCATGGCAGCGACCCTCAGTCGACCGCCACTTCGTTCAACAAGGTGCGCGCCAGAGTCTCGCCACTGGCGCCGCGCGAGGCGACCAGCCGATGCGCGGCAAGCGGAACGAATAGCGCTTGCAGGTCTTCGGGCAGCACGTGGCCGCGATTGCTGAGCATGGCCCATGCACGCGCCGAGGCCAGCAACGAAAGGCCGGCACGTGGCGAGAGCCCGACCCGGATTTCCGGGTGGCGGCGGCTCGCCGCCAACAGGGCTTGAAGATAATCCAGCAGCGCGGGACTGGCGGTAATGGTTTTCGATTGCCGATTCAAGGCAGCAAGACTCGCAGCATCCAGCTGTGGCATGAGCTGAGTGAGCAAGTCGCGCCGATCGCTGCCGGTGAGCAGTTCGCGCTCGGCATTGGCGTCGGGGTAATCGAGCGAGATGCGCAACATGAAACGATCGAGCTGCGAATCGGGCAGCGGGAAGGTGCCGGCGAGATCCAGCGGATTCTGCGTGGCCACCACGAAGAACGGATCGGGCAGGGTATGGGTCTGGCCATCCACGGTCACTTGTCCCTCGGCCATCGCTTCCAGCAAGGCACTTTGGGTTTTCGGCGTAGCGCGATTGATTTCGTCGGCCAGCAGCAGGCCGGCAAAGATCGGTCCCGGATGGAAGCGGAACTGACCCGTCTCGCGCTCGTACATGCTGACCCCGATAATGTCCGAGGGCAGCAGGTCGCTGGTGAACTGAACTCTCTGGAATTCCAGGGCAAAACTGGCCGCCAGCGCATGCGCCAAGGTGGTCTTGCCTACACCGGGTACGTCTTCCAGCAACAGATGGCCGCCTGCGACCAGGCAGGTGAAGGCCAGCTTGACCTGGCGCGCCTTGCCGAGCAGCACTTTATTGACCTGGGCGATAGCGGCGTAGAGGCGCTTTTGCAGGTTTTCATCACGAAGCGGAGTGATGGCGGACATGAGTTTGTGGAAACCGGGGACGGATAAGATGGGCGACGCCAGTGTAGTCGTCGGCGTCGCACGCTGGCGAGCGGCTTTCGTCACAGGGTTCGTTGGCCTGTCCCTGCTGAAGCTGCTGCTCGTCTCGACCCTCCAGCCGTTTGGCGACGAAGCGTTCTACTGGCAGGAAAGCCGTCACCTTGCCTGGGGTTACACCGACCTGCCGCCGCTGACGGCCTGCCTGATACACCTGGGCGAGAGGGTGGCGGGGCATGGCCTGTGGGGCATGCGCTGGCCGTTCCTGCTGCTGGGAAGCGCATTGCCTTGGCTGCTCGTAGGGTTTGCCCGCCGCGCGTTCGATGCACGTACCGGTTGGCAGGCTGGCCTGCTGTGCCTGTGCCTGCCGCTGGCCGGCAGCCTGGGGGTGCTGGCGATGCCGGACGTGCCGCTCACACTGGCAGGCGCATTAGCCATGTTCACGCTGCTGCGTGCAATGGACGAGGATCGCCTGGGTGATTGGCTGCTGCTCGGCGCCGCACTCGCGGTCTGCTGGATGAGTCACTATCGCGCGGCAATGTACGTGCTTGCCGGTTTTCTGCTTTGTGTGTTGACGCCGCGCGGGCGGGTGCAATGGCGACGTCCCGGTTTTTGGCTGGCGATGGCCGTTGCGGCCTCCGGGCTGGTGCCCTTGCTGGTTTCCAACTGGCAGCAGCACGGTGCGGGCATCAGCTTTCAGTTGATCGAACGCAATCCATGGCGCTTTCATGCCGATGCGCTGGTGCAGCCGGTGGAACAGGCTGTGACCTGTACGCCGCTGTTGTATGTGTGCCTGCTGTGGGCTGCCTGGCAAAGTTGGCGTCGACGTGGCTGCGGCGGGCCATGGGATGTCATTGCCCTGTTGTCGCTTACTTTCATCGTGGTCTATTTCGTGGCGGGATTGTTTGCCGACAACGAACGTTTTCGAGTGCATTGGCCATTGCCCGGCTATCTGCCTTTGCTTGCCGCGTTGCCTGCGTTATTGAATGGATCGGCAAGTGTTCGCCGGTGGCGCGTGATGGCGGTTGGCGGCGCGATGCTTGCCTTGCTGATGCAAGCGGCAGGATTGATTTATCTGGCGCTGGCCGTGTATCCGGGTACGGCGCAATCGCTTGGCGCGGCGCGTATCGTGCCGACCGCCTTCGTCGGGTGGCGAGAAAGCGCCGATATAGCAAAAGCGCAGCTCGCCGCACGACCGGCGTTGCTGGTGGCGGACAATTTCATGATGGCGGCGGAACTCGATTTCCAGTTCGACGGCAGGCGCGAGATCTATACGCTCAACAACCCGCTCAACGTGAAATACGGGCGCGCTCCCCAGGTGGCGATTTGGGAAAGGGACGAGACTGCGCTACGCCGCAAGCATCCCGGGGCCTCGATTTTGCTGGTGGTCGACGAATTCGCAGCGCGCGGAAGCGAGCGCGAGGCATGGCTCGGTTCGCTGTGCGCGAGCATTGACAACCTTCAGCCGGTGCAGCGCTTAAGTCGGTTCGAAGGGCGCAAGAGCGTCGCGTTCTATCGCGGGCAGGTTGCGCCTGTGCTACACGAAAGCCATCCGGAGGATTGCATCGCCAGGCGCGGTTACATCCATAGCCTGCGCCTTAGGGCAGATTGAGTCCCGCTTCTCGCAACAATCGCGCCAGCGCAATCAACGGCAAGCCAATCAGCGCGGTGGGGTCACTGTTCTCGATGCGCTCGAACAGACTGATGCCGAGTCCTTCGCACTTGAAACTGCCGGCGCAGTCCAAGGGCTGTTCGTGCGCGATATAACGGCAGATTTCTTCCTGCGTGAGATAACGGAAATGCACACGCGTAAGATCCAGATGCGTACGGTGTTGCCCGCTGGCTGTATCGAACACGCACAATGCCGTGTGAAAGCAGACCGTATGTCCGGAGCAGGCACTCAACTGCTCTTGGGCGCGTGCCTGGGTGCCGGGTTTTTCCAGCAGCAGGCCGTCGAGCTCGGCGACTTGGTCGGAACCGATCACCAGGGTGTTGGTCAGGCCCGTGCCGGCGTCGACAGCCTTGGCCGTGGCTAGCCGCATGGCACGTTCGGCGGGTGCTTCCCCTGCCAGTTCGGCTTCGATGGTGCCGGGCGCTCGTTGCTCGAAATGCAGGCCGAGCCGCCTCAGCAGTTCGGCGCGGTAACGGGAGGTTGAGCCGAGCACCAGCCGGCGTTGGGGCGTCACAAATGGGAATCCTGGCGGATATGCTCGCGCATGGCTGTATCCAGCTCGTCTTGCGCATCCCCCAGAGCCTGCAGCAAGGGACGCAACCGGTCGCGGGTGTTGTCCATGGCGCGGGCGGCGGCGTCCAGCTCGCCCTGGCTAGCGGTGGGGGCGTGGTCGCGGATCCAGATGCGGTGCTGCAGCAGGGCACGTAGGCCGGCATCCACCGCGTGTGCCGCCTCCTGCTCGCTGGCGGCCGGCAGATCCGGATTTACCGACATTACAGCATGGGCCTGCTTGAGCCTTGCCCGGCAGGATTTCAGGTCGGCTTCCACTCGATCGGCCAGTTCCAGCAATCGGCTGAGGCTGGCGTTACGCCGGCTCTGTCGGCGCAGCAGCATGGCCCCTGCAATGGCGATGGCCAGCAGAATCAGCAAGGTAGCCAGGCCGAGCGTGAGGGAAATATCCAAGGAGAGTAGGCTTAAGGCTTAAGATGTACCTCAGTCTGCCGCAGACGCCTGGTTCAGGCAAAGCCCCGACGGGTAGATGTGAGGTCTGACGCGGTTGACTTAACCACCCGGGAAACTTACTATTTCACGGATATGTCCGCGACACTGCCAGAGTCCGTGGACGCTTGGCGCATGGTTTCCGCGCGGCGTTCGTTCCAGGGGTCACTGCCCATCGCCGCAATGTCTCGTCTGAGCGAGGCACTGGCGGATGATGCAGGTTTGGCCCAGTACCAGCTCGACTTCGGTCGGGACGAGTTCGGCACCGCCTACATCGAGGTTCGCGTCCAGGCGCCCTTGTGGCTGCTCTGCCAGCGCACGCTCGAGCCGTTCGTCATGCCTGTGGCGGTGGATACCCGCCTGGGCCTGATCCGTTCCGAGCGCGAGGAAGCCGCGCTTCCGGCCGGGTACGAGCCCCTGCTGGTGGGCGAGGACGACAAGCTGAACCCGGTCGATGTGATCGAGGACGAACTGTTGTTGGCGTTGCCGCTGGTACCGGTCAATCCGGACAGCGCGGTGCCCGAAGAAGTCACACGCCCGCCGGCGGAAGCGATTCCTGCCGAGGAGCGCCCCGATAACCCGTTCGCGGTATTGCGCGAACTCAAGAACAAATGATTTAGCTGGAGAAACCATCATGGCCGTTCAAAAGAGCCGCAAGACCCCGTCCACCCGCGGCATGCGTCGCTCGCACGACAAGCTCAGCACCGTGCAGCTGGCCACCGATCCGACCAGCGGCGAAGTGCATCGTCGTCACCATGTGACGGCCGATGGTTACTACCGCGGCAAGAAGGTGATCGACACCAACGTTGCGGTGGCAGACGAAGACTGATCCATCGAAATCCTTGGTTTCGTTCGCAAGGCGGCGCGGTGACGCGCCGCTTTGCGTTCTGCTACGCGTTGACGGCTATTGAACCGGCAGTCGCGGCAACGTAACGTTGCAGTCTTGGTGTTTTATGGTCACCCGCCGGGCGGATGGCATCAGGCACCTTGCCCGCTGATGGATAATCCATGACCCAGATCTACTCCCGCATCGTCGGCACCGGCAGCGCCTTGCCGGAGCGTGTTCTTACCAATGCCGATCTCGAGAAATTCGTCGACACCAGCGACGAATGGATACGCGAACGCACCGGTATTCGCCAGCGCCACGTCGCCGCCGAAGGCGAAACCACGGGGGATCTGTCCACGTTGGCTGCGCAGCGCGCGCTCGAGGCCGCCGGCGTCAAAGCGTCGGAAATCGACCTGATCGTGCTGGGCACCACCACGCCCGACATTATTTTTCCTTCTACCGCGTGCCTGGTGCAGCACCGTCTCGGTGCCAACGGTTGCGCCGCGTTCGACGTGAATGCGGCCTGCTCGGGTTTTGTCTACGCCTTGGGCGTGGCGGACAAGTTCATCCGCAGCGGGCAGTCGAAGAAGGTGCTGGTGATCGGCGCCGAAACCCTGACCCGCATGGTTCGCTGGGAAGAGCGCGAAACCTGTGTGCTGTTCGGTGACGGCGCCGGTGCGGTGGTGCTGGAAGCTTCCAGCGAGCCTGGCATCTATGCCACCTGCCTGCATGCGGATGGCGGCTACAAGGAACTGCTCTGGAATCCGGTCGGCGTCTCGGTTGGTTTCAAGGACGACGAGCCCAATCACGGCGTGCACATTCGCATGTCCGGCCGTGAAGTGTTCAAGGTGGCGGTGAAGACGCTCGATGCGCTGGTCGAGGAAACGCTCAAGGCTGCCAACATGGAAGCCGCGCAACTGGATTGGCTGATTCCGCATCAGGCCAACCTGCGCATCATCGAAGCCACGGCGAAGCGTTTGGGCATGCCGATGGAGCAGGTGATCGTCACCGTGGACAAGCATGCCAATACCTCGGCCGGCTCCGTGCCGCTGGCGCTGGATTTCGCCGTGCGTTCGGGCAAGGTGCGGCGTGGGCAGAACCTGCTGCTGGAAGCGTTTGGCGGCGGCTTTACCTGGGCCTCCGCGTTGCTGCGCTACTAAGAACGTCATTCCCACGAAAGTGGGAATAAGAACCATCATTCCCGCGCAAGCGGGAACCCATTTTGACCTGCGCAAAAGCAGAATGGTTTCCCGCTTACGCGGGAATGACAGCCGTACATAGGTTGGTCTTGCATCCCAACCTATGTACGGCTGCGTACGTCGTGTATTGATGGCACCATTTCGTTTTTCCTGATGGATCGCACCTGTTCATGACTCAAGCGTCCGCATCGCTCGCTTTCGTTTTCCCGGGCCAGGGCTCGCAATCGGTCGGCATGCTGGCCGAGTTGGCCGCCGCCCACGGCGAGGTGAAAGCCACGTTCGACGAGGCCTCGCAAGGTGCCGGCATCGATCTGTGGACGCTGGCTCAGCAAGGGCCCGAAGACCAGCTCAATCGCACCGAGAACACCCAGCCTGCCTTGCTTGCGGCCAGTGTGGCGGTGTGGTGCGTATGGCAGAAGCTTGGCGGCGCGCGTCCTGCGCAGTTGTCCGGGCATAGCCTGGGCGAATACAGCGCACTGGTTTGCGCCGGCGCCTTGTCGCTGCACGACGCTGCGGCGCTGGTGGCTGAACGTGGTCGTCTGATGCAGGCTGCAGTACCGGCGGGCGTGGGTGCGATGGCCGCGATACTCGGCGGCGACGAAGCACAAATTGCGGCCGCATGTGAAGAAGCTGCGCAAGGGCAAGTGGTGGCGCCGGCCAACTACAACTCGCCGGGCCAGCTGGTGATTGCCGGTCACGCCGAGGCGGTGGACCGCGCGCTGGCGAAGCTGGCCGAGCAAGGCATCAAGAAGGCGGTGAAGCTGGCCGTATCGGTGCCTTCGCATACCGCGCTGATGCGCGAAGCGGCCGACGAGCTGGGAACGCGCATGGCTTCCATCGCATGGCTGTTGCCGGCCATTCCGGTCGTGCAGAACGCAGAGGCGCGCAGTTACGCTTCAGTGGAAGAGATTCGTGGCGCCTTGCAGCGCCAGCTATATCTGCCTGTGCGCTGGACCCAATGCGTGCAGACACTGGTTGCAGGCGGCGCCACGCGCATCGCCGAATGCGGTCCTGGCAAAGTGCTGGCCGGGCTGATCAAGCGTATCGACAAGAGCGTGGAAGCCCGCGCCATCGGTACGCCTGCCGAACTCGATGCCGTGCGCAGCGAGTGGTCCTGAAGTTTTTTCCATCTTCGAATCCAGCCTCTCCGAAGGACAGCTAGCATGAGCACACT
Organism: Dyella choica; assembly: GCF_003977665.1. Taxonomy (GTDB): domain Bacteria; phylum Pseudomonadota; class Gammaproteobacteria; order Xanthomonadales; family Rhodanobacteraceae; genus Dyella_B; species Dyella_B choica. Next base: position 161,014 of record NZ_RYYV01000001.1, on the reverse strand, counting down.
GCAGGGTGAAATCGCACTGGTCACTGGCGCCAGTCGCGGCATTGGCGCAGCCATTGCCGAAGAATTGGCCAACATGGGTGCCACCGTCATCGGTACCGCCACCACGGAAACCGGCGCTGCGGCGATCGAGGCGCGGCTTGCCCCGCAGGGTGGACGGGGACGTGTGCTGAATGTCACCGAAGGAGCTTCCGTCGATGCGCTGATCGACGACATCGCCAAGCAGCATGGTGCGGTGTCGATCCTGGTCAATAACGCCGGCATCACGCGCGACCAGTTGCTGATGCGCATGCGCGACGAAGACTGGCAGGCCATCCTGGATACCAATCTCACCTCGGTGTATCGCCTGTCCAAGGCAGTGATGCGCGGCATGATGAAGGCGCGCAAAGGCCGCATCATTTCGATCGCTTCGGTGATCGGGCTTACCGGCAATCCGGGGCAGTCCAATTACGCCGCGGCGAAGGCAGGCATCATCGCGTTTTCCAAGTCGCTGGCGCGCGAGATCGGTTCGCGCGGCATTACCGTCAACGTGGTGGCGCCGGGTTTCATCGATACCGACATGACCCGTGGCCTGCCGGAGGAGTCCAAGCAGGCCTTGCTGGGCCAGATCGCGCTGGGTCGGCTTGGCGAGGCGAGCGACATCGCCAAGGCCGTGGGCTTCCTGGCTTCGCCGGCCGCCGCCTACATCACCGGCGAGACCTTGCACGTGAATGGCGGCATGTACATGCCCTGAGCCAGGCGGCCGGGTCTGAAAAAAGACGTTACCGGGCGCGGTTTGCCCGTTTGAAACTCGCTGAAGACAAAAAAAGTCGTCACGGGAGCCGTTTTGGGTGACAATCGGCCGCTTCACGGCGAGTGGAACCCGCGCCGGCTGGTATTCCTGGCATAATTGGCGGCTTCGCGGCTTAGCCACTACAATGCCGCAGACTTTGCCGGAGGAAACCCGGCAAACGGACTAATTTCCCCTTGGGAGGCAAAGGCAACATGAGCACCATCGAAGAACGCGTCAAGAAAATCGTCGTCGAGCAGCTTGGCGTGAAGGAAGACGAGGTCAACTCGAACTCTTCGTTCGTAGACGATCTGGGCGCGGATTCGCTGGACACGGTCGAACTGGTGATGGCGCTCGAAGAGGAATTCGAAACCGAAATTCCCGACGAGGAAGCCGAAAAGATCACCACCGTGCAGCAGGCCGTCGATTACATCAAGGCCCACACCAAGGAATAATCCGCGTGGCGGGGCGACGCACACTCACGTCCCGTGCATCCACGTAGCGAAACGGGAAGCTGCGCCATCTAGGCGCAGTTTTCGTTTCTGCAATTTGTAACGTCCGATCCCGTATGGTGTGCAGGATCGGCACGCATAGCGAGTACGGAGGCAAAGCCTTGTGGCTGATCCTTCCCGAACCAGTTAGGAATTCGATCCATGAGCAAACGACGTGTGGTAGTGACCGGCATGGGCATCATCTCGCCGGTTGGCAACGACATCGCCACCGCCTGGAACAACATCCTCAAGGGCGTCAGCGGCATTGGCCCGGTTACGCACTTCGACGCTACGGCATATGCCACGCGCATTGCCGGCCAGGTGCGCGATTTCGATCCGGCGCAGTGGATTGCGCCCAAAGAAATCAAGAAGATGGATCCGTTCATCCACTACGGCATTGCTGCGGGCACGCAAGCCTTGCGCGATTCCGGGCTGGAAGTGACGGAGGCGAACGCACCGCGCATTGGCGTGGCGGTCGCCGCGGGCATCGGCGGCTTGAACACCATCGAAGACACCTCGATCGAACTGCATGAAAAGGGGCCGCGCCGCGTGTCGCCGTTCTTCGTGCCCAGCTCGATCATCAACATGGTGTCGGGACACCTGTCGATCATGTTTGGCCTGAAGGGGCCGAACATCGCCTGCGTCACCGCTTGCACCACCGGGGCGCACAACATCGGTCTGGCCGCACGCATGATTCAATACGGCGACGCTGACGTGATGCTGGCCGGCGGCGCCGAATTCGCGACCACCGGTACCGCCATGGCGGGCTTCTGCTCGGCCAAGGCCATGTCCACCCGCAACGACGAGCCGACCAAGGCGAGCCGTCCGTGGGACAAGGCTCGCGACGGTTTCGTGCTGTCCGACGGCGCCGGCGTGCTGGTGCTGGAGGAGTACGAACAGGCCAAGGCGCGTGGTGCGAACATCTACTGCGAACTGGTCGGCTTCGGCATGAGCGGCGATGCGTACCACATTACCGCGCCCAGCGAGGGTGGCGAGGGTGCGGCGCGCTGCATGGTTGCAGCCCTGCACGATGGCGGCATCAACCCCACCGACGTGCAGTACATCAACGCCCACGGCACCTCCACGCCGCTAGGCGACCTGGGTGAAGTGCTGGCAGCCAAGAGCGTATTCGGCGACCACGCGTACAAGCTGGCGATGAGCTCCACCAAGTCCACCACCGGCCACTTGCTGGGTGCCGCGGGCGGTGTGGAAGCGATCTTCACCATTCTCGCCATGCGCGACCAGGTGCTGCCCCCCACCATCAACCTCGACGAGCCGGGCGAGGGCTGCGATCTGGATTTCGTGCCGCATACCGCACGCGAAGCGAAGATCGATCTTGCCATCTCCAACTCGTTCGGTTTCGGCGGCACCAACGGTACGCTTGCTTTCCGCCGTATCTGACGTATCGCGTGAGCGGCATCGTTCGCAGTTTTACCGGCCGGCGCGACTTGCTCGCGCCGGCCGCTGCCTTTCCGGAGCGCTATCCGGCCTTGCTGGAGAGTGTGACGCGCGCGAATGCACACGCGCGTTACGACATCCTGTTCGCTTTTCCGCAATCCACGCTCACGTTGACGTCTGATGGCCTCGTACACGAGCCGGACGGGCGCGTGCATGCCGGACGATTTCTCGAATCGCTTGACGCAGCGTGGCGCATGGAATGTTTGCCACACGGCGCCGATGACGGACTTCCGTTCCACGGTGGCTGGGTGCTGCTGCTGGCGTATGAGCTGGCGGCAGAAATCGAACCGACGTTGCGCCTGCCTGCGTCGCAGCAGCTGCCGGTGGCGCTGGCCGTGCGCTGTCCGGCGGCCATCATCGTCGACCATCTGCGCGAGCGCACCATCCTGATCGCGGAAACTGGACAGGACGCGTTGCTCGACGCGATGGAAGCCGATCTTTGCGCCATGCCCGAGATAGCGCCGCTCGCGGTTCCGGAAGCGATCGAAGAAGATGCGCCTCAGCGCTTTCTCGATGGCGTGGCTCGCGTGCATGAACATCTCCACGCCGGCGATCTGTTTCAGGCCAATCTTTCACGGGCGTGGCGGGCGCGTTTTGCCCAGGCTCCGGCTGCGGCCAGCCTGTATGCCGCCTTGCGGCGCGCCAATCCGGCGCCGTTCGCCGGATTGTTGCAGCAGAAGGATTGGGCCGTGGTCAGTTCGTCGCCGGAACGGCTGGTCGAAGCGCGCCGCGGTCTGGCTCAAACGCGGCCGATCGCCGGTACGCGTCCTCGCGTGGCCGGCGATGACGAACTTGCACGCATCCGCGAACTCACCGCGCATCCGAAGGAGCGCGCCGAACATGTGATGCTGATCGACCTGGAGCGCAACGATCTGGGACGCGTGTGCAAACCTGGCACGGTGGAAGTGAACGAGCTGATGGTGGTGGAAAGCTACGCGCACGTGCACCACATCGTTTCAAACGTGCGCGGACGATTGCGTGAAGGGGTTACCCCGGGCCAGGTGATTGCAGCGACGTTTCCAGGCGGCACCATCACCGGTTGTCCCAAGGTGCGCTGCATGGAAATCATCGCGGCCCTGGAGGATGCGCCACGCGGTGCCTACACCGGTGCGCTGGGCTATCTCGACCGCAACGGCGACCTGGACCTGAATATCCTGATCCGCACGCTGAGCCTCAATGGCCGTGAAGTCAGCCTGCGCGCGGGCGCCGGCATCGTGGCGGACTCCGATGCGGACAAGGAGCTGGATGAAACGCGCGCCAAGGCACGCGGCGTGCTGCGTGCCTTGGGGGTGGCCGGCTGATGATGCTGGTCAATGGCCAGCCGTGCGACAGCGTCTCGGCGCTCGATCGCGGCTTGAGCTATGGCGATGGCTTGTTCGAGACGATTCGCTTCGAATTTGGCAAGGCGCCGTTGTGGGCCAGGCATATGCAGCGATTGGCTGCTGGCTGCGAGCGCTTGCGCATTCCCATGCCGGATGCCGAAGGGCTGTGGCAGGAGGCGCAGCAGGTCGGTAGCGGGCAGGCGCGATTCGTCCTACGCATTACCTTGACGCGCGGCCTGGGTGAGCGAGGTTACGCGCCGCCCGTGTTTGCTGCGCCAACCCGTATCGTTGCGGCTTTTCCCATGCCCGCGATCTCCCGCGAACTCTTTACCGGCGGTATCCGGCTGCACCGCTGCCGCACCTTGCTGGCGGACCAGCCGCTACTCGCCGGCATCAAGCACCTCAATCGCCTGGAGCAGGTGCTGGCGCGGGCCGAATGGAACGATCCCGCCATCGGCGAGGGCTTGCTGTGTGATAGCCATGGGCACGCTATTTCGGCCACCGCGGCGAATCTTTTCGCTGTCGTCGATGGCGTGTCGGTGACGCCGGCGCTGGATCGTTGCGGGGTGGCCGGGGTGGCCCGGGCGGAGCTGCTGGAAGCCTTTCCGGCGTGCCAGGTGCGGGACTTGCCGCTGCACGAAACTTTGCGTGCTTCCGAGCTCTTCCTCAGCTCCAGCGTTCGCGGCATCCTGCCGGTTCAGGCGGTGGGCGATACCGTGTACGCTCCCGGTCCGGTCGTTCGAGCGATGCAGCAGCATTGGCTCGGCTTGGGGTTTGCAATGGAGCAGGCATGAGTCTTGGCGATACACAACGGGGGCGCGTATCGCGGCGCGCGCTGCTGGTAATCCTATTGCTGGCGTTCGCTGTCGTCGCGGGCTGGTTCTGGCTCAACTTCACGCGTTTCGCCGTGACGCCATTGCGCGCCAACGCATCGGGCGAGAGCGTCGACATCGGGCGCGGCACCAGCTTCAAGGACATCGTGCACCAGTTGCGTGCACAAGGCCTGACCACGTTCGCTCCTGTGTACTGGCGTCTGTTGGCGGAGAAAATGCACGTGGCCGGCCAATTGCATGCCGGTGAGTACGCCATCACGCCTGGCATCACGCCGACGGAGCTGCTCAATGCCATGGCGCAAGGCAGGGTGATGCAGCGCAATGTCACCATCGTCGATGGCTGGACCTTTCGCGACGTCTTGCAGGCTCTGGCCAAGGCCGACAAACTGAAGCACGAAACCGCTGTTTTGGATGATGCGGCCATCATGCGCAGGATCGGCGCGCCGGACGAAAAGCCGGAAGGACGTTTCCTGCCGGAAACCTATGCCTACGTAAAAGGCGACAGCGATCTGGATGTCCTGCGTCGCGCACACGAAGCCATGAACAGGACGCTGGCGGCATTGTGGTCGCAACGCGATCCGGGCGTGCCATTGGCTACGCCTTACGATGCCTTGATTCTCGCCTCCATCGTCGAAAAGGAAACCGGCCGGGCCGACGAACGTCCGCGCGTTGCCGGCGTCTTTGTCCGCCGCCTGCAGAAGAACATGCTGCTGCAGACCGATCCTTCCGTGATCTACGGCATGGGCAGCAGTTACGCGGGCAGCATCCACAAAAGCGACTTGACTACCGACACGCCGTTCAACACTTATACGCGGCCCGGCTTGCCGCCTACGCCGATTGCCATGCCTGGCAAGCCGGCGATCGCAGCGGCCTTGCATCCGGCCGCCGGGGATGAGCTGTACTTCGTGGCGCGCGGCAACGGCACGCATGCGTTCGCCAGCACGCTGGAAGAACAGAACCGCAATGTCGCCTGCTACCAGCTGAAGCATTGCCCATGAGCCGGCGCGGACGTTTCATTTCGTTGGAAGGCGGCGAAGGCGCGGGCAAGAGCACCTTGCTCGCCGGTTTGCATGCGCATTTGATGCAGCAAGGCGTGAACCTGCTGCAGACGCGCGAGCCGGGCGGCACGCCGCTGGGCGAGGCGATCCGTTCGCTCGTGCTTGATCCGGCCCATGCCGCCATCGGCGCAGAAAGCGAATTGCTGCTGATGTTCGCTTCGCGCGCGCAATTGGTGCGCGAACGCATCGTGCCGGCGCTGGAGGCAGGGCAGTGGGTGTTGTGCGATCGCTACGTGGATGCCAGCTATGCGTACCAGGGTGGTGGACGCGGCCAGCCGATCGAGCGCATTGCCCAATTGGAGGGCTGGGCATGTGATGGCGTAAAGCCTGACCTCACCTTGTTGCTTGATCTGCCGGTGTCGACCGGGCGCGCGCGCGCCGCGCGCCGCGGAGCAGCGGATCGCATCGAGACAGAAGCCGATGCGTTTTTCGAGCGCGTTCGCCAAACCTACCGCGAACGCGCGCAGGCGGAGCCGCAACGTTTTCGTGTGATCGATGCCAGTCTGCCGCAGGACCGGGTGTTGAAAGCAGCCATCGCGGCGACGGCGCATCTGTTCGAGGCTGGCTGATGAGTATCCCCTCCTGGCAGGTTGAACATTGGGCACGTCTGCAGTCGCGCCGCCAGCGTGATGCCCTGCCGCACGCGTTGCTGTTGTGTGGCCCGCAAGGCCTGGGCAAGCGCGATTTCCTGCGCCGCTTCGTGCGTGGCCTGCTTTGCCAGCAACCGCATGAAGGTGATGCCTGCGGCACTTGCCGCAGCTGTCTTTTGTTGAACGCCGGCACGCATCCGGACTACGTCGCGCTGAGCTACGGTTTGCGCAAGGACGGCGTGCAGCGTCAGGACATCGTGGTGGATCAGATCCGCGAACTCTCGGCGCGGCTGGCTACCGCCAGTCAGTTCGGCGGCTGGCAGATCGCGAGCATCGATCCGGCTGATGCGATGAATCACGCAGCCGCGAACGCCCTGCTGAAAACGCTGGAAGAACCTGCTTCGCAAACCATGCTTGTGCTGGTGGCCGACGCGCCATGGCGGATGCCGGCGACGATCCGCAGCCGTTGCCAGCGGATCGAATTCCAGTTGCCCGGGCGTGAAGCGTCTCTGGCCTGGTTGCAGGAGGTCGGGGTACGCGATGCCGAAGCTGCGCTCGCCGCGGCGAGCGGCAATCCCGGTCTTGCGCGGCTATGGGCGGAACAGGGCTCGCTGGCTCAGCGCCAGGAAGTCCGCAAGGATCTTGCCGCGCTGGCCTCTGGGCGCGGTGACTCCATGGCCGTGAGCAAGCGCTGGCTGGAAGATGCGCCTGAGCAGCGCCTGTGGTTCGCCGCCCAGGCGGTTGCCGATGAAATGCGCGCGCGCGCATCCGCGCAATCCGCGCCGCTGTCCAGCACCCTGGACAGCGAAGGACTGATGGCCTGGTACGACACCGCCAACCGTGCGCGCGAGGCGCTGCGTGGCCCGCTGCGTGGCGACTTGTTGCTGCTGGAGCTGCTGGGGCGCTGGCGCTGATGCGGGGATGGCCCGTTCCTGCGCAATCCCGGCTGTTGGTGGTGGCGCCGCATCCGGACGATGAGACGCTTGGTTGCGGGGTGTTGCTCCAGCAAGTGCTGGCCGCAGGTGGCGAAGTCCGGATTCTGTTGCTGACCGACGGCGACAATAATCCCTGGCCGCAGCGTTACCTACAGCGACGCTTGTTCATCGACGATGCGTCGCGTCGCGCCTGGGGCACCCGGCGGCGTGAAGAGGTGATGCATGCGCTGGGGTGTCTGGGTGTGCCGGCGGCCGCGCTGCAGCCGTTGGGGTGGCGCGATATGGAAGTGACCCACCGGCTGCGAGACGATGCGGCCGGTACGGTCGAGTCGATCCGCGCGGCCGCCGAGGCATTCCGGCCCAGCCTCGTTGCCGTGCCGGCGCTGCGGGATAGCCATCCTGACCATGGTGCGGCCCATGTGCTGTGCCGGCTCGCCATGATAGGGATGGAGCCGGAGCCCAAGCTGCTCGCCTATCCCGTACATGGTGCCGCCCAAGAGCCCGGTTGTCCGATCTCGCTGGAAGCCACGGCCGAGCAGCGTCAACGCAAGCTGGCGGCGCTCGCCGAGCACCGCACCCAGATGGCGCTGAGCGGACGGCGGATACTGCGCCTGGCGGATGGTCCGGAACGCTACATACGCGTAGAGGGTGGGGCAGAAGAGGGGCGTCTGCCCTGGCGGCCGCCTACGCTGCTACGACCATGGCTGCGGCTGCTGGTGGCGACGTCGTCTGGCGTACGCGATTGGCCATGGCCGGAGGCGCCGGTGGCGCGCGATGCCCGCGGAACGTGGCGGCTGGAACGGCCGGAGGCAGGGCAGGCTTTCGTGAAGCTGCACCTGGACTGGCGCTCGCCCTGGATTTTTGACCGCTGGGGCTGGTGGGAGGCCTGAAGGACTGCTCGCTGCCGGCAACTGTGCCTCCCCCGAGGGGTGGGGGCGGAGTTGCTGGTGTTCGTTATGGATACTTACGGGCATGGCGCTCACTCTGCGCTACACGTCTTTGCGTGCATCAAGTTGCATGGTTAGGATGTACCTCCACCACTCACCGCCAGTGCTGTAGTCAGGGGAGCAGGCATGAACCCGGTCGCCGCCCGTCAGGGCATCATCTCGCTGAAGTTCAAGGACACGGCTTCGCTGTACAACTCGTACATGCCGTTCCTGAAGCACGGCGGCCTGTTCGCACCCACCGCCCAGCGCTATTCGCTGGGTGACGAAGTAGTGCTGCTGATCAGCCTGATCGACGAAAGCGAGCGCTTGTCGGTGGCTGGCAAGGTGGTGTGGATCACCCCGATCGGCGCGCAGGGCAATCGCACGGCCGGCATCGGCGTGCAATTCAACGATTCGTCCGACGGCGAAGCGGCACGCAGCCGCATCGAGGCCCTGCTGGCGGGCGTGCTCAATTCCGAGCGCGCTACGCAGACCATGTAGCAGTCCTGTTCAATCGAAACCGATACCCCCGCCTGCTCGCACAAAAAGCGTTGCCCAAGGGGGCGGGCGTGCGCCTGCGCGGAGATATTGAGCGCCATGGCGACAATCGCCTGTTGCAAGAAACAAAGCTTGTTTGGATGAAACAGGCTCCAAATGCAAGAAACGGCCCATACTGCACCACACAAGGCTTGTCGGCCTACCCGTGCCCGCTGATACAATGTCGTGATTCTCGGGCCCGTCCCGAGGATCGTCGAGCGCCCGCCTCTGGATTCACAGTGCTGGACCGCCCGCTGATTTGAACTTCCGGACCGTTTGCCCCAACGGCCGCTGATGCACTCATGTGGTGCGGAGGTATTTGAACCGTGCTCGCCGAATATTGGCCCGTTCTCCTGTTCCTAGGCGTTGCCACAGGGCTGGGTGTCGTCCTCCTGATCATCGGCCTGCTGGCAGGCCCGCGTCGTCCGGAGTCGGAGAAGCTTTCGCCGTACGAGTGCGGCTTCGAGGCATTCGAGGATGCGCGCATGCAATTCGACGTGCGCTATTACCTGCTCGCCATCCTTTTCATCATTTTCGATCTGGAAATCGCCTTCCTGTTTCCCTGGGCGGTGGTGTTCCAGCACATCGGCATCGTCGCGCTGATTGAAATGGCGCTGTTCCTTTTGCTGCTGGTGGTCGGTTTTGCCTACGTATGGAAGAAGGGAGCACTGGAATGGGAGTGATCTCCTCCATTGACCGGGTGATGCACAACCCGCAGCCGTTGAACCTGGTGGACGACATCCTGCGTCCGGCCGGCGACAATCCCGTCATGCAGCGCGGCTTCGTCACGACCTCGGTCGATGCCCTGATGAACTGGGCGCGCACCGGTTCGATGTGGCCGATGACCTTCGGACTTGCCTGCTGCGCCGTGGAAATGATGCATGCCGGCGCCGCGCGCCTTGACCTGGACCGCTACGGCGTGGTGTTCCGCCCGAGTCCGCGCCAGTCCGACGTGATGATCGTAGCCGGCACCCTGGTCAACAAGATGGCGCCAGCGCTGCGCAAGGTCTACGACCAGATGCCGGACCCGAAGTGGGTGATCTCCATGGGAAGCTGCGCCAACGGCGGCGGCTACTATCACTACTCGTATTCCGTTGTACGCGGCTGCGATCGCATCGTGCCGGTGGACATCTACGTGCCGGGCTGCCCGCCCACGGCCGAAGCACTGATCCACGGCATCCTGCAATTGCAGAAGAAGATTCGTCGTACCAGCACCATCGCGCGTTCCTAAAAGGCGCCGTCAGTCATGAGCGAATTGCAAAACAACTCGCTGGTCGAGCGGCTCGCCGCGCGATTCGGCGATCTGCTGAAAATCACGGTCGCCAACGGCCAGGCCACGGCCGAGGTCGATGCGCAGCATCTGCTGTCCGTGGCGACTTCACTGCGCGACGAAGCCGGTTTTCGCTTCGGCGAACTGGTCGACCTGTGCGGCGTCGATTACCTCGGCTACGGCCAGACCGAATGGGATACCACCGACGTATCCGGCAATGGTTTCTCGCGCGGCGTGGAAGGCGAGGCGGTCGGCCGCTTCACTTGGGCTGATCGCCCGCGCGATGTGTCGATTCCCAACCGCTATGCCTCGGTGTTCCACCTGCTGTCGATCGAGCTCAATCAGCGCCTGCGCGTGCGCGTGTTCTGCGCCGACAACGACCTGCCGGTGGTGCCCTCGCTTACCGGCATCTGGCCGGGCGTGAACTGGTTCGAGCGCGAATCCTTCGACCTGTTCGGCATCCTCTACGAAGGGCATCCAGATCTGCGCCGCATCCTTACCGACTACGGTTTCGTCGGGCATCCGTTCCGCAAGGACTTCCCGTTGATCGGCAACGTGGAAGTGCGCTACGACCCCGAGCTCAAGCGCGTGATCTACGAACCCGTATCGATCGAGCCGCGCGTGCTGGTGCCGCGCGTGATCCGCGATGACGCCGACCTGATTCAAGCGAAGGCGGAAGCCGCGGACCACTGGCGGGAGAACTGAGCATGTCGAGCCAAGAAATCCGCAATTACACGATGAACTTCGGTCCGCAGCATCCTGCCGCGCACGGCGTGCTGCGTTTGGTGCTGGAAATGGACGGCGAAACCGTGGTGCGCGCCGATCCGCACATCGGCCTGCTACATCGCGGCACCGAGAAGCTGGCCGAGTCCAAGCCGTTCAACCAGTCGATCGGCTACATGGATCGTCTCGACTATGTGTCGATGATGTGCAACGAGCACGCCTATGTGCGCGCCATTGAAACCCTGCTGGGGATCGAGGCGCCGATTCGTGCGCAGTACATCCGCACGATGTTCGACGAGATCACCCGTATCCTCAATCATCTGATGTGGGTGGGCTCGAACGCGCTCGACCTGGGTGCGATGGCGGTGTTCCTGTACGCCTTCCGCGAGCGCGAAGAGCTGATGGACTGCTACGAGGCAGTCTCCGGCGCGCGCATGCATGCCACGTACTATCGGCCGGGCGGCGTCTACCGCGACCTGCCGGGGAAGATGTCGCAGTACCGCGAGTCGCCCTGGCACAAAGGCAAGGATCTGCAGCGCCTCAATGCCTGGCGCGAAGGTTCCATGCTCGACTTCCTCGACGCCTTCACCGCGGACTTCTCCAAGAAGGTCGACGAATACGAAGAGCTGCTCACCGACAACCGCATCTGGAAGCAGCGTACCGTCGGTATCGGCGTGGTATCGCCGGAAATGGCCCAGCAGTGGGGCATGACGGGCGTGATGCTGCGTGGTTCGGGGATCGCCTGGGATCTGCGCAAGAAGCAGCCGTACGCCAAGTACGCCGACGTCGATTTCGACATCCCGGTGGGCGTCAACGGCGACTGCTACGACCGTTACCTGGTGCGCATCGAGGAAATGCGCCAGTCCAACCGCATCATCAAGCAATGCGTGGATTGGCTGCGCGCCAACCCCGGCCCGGTGATGGTGGAGAACTTCAAGGTCGCGCCGCCCAAGCGCGAGGCCATGAAGGAAGACATGGAAGCGCTGATCCACCACTTCAAGCTGTTCACCGAAGGCTATGGCGTACCGGCCGGCGAGACCTATAGCGCAGTCGAAGCGCCGAAGGGCGAATTTGGCTGCTATCTGGTTTCCGACGGTGCCAACAAGCCGTTCCGCGTGCACCTGCGTGCGCCAGGTTTTGCGCATCTCTCGTCGATGGACGTCCTCGTACGCGGCCACATGCTGGCCGACGCGGTGGCGGTGATCGGCACCTATGACCTCGTGTTCGGCGAAGTCGATCGCTGAGCGTAAGAGGATAAGCACACATGAAAGCCACCGGAAATTACGAGCAGGTCAAGCACATCGATCCGCTCGTCGTGCTCGACGAGCACACGCGCCATCACATCGATCACTGGCTGGGCAAGTTCCCGCCGGATCGCAAGCGCTCCGCGCTGATCCAGGCGCTGTTCGCCGCGCAGGAACAGAACCACGGTTATCTCACCGATGAGCTCATCACCGCGGTCGCCAAGTACATCGACGTGCCCGCCGTGTGGGCCTACGAGGTCTCCAGCTTCTACTCGATGCTGGAAACCAGGCCGGTCGGACGCAACAACGTTGCGATCTGCACCAACATCTCGTGCTGGCTCAACGGCGGCGAAGACCTGCTGCGCCATTGTGAGAAAAAGCTCGGCATCAAGGCAGGTGAAAGCACGCCGGACGGCCGCGTGTATCTGAAGAAAGAAGAAGAGTGCATCGCTGCCTGCGTGTATGCGCCGGCGATGACGGTCAATGGCCATTACCACGAGCGTCTCACGACCGAAAAAGTCGATGTGATCCTCGATGGCTTGAAGTAAGGGCAGGGCACTATGGCAGTCGGACCCGCACCCCAGGAACACCAGGTCGTCTACACCACGCTGCATTTCGACAAGCCGTGGGCGATGGACAGCTACCAGCAGGTGGATGGCTACAAGGCGTGGAGGAAGATCCTCGCCGAAAAGCCCGATCCCGCGTCGATCGTGGAGATCGTCAAGAACAGCAATCTGCGCGGCCGTGGCGGCGCAGGCTTTCCGACCGGCCTGAAGTGGTCCTTCATGCCCAAGGGCAACATGCAGAAGTACATCCTCTGCAACTCCGACGAGTCGGAACCCGGTACCGCGAAGGACCGAGACATCCTGCGCTACAACCCGCATTCGGTGATCGAAGGCCTGGCGATCGCCTGCTACGCGACCGGTTCGACGGTCGCCTACAACTACCTGCGCGGCGAATTCCATCACGAGCCCTTCGAGCATTTCGAAGAGGCGCTGAAGGAAGCCTATGCAGCCGGCCTGCTCGGCAAGAACATCCAGGGCAGCGGCATCGACGTTGACATCTACGGTGCGCTCGGCGCCGGCGCCTACATTTGCGGTGAAGAAACCGCGCTGATGGAATCGCTGGAAGGCAAGAAGGGCCAGCCGCGCTTCAAACCGCCGTTCCCGGCCAATTTCGGCCTGTACGGCAAGCCCACCACGATCAACAACACCGAAACGTATGCTTCGGTGCCGGCGATCCTGCGCAACGGCGCCGAATGGTTCTTGAACCTCGGCAAGCCGAACAACGGCGGTCCGAAGATTTTCTCGGTGTCCGGCCACGTCAACCAGCCGGGCAATTTCGAGATCCGTCTCGGAACGCCGTTCAAGGACCTGCTCGAGATGGCCGGCGGCGTGCGTAACGGCAACAAGCTCAAGGCCGTGATTCCCGGTGGCTCCTCGATGAAGGTGCTCAACGCCGAGGAAATGATGGCCGCGACCATGGATTACGACTGCCTGCAGAAGGCCGGTTCGGGTCTGGGTTCGGGCGCGGTCATCGTGATGGACGAGACCACCTGCATGGTGAAGGCCTGCCATCGCATCTCGCAGTTCTATCACGCCGAATCCTGCGGCCAGTGCACCCCGTGCCGCGAAGGCACCGGCTGGATGCATCGCGTGCTGACCCGCATCGTGGAAGGCAAGGGCACGCTGGACGATCTGCATCGCCTGAAGGCCATCGCGGGCCAGATCGAAGGCCACACCATCTGTGCTTTCGGCGAAGCCGCCGCGTGGCCGGTGCAGGGCTTCCTCGCCAAGTTCTGGCATGAATTCGAATACTACGTGCAGCACGGCCACTCGATGACCGAGGACCGTCTCGCCGAAACCCGTGGAGTTGCTGCATGAGTGCGCAGCCAGCCAATACCGCGCCCGATCTGGTGAACATCGAGATCGATGGCAAGCCCACGCAGATCCGCAAGGGCGCCATGATCATCGAGGCGGCCGACAACGTCGGCATCGCCATTCCGCGCTTCTGCTATCACCGCAAATTGCCGATCGCCGCCAATTGCCGCATGTGCCTGGTGGATGTGGAAATGGGCGGTCGCATGATGCCCAAGCCACAGCCGGCCTGCGCCACCCCGGTGTCCGAGGGCATGAAGGTGGTCACGCGCTCGGAAAAGGCGTTGAAGTTCCAGCGCGACGTGATGGAATTCCTGCTGATCAACCATCCGCTCGACTGCCCGATCTGCGACCAGGGCGGCGAGTGCGAACTGCAGGACGTCGCGCTCGGTTACGGCCGCAGCGTTTCGCGTTATACCGAGCGCAAGCGCACCATCGCCGACGAGAACCTCGGTTCTCTGGTCGCTACGGAAATGACCCGCTGCATCCAGTGCACGCGCTGCGTGCGCTTCACCAGCGAAATTGCCGGTACCTATGAGCTCGGCGGCATGAGTCGCGGCGAGAATCTGCAGATCGGCACCTACATCGGCAAGGCGCTGGAAACGGAACTCTCCGGCAACGTCATCGACGTATGCCCGGTCGGTGCACTCACCAACAAGCCGTTCCAGTTCAAGGCACGCGCCTGGGAACTCGTCGCCAAGCCGTCCGTGGCCTATCACGATGCACTCGGCTCCAACCTGTGGCTGCACACGCGCCGCAGTGAAGTGCTGCGCACGGTGCCGCGCGACAACGAAGCCATCAACGAATGCTGGCTGTCCGACCGCGACCGCTACAGCTATGCAGGCCTGTATGCGGACGATCGAGTGCATGCGCCGGAAGTGAAACGCAACGGCCAGTGGCAGAAGACCACCTGGGACGACGCGCTTGCGGTTGCCGCCAAAGCGCTGAAGGGCGTTCCGGGAAGCGAGCTCGGCGTGCTGGTGCATCCGGCCACGACCAGCGAGGAGGGCGACCTGCTGGTGCGCCTCGCCCAGGGCATGGGCAGTGCCCATATCGACCATCGCCTGCGTCAGCTCGACTTCGCCGACAATGCCGCGGCACGGGCCTTTGCCATGCCGGTGGCGGACGTGGACAAGGTCAAGGCGGCGCTGCTGGTCGGTTCCGACCTGCGTCACGAAATGCCGCTGCTCAACCACCGCATCCACCAGGCGGTGAAGAAGGGTGCCAAGGTCTACGCCGTCAATCCCGCGGAATTCAACTTCAACTACAACCTGGCCGGCGAGGCCGTGGTGCCGCCGCACTACTTGGTCGACTCGCTGCTGGTGCTGGCCAAGGCAGCGATCGAGGCTGGTGCGGCACAGCCGGGTTTCATTTCCAGCGAATCGCTGGCCCCGCTGCAGCTGACCGACAAGGCGCGCGAGGCTGTCGCATCGCTGAAGTCCGGTCACGCCGTAGTCATTCTCGGCGAAGCGGCCGTCACTCACCCGCAAGCTTCGTGGTTGCGTGCGGTGGCGCGTTTCATCGCCGAGGCTACCGGTGCCGCCTATAACGAGCTGCCGGTTGGCGCCAACGCTGTGGGTCTGGCCAAGGCCGGTGTGTTGCCGGGCAATGGCGGCTTGAACGCCCAGGCCATGCTCGCGCAGCCGCGCAAGGCTTATTTGCTGTACGGCCTGGAATTCCCGCACGACTTCGCCGATGGTGCGGCGGTCGCCAATGCCCTGGGCGGCGCACAGCACATCGTTGCCTTCAGTGCCTTCGCCAATGCGGCGTTGCGTGACGTGGCAGACGTGATCCTGCCGATCGGCTTGCTGCCGGAGATCGCCGGCACGCTGGTCAACGTCGACGGTATGCCGCAACGCGTTGAAGCTGGCGCCAAGGCTCCGGCTGAAGCACGGGCGGGCTGGAAAGTGCTACGTGCGCTCGGCGGCCTGATGAAGCTTTCCGGCTTTGAGTTCGATGACATCGCCGGTCTGCGCGATGGCATGGCCGAACGCAAGGCAAGCGTCGTGCAGGGCTTGAGTGAACGCAAGCCAGTGCAGGGTCTGAGCCGTCTCGCTACTTGGCCGATCTACCGCAGCGATGCGGTGGTCCGCCGCGCGGACTCGCTGCAGGCGCACCCGCTCAACCGGGTCGCGGCGGTTCGCATGAATGCGAACGAAGCACAGCGTCAAGGTCTGACGACGGGCGATCAGGTCAAGCTCGCGAACGTCGTCCTGCCACTGGTCGTCGATGCGACGGTGCCGGATGGGGCCGTATGGATCGAAGCTGCGCACGATCAGACCGCGACGCTGCCGCCGTATGGCGCGGCCATCACCTTGAGCAAGGCGTAACCCATGGATCAACTTATCCATCAACTCCTGCTGCCGCTTCTCTACACCGTTTGCGTCGTGCTGCCGCTGGTCATTGGGGTGGCGTTGTACGTGTGGTGGGAGCGCAAGGTCATCGGCTGGATGCACGTCCGCATGGGGCCCAACAAAGTGGGGCCGTTCGGTCTGCTGCAGGCCTTTGCCGACGTGGTGAAGCTGCTGCTGAAGGAAGTGATTCTTCCCACCAATGCAAACAAGGCGCTGTACTACCTCGCACCGCTGATCGGCCTGGTGCCGGCCTTGGCCGCCTGGGCGGTGATTCCGTTCAGCGACAAAGTGGTGCTGTCCAATGCCAACGCGGGCCTCCTGTATTTGCTGGCGATGACCTCGCTGGGCGTGTACGGCATCATCCTCGCCGGCTGGTCCTCGAATTCGCGTTACGCGTTGCTTGGCGCCATGCGTTCGGCGGCTCAGGTGATTTCGTACGAGCTGGCCATGGGCCTGTGCCTGGTGTGCGTGCTCGTGCTGGCGGGCAGCTTGAACCTCACTGACATCGTCAACGCCCAGAGCGGCCACAAGGGCGTCTTTGACTGGTTCATGTGGCCGTTGCTGCCAGCTTTCGTCGTCTACTTCATCTCTGGCGTGGCCGAAACCAACCGCGCCCCGTTCGACGTGGCGGAAGGCGAGTCGGAAATCGTGGCCGGCTTCCACGTGGAATACTCAGGTTCGGCGTTTGCGCTGTTCTTCCTGGCCGAATACGCCAACATGATCCTGGTCAGCTTCCTGGCGGCGATCCTGTTTTGCGGCGGCTGGCTGAGTCCGATTCCGGCCAGCGTGCCCGTACTCGGCGCTGTCAGTCCGTTGTGGCTGGCCGCCAAGGTTTTCATATTCGCCACCTTGTTCCTGTGGTTCCGTGCCACCTTCCCGCGCTATCGCTATGACCAGATCATGCGCCTGGGCTGGAAGGTGTTCATCCCCATCGGCATCGTCTGGGTGCTCGTGGCCGGCTGCATGAAGTACTACGGCTGGGTTCACGTCGGCACGGGAGGCTAAGGAAAAAACATGTCCCGCGTTACCAACTACTTCAAAAGCCTGCTGCTGATCGAGCTGGTCAAAGGCATGGCGCTCACGCTTCGGTACATGTTCCTGCCGAAGTACACGATGCGCTATCCGATGGAGCACATCCCCAAGTCCAACCGCTTCCGCGGCCTGCACGCGTTGCGCCGTTACGCCAATGGTGAGGAACGTTGCATCGCGTGCAAGCTGTGCGAGGCGGTGTGCCCGGCGCTGGCCATCACGATCGATTCCGCGCCACGCGCCAGCGACGGCCAACGCCGTACCACGCGCTATGACATCGACCTGTTCAAGTGCATCTACTGCGGCTTCTGCGAGGAAAGCTGCCCAGTGGACTCGATCGTCGAAACACACATCCACGAGTACCACTTCGAGCATCGCGGCGAGAACGTGGTGACCAAGCCGCAGCTGTTGGCCATTGGCGACCGCTTCGAGGCGGAAATCGCGGCGGCTCGGGCCCAGGACGCGGCTTACCGCTAAGGACATACTTATGATCGATCCGTCCTTGTTCCAACTCGTCTGTTTCTACGCCTTCGCCGCGGTTACCGTGGCGGCTGCGCTCTCGGTGATCACGCTGCGCAATTCGGTGCATGCCGTACTCGCGCTGGTGCTGACCTTCTTCAGCACGGCCTGCATCTGGATGCTGGCTGAAGCAGAGTTCCTCGCCATCGCCCTGATCGTGGTCTACGTCGGCGCCGTGATGGTGCTGTTCCTGTTCGTGGTGATGATGCTCGACATCGACCAGGAAAAGATCCGCGAGGGCTTCGTGAAGTTCCTGCCTGTCGGCCTGATCGTGGCGGTGGTGATGCTGGTGGAAATGCTCGGCTTGATCGGCGTACGTGTGATGCATGTGCAGACGATGGGCGAGAACCCGGCCACTGCTGCGGGCCTGTCCAACACCGCGTGGCTGGGCATGGCGCTGTATACGCAGTATCTGCTGCCGTTCGAAATCGCCGCGCTGATCCTTACCGTGGGCGTGATCGCCGCTGTCGCATTGACGCTGCGCCACCGCACCGGTGCGCGCAAGCAACACCCCAGCGAGCAGGTGGCCGTCAAGGCGAGCGACCGCGTACGCATCATCAAGATGGCGGCGGAGCGCCCGGCCGAGATCCAGAGCGCACCGGCCCAGGAGTCCAAGCCATGATTACGCTTTCGCATTACATCGTGCTGGGCGCGATCCTGTTCTGCATCTCGGTGGCAGGCTTGTTCATCAACCGCAAGAACGTAATCGTGCTGCTGATGGCGATCGAGCTGATGCTGCTTGCCGTCAACATCAACTTCGTGGCCTTCTCGCGCTTCAGTCATGACGTGGCGGGGCAGGTCTTCGTGTTCTTCATCCTCACCGTGGCCGCGGCGGAGTCCGCCATCGGCCTAGCGATCCTGGTCCTGCTGTTCCGTAACCGCAGCACGGTCAACGTTGCCGAAATCGACAGCATGAAGGGCTGAGCATCATGGAACTTTCCTCCTCCATCCTGTTGACCATCGCACTGGCGCCGCTGGTGGGCTGCTTGCTGGCCGGTTTCTTCGGCAAGCAGATCGGCCGTGCCGGCGCGCACAGCGTGACAATTCTCGGCCTGCTCATTTCCTGCGGCCTGTCGTTCTACGTGCTGTACCAGATCACCGCGGGCGGTGCACCGGTTTACAACCACAACCTCTACACCTGGTTCGAAATCGGCAAATACACGGCCAGCGTGGGCTTCCTGATCGACCGACTCACCGCCATGATGATGGCCGTGGTCACTTTCGTGTCGTTGCTGGTGCACGTGTACACCATCGGCTACATGGCGGACGACGACGGCTACCAGCGCTTCTTCAGCTACATCTCGCTGTTCACCTTCTCGATGTTGATGCTCGTGATGAGCAACAACTTCCTGCAGCTGTTCTTCGGGTGGGAAGCGGTGGGCCTGGTGTCGTATCTGCTGATCGGCTTCTGGTTCAAGCGCCCGACGGCGATCTTCGCCAATCTCAAGGCGTTCCTGGTCAACCGCGTGGGGGACTTCGGCTTCCTGCTCGGCATTGCTGCCATCCTGTATTTTCTCGGTACGCTCGATTACGCCACCGCGTTTTCCAGCGCGCCGACGCTGATCGGCAAGACGCTGACGCTTACCCAGAACGTCCACTGGGATGCGGCCACGGTGATCTGCATCCTGCTGTTCGTCGGCGCCATGGGCAAGTCCGCACAGGTGCCGCTGCACGTGTGGCTGCCCGATTCAATGGAAGGCCCGACGCCGATCTCCGCGCTGATTCACGCCGCGACAATGGTGACCGCCGGCATCTTCATGGTGGCGCGCATGTCGCCGCTGTACGAGCTGTCGGAAACCGCGCTAAGCGTGGTGCTGGTGATCGGGGCGACCGGTGCGTTGTTCACCGGCCTGATCGGAATCGTGCAGAACGACATCAAGCGCGTGGTGGCGTATTCCACCCTGTCGCAGCTGGGCTACATGACGGTCGCGCTGGGCGTGTCTGCCTACGCCGGTGCAGTGTTCCATCTGATGACGCACGCGTTCTTCAAGGCGCTGCTGTTCCTGGGGGCGGGCTCGGTGATCATCGCCATGCACCATGAGCAGGACATGCGCTACATGGGCGGCCTGCGCAAGTACATGCCGATCACCTGGATCACGATGTGGATCGGCTCGCTGGCGCTGGTGGCGTTTCCCGGTACTGCCGGCTTCTTTTCGAAGGATACGATCATCGAGGCCGTGGGCGAGTCGCATCGCTGGGGCGCGCATTACGCCTATTTCTGTGTAATGGCCGGTGTCTTCGTTACGGCGACCTACACCTTTCGCCAAATGTATCTGACGTTCCATGGCAAGGAGCGCTTCACTGTCGTGCATGACGACCATCATGGCCATGGCCACCACGTGGATCACCGTGACGATCACGGCCACCACGAAGCGGGCATCATGCATGAGACGCCCAAGGAGTCACCGTGGGTGGTCACCTTACCGCTGATCTTGCTGGCCATTCCTTCGCTGCTGGTTGGTTTCTTCACGGCGAAGCCGATGCTGTTTGGTGGCTGGTTCGGCGGTGCGATCAAGGTGAGCGAAGCCAACGATGTGCTTGGTGAAGTGGGCCATGAATTCCACGATGCGATCCACCAGACGCTGTCCGGGTTCGCTACCCTGCCGTTCGTCCTGGTAGCGCTGGCGTTCCTGATCACCACCTACATCTACCTGTTCAACCCGTCCGTCGCCGATCGTGTGCGTCGCGTGTTCCAGCCGCTGTACCACGTGCTGCAGCACAAGTACTGGTTCGATGCGGTCTACTACATCGTGTTCGCGCGCGGCGGCATTGCGCTGGGCCGCATGTTCTGGAAGGGCGGCGACGCCGCCGTGATCGACGGCGTGCTGATCGACGGTTCGGCCAGCCTGGTGCAGCGCATCGCCTCGAGCGTGCGCCGCTTGCAGTCCGGTTATCTGTATCACTATGCGTTTGCGATGATCCTCGGTCTGATCCTGCTCATGGGCGGGTATTGGCTGGTCGGGCACTAAAGGGAATCGAGCTCCATGTTCAATCACTTGCTCAGCCTGTTGATCTGGCTGCCCATCGTTGGCGCGGTGCCCGTGTTGCTGGCAGGCTCCGGCCGTCCCAACGCGGCGCGCTGGATTTCCCTGTTGATGGCCATCCTCACCTTCGCCATCAGCCTGTTCCTGATCCCGCAATACCACCCTGAAGTGGCTGGGATGCAGCTGGTCGAAAGCCATCTGTGGATCGAGGCGCTCAACGTTCATTACAGCCTCGGCGTCGACGGCATCTCCGTCGCGCTGATCTTGCTGACCACCTTCGTGGGCATCCTGGTCATCGTAGGTGCCTGGGAGGTGATCCAGGACAAGCCGCACCAGTACATGGCCGCCATGCTGGTGCTCGAGGGCCTGATGATCGGCGTGTTCTGCGCCACCGACGCCTTGCTGTTCTATGCGTTCTTCGAGGCGATGCTGATCCCGATGTTCATTCTCATCGGCATCTGGGGTGGTCCGCGCCGCGTCTACGCCACCTTGAAGTTCTTCATCTACACGTTCTTCGGTTCGATCTTCATGCTGATCGGCCTGATCTACCTGTACCTGAAGGCGGGCTCGTGGGACTTGCATACGCTGGCGACCCTGCCGCTGTCGCTGACCGAGCAGAGCTGGCTGTTCTTCGCTTTCCTGGTCGCCTTTGCGGTGAAGGTGCCGATGGTGCCGGTGCATACCTGGCTGCCGGATGCGCACGTCGAAGCCCCGACCGGTGGTTCGGTGGTGCTGGCCGCGGTGATGCTGAAGATCGGCGGATACGGCTTCCTGCGTTTCAGCCTGCCGATCGTGCCGGATGCCTCGCACCAGTTCGCCTGGGTGGTGATCCTGCTCAGCCTGATCGCCGTGGTCTACATCGGCTACGTGGCGCTGGTGCAGGAAGACATGAAGAAGCTGGTAGCGTACTCGTCCGTGGCGCACATGGGCTTCGTAACGCTGGGCGTCTTCATTGCCTTCATGCTCGTGCGCGAACAGGGCAACACGGATGCCGCACGTCTGGGCATGCAGGGCGCGATGGTGCAGATGATCTCGCACGGCTTCGTTTCGGGCGCGATGTTCTCGTGCATCGGCGTGCTGTATGACCGCCTGCACACCCGCCTGATCAAGGATTACGGCGGCGTGATCAACGTGATGCCCTGGTTCGGCTTCTTCTACGTGCTGTTCGCCATGGCCAACTGCGGCCTGCCGGGCACCAGCGGCTTCGTAGGCGAGTTCATGGTGATCCTGTCCAGCTTCAGCGCCAATCCCTGGATCGCTTTCTTCGCCGCCTTCACCCTGATCATCGGCGCGGCGTACACGCTGTACCTGGTCAAGCGCGTGCTGTGGGGTGATGTCACCAATCCGCACGTGGCGGAAATGAAGGACATCAACGGCCGCGAGTGGTTCGTGCTGGGCGCGTTCGCCGCTGCGGTGCTGGTGCTCGGCGTCTGGCCGGCGCCGCTGACTCACCTGATGGACAGTTCGGTGAACCAGCTCGTGCAAGTGCTCGCCAATCACAAGGTCTGATCGAGAACGACCATGCCGAATATCAACGACATTCTCATCATGCTGCCGGAGTTCTTCCTGGTGGCGGCGGCGTGCATTCTCCTGCTGGCCGACGCTTTCATGAGGCCGGACGAGCGCGTGTACCTGCATTGGCTTTCGATCGGCGTGCTGATCGTTACCGGATACCTGGTGTTGCGCTATCAGCCGGAAGGTGCGGTCACGGCGTTCAATGGCATGTTCATCCGCGATGGGCTGAGTGCGATCCTCAAGCTGTTCGCGATCCTGTCGACCATCCTGGTGTTCATCTACGGCCGGCCGTACATGCGCGACCGCAAGCTGTTCGTGGGTGAGTTCTACACGCTGATGCTGTTCGCGGTGATCGGTGTGATGCTGCTGGTATCGGCCGGCAACCTGCTGATGATCTACCTGGGGCTGGAACTGCTGACGTTGTCGTCGTACGCCCTGGTCGCGCTGAACCGCGATTCCAGTTTGTCCTCGGAAGCGGCAATCAAGTACTTCGTGCTCGGTGCGCTGTCCTCGGGCATGCTCTTGTATGGCATGTCGATGGTTTACGGCGCTACCGGCACGCTGGGCCTCGCCCAGTTGCATGAAGCGATTGCGCACAGCGCGATGCCGCATTTGCTGGTGTTCGGCCTGGTGTTCATGGTCATCGGCGTGGCGTTCAAGCTAGGCGTGGCGCCGTTCCATATGTGGATCCCGGACGTCTATGAAGGCGCGCCCACGGCGGTGACGGCCTTCATCGGCTCGGCTTCCAAGCTCGCTGCGTTCGGCATGGCGTTCCGCCTGCTGGCTACCGGCATGGGCGACTTCGCACATCATTGGCAAATGATGCTGTCTGCGCTTGCCGTAGTGTCGCTGGCCATCGGCAACGTGGTGGCCATCGTGCAGAGCAACCTCAAGCGCCTGCTCGCCTACTCGACCATCTCGCACATGGGTTACCTGCTGCTGGGCCTGGTCAATGCAG
Source organism: Dyella choica (assembly GCF_003977665.1). Lineage (GTDB taxonomy): Bacteria > Pseudomonadota > Gammaproteobacteria > Xanthomonadales > Rhodanobacteraceae > Dyella_B > Dyella_B choica. The sequence continues at coordinate 137,625 of NZ_RYYV01000001.1, read as the reverse complement.
GCCCCGAAGGCTATTCCGCCGCGATGTTCTACGCGGTGAGCTACGCGCTGATGTCCACCGCCGCGTTCGGCGTGATTCTGGCGCTCAGCCGCGCCGGCTTCGAATGCGACAACATCGACGACTTCAAAGGCCTCAACCAGCGCGCGCCTTGGATGGCGTTCCTGATGATGCTCGCCTTGTTCTCGCTGGCTGGCGTGCCGCCGATGTTCGGATTCTTCGCCAAGCTGCTCGTGCTGCAGGCCGCGATCCATGCCGGCATGTTGTGGTTGGCAATCGTGGGTGCCGTGTTCGCGATCATCGGCCTCTACTACTACCTGCGCGTGGTGAAGGTGATGTACTTCGACAAGCCGGAGGCTGGTACTGAAGTACGTCTGCAAGCCGATTTCACCCTGCGCCTGGTGTTGTCGCTGAATGCGCTGGTGCTGCTCGGACTTGGGCTGTATTGGGGCCCGCTGCTGAACTGGTGCAAGCAGGCGTTTGTGGGCTGAAAAATATTTTTCGCACAGACGAGAAAAAAAGCGGTCATGCTCTTGCAAGAATTCGGCCAAATCGCTAATATTCTCGGACTCTGATGCGGGGTGGAGCAGTCTGGCAGCTCGTCGGGCTCATAACCCGAAGGTCGTAGGTTCGAATCCTACCCCCGCTACCATGCATTGGATGGAAAGCCGGCGATCCCACAGGGTCGCCGGTTTTTTTTATGCGCGGACGATAGGTCGTACCGTAGGCTGGGATGACAATCCTGGCTTTCCTTGCGGGATCCCGATGCTGGGATGGTCATCCCAGCCTACAGGGCGCCGCGGATGGGAAAGGGGTCACAAATCATTGCGCTGTACCGTCCGCTTCCGTATACTCCATGAACTCTGTAGCGGTTGGAAGCGCGCATCAACGTCCTCAGGGCAGGCGCGAATCGGCAGGCGACCAGATCTTTCTTGGACAAGAAAGCCTCCTCGCGAGGCTTTTTTGTTGGGCGCAAGGATGCGGGTGCGCCTTGCCGGGTGATGATGACCGGCTTGAGTGCGCGGAAAGGTCCTGGAGGAGCGGGACATCGGCAAGGTAAGGGAATGGGCCGTTCGAGCCCATTTTTTGTTTCCGGCAACGGTATCGAGCGAGTGGACACACAGGCGCTAGCACAACGCTTCACCGAGGTTTTGGCGGATATCCAGCTGGAATGCATCGGTGTGGAATTCAGCCCTTCGCAGGGGCAGAGTACGCTGCGCGTCTATATCGACGCAGATGGGCGCGAGGTCACTCTCGACGATTGCGAGGCGGCCAGCCGCGAGCTTTCTGCGCTGTTGGACGTGGAAGACCCCATTCCCGGCCATTACCTGCTGGAGGTGTCCTCGCCAGGCATCGACCGGCCGCTGTTTACCGCCGGGCAGTTCGCCAAGGTGGTCGGGCAGGAGGCGAAGGTGCTGCTCAAAGCACCGCTGGAAGGCCGCCGTCGCCTGCGCGGCAAGGTGGCTTCGGTGGAAGGCGGCCAGATCAGTCTGGAAGCTGAAGGAAAGGTATTTCAGTTCGAGCACGATGCGGTGGAAAGCGCGCGTATCGTGCCGGACTGGGCAGCGCTCGGTTACGTGCCGCAGCCCAAGCCCGGCGGTCGCAAGCCGGGTAAAAAGCAAGGTTAGATGTAGGTCAATCTGTCGATGGAACGCTGGAGCAGCGTTCACGGAGTGGTTGCAATGAGCAAAGAGCTTTTGCTGGTCGTTGATGCAGTTGCCAACGAAAAAGGCGTGTCGCGCGAGGTGATCTTCCAGGCCATGGAAGCTGCGCTGGCGTCGGCTGCGAAAAAACGTTATCCGGACGAAGATCCGGATATCCGCGTCGCCATCGATCGCAACTCGGGCGACTACGAAACCTTCCGTCGCTGGGAAGTCATCGCCGATGACGGTGAGATGGAATCCCCGTTCCACCAGCTGCGCCTGATGGACGCCGAAGACGAGCGCTCGGGTGCCCAGATTGGCGAATTCATCGAGCAGCAGATTGAAAACGCCGAGTTCGGACGCATTGCAGCCCAGGCCGCCAAGCAGGTCATCGTGCAGCGCGTGCGCGAAGCCGAGCGCCAGCAGGTGGTGGATGCGTTCAAGGATCGCGTGGGCGAGCTGGTAACCGGCATCGTCAAGCGTGTCGAGCGCGGCAACGTCTATCTCGACCTCGGTGGCAACGCCGAAGCCTTCATTCCGCGCGACAAGACCATTCCGCGCGAATCACACCGTGTCGGCGACCGCGTGCGCGGCTACCTGTTCGAGGTGAAGTCTGAGGCGCGCGGACCGCAGTTGTTCGTCTCCCGCGCCGCACCGGAATTCATGATCGAGCTGTTCAAGCTTGAGGTGCCGGAAGTCGGCCAGGGCCTGGTCGAGATCAAGGGCTGCGCCCGCGATCCCGGCGATCGCGCGAAGATCGCGGTGGTGGCGCATGACACCCGCACCGATCCGATCGGTGCCTGCATCGGCATGCGCGGTTCGCGCGTGCAGGCGGTGTCGAACGAGCTCAACGGCGAGCGCGTGGACATCATCCTGTGGCACGAGAACCAAGCCCAGTACGTGATCAACGCGATGGCGCCGGCGGAAGTGCAGTCGATCATCATGGATGAAGACAAGCATTCGATGGACATCGCGGTGGGCGAGGACAAGCTTTCCCAGGCCATCGGCCGCGGCGGCCAGAACGTGCGCCTGGCCAGCAAGCTCACCGGCTGGCAGCTCAATGTGATGACCCAGGACCAGGTCGCCGCCAAGAGCGAGGCTGAGCAGGAGTCCGCCCGCCAGCTGTTCATGGACAAGCTGGAAGTGGATCAGGAAATCGCCAACATCCTGGTGCAGGAAGGTTTCTCCAGCGTCGAGGAAATTGCCTATGTGCCGAGCGCGGAGCTATTGGCCATCGAAGGCTTCGACGAGGACATCGTCGAAGAGCTGCGCGCCCGCGCCCGCGACTCGCTGCTGACCGAAGCGCTGGCGGTGGAGGAAAACCTGGACGAACACCAGCCGTCGAAGGAATTGCAGGAACTGGACGGCATGGACGAAGCGACGGCGTATGCACTGGCTGAGCGCGGCGTCGTGACGCTGGACGATCTGGCCGACCTCGCGGTCGATGATCTGATCGACATTGAAGGCATGGACGAAGAGCGCGCTGCGGCGCTCATCATGGCGGCGCGTGCGCCGATGATTGCGCGGCTGGAGAAGGGCGGCTAACCGCGAGCGGCAGCGTCTCGGATAGGCGCGCCGGGAGATCGAGGAGGTCTCCACCAAGGATGGCGGTGGCCGTGCAAGAACCTTTTTTTGCACGGACGATAAGCGCGGGAACGGCGGAGAAAGAATCACGATGTCGGACGTCACAATCAAACAACTCGCCCAGGTTCTGGGCATGCCCGTCGACCGGCTGCTGACGCAGCTCGGTGAGGCCGGCATGAAGTTCGAGAACCCGGAGCAGGTCATCAGCAGCACTGAGAAAGTGAAACTGCTGGGCTTCCTGCGCCGCACCCATGGCAAGGCGGATGCGGCCACTGAAGTGGAAGATTCCTCGCCACGGCAGATCACCTTGAAGCGCCGCAAGATCAGCGAGCTGAAAGTGTCGACCCCGGGTGGCCGCGGTGCATCCAGCGCCAAGACGGTCAACGTGGAAGTGCGCGCCAAGCGTACCTATGTCAAGCGCAGTGTGATCGCCGAGGAAGCGAGCGCGGAGCCCGAGCGCGAGGAAGCCTTGCGCAGGCTGCACGAATCGCAGCAGCAGCGCGAGCACGAAGAGCAGGAGCGCGCCGAGGCCGCCGAGCGTCGGCGCCAGGAAGAAGCGCTTCTGCGTGCTGAAGAAGAAGCGGCACGTCGCGAGGCCGAAGCGGCCGAGCGCGCGCGCCAGGAAGCTGCGGCACAGCTGGCCGCCGCCGAGGCGCAGGCCGCCCAGCAGGCGCAGCAGCAGGAAGCCAAGCCTGTCGAAGAAAAACCAGAACCGGTACGCGCCCCCGAGCCGGTGATCCAACCCGAGGAAGAAAAAGTGGCCGAATCCCCGGCCGTGCAGCGTATCGATCCCAGCTCGCTGGGCATGATCCTGCCGCGCATCCATGAGCCGCGTAAGCGTGAGAAGAAACCTGTGGTGGCAGCCCCTGCGCCAGCCCCCGCGCCGGCTCCGGCACCTGCCCCGAGCAGCGGCGCGGATCGTGGCAAGGTGAAGCACGGTGCCGGCAACTTCCGTGAACGTGACGACTCGGTGGGCGGCAAGCGCTTCGCCGCCGGCGAACTGCATCTTTCCGACGCCGATCGCGCACGCCGTTCCAAGCGCGGCAAGGGCGGCAGATCGCCCGTGCGCGAAACCGCGCGTGGCAGCAATGTGTCGTCGGCGGGCACGCATGGCTTCTCCAAGCCCACGGCACCGGTGGTGCGCGAAGTAGTGGTAAGCGATGCCAACGTGGTCGCCGAGCTCGCGCAGAAGATGGCGGTCAAGGGTTCGGAAGTGGTCAAGGCGCTGTTCAAGATGGGCGTGATGGCCACCATCAACCAGACCATCGACCGCGACACCGCCATGCTGGTGGTGGAAGAACTCGGTCACAAGGCGGTCGAAGCGAGCGAGCAGGGCGCCGAAGCCGCACTCGCTGCGCACACGCAGAGCGTCGAGCTGGAAGGCGAGCGCGAGTCGCGTCCGCCGGTGGTCACCATCATGGGCCACGTTGACCACGGCAAAACCTCGCTGCTCGATTACATTCGTCGCACCAAAGTGGCGGCGGGTGAAGCCGGCGGCATTACCCAGCACATCGGCGCCTATCACGTGACCACGCCCAAGGGCGTGATCACCTTCCTGGACACGCCCGGTCACGCTGCGTTTACCGCAATGCGTGCGCGCGGTGCGCAATCCACCGACATCGTGGTGCTGGTCGTGGCCGCCGACGACGGCGTCATGCCGCAGACTGCGGAGGCTGTGCAGCATGCTCGCGCGGCCAAGGTTCCGCTGATCGTTGCGATCAACAAGATGGACAAGTCCGACGCCAATCCGGACCACGTCAAGCAAGGCCTCGGCAATCTCGAGGTGATCCCCGAAGAATGGGGTGGCGACACGCCGTTTGTACCGGTGTCGGCCAAGACCGGCATGGGCGTGGACGACCTGCTCGACGCGATTTCGGTGCAGGCTGAAATCATGGAGCTGACGGCGGTCAAGGATGGCCCGGCCTCGGGCGTGGTGATTGAATCGAGCCTCGACCGCGGCCGCGGTCCGGTGGCGACCGTGCTGGTCCAGCAGGGTACGCTCAAGCGCGGCGACTTCGTGGTGTGCGGTATCGAATACGGCCGTATGCGCGCCCTGATCGACGAGACCGGCAAGACCGTGCAGGAAGCCGGTCCTTCGATTCCGGTGCAGGTACTGGGCTTGTCCGGCGTGCCGGAGGCGGGCGACGATTTCGTGGCTGTGGCCGACGAGCGCCTGGCACGCGAAGTGGCGGCGGAGCGCCAGCTGAAGCGGCGCGAGACGCGTATGGTCAGCAAGGCCAACCGCCTGGAAGACATCATGGCGCAAATGGGCCAGGCTGCCGAACAGCAAACGCTCAACATCCTGGTCAAGGCCGATGTACAGGGCTCCGTGCAGGCCTTGCGCGATTCGCTCAGCCAGATTGGCAACGAAAACGTGAAGGTGAACGTGATTGCGGCCGGTGTCGGCGGCATCACCGAATCCGATGCCACCCTGGCGGCCGCTTCGAAGGCCTTGATCATCGGCTTCAACGTGCGCGCCGACGCTTCGGCACGCAAAGTGATCGACACGGCCGGCCTGGACGTTCGCTACTTCTCGATCATTTATGACGTGATCGACCAGGTGAAGCAGGCCGCTTCCGGTCTGCTCGGGGTGGAAGTGCGCGAGGAGATCATCGGCATTGCCCAGGTGCGTGACGTGTTCCGCAGCTCCAAGTTCGGCGCCGTCGCCGGCTGCATGGTGGTGGAAGGCATGGTCAAGCGCAGCAAGCCGATCCGCGTGTTGCGCAACAACACCGTGATCTTCCAGGGCGAGCTCGAATCGCTGCGCCGCTTCAAGGATCTGGTGGACGAAGTCCGCGGCGGCATGGAATGCGGCATCGCCGTGAAGCAGTACAACGACGTGAAGGTGGGTGACCAGATCGAGTGCTTCGAGCGCATCGAAGTGGCCCGTACGCTGTAATTCACGCCATAAGCCCTCTCGCTCCGGGGAGAGGGCTTGGGACCCGTAGGCTGGGATGACAACCCCAGCTTCGCTTTTACGTGGTGCTGGGATTGTCATCCCAGCCTACGCACCCTTGTTTCTCTATCTCTTGCGATCAATCGATACATGCCATCCCGCGACTTCAAACGCACCGACCGTGTAGGCGCCGAACTCCGCCGTGAGTTGGGCATGCTGGTGCATGCCGCTGTGCGCGACCACGGCCTGCCTTCGTGCAGCGTGTCGGACGTGGAAGTGACGCGAGATCTGGATTGGGCGACGGTGTGGGTGACCGCGCTGCTGCCGCAGCAGTCGAAAGAAGCCGTGAAGGCGCTGAACGAACTGGCGGTCGAATTCCGTCGCTCCCTTTCGCGCAGCATGCGCTTGCGCCGTGTCCCGGAATTGCGCTTCAAGTACGACGACTCGGTGGACAAGGGCGAGCGCATCGACCAATTGCTGCGTGAGCACCCGCCTCAGGATTCCGATTGAGTCGCAGGTTGGGGTGTAAATCCCAACATGCCATGCACACAGGCACCTCGATGTTGGGGTTTGCACCCCAACCTACACGTTCTCGACTTCACTCGTACCCATGAGCCGTCGCCGCCATCGTCCCGGTGCCCGTGACCTGCACGGCATCCTGCTGCTCGACAAGCCGTTGGGCATGAGTTCCAACAAGGCGCTGCAGGTCGCCATGACCATCCTGCGCGCGGCCAAGGGCGGCCATACCGGTGCGCTGGACCCTCTCGCCACCGGCCTGCTGCCGCTGTGCTTCGGCGAAGCCACCAAGATCGCCGGCAACTTGCTGGGCTCTCGCAAGGCCTACCTCGCCGAATGCCGGCTTGGCGTCACCACCACCACCGCCGACCTCGAGGGCGAAGTGCTTGAGCGGCGCCCCGTTCCGGAGCTGGACGAGGCTGCTATCGAGGACGCCCTCGCGACGCTGCGAGGCCGGATCGTTCAGGTTCCACCGGTCTATTCGGCGCTGAAGCAGGGGGGCGAGCCGTTGTACCTCAAGGCGCGCCGCGGCGAAGACGTGCAGGCGCCACCTCGGGAGGTAGATGTCCATCGGCTGGAGCTGGTGTCCCGCTCGGAGGACACTCTTACGCTATACGTGGAGTGCGGCTCAGGCACCTATGTCCGCAGCTTGGCGGTGGACCTGGGGGCAAAGCTCGGCTGTGGCGCCCATTTGAGCGCTCTGCGCCGGTTATGGGTAGAACCTTTCCGCAGCCCGGCCATGATTACCCTGGATGAGCTGCGCGAAGCAGCCGAGCAGGGCGATGAAGCGGCCGATCAGCTGGTCCTGCCGCTAGCGGCGGGAGTGGCCGATCTTCCGCCGCTGCACCTGGACGCCACAGCCGGCCAGGCTGTCTCACAGGGGCGTCAGATCGACTGGCCCGCCGGCCTGCCGCGTGAACGCTCGGCCGCTTTTGCCGCCGACGGGCGTCTGCTGGCGTTGGTGGATTGTGACGAGCAGGGGCGGATCCGCATCCTGCGGGGCTTCAATCTGCCTGCGGCCGCTTAACGCGCATTGTGATGGTCTTGTTGCAATCCACTGCGCCTCGGTACAATACCCCGCTTGATTCAGACTTTTCATTCAACCTGTCGGAGCTTGCGCAACGTCATCGGGCGGTGACGTTGCGCAAGTTCCGCACCCGTTTTTTTAAGGAAGACACTCATGTCCCTCACCGCAGAACAGTCCGGCAAGATCATTGCTGACTTCGGCCACGCGCCGAACGACACTGGCTCCACGGAAGTGCAGGTTGCCCTGCTTTCCGCCCGCATCGAACATCTTACCGATCATTTCAAGACGCATAAGCAGGATCATCACTCCCGTCGTGGTCTGCTGAAGCTGGTCAACCAGCGCAAGCGTCTGCTCGGCTATCTGAAGGATCGCGATCTGTCTCGTTATCAGAGCCTGATCGAACGCCTTGGCCTGCGACGCTGATCGGACGAGGACATCCAAAGTGGCGAAAGTAACCAAGTCATTCCAGTACGGTAATCACGAAGTCACACTGGAGACGGGCGAAATCGCCCGCCAGGCTTCGGGTGCCGTCATGGTCAGCATGGGCGGTACGGTGGTGCTGGTCACCGCGGTCGCCGCGGCCAAGGCGAAAGACGGGCAGGATTTCTTCCCGCTCACCGTCGACTACGTCGAGAAGTTCTACTCTGCCGGCCGCATTCCCGGCGGTTTCTTCAAGCGTGAAGGGCGCCCCACCGAGAAGGAAACGCTCACCTCGCGCCTGATCGACCGTCCCGTGCGTCCGCTGTTCCCGGAAGAGTTCAAGAACGAAGTGCAGATCATCGCCCAGGTGATCTCGCTCAATCCGGAAATCGACGGCGACATTCCCGCGATGATCGGCGCTTCCGCGGCGTTGTCCCTGGCCGGTATTCCGTTCAAGGGGCCGATCGGCGCAGCGCGCGTGGGCTACGCGAACGGTCAGTACCTGCTCAATCCCACGGTCACGGAATTGAAGACTTCCGACCTGGACCTGGTCGTCGCCGGCACCTCCAACGCCGTGCTGATGGTGGAATCCGAAGCCAAGCTGCTCAGCGAAGAAGTGATGCTGGGCGCGGTGGTGCACGGGCACAAGCAGATGCAGGTGGTGATCAACGCCATCAACGAGTTCGTCAATGAAGCCGGCCGCAAGCCGTTCCAGTGGCAAGCTCCGGCACGCAACGACGCGCTGTTCAGCTCCATCCAGGGCATCCTCGGCGACCGCCTGGAAAAGGCTTTCGCGATCCGCGACAAGCTGGAGCGCCGCGACGCCATCGCCGCGCTGAAGGCCGATATCAAGGCCGGCATTGCCGCAACGGCGGCCTCGCACGGCTGGACTGATCTGGACATCAGCAACGCCTTCGCTGAGATCGAATACCGCACCATGCGCGACGGCGTGCTGAAGACCAAAGTGCGCATCGACGGCCGTCAGCTGGACGATATCCGCCCGATCTCGGTCCGCGTGGGCGTGCTGCCGCGCACCCACGGCTCAGCGCTGTTCACCCGCGGTGAAACCCAGGCGCTGGTCGTGGCCACGCTGGGTACGGCGCGCGATGCCCAGATCATCGATGCTCCCGAAGGCGAGTCGAAGGACCCCTTCCTGTTCCACTACAACTTCCCGCCGTTCTCGGTCGGCGAAGCGGGCCGCTTCGGCGCACCGAAGCGCCGCGAGATTGGCCACGGTCGCCTGGCCAAGCGTGGTGTGCAGGCAGTGAAGCCGGCGATGGAAGAGTTCCCGTACGTGCTGCGCGTGGTGTCGGAAATCACCGAGTCGAACGGTTCCTCGTCGATGGCTTCAGTGTGCGGTTCCTCGCTGGCGCTGATGGATGCCGGCGTGCCGCTGAAGGCGCCGGTGGCGGGTATCGCCATGGGCCTGGTGAAGGAAGGCGGCGATTTCGTCGTGTTGTCCGACATCCTGGGTGACGAAGACCACCTCGGCGACATGGACTTCAAGGTGGCCGGTAGCGCCGAAGGCGTGTCCGCGCTGCAGATGGACATCAAGATCGACGGCATCACCGAAGAGATCATGAAGGTGGCGCTGGAGCAGGCCAAGCGTGGCCGTTTGCACATCCTGGGCGAAATGGCCAAGGTGATGAGCCAGCCGCGCGCGGAAATGAGCGAATACGCACCGCGTCTGCTCACCATCAAGATCCACCCGGACAAGATCCGCGAAGTGATCGGCAAGGGCGGCGCCACCATCCGCGCCATCACCGAAGAAACCGGCACTACCATCGACATCAGTGACGACGGCACCGTGGTGATCGCCTCGGTCAACCGCATGGCGGCGGAAGAGGCGCGCAAGCGCATCGACCAGATCGTGTCGGACGTGGAGCCGGGCCGCATCTACGAAGGCAAGGTGGCCAAGCTGATGGACTTCGGCGCGTTCGTGACGATCCTGCCGGGCAAGGACGGCCTGGTGCACGTGTCGCAGATTTCCAACGAGCGCGTGGAGAAGGTCTCCGACAAGCTCAAGGAAGGCGACATCGTCAAGGTGAAGGTGCTGGAAGTGGACAAGCAGGGCCGTATCCGCTTGTCCATGAAGGCGGTCGCCGAAGACGAGGGCGCCAGCGTGTGAGCGCTTTGCTGACCCGCTGATCCCAAGCAAACGCCCGGCCTGATGGCCGGGCGTTTTCATTTTTGCAAGCGGGTATTTGGTACGATCCGCGCTTCACCTCGAGGATGCCGGCATGCCCGACCAGGCGACTGATTTTCTGAAGGACTACCAGGTTTTTGCGCAACAATCCTGGGATACCTGGATGCGTTATCTGCAACAGCAACCGGGGCAAGCGAATCCGATGGGCCTCGGGATGGGCTTCGCGGCCATGCCGCAGGACGACATGCTCAGCCGCAGCCTCGCCAGCCTCAAGGCCTATGGCAACTGGTTGCAGCAGGCCGCAGGGGCCGGGTTGGGGCAGCCATCTCCCTGGCAGCAACCAGTCGCCATGCAGTCTTTCCTGGCGGGTTTCACCCAGCCATTTGCGCAGACTGTGGCCGGCATCGACAGTGCCTCCGCCTTCGGCCTGGAGCATCAATGGCAAGCCTGGCTGCAAGCCATGCAGCGAGCGGGCATGGCTGCCGGCATGCCGAACAGCCAGCTGGCTGCGTTCGGCATTACCCGCGAATTCCAGCTGGACCAGCAGGCCCTGCAGGCGGCGATGCAGGAATATGCTCAGATCAACGCGCGCTACCAGGGCTTGCTGCAGCAGGTGAACGCGCAAGGCGTCGCCAAACTGCAGGAATTGCTGGCCAAGCACAGCGAGCCTGGTAAGCAGGTCGAGTCGCTCAAGGCGTTGTACGACCTGTGGATTGATGCCATGGAAGAGGCTTACGCCGAAATGGCGCTTTCGCAGGAATTTAAGGAGGTATTCGGCGCGTTGGTGAATGCCCAGATGCAGGTGCGCAAGTTGCAGCAGCAACAAACCGAGCAGATGTGTCGCGAGCTGGGCATTCCCACGCGCAGCGAAGTCGACAGTCTTGGCAAGCGCGTGCAGCAGTTGCGACGGGAATGGAAAGCCCGCGGGCAGGGCGAATCCGCCGCGGATAGTTCCGTGGTCGATGCGCTGCAAGGCGAAATTGCCGCGCTGAAAAGGGAACTCGCGGCGAGCAAGGCAGCGAAGGTAAGCTCGATCGAACGCCCGGCGAGCAGCGAAAACGGAAAAACCCCTTCGCGACGCACCAAGGCCACGCGCTCCGCCGCCGGCAAGCGAAAATAAGGAACCAGCATGCAAAATCCCCTGCACCTCGATCCGCAGCAGGCCTTCAACGAAGTCGCCACCTTCCAGCGCAAGCTGGCTGCAGGCCTGCAGAACCTGCGCGGCCTCGGCGAGCAGGAGTATGCCAACACACCGCGTGAAGCGGTGTACAACGAGGACAAGCTCACAGTCTGGCATATGAAGGGCAGCAACAAACCCACCGCGCGCGTGCCGATCGTGATTGTGTATGCGCTGGTCAACACCGTGTGGATGACCGACCTGCAGGAAGACCGCTCGCTGGTGCGCAACCTGCTGGAGCAGGGTGAGGACGTCTATCTCATCGACTGGGGCTATCCCGACGGCGCAGACCGCTGGCTCACGCTGGACGATTATCTCAACGGCTATCTGGATCGTGCCGTCGATGCCGTCCGCAAGCGCCACGGCCTGGACGCGATCAACCTGCTCGGCATCTGCCAGGGCGGCACGTTTTCGCTGTGCTACACCGCCATGCACCCGGAGAAGGTGAAGAACCTGGTCACCATGGTGACGCCGGTGGACTTCCGTACGCCGGACAACATGCTCTCGCACTGGGTACAGAGCATGGACGTGGACCTGTTCGTCGACACGCTGGGCAACGTCCCGGCGGAGCTGATGAATTGGGTGTACCTGATGCTCAAGCCGCTGCGCTTGAACCAGCAGAAATACGTGAGCATGGTCGAGATCCTCGACAACCCGGCGGAATTGAAAAATTTCCTGCGCATGGAGCGCTGGATCTTCGATTCGCCCGACCAGGCCGGCGAAGCCTTCCGCGAATTCATCAAGGCATTCTTCCAGCAGAACAAGCTCATCAAAGGCGACCTTCAGATCGGTAGGCAGCCGGTGGACTTGGGGATGGTCACCCAGCCGGTGCTCAACATCTACGCCACCCAGGATCACCTGGTGCCGCCGGATGCGTCGCGGGCGCTGCAGCGCCACGTCGGCACCACCGATTACACTGAGATCGCCTTCAAGGGCGGGCATATCGGCATCTACGTTTCCGGCCGCGCGCAGCGCGAAGTGGCGCCATCGATCCATCAGTGGCTGCGCCAACGCGGCGCGTAGCGCGTAGGCTGGGATGACAATCCCAGCATCCCCCAGGCACGAAGCTGGGATTGTCATCCCAGCCTACGTGCCCAAGGCATGCGAAGCATTGCTGCTAAACTAACGCAATGACTAATCTCGCCTCCGCCCATGACACCATCCGCGCCGTGCAATGGCGCGGCGATCATCTGCGCCTGCTGGATCAGCGCCTGCTGCCCACCGAGGAGCAGTGGCTGGAATACCGCGATTTCCAGGCGGTTACCCAGGCTATCAAGGACCTGGTGGTGCGAGGCGCGCCGGCCATCGGAATTGCGGCAGCCTGGGGCGTGGTGCTTGCCGCGCGGCACGGTGCGCCGATGGAGCAGGCGCTGGCCGAGCTTCGAGCAGCACGTCCTACTGCGGTGAACCTGATGTGGGCACTCGATCGGATGAAGGCGTGCCTGGCCGCAGGTGCGGACACGGCGGCCCTGGAGCGCGAAGCCCAGGCCATTCAAGATGAAGATCTGGCCGCCAACCATCACATGGGGGAACTAGGGGCGGCGTTGATTGCTCCTGGCTCCGGCGTAATGACCCATTGCAACGCCGGCGCGCTGGCCACCTCCGGCTACGGCACTGCGTTAGGAGTGATCCGCGCCGGCGTCGCGGCGGGGCGGATCAACCAGGTGTTTGCCGGCGAGACGCGTCCCTGGCAGCAAGGGGCGCGGCTCACCATGTGGGAGCTGGTGCGCGACGGCATTCCCGCCAAGCTGATTGCCGATTCGGCCGCCTCGCATCTGATGAAATCCGGCGCCGTGAAGTGGGTGATCGTGGGGGCGGATCGCATTGCCGCCAATGGCGATACCGCCAACAAGATCGGCACTTACCAGCTCGCCATTGCCGCCCGCCACCATGGCGTGAAGTTCATGGTGGTAGCGCCTTCGTCCACGGTGGATATGGCGACCGCTACGGGCGATGACATTGACATCGAATTGCGTGACACCGCAGAACTGCTGAGCGTGGCGGGGCGCCGTACCGTGGTGGAAGGGGCGCAAGCCTGGAATCCGGTGTTCGATGTCACGCCGGCTTCCCTGATCGATGCCATCGTTACCGAGCGCGGGGTGATCGAGCAGCCTACGCTTGCGCGGATGAGGGCCGTGTTCGCCGCATGAGACTGCGCCACGAAGTGATGCTGTTTGCGGTCGGTGGGGTGATCGGCTTCGTGGTCGATGCCGGCATCGTGCAGACGCTGGTCACTTTCGCGCACTTCAATCCCTACACCGGCCGGGTGATCTCCTTTCTGGCGGCGGCCACCGTCACCTGGTGGTGGAATCGAAGCCATACCTTCGCAGCACGTCATAGCGGACGTTCACTGGTGATGGAATGGCTGCACTGGATGGCGCTGATGGGCGGTGGAGCGGCGGTGAATTACGCCGCCTATGTGGCTTGCCTGATGGCTTTTCCGGGCTGGCACGAATGGCCGGCATGGGCCGTCGGCGTGGGTTCGATTTTCGCTGCCGTAGTCAATTTCGCAAGCGCTCGCATGCTGCTTTTTCGGCGCGCCAAAACTGACTCGTAACTCATTGATTCAAAAGATGAAATTCCGGCCTTTTCGAGTGCCGTTGTGGTATAATTCCAAAGCTAACACTTGACCCTCTTGGATGGGCGCCCGGCGCGCCCGTCACGGGGCTCTTATTTGCTACCAGGGAAGCCGATTGATGGCAGATCTCGCCAAAGAAGTCATCCGCGTCAATATCGAAGACGAAATGCGCCAGAGCTACCTCGATTACGCCATGAGCGTGATCGTGGGACGCGCCCTACCGGATGTCCGCGATGGCTTGAAGCCCGTGCACCGCCGCGTGTTGTTCGCCATGAACGAACTTGGCAATGCCTGGAACAAGGCTTACAAGAAATCCGCGCGCGTCGTCGGTGACGTAATCGGTAAATACCATCCGCACGGCGATGCCTCCGTTTACGACGCGATCGTGCGCATGGCGCAGCCGTTCTCGCTGCGCTACATGCTGGTGGACGGCCAAGGCAACTTCGGTTCGGTCGACGGCGACAATGCGGCGGCGATGCGTTACACCGAAGTGCGCATGGCGCGCCTCACGCACGAACTGCTCGCGGATATTGACAAGGAAACGGTCGACTTCGGCCCCAACTACGATGAAAGCGAGCAGGAGCCTCTGGTACTGCCCACGCGCGTGCCGAACCTGCTGGTGAATGGCTCGGCGGGTATCGCCGTGGGCATGGCCACCAACGTGCCGCCGCACAACCTCACTGAGGTGATCTCCGCGACGATCGCACTGATCGATGATCCGTCGCTCGGTGTCGACGAGCTGATGCAGCACGTCCCTGGCCCGGATTTTCCGACCGCCGGCATCATCAACGGTGCTGCCGGCATCGTCGAGGCTTACCGCACCGGTCGCGGGCGCATCCTGGTGCGTGCGCGGACCGAGATCGAAACCGAATCCAACGGCCGCGAAACGATCCTCGTCCACGAGCTGCCGTACCAGGTGAACAAGGCGCGGCTGATCGAGAAGATCGCCGAGCTGGTGAAGGAAAAGCGCGTCGAGGGCATCTCGGAGCTGCGCGACGAGTCCGACAAGGACGGCATGCGCATCGTCATCGAGATCCGTCGCGATGCGATGGCCGACGTGGTGCTCAACAACCTGTTCCAGCAGACGCAGCTGCAGGTGACCTTCGGCATCAACATGGTGGCGCTGGTCGATGGCCAGCCGCGCACCCTCAACCTCAAGGAAATCCTCGAGGCGTTCATTCGTCATCGCCGCGAAGTGGTTACACGGCGCACGATTTTCGAATTGCGCAAGGCGCGCGCGCGCGCGCATCTGCTGGAAGGCCTGACCGTCGCGCTCGCCAACATCGACGAGATGATCGAGCTGATCAAGACCTCCGCTTCGCCGCAGGAAGCGAAGGAGCGCATGCTGGTGCGCAAGTGGCAGCCGGGCATGGTCGCTTCGCTGCTGGCCGCTGCCGGTGCGGAAGCCTCGCGGCCGGAGGACCTCGATCCGCGCGCGGGCTTGAAGGCCGACGGTTATCAGCTTTCCGAAACGCAGGCGCAGGAAATCCTCGCCATGCGTCTGCATCGCCTTACCGGCCTGGAACAGGAAAAACTTTCCGACGAGTATCGCGAGATCCTGGAAACTATCCGCGCGCTGATCCTGATCCTGGAAGATCCGGCACGCCTGCTCGCCGTGATCCGCGATGAACTCGAAGTGATCAAGGCCGAATTCGGCGACGCGCGCCGCACCGAGATCCAGCCTTCGCAGGAAGATCTCAACGTGCTCGACCTGATTGCGCCGGAAGACGTGGTGGTCACGCTGTCGCATGCCGGTTACGTGAAGCGCCAGCCGATCAGCATTTATCGCGCGCAGCGTCGCGGCGGCAAGGGCCGTTCCGCGTCGGCCTTGAAGGAAGAAGATTTCGTCGAGCAGCTGTGGGTGGTGAACACGCACGATACGCTGCTTACTTTCACCAGCACTGGCCGTGTGTACTGGCTGAAGGTCTACCAGATGCCGGATGCCGGCCCGAATGCGCGCGGCAAGCCGATGGTGAATCTGCTGCCGCTGGCCCAGGGCGAGAAGGTGCAGGCGGTGTTGCCGGTCCACGAGTACAGCGCCGACCGCTATGTATTCTTTGCCACCTCCGAAGGCACGGTGAAGAAGACGCCGCTGACCGAATTCGAATACCAGCTGCAAAGGGGCAAGATCGCCATCAACCTGGAAGAGGGCGATGCGTTGGTCGGCGTGATGCTTACCGATGGCAATAGCGATGTGTTGCTGTTCGCATCGAACGGCAAGGTCGTGCGTTTCGATGAAAGCGAAGTGCGCCCGATGGGCCGTACTGCCACCGGCGTACGCGGCATGAAGCTCACTGACGAGGCCAAGCTCGTATCGCTGGTGGTCGCTCAGGAAGGCGACATTCTTACCGCCACCGAGCGTGGTTACGGCAAGCGCACGGTGCTCGACGAGTTCCCGAAGAAGGGCCGTGGTACGCAAGGCGTAATCGGCATCCAATGCTCCGAACGCAATGGCGCCCTGGTCGCCGCCACGCAGATCAGCGACACGCACGAACTGATCCTGATTTCCAACCAGGGCACCCTGGTGCGCACCCGTGCGATGGAAATTTCGCAGCTGGGCCGCAACACGCAGGGCGTCACGCTGATCCGTCTGCCGGCCGAGGAGTCGCTGGTCAGCGTAGTGCGTGTGGACGCAGATGAGAGCAATGGTGACGAGGCTGACGTCCTGGAAGGGGCGCCGCTAGAGCCGAATGGTACGCAAGAAGGTGGGGAACCTGCGGGCGAGTAAGCCCGCAGATCGGCGTAGGCTGGGATGCAAATTCCAGCTTTCCGGCGGTTTTCTGGACCGGGATTTTCATACCAGCCAACGAGCGCCTTGACCATCACCTCATTTAGGTACGCCATCCGTATACGTTCAACTCAAACGCATAACTTCAGGCGCGTCTCGGATGAGAAATAGATAGTCCTAAGTCGCTCGCTTACGCACAGCGTAAGCACTTTCCTAGATGAAGAGGCGGTGTACGCTGATATGCAGGGCCGATAGGGAGGCTTAGCTTTTCAGCGCGATCGCAATGTGGCGCAAAAAATAACTTATCGTTTTCCGCTCGTGGTCGCTAACCGATCTTCGGTCTGGCATGCGCCAAGTTTCGTTCGCGGTGTCAATCCCATGAATGATTGAGAACAGGAGCAGCCTATGAAATCCCTCATGCTTGGCCTGTTGGTCATAGCGCCTGCCTTGGCGAGCGCCCAGGTGGTCAGTCAAAAGACTATACGTTCCCCACAAGGGGAGACTTTAATTGAGCGTATGGTCTACCTACCTGATCCCGATGGAAAGCAGACGCTTGTTCGACAAGTGCTCATTCCGAATCAGGACGGGACGTTTACGTATGTTCCCGCGCTGCAGTCCGCCGATACGTTGAAGTTCGATCAAGCGTTCTGCCAGCGTGTTGGAGGGGTAGCCTCGTTTGCCAGTCAACGCGTTCTTGAGAAAAACACGCTCTTCGGCGCCTCATGCATGAGTTCTTCTTCCGTAACGCCAAAGATTGGCGTCATGGCCAATGGTGTGTGGCAGGAACGGACCAAAGACGAGTCCGATCAGCAAGAGCCCAATAGAAAGCCAGCGACCGGTGCCGGCGCGATCAAGCAGGCGGACGATTTTCACGCTCCGGGCAATCTAATCATTCTTAAGGCATATGCGCCGAAAAACTTTGTCGTTCCTGCCCGGCAAAACGTGGTGTACCAGGGGTACACGGAATACACCACCAATGTCGCGGGCTACTTGTCATCGAGGATGCAAATCGGCAATGGTTGTGGAATATCGCAGCAAGATTGGGTCAATGCGAATTCACGCGGAACGAGCAATTTCATTATTGCGTGCTATGCGAGCAGCCCTGGCACCATCATGACCTCAACCACCAGTTGCCTGCAAGGTGTCTGCACCGCGGATCGAGGGGAGGTAACAGTGATTTGATAGGACGCAAAGTGGCGCACGTAGGCTGGGATCGCAATCCCAGCCCACCCCTATGCCGACGCCATAGGTGCAAGCTGCAGGCGTGCACACTCGCATTAGCGCGTAGATGGGCTAAGCCACTGCGTCCTAAGCTGCTCACTTACGCATCGTGTAAGCATTCCCCGCTATGCGGGCGAGGTGTATGCCCATATGTCGCATCGATTGGGCAACGCTAGCCTCCTATAACGACCGCGAAATCACAGCTAGCCGACCTTCGGTCCGCTGCTTTGCAGCCGTTGTAGAGATACTTACGGAGGCTAAGCGATGAAAACGTACGCGAGTATCATCTTGCCTGGTCTGGCGTTCATCCCGCTGGCATGCATGGCCGAGGGGCAAAATGCAGCACCCCGACCGCAAGCGCTGGGCGCGCTCAATCCGGACGCGATCGTTGACTACCACGAAAGCCTGGAACCCGATGGCAGAACGCTGATTTACCGATCGGTAAAAGTTGACAGCCTGGACGAACCCGGTAAGCAAGTTGTCATTGGCCAGGTCTTGGAGCGCACCCAGGACGGTAATTTTCGTATCGTCCCTGGTAGGCAACCGGAAGAAGCGGATCTCTACCGACAGAAACTTTGCCAGAAGTTGGGCGGTATCGACGTCAGCAACGATAATGGCGGCCTCATTATCGGCCCAGGCACTTTGAATGGCGTTGGCTGCAAAGGACCGTCCCCCAACTCCAAGGCATCCAAGTACCTTCCAAGAGCCGGCTCCATTGAAGGTGGAGTGCTCAAGGAGTCAGGAACGGAGAAAAGTGGCGAATTTTCGAACCCAGCTGCACCAGCCACATCCGATTACGTCAACCCAGCTGCGCCTAGCACGTCAACGATAACCAATCAGAATTTTACTGTGTACGGGAGAGCTTTTTACGGCTCGACCAAAGCTGGCATGGCGACCGGGCGGCTTACGGTAATGAATAGATGTATAGCCTTCCAATCCGATGCCGTCGTTCCAGGCCAAACCGGCGTATTGGAGATGGCCGTCAACTGTTGGTCCGGGTCTGTCGCAGGCTTCTACCCGACCGTCGTGAACGGGTGCATTCCAGCTTTCTGTCGTAACGACTACGGACAGATAGCTGTATTCAGTCGTCGCGATCGCTAAGGAATGGCTGTGAGCATCACCTGCGGGCGAGTGAACCCGCAGGCAAGCGGCACCGCGCGTGGGCTGGGATGACAATCCCAGCATTGCCTCGCATGCCACATCGCGATGCTGGGATTGATATCCCAGCCTACGGACGTCATTGTCTTGACGAAGACGTGGAATGGATCAGAGCGTCCTAATCCGCTCGCCTACACAAAGTGTGTGCATTTCCCGATAGGGAGAAGCGATGCATGCCCCTATACGGCATTGCGAGGGCAACGTTAGCTTCCCACGACGACCGCAGAATCGTGCTTAAGGCCGTGATCGATAACTGACCTTCGGCTTGTGCCGTTTTGCGGGCGTTATGGCAAGACTCACGGAGGGCACTAGTAATGAAAAATCTAGCGAAGATCATTCTGCCGGGCCTGGTGTTTGCATGGGCCACACCACTGGCATGCATGGCCGAGGGGCAAAAGACGGCGCCCACACTGTCAGCGTTCGGTTCGCTCAGTCCGGACGCCATCGTTGATTACCATGAAAGCCTGGAGCCCGATGGCAGAACCCTGATTTACCGATCGGTAAAAGTTGTCAGCCTAGACGAATCTGGCAAGCAAGTTGTCATAGGCCAAGTCTTGGAGCGCACTCGGGACGGTAATTTTCGTATCGTTCCCGGCAGGCAGCCGGAAGAGGCGGATCTCTACCGGCAGAAACTTTGTCAGAAGTTAGGCGGTGTCGATATCACTAATGATGGTGACGGCCTGATTATCGAGCCCGGTACTTTGGACGGAGTGGCATGCAGAGGGCCATCCCCCAACTCCAAGGCATCGAAGTACCTTCCAAAAGCCGGCTTAATTGAGGGCGGGGTGCTCAAGGACACTACGATGGAGAATAGTGGTAGCGAACCTTCGAGTTCAGCCGCACCAGCCTCATCCGATTACGTCAATCCAGTCGCACCCAGTACGTCTGTCGTGGTTAATACAAATTTTGCTGTACATGGGACTGTTCAATACGGCTCGACCCAATCCGGAATGGCGACCGGACGACTTACCGTAATGAATAAGTGTGTAGCATTCAGGTCTGATCCCGTCGCCCCAGGTGCTTCGGGCTACCTGCAGATGGCCGTGAACTGTTGGTCGGACTCTGTCGCGGGCTTCTATCCCACCTTAGTGAACGGATGTATTCCTGCTTTCTGCCGTAATGACTACGGACAGGTAGCCGTGTTTCAGTAGCGTGCCTTAAGGGATGGCTGACAGCATCGCTTCGGCTGTCGTTACGCGTAGCTCGCCCGGACTTTCGATGTTGAGCAATTTCACCACGCCGTTTTCCGCATACAGCGCAAAGCGGCGTGAGCGCGTGCCCATGCCGTAGGCACTGCCGTCCATCTCCAGGCCCAGCGCGCGCGCGAAGCTGCCATTTCCGTCCGCCAGCAGCTTGAGGCCGGCAGGTACGCTTTGCGACAGAGCCCAGGCCTTCATCACGTAGGCGTCGTTCACCGCCATGCAGTACACGTCGACGCCACGCGCCTTGAAGTCGCCATAGTGCTTGACGTAACCCGGCAGATGGCGCTCTGAACAGGTGGGGGTAAATGCGCCGGGTACAGCGAACAGCACGGCGTTACGGCCGGCGAAAAGCTGCGCGGTGCTGGTGCGCTGGATGTCGGCGCCGTCGTCGATGACGGCGATCTCGAAGTCAGGCAGAGACTGTCCGATCTGAATGGTCATGGGGGCTCGCTGAAACAGGGGCAACGGCGGGAATGCTACCGTCGGGACAGGCAGCTTGTCGCCTTGAAACTGCGTGCATGGGAACTTATTTGGCTGTCAAGCGGGAAGCAATCCGCAACCTTATTGAGGAAACAGCCATGAATGTCAGTCGTAGCCATCTCTGGAGCGCCAGCCGCGCGTTTCCAGCCGACGTCCGCCACAGGTTCGAACGCTACTTCCAAGGCGAAGAAAGCGACGGTTCCAGCGTGGTGACCAGCCAGTGGGCGCCGCGCGTGGACATCAAGGAAGAAGAGCAGCGCTTCGTGATCTATGCCGATATACCAGGCGTGGACCCCGCCAACATCGAAGTGAGCATGGAAAAAGGCATCCTTGCCATCAAGGGCGAGCGTGCGGTCGAAAAGCAGGATCAGAGTGGTCGCTTTACGCGCGTAGAACGTGCGCACGGTAGCTTCCACCGTCGCTTCGCCTTGCCCGATAGTGCAGATGCCGACAACATCAGCGCCACCGGTAAGCATGGCGTGCTGGAAATCGTGATACCGAAGAAGGCGGAAAAGGCGCCGCGCCGCATTACCATCAGCACACAGTAAGTACCTATCGCCCGATGTTGCGTAGACGGCTCGCCGCGGACCATGATCCGCGGCGAGCTGTTCGTGTTGGGGCCGGACATGTGCAGTGGGCAGGTGCAGTGCGGATTTGCTTGAGGAGTGGCAGTGGAATTCAAAGACTATTACGAAGTCCTGGGCGTCAAATCCGACGCCGGCGAGGCCGATATCAAGGCGGCCTATCGCAAGCTTGCGCGCAAATATCACCCGGACAAGAACAAGGAAGCGGGCGCGGAAGAGAAATTCAAGGCGATCAACGAAGCCAACGAAGTCCTGCGCGATCCCGAAAAGCGTCGGGCCTACGACCAGCTGCGTGCCGGCGGATATCGCCCGGGCGAGCAGTTCCGTCCGCCGCCGAATTGGGGGCAGGGCCAGAGTTTTGACTTCGGCGACGCCGGCGACGGCGAGTTCAGCGACTTCTTCGAAAGCCTGTTCGGCCGCGCCGCGGGCGGGCGGCATGCGCCACGCGCGCGCCGTGGCCGCGATGTGCGTGCACAGGTACAAATCGACTTGCAGACTGCCTACAGCGGCGGCCGTACGCGTCTGAACCTTGACGACGGCAGTGGCCGAGAACGTGTGCTGGAAGTGAAGATCCCGGCCGGCATCCAGCCGGGCCAGGTGATTCGCCTCGGCGGCCAGGGGCACCCCGGCGCGGGAGGTGGTCCGGGCGGCGACCTGTTGCTGGAGGTGGGGATTCGCGATGATGCGCGTTTCAAGCTGGACGGCCGCCATGTGCTGCACATTCTGCCGGTCAGTCCGTGGGAGGCGGCGCTGGGGGCCACCGTTTCGGTGCCGACCCTGGCCGGCACAGTGGACTTGCGCATTCCCGCAGGAACCCAGTCAGGCCGCAAGCTGCGGCTGAAAGAGCGCGGATGGCCGGGGCAGCCGCCGGGTGATCAGCTGGTGGAAGTGTCGATCAGGGTGCCGCTGCCGGAGAGCGATGACCAACGCCAGGCTTACGAAGCGTTGCATAGGCAATTTGCGCATTACAACCCGCGGCAATAGCGGGCCTGTGAGGCCGAAACGAAAACGGCGCCCGTGCGGCGCCGTTGCTTTTTACCGAGTCGGAAGATCAGGTCGGCAGCAGTTCTTTCAGCACCGCCACCAGTTCTTCTTCCTTGATCGGCTTGGTGACATAGGCTTTCGCGCCCTGGCGCATGCCCCACACCTTGTCGGTTTCCTGATCCTTGGTGGTGACCAGCACGATCGGAATATGCGCGGTTTCCGGATCCTTGCTGATGGTGCGCGTAGCCTGGAAGCCATTGAGGTTTGGCATCACCACGTCCATCAGGATCAGGGCCGGCTTCTCCTGCTTGGCCACGGTCACACCCGCAGCACCGTCTTCGGCGGTCAGCGTTTCATGGCCGAGCTTCTCGACGATGCGCTTGATACCGAGAAGCTGCGACGGCGAATCGTCGACGATCAAAATGCGTGCCATAAGGTGGGAATCCCCTAGTCGTTTCGTTAATTCTAAGTCGCCGTGGCGACGCTTCCAAGCATCAGATACTGCCGACGCGCACAATTGTGCGGCCGAACGAGTCGCCTGCCAACATGCGCTCGAATACTTCCGGAAGCTGCTCCAGCGTGATTTCGCGGGTGGCGATGCGATCCAGATGGCGAGGCTTCCAGGCGCCGGCCAGGTAGCTCCACACCTGCTCGCGGATAGTGCGGGCTGTGCCGGCGGAGGCAATACCGAGCAGGCTGACGCCACGAATGATGAATGGCATGACCGTGCTTTCCAAGCCGATGCCGCCGGCGTTGCCGCAGATGGCTACGTTGCCATAGGGCACGGTCAGCGGCAGCAGGCCGGCAAGCATGGCGCCGCCGACGTTGTCCAGCGCACCGCCGAAGCGTGCCGAATCCATCGGTTTGCCACTGAAGGCCAATTGATGCCGGTCAATGCAGTCCGCAGCACCGAGGCTACGCAGGAAATCGAAATGCGAGGCCTTGCCGCTGATGGCATGCACCTGGTACCCGGCCTGCGTGAAGATGTCGATGGCCAGCATGCCCACGCCACCGCTGGCGCCGCTCACGGCGATGGGGCCGAGCGCTGGCGTTTGACCGTTGTCCTGCATGCGTAGCAGCGCCAGCGCGGCCGTAAAGCCGGCTGTTCCCAGGATCATGCTTTCACGCAGGCTCAATCCATCAGGCAGCGGAATGGCCCATTGCGATGGCAGGCGGATGTATTCGCCATAACCCCCATCGCGCGTTTCCGAAAGACCGCTGCCGGTACACAACACCCGGTCGCCCTGCTTGAACAGCGGATCGGTGGAAGCGGCCACCACGCCGGCCGCATCGATGCCGCCGTTGAGCGGATACTGGCGCAGGATCTTGCCTTTGCCGGTGCCGGCCAGCGCGTCTTTGTAGTTCACCGACGAATAGGCCACTTTCACCAGCACTTCACCCGGGCTCAGTGCATCGGCAGGCATGCTTTCCATGCCACCGCGGTAACCGTTGGCGTCATTGTGAATGCGAAACGCTTGAAGTGTGGTCATGCCTGGTGCCTCATGCCTTGATGCTGGATGCATCGATGCCGCGTGGCGCAATGCCTACGTGATACTGATTCATCCAATCGAATAACTCGCTGACCGAGTCGCCGAACCACACGCTGTCACGCCGGCCTTGCGCTACGAAGCCCTCGGCGACCATGTGGTTCATCATGCTACGCAAATGGCCGTAGTAGCCATGCGTGTCCAGAAATGCGCACGGATAGCGATGCAGGCCAAGCTGTGCCCAGGTAAGCATCTCAAACATCTCGTCCATGGTACCGAAGCCGCCGGGCAGGGCGACGAACGCCTGGGACAGTTCATACATTCGCGTCTTGCGCTGGTGCATGGTATCGACCACCACCAGTTCGCTAAGGCCCGTATGGGCCACTTCACGCTCGACGAGCTGGCGCGGAATCACCCCGATGACCTTGCCGCCGCCGTTCAGGGCCGCATTGGCAACCGTACCCATCAAGCCGACCTTGCCGCCGCCGTACACCAGGGCGATGCCGCGGCGTGCCAGTTCCAGGCCGAAGGCGTGAGCGGTTTCAGCGTAGATGGGGTGATCGCCGCTTTGGGAGCCGCAGTAGACACAGAGCGCTGTGGGTTGGGGCATATCGACGGGGCTCGCTTTTCGTTCGTCATTCCGGCGTAGGCCGGAATCCAGTTCAAATACGCGTCCGAAGGACACAAAACCGGTTTTGAGTGCTTCGCACAACGTATTGAAACTGGATTCCGGCCTGCGCCGGAATGACGGCGGTGAGGATTCCGGGAGGTTCAAACCAGACGGCCCGCCCATGTTGTCACGAGCGGGCCGTCGGACCCTGGATCGTCGCACATCCCTGTGCTGTCCAGGGTGAGGTCATCCTGACCTCAATTTCCCTTGTGAATCGCGCGCTTGTCCACCGAAAGCGCCGCTTCGTGCACGGCTTCGGAGAGCGTCGGGTGGGCATGGACGATACGCGCCAGGTCCTCGGCAGAGCCCTTGAACTCCATCGTCACCACGGCTTCGGCGATCAGCTCGGACACGCCCGGGCCAACCATGTGCACGCCCAGCACGCGATCGGTCTCGGCGTGCGCGATGACTTTGACCTGGCCGATGGCCTCGTTCATGGCCACGGCACGGCCGATGGCGGCAAACGGGAAGGTACCGACCTTGTACGGAACGCCGGCGTCCTTAAGCTCCTTCTCGGTCTTGCCGGCCCAGGCGATTTCCGGTTCGGTGTAGATCACCCACGGTACCGTGTCGAGGTTGATGTGACCGGCCTTGCCGGCGATCCACTCGGCCACCGCCACGCCCTCTTCGGAACCCTTGTGCGCAAGCATCGGGCCGCGCACGGCGTCGCCGATCGCCCAAACGCCGTCCACGCCGGTGTGGTTGTGCTCGTCCACCATGATGCGGCCGCGCTCGTCCAGCTTCACGCCGGTATCGTCGGCCAGCAGGCCTTCGGTGTAAGCGCGACGGCCGACGGCCACCAGTAGCTTGTCGACCGTCAGTTCGTGCGCGCCGTCCTTGTCTTCATAGGACAGCACCACCTCGTTGTTCTTGACTTCCGCCTTGGTGAGCTTGGCGCCAAGCTTGATGGCGAGGCCCTGCTTCTCGAATTCCTTCTTGGCGATCTTGGCGATGTCCTGGTCGGCGACGGACAGGAAATCCGGCAGCGCTTCGAGGATGGTGACGTCGGCGCCCAGGCGCTTCCACACGCTGCCCAGCTCCAGGCCGATCACGCCCGCACCGATCACGCCCAGGCGCTTGGGCACTTCGTTGATGTCCAGCGCGCCGGCGTTGTCGATGATGGACTTGCCGTCGAACTTGGCGAACGGCAGTTCGATCGGCACCGAACCGGAAGCGAGGATCACATTGGTGGCGCTGATCGTCTGCTTGCTGCCGTCGTTGCCGGTGATCTCGACGCTGTTGCCCTTCAGCAGCTTGCCCTTGCCGAAGAACGGGGTGACCTTGTTGGCCTTGAACAGCTGGCCGATGCCGCCGGTGAACTGCTTGACGATCTTGTCTTTGCGGCCGATGAAGGTGGCCATGTCCACCTTGGCGTTTTCGACGCTGATCCCGTGCGCCGGCAGGTTGTGCGAGAGGTTGTAGTACTGCTTGGACGAGTCGAGCAGCGCCTTGGAGGGAATGCAGCCCACGTTGAGGCAGGTGCCGCCGAGGGCCTGCTTGCCGTCCTTGCCAACGAAGGCATCCACGCAGGCGGTCTTCAGGCCCAGTTGTGCGGCGCGAATGGCGGCCACATAGCCGGCAGGGCCGGCGCCGATGACGATGACGTCGAATTTGTCGCTCATGGTGTTTCCTTGAAGTTTGGTGCGCTTGGGAGAAGCGCATCAAGGGGAGCTTTTGCCGTCATGGCGAGCGTATGATGTATTGCACGTCTCGCCATCAGAGCCTCGTACTTAATTTGCATGTGAGCGGGGCGCTCACATGCGCGCTCTTACATGCCCAACAGCATGCGCTGCGGGTTCTCGAGCTGGTTCTTGATGTCGACCAGGAACAGCACTGCGTCCTTGCCGTCGATGATGCGGTGGTCGTACGAGATCGCCAGGTACATCATCGGCGCAGCGATCACCTGGCCGTTCTCGACGATCGCACGCTCCTTGATGGTGTGCATGCCGAGGATGGCGCTCTGCGGCGGGTTGACGATCGGTGTCGACAGCAGCGAACCGAACGTGCCGCCGTTGGTGATGGTGAAGGTGCCGCCCTGCAGGTCATCCAGGCCCAGCTTGCCTTCGCGCGCCTTCTTGGCGTAGTTGGCGATGCCCTTTTCAATCTCGGCGAAGCTCATGTTCTGCGCGTCGCGCAGCACCGGCGTAACCAGGCCCTTGTCGGTGGCCACGGCGATGGAGATGTCCTGGTAGCCGTGATAAATGATGTCGTTGCCGTCGACCGAGGCGTTGATGATCGGATGGCGCTTGAGCGCTTCGGCCGCGGCTTTCACGAAGAAGCTCATGAAGCCGAGCTTCACACCATTGGCCTTTTCAAACTGTTCGCCCAGCGTCTTGCGCATCTTGGTGACCTCGGCGAGGTTCACTTCGTTGAACGAGGTGAGCATCGCGATCGAGTTCTTCGACTGCATCAGGCGCTCGGCGATGCGGGCGCGAATGCGCGTCATCGGCACGCGTTCTTCCGGACGGGCACCAGGCGTCGGCGCCACGGCCGGCGCAGCGGCGGCCGGGGCACCACCCTTGCCGTAGTTCACCAGGTCTTCCTTGGTGACGCGGCCGTCACGGCCGGTGCCGGCGACCTTGGAGACGTCGATCTTCTCTTCGGTGGCGACGCGCAGGCCGGCGGGCGACAGATTCTCCGTGCCTTTGGCGGCCGCTTGCGGGGCTGCGGCGGCGGGTGCTGGCGCCGGAGCGGCAGCGGCCTGAGCGGGAGCGGCGGCCACGGCACCTTCCTCGATCACCGCGATCACCTGCTGGCTGGTCACCGTGTCGCCGGCCTGGAATTTCAGCTCCTTCAGGACTCCGTCGACCGGAGCAGGCACTTCGAGCACGACCTTGTCGGTTTCCAGGTCGACCAGGTTTTCATCGCGCTTCACGGCATCGCCGGCTTTCTTGTGCCAGGTGGCGATGGTGGCGTCGGAGACGGACTCGGGCAGAACGGGGACTTTGACTTCGGTGGACATGATTAAACCTTTTGGTTGGGCGCTCATCCATGAGCGCGAAAGTCAAAAAGCGGTCATCCTGACCGCACTTTTAAATGGGCTTATTCTGCTGAGTGATCGGGACCAACCGGCGCGACCAGCGCCTGTTCGACCAGCGCGGCCTGTTCGGCAACGTGGTCGTTGAGGTGACCGGCAGCGGGTGCGGGTGAACGGGCGCGGCCGGCGTAGGAGAGGCTTTGCTTGGCGCCCACGCAGGCTTGCAGGTGATGGCGGATCTGGAACCAGGCGCCCTGGTTCATCGGTTCTTCCTGGCACCACACCACTTCCTTGGCGGCCGGGTATTTTTCCAACTCGGCCATGACTTCCGGGCGCGGGAACGGATACAGCTGTTCGACGCGCACCAGCGCCACGTCGGTGATGCCGCGCTTCTGGGATTCTTCCAGCAAGTCGTAGTAGACCTTGCCCGCGCACAGCACCACACGCTTGACCTTCTTCGCCGGCAAGTCGCGATGCTCGCCCAGCACCAACTGGAAGCTGCCGTTGGCCAGTTCGTCCAAGGTGGACACGGCCAGCTTGTGGCGCAGCAGCGACTTGGGCGTCATCACGATCAGCGGCTTGCGCGCCGGGCGCAGCATCTGGCGGCGGATCATGTGGAAGTCCTGCGCCGGCGTAGTCGGCACGCACACCTGCATGTTGTCCAGCGCGCACAGCTGCAGGAAGCGCTCCAGACGTGCGGAGGAGTGCTCCGGACCCTGGCCCTCATAACCGTGCGGCAGGAACAGCGCCAGGCCGCACAGGCGATCCCACTTGGATTCGCCGGAGCTGATGAACTGGTCGATCACCACCTGCGCACCGTTGGCGAAGTCGCCGAATTGCGCTTCCCAGATATGCAGCGTGTGCGGATCGGTGGTGGCATGGCCGTACTCGAACGCCATCACGGCCTCCTCGCTGAGCAGCGAGTCGATCACCTCGACGTCCGCATCCGGGCGCAGCGAAGCCAGCGGCAGATAGGTATGGCCGTCCTTCTGGTCATGCAGCACGGCATGACGGTGGAAGAAGGTCCCACGACCAGCGTCCTGGCCGACCAGGCGCAGATTGTGGCCTTCGTCGATCAGCGAGGCATAGGCCAGGTTTTCGGCAAAACCCCAGTCACCCGGCTGCTCGCCGGCAGCCATCTTGCGACGGTCGTCGTAGATCTTGGAAACGCGCGAATGCAGCGTCAGATCCTGCGGCAGGGAGAGGATGCGATGGGCCAGCTCGACCAGTTTGTTCTTGTCCAGATTCGACGGGTAGGGCGTGGACAGCTTGCCGCCGGTGAAATGGCTCCAGTCCACTTCCACGTCCTTGGTCAGCGACGGGTGCAGGTCGGTCATCGCCGTGCCCGTTTCGAGGCGATTGCGGTAGTCCTCGGCCAGTTTCTGCCCGTCGCCTTCGGCCAGCAGGCCTTCCTTCACCAGCTGCTGCGCGTACAGTTCGCGCGTGGTGGGGCGCTTGCGGATGATCTGGTACATCACCGGCTGCGTGGCAGCCGGTTCGTCCGCTTCGTTGTGGCCGTGGCGGCGGTAGCACACCAGGTCGATCATCACGTCCTTGCGGAACGTCTTGCGGAATTCATAGGCCAGGCGGGTGACCTGGATCACCGCTTCCGGGTCGTCGCCGTTCACGTGGAACACCGGGCTGTTGATCATTTTGATCACGTCGGTGCAGTACAGCGTGGAGCGCGCATCTTGCGGATTGGAGGTGGTGAAACCCACCTGGTTGTTGACTGCGATGTGCAAGGTGCCGCCGATCCTGAAGCCGCGCGCCTGCGACATGTTGAACAGTTCCATGTTCACGCCCTGGCCGGCCAGGGCAGCGTCGCCGTGGATCAGCACGGCGAACGACTTGGTGCGCTCGGTGTCGCGGCGGCGCACCTGGCGCGCGTGCACGGAACCTGCCACTACCGGGTTGACGATTTCCAGATGCGAAGGGTTGAACGCCAGCGCCACGTGCACGCCGCCCTTGGGGGTACGCACATCGGCT
Organism: Dyella choica; assembly: GCF_003977665.1. GTDB lineage: Bacteria > Pseudomonadota > Gammaproteobacteria > Xanthomonadales > Rhodanobacteraceae > Dyella_B > Dyella_B choica. The sequence goes on along the minus strand of NZ_RYYV01000001.1, from coordinate 108,164 downwards.
GAGAAGCCCATGTGGTACTTCACGTCGCCGGAGTGGGCCGGGTCGTCCTCATGGTGTTCGAAGATGCCTTCGAACTCGTTGAACAGGGTCTTCGGCGGTTTGCCGAGGATGTTCACCAGCACGTTCAAGCGACCGCGATGGGCCATGCCGATGACGACGTCGCGGATGCCATTGTCGCCCGCGGCCTGCACGATGTCGTCGACCATCGGGATCAGGCTGTCGCCGCCTTCCAGCGAGAAGCGCTTCTGGCCGACGTACTTGGTGTGCAGGTAGCGTTCCAGGCCCTCGGCTCCGGTCAGGCTGCCAAGCAGGCGCTGTTTGCCGGCCTTGTCCAGGCCGGCGCTGCCGTTGGCTTGCTCAAGGCGGCTGTAGATCCAGTTGCGCTGGGTGTGATCGGAGATGTGCATGAACTCCACGCCGATCGTGCTGGTGTACACCCGCTTCAGGCGGGCGAACAGCTCGCGCAGCTTCATGCGCTGGCCGCCGCCGGCGAAGTTGCCGCAATCGAACTCGGTGTCGAGATCGGCCTCGGACAGGCCATGGAAGGCCAGGTCCAGGTCCGGCGCATGCGTCTTCGGCGTGAGGCCCAGGGGGTCCAGGTCGGCGGCGAGGTGGCCGCGCGAACGGTAGGCCGTCAGGAGGCGCAATACGCCAGCCTGCTTGCGTGCGTGCTCATCGCTGACCGGCGCCGGTGCAGCGTAGCCGGGGCGCTGTTTTTGCGCCGCCTCTATACGCGCAATGGCCGCGGTATGGGAGACGTCTCCCGATTCGCGGCCCCTGAAGGTCTGGAAGTAGCTGTTCCACTCGGCCGGCACCGATGCCGGATCGGCTAGCCAGGCGTCATACAACGATTCGACATAATCGGCGTTGCCGCCTGCGAGTTGCGAGGATTCGAAAAACTCGCGGATCAGGTTTGTGCTCACGTCACCACCAGCAGGGAAGGGAAGCTTCAGCGAACCGCCTTGTCGTAGGCCTTGGGTTCGCTGGCGAAAAATCCTGTTAATTATAGCCTGCGGATTCCGCACCGCGGCAAGCCGACACGCCTCGCCATGGGGGCGGCTGATGCTGCCCCAGCTTGTGTGCAAAGCATGTCGGAACAAGGTCTTGGACGCTTCCGGCCGTCGTCTGGCGGGTAGAAGCCTGACGCTGGGTATGCATGGGTGTTCAGCCCATGGTCTACAAGCCCAGCGCCTGCAGTTGGGTAGCCGGCAGGGCCCGCTCCCAGATTTGTTCGAATTGCAGCAGCAAGGGTGCTTGTCCCGTTCCGTCCTTCAGCGCGGCTCGTCCCTCCCACCGTTCGGCGTCGGGTAGGAACAGGTAGCCGCCGGCGTCATTGAGCAGCCAACTGCTGGCTTCCTTCTCCGCGCCGTTGTCCTCCTCTGCCGACGTGCGGATGCGCAGCACGCTGGGCAGCCGCTGGGCCAGATCGAGCAGGCGGTGCCCGGTGCGCAAGGCTGCTGAGGGATCGCCAAGCACGATGCGAACTTCGGCGTTGCGACCGGCGATGGCGATACGGCGCAGCTCGGCCAGTTCGTCGGGGCTGCTCAGGATGGACGGCGGCAACGTCGGCAGCTGGATCGCCAGTCTGTAACGGGCCGCGGCCAGCAGTTGCAGGCGCACTGCCGCCACGGCTTCGGGGCCGCTTACCGCGTGGGCGCCATCGTCCGGGAATGGGGGATGCGTATTCATGCGTTGCGTCCACGCAAACGGCGAACAATCAGGTGGCCGTCGTTGATCAGGGCTAGCAGGACGCTGATGTCATCGTTCGACCCATCAAACGGCGGCGGGATCGTGCGCTGCCCGCAAAGCCGCATGGCCAAGTGCGACGAGGCTGGATAGGCCTGGCCATTGGCGTACAGCGTGCAACGCTTGCCGGCTTGTACCCAGGCCATGCGCGACCAGGGGTGGCGCAGCAGGGCAGCACCGCCCTGTAGTTGCTTGATCAGGGCCGCTTCGCTGAGCGGCTTGGCCGGAGGCACGGGTGCCTGCGCGGTACGGTAGCGCGTGATGAAACGGCCGAACCAGTCGAGCAGGGTGGCGTCATCCAGCGCTTGCGCGAGAGGCACGGCAGCCCGCACGCGCTGTAGCGCCGCCTTGTCGATTTCACCAGCGCGCTTGGCGGGCGTCAGATCCGGGTCGGCATAACGCTGCTCTTCCGACAGATGCTCGGCGAGATAGTCGGCCAGGTCGCCGACCAGCTCTCCCTTTGATGGTGCACGCATGCCTACCGAAAAGGTCATGCAGGGGCCGCCGAAAGCCACCCCGTCGTGGGCGATGCCGGGCGGCAGGTACAGCATGTCGCCCGGTTCGAGCAGCCATTCGTGGGTGGGTTCGAATTGCGCCAGCTGCTTGAGCTCGACGTCGCTGCGGAAAGCCTTGGGCGTATGCGGATCGGTGCTGATCGCCCAATGCCGTTGCCCCAGGCCTTGCAGCAGGAACACGTCGTACTGGTCGACGTGTGCGCCTACTCCGCCGCCGGGTTCGGCATACGAGATCATCACATCGTCGACGCGCCAGCTCGGCAGGAACGGGAAGTGATCGAGCAAGGCCGCCACGTCCATGTCCCACTTGTCCACATCCTGCACCAGTAGGGTCCAGTTGGCGTTGCCGGTCTTGGCGAAATCGCTTTCGCTCAAGGGGCCGGTTTTCACCTTCCAGCGCTCGCGCGCTTCGTCGTGCTGGATGAGGCGGGATAGCGCGCCCTCTTCGCAGGCAAGGCCAGCCAGGTCTTCCGGAGCGATCGGCGTTTCGAAACCGGGGAAGGCGTTGCGTATCAGCAGCGGCCGTTTCTGCCAGTAATCACGCAGGAACTGCGCCGAGGTCATGCCCAGCGGCAGGTTGGCCGAGCCATGCACTTCGATTGGCAGTGGCTTGCGGGAGGTGTGTGAAAGCGTCATGGGGCGGCATTGTAGGGAATCGGCCGGTCGATACGCTAAGCTCCGCCAAACTATCCATCCGGGTGGCGCCGGAACAGGAGGACGGCATGGTTGCGCTGAGACGGCTTGCACCAAGGTTGTTCACGGTTTTGATGGGTGTCGTGTGGCTATGGGGAATCGCCTTGCCGGTTGCCGCCGATCAAGGCACGGCCAACCTCACGGCGGTACTGGCCGGAGCTCAGCATGACGGCTCGCATGATTTCGACTTCCTGATCGGCGACTGGAAAGCGCACGTCCGCCGCCTGCCGGAGCGCCTGGTGGGTTCCAGCGCTTGGATGGAATACGACGGTATTTCCAACCACCACAAGCTGCTCGACACCAACGCCAACTTCGAGCAGTTCGAAGTCACCAGTACCGATAAAAAGCTGCACCTCAAGGCGCAGACCCTGCGCATGTACAAGCCGGAAACGCATCAATGGATCATTTACGGCCTGGATCTCGACACCGGCGAACTGGATCCGGCTGCGCCCGTGGTCGGTGAATTCCATGGCAATCGCGGCGAGTTCTACAACCGCATCACCTGGCAGGGCCGCGTGGTGCTGGTGCGCTGGATGTGGCTCAACATTTCGCCGCATGCGGCGCGGATGGAGCAATCGTTTTCGCCGGATGGGGGCAGAAACTGGGAAGTGAACTGGATCTGCGAACTCTCCCGGTAGGTTGGGGGCAAGCCCCCAACCCACATCATCTCAGCAGGCGATGGAAATTGTAGATACCAAGCGCCAGCACGGTAAGTCCTGCCATCAGCGTGGACACGCGCGATGGCAGGCGACGCACCAGCCAGGCGCCGAACGGCGCCGCGATCACTCCGCCCAGGATCAAGCCCAGTACCACATGCAATTTGCTTTGGCCGATGCTGAGCAGGAAGGTGATGCTGGCAGCGAGGCTGACGATGCACTTGGCCAGATGCACGCTGCCGATCACCATGCGTGGTTCCTGCCCGCGTGCGACCATGGTGGTGACGGTTAGCGCACTCCATCCGCCGCCGCCCGCCGCATCGAGCACCCCGGCGACGAACCCCAGCACGCTGGTGCCGCGTGGCACGTCCTGCCGTCGGTCCCTGCGCCGGCTGGTGCGAAAGACCAGGAACAGGCCCATCGCCAGCAGGTAGGGGGTGAGGAAATACCGGATCCAGGTCGGTGGCATATGCGCCAGCGCCGTGGCGCCGAGCACGGCACCGATCACCCCGGGAATGACCAGCACCAGGAACAGGCGCCGTTGTACGTTGCCGGCCCACCAGTGGCTGAGTCCGGATGCACCGCAAGTAAAGGTTTCCGCGTAGTGCACGCTGGCGCTGGCCAGGGCTGGAGGCATGCCAATGCCCAGCAGCATACCTGCCGACGTCACACCGTAGGCCATGCCCAATGCGCCGTCCACCAGCTGAGCCAGTGCACCGATGCCGGTGAAGATCAGGAATTCAGACAGAGGCGCCATGATGCTCGTGCAAGCCGGGCAGCGTGCATCATGACAAAACCAGGCGCGGTTTGTCCGGTGGGGCCGATCAGATGGCTTTACCCAGGTCGGCGGCGAGGCCGATATAGGTAGCTGGCGTAAGCTCAAGCAGACGCTGCTTGGCTTCAGCGGGCAGGGCCAGGCCCGCAATGAATTGGCGCATGGAATCGCGCGTGATGCCCTGGCCGCGCGTCAGCGCCTTCAACTGTTCGTAAGGTTCGGGCAGGCCATGGCGGCGCATCACCGTCTGCACGGCTTCGGCCAGCACTTCCCAGCTTGCTTCCAGATCGGTGGCAAGGCGATCGGCATTCACATTGAGCTTGCCCAGGCCCTTTTGCAGCGACTCCAGCGCCACCAAGGTGTGACCGAAGGCGGTACCAAGTGCTCGCAGCACGGTGGAGTCGGTGAGGTCGCGCTGCCAGCGGCTGATCGGCAGCTTTTCGGCGAAATGGCCGAGCAGCGCGTTGGCCAGACCGAAATTACCTTCGGCGTTTTCGAAGTCGATCGGGTTGACCTTGTGCGGCATGGTCGACGAGCCGACTTCGCCGGCCTTCAGCGCCTGCTTGAAATAGCCCAGCGAGATGTAGCCCCAGATATCGCGCGCCAGGTCGATCAGGATGATGTTGGCGCGGCGCACGACATCGCAGTACTCGGCCACGCCGTCATGCGGTTCGATCTGGGTGGTGTACGGGTTGTAGTCCAACCCCAGGCTGGTGACAAAGCGCTGCGAGAAACTGCGCCAATCCACTTCCGGATAAGCGATCGCGTGCGCGTTGTAGTTGCCCACCGCACCGTTGATCTTGCCGGGAATTTCCACGGTTGCCAGCTGTTTGCGCTGGCGTTCCAGGCGCGCCACGACATTGGCCAGTTCCTTGCCCAGCGTGCTGGGCGAAGCGGTCTGGCCGTGCGTGCGCGAAAGCATCGGCAGCGTGGCATTCGCATGCGCGATTTCGCGCAGTTTGGCGATGATTTTGTCCAGCCAGGGCAGCAGCACGTGCGTGCGTGCGTCGCGCAGCATCAGGGCGTACGAAAGATTGTTGATGTCTTCGCTGGTACAGGCGAAATGCACGAATTCCTTGGCTTGCGCCAGGGCTTCGTCGTTGCCGATGCGTTCCTTGATGAAGTACTCGATGGCCTTGACGTCGTGGTTGGTCGTGGCCTCGATCGTCTTGATGCGTGCACCGTCCTCGACACTGAAATCCGTGGCGATCGCCTTCAGCCTGGCAATCTGCTCCGTCGTGAACGGGGGCAGTTCGATAATCGCCCCTTCGCCGGCCAGCGCCAGCAGCCATTCGATTTCCACCTGCACGCGACGGTGCATCAGGCCGAATTCGCTGAAGATCGGACGCAGCGCTTCGGTCTTGGCGGCATAGCGGCCGTCCAGCGGGGAAAGGGCGGTGAGGGCGTGGGTGGACATCGGCGGGCTTCCGGGAGCATCAAAGCGAGGTATTTTACATTGCTCCGCAGCTAACATTGGCAGGCTTATAGTCGGTCCGTTTTTCAACCCGCACGAGGCGACCATGGCCGACTTCCGTACCGAGCACGACAGCATGGGTGAGTTGAAGGTGCCTTCCAAGGCGCTGTATGGCGCGCAGACCCAGCGCGCGATCGACAACTTCCCGATCTCCGGCCTGCATCTGCCGCGGGCCTTCATCCGCGCCCTTGGCCTGATCAAGGCCGCGGCGGCCGAAGCCAATCTCACACTGGGGCATTTGAAGAAAGGCCAGGCGGCCGCCATCCGCAAGGCAGCGCTGGCGGTGGCCGAAGGGCAGCACGACGACCAGTTCCCGATCGACGTGTTCCAGACCGGCTCCGGCACCAGCACCAATATGAACGCCAACGAGGTGATTGCGCATCTTGCGGCGAAGGCCGGCGGCAAGGTGCATCCGAACGACCACGTGAACTACGGGCAAAGCTCCAACGACGTGATCCCCACCGCCATCCACGTCAGCGCCACGCTCACCGCGCACGGACAACTGCTGCCGGCGCTCAAGCACCTCAAGCGCGTCATCGACAGCCGTGCCAAAGAGCTGCGCAATGTGCCCAAGACTGGTCGCACGCACTTGATGGATGCCATGCCGGTGACCTTCGGGCAGGAACTGTCGGGATGGTCGGCACAGATCGATTCGGCGATCGAGCGCATCGGCGACAGCTTGAAACGCATGCGGCAATTGCCATTGGGCGGCACGGCGGTGGGTACCGGCATCAATGCCGATCCGAAATTCGGGCCCGAGGTGGCGCGCGAACTGAAGAAGCTTACCGATGTGCGTTTTGACCCGGCGGCCAACTATTTCGAAGGCATGGCGGGGCAGGATGCCGCGGTGGAGCTTTCCGGCCAGCTCAAGACGCTGGCGGTGGCCTTAATGAAGATCGCCAACGACCTGCGCTGGATGAACTCCGGCCCCTTGGCCGGCCTGGGCGAAATCGAACTGCCGGCGCTGCAGCCCGGCTCATCAATCATGCCGGGCAAGGTGAACCCGGTGATTCCGGAGGCGACCGCCATGGTGGCGGCGCAGGTCATCGGCAATGATGCGGCGATGACCGTGGCCGGTCAGTCCGGTAATTTCCAGCTCAACGTGATGCTGCCGTTGATCGCCTACAACCTGCTGCAGTCGATCCATATTCTTGCGAACGTCTCGCGCCTGCTGGCCGATAAGGCGATCGAGGGTTTCCGCGTGAGCACCGAGCGCGTGAACCAGGCGCTGGCGATGAATCCGATCCTCGTCACCGCCTTGAATCCGGTGATCGGCTACGAGAAGGGCGCGGCCATTGCCAAGCAGGCTTACAAGGAGAAGCGTCCCATCATGGACGTGGCGCTGGAGCAGTCGGGCTTGCCGAAGGACGAGCTGAAGAAACTGCTCGATCCACGTGCGCTGACCAAAGGCGGTATACATGGCGGCGGAGGCGGAGGAGGGTGAGGCTGCGATGTAGGCTGGGATGAAATCCCAGCATCGCGCGGACGCAGACTTGGCGATGCTGGGTTTAGCAACCCAGCCTACGATTGCCATTCCAGCCTGCGCTGCGGACGCATCACTGTGTTCAGTGCGTCATCGGTTCAATCTTTTTCGCAATCGGCACGGCTCTTGGTGACAATCTTGGCGTAGGGCTTGAACGCCGGCAGTTGCGTGGCCAGTTGGTCTTGCACGTCCTTGATGTCCGCCTGGTCCTGGCACATCTTCTTGCCGAGTGCCTTCAACTGCTCGCCACCGGATTCCACGTCCTTGTTCTTTTCGGCCTTCGACTTGCCGTCGATCGAGTCCTTGATGGACTTCATGCCCATGCCTGCACCGACTTTGCCCATGGCCAGGCCGGTTTGATGCACGTCCATGACTTGCTGGACGTAGAGCATCAGCAGGCCGTGCTGCGGAGTTGTGACGGACACGGCCTTGCCGTCGACCAGCAGCGTTCCATCGGCGTCGATCTGTGCATCGGGTGCGCCATCGGCGTGCAAGGTGACGATATTGTCCTTGAGCGTGATGCCACCATTCGCCAGGTTGGTATCGGGTGAGTTGCAGGCGCTGATGAGTGCGCACAGTGCAAGCAGCGTGATCGTCCGTGCATGGTTCATAGTTCGTCCCCTCACAAGTTCTATGGTCTGAAAAGCATGGCTCGCCATGTAGCCGTCAAGCCGGCGGTGTCAGCCGCGCAAATTCAAGCGAGTCATGCCTTCGTGCATTCGTCGGCATGTTTTTCGCGGAAGATATCCCCGTACGGCTTGAAGGCGGGCATTTGCGCGATGAGCTGGGCTTGAACGCTGGCGAGGTTGACCTCGTCCTGGCACATTTTTACCGACATTTGATGCACCTGCGACTCCACGCTTTCTTCGAGCTTTTGCTCTGCATCCGAGCCAGGCTTTTTGACAAAGGCGTTCTTGGCCGCGGTTACCCCCGCTTTCATGCCGTTGGCCTGGTCGCGGATATCCGTCACGCTTTGGTAGTAGAGCACCAGCAGGCCGCGTTGCGCCGGAGAGAGCGACGCGGCTTTGCCGTCGATGAAGAAGTCGCCCGAAGATCCGATCGTCGCCTCGGGCACGTTGTCGACATCTAGTGTCAGCACGTTGCCCTCCAATGAGATCCTGCCGTTCTCGCCCCGGTAGGTGAAGTCTCGCGGCTCGCATGCGGCGAGTAGCGTGCACAAGGCCAGCAGCAAGATCGTCCCTTGGTACTTCATCGTGTGCTCCCCTTAATGGCGGCGAGTGTGCGACTTTAGCTGTCATCGCGCCAGCGGCGAAGCCAGGTGGCTCCAGCTAGCATGGCAACCCCTGTCGCCGCGCCTAACCACATTTCGCCCGAAGCCAGCGCAGAATAATTGCGAAGTAGGTCCAGGTGCTGGAACATTTCGTCACCTTGCGATCCTGTATGAATCGGGTCGACAAAGGGGGTCCAGTTGCCGGGCGTTACCGCGAACAACACTCTGGCCGTGATGTGCGAAAAGAACCACTGCGCGTCCAGGCCCGGCATGCCGAGCAGGTGCAGCCACCACACAGCAAACGTAGTTGCCAAGGGAATGATGAAGGCCCACAGAAATGGCTTGCTGCGCGCCCAGGCTGAGCAGAGCATCAACCATCCGATCGTGGGCAGTGCACACAGCGCGTACAGCGGAATCAGGCCGATAATATTCGTGACTAATCTGACCGGGTGTGCGTCGGCCAGTCCGGCCGATATGCTCAGTCCATGAAAGGAGGCTACGCAGGCCGCGATCAGAACCAACGCAATTCCCGTGATCGCCCCGAGGACTGCGGCAATGGCAGGGGCAATGAAGATCGCGCTTGCGACTTTGGATGTTACCGTCTTCCAGTTCGCGATCGGCAACGACTGCCAAAATAGGATGCTCTTGTCCTTGCGGTCATCGTAGAGGGACCCCAGGCAATAGAAGAATATGACTATAGCCATGATTCCCACGATGGCGACTACCGAACTGCACATCATGTAATCAAGAAACTTGCCGAAATCCTTGGTCGCGCCCGTATCGACGTGATTGGAGAAATCCCAATCGCCCGTATGGAATACATTGTTGTGAAGTCCAAACACTTCCAAGGCGGTGATCGTCAATACGGTCATGAGCAGAAAAATGCCGCCCGTGATTATCGGAGCCCAAAAAAAGCCGCCACGATGTTCCCAGAATTCGCGCTTGGCCAACCAGTACAAGGTTTTCATGCGTAGGTCCCCTTCATGGTGGCGACGAACAGGTCACTGACCGAGGGCCGGCGGATTTCGCCCAGCGCCTTGAGCTGTGCCTGGTCCACGCCGTCGAACAGGAAAATGCTCTTGCCGAACACCTGGCGCTCATCCAGCGGCTTGAGCTGGCGCGCCGTGGCGGCCATGTCCGCGCTCACCATCACTTCGGCGAAGCGTTCGCCCATGGCATCCATATCGGTGTTGAGCACGATCCTGCCGTCGCGGATGAACATCAGGTCGGTGAGGATGTGTTCGATTTCCTCGACCTGGTGCGTGGTGACGATGATCGTCTTGTTCTCGTCGAAGTAGTCCTCCAGCAGGTTCTGGTAGAACTGCTTGCGGTAGAGGATGTCCAGGCCCAGCGTGGGCTCGTCCAGCACCAGCAGCTTGGCGTCGATCGCCATCACCAGGGCCAGATGCAATTGCACGATCATGCCCTTGGACATCTGCCGCACGCGCTGGCCGGGGGTGAGCTTGGTGCGCGCAAGAAAGCTCTCGCACTTGGCGCGGTTGAAGCGCGGATGGATGTTGGCGACGAAATCGATCGCCTCGCTTACGCGGATCCAGCGCGGAAGCACGGCGACGTCGGCGATGAAGCACACTTCCTCCATCAGCCGGTCTCGTTGGGTGCGCGGATCCAGGCCCAGCACATTGAGCTGGCCCTGGAAATCGGTAAGGCCCAGGACCGCCTTGAGCGCGGTCGTCTTGCCGGCGCCGTTCGGGCCGATCAGGCCCACGATGCGTCCAGCTGGGATCTGGAAGCTTACGTTGTCCAGCGCAAGCGTGTTCTTGTAGCGCTTGCTTACATCCTTGGCGGTGACGACCGCGTTCATGGTTGATTCTCCGTGTCCTTCGGCGCTTCGCGCAGCAGGGTTTTCAGGTCCAGCCCCAGGCGCTGCAAGCGTGCGTACAGCGCCGGCCATTCTTCGCGCAGAAAGCGCTCGCGTTCGGATTTGAGCAGCGCATCGCGCGCTCCGTCGGTGACGAACATGCCCAGCCCCCTCCTTTTCTCCACTAGTTGGTCATCGACCAGTTCCTGGTACGCCTTGGAAACCGTCAGCGGATTGATCTGAAAGTCCGCTGCCACCTGGCGTACTGACGGCAGCGGGTCGCCCTCGTTCAAGGCGCCGTCCAGGATCATCGCCACTACGCGTTCGCGTAGCTGGCGATAGATCGGGACGCTGTCGTTCCAGGTGATGGCCATGGATTTATTCCTTGCTGATGCCGGTGAACTTGGTGGAGCCAAACGAATAGTAGGGCATGGCCAGCTGCGCACCGAGCAGGCTGGCCGAGCTTTCGGCGCTGCTGGCGATGGGCGAGTTGGCGATCGTCAGGCTGGCTTCGCTCAGCATCGAGGCGGCACGCCTGTCCTCGGCGGTGGGGTGCACCTCGACGCCGGGCAGGGTGAAGACTTTCGCGCCGCCGTTCGAGGCGGGGATGCTTGGGGTATTGGGACTGACTGCGATCAGGCCGACCGTGGTGAACAGAACCGCGGCAGTGATGGCGATCGGATTCGGCGCTTTCATGACTGCTCTCCTTTGGTGCTCTCGTGGACCGGTGTTGTAGTGAACTATAACACTATTCGGATATCGATCAAGCATGGCTTGCCATGACTGATGGCCTAGGGGTGGGACAGGCCCTTTCAGGGGCCAGGAAAGCATGCGCCGCCGCCAGTCGGGACCGGCAGCGGCGGGCGTCAGGCGTCGTTCCTGACAGATATCACGCCCAAGGCGGGTGGTAGCCGGCTCCGGCCATTTGGAACCGGTGCAGGCCAATTGAAGGTCCTGCCCTGCGTGCAGGTCCCAGTCGGCTAAAATCGCGGATTGACTTAAAGGAGCACGACGCTATGTGGTATGCCATCATCGGCACGGACCATCCTGGATCGCTGGAACGCCGCTTGGCCGTGCGTCCGGCCCATCTGGCGCGCCTGGAGCAGCTACAGGCAGAAGGGCGCCTCCTGCTGGCGGGGCCATTTCCCGCCATCGATGCCGAGCAGCCCGGCCCGGCCGGCTTCAGCGGCAGCCTGATCGTGGCCGAATTCGCTTCGCTGGCCGAGGCGGAGCAATGGGCCGAGGCCGATCCCTATGTCGGCGCCGGCGTGTACGCCAGCGTAAGCGTCAAGCCGTTCCGCAAGGTGCTGCCGGCATGACGCTGGCAATGGTCGAGGAAATCCGCCAGCGTCTGACCACGGCGCTGCAGCCGGTCGAGTTGGACGTGGTGGACGAGGGCTACAAGCACGCAGGCCACGCCAACGAGGGCAAAGGGCACTTCCACGTGCGTATCGTGAGCGCGGCTTTCGCTGGGCAGTTGCCGATCAAGCGGCACCGGCTGGTCTACGCGGCGCTGGGCGAGTTGATGGATCACGGCATTCACGCGCTGTCGATCGACGCCAAATCGCCCGATTGATCGAGCCATTGATCAGGCGTCTACCGTTGCACTGCGGGCCGCCTGCCGGTCCGTCACGCATTGCGGCGCTGTCCTGCGTTTGGCACAGTGACCCATCGCCCGCGCCAGCGGGCCATCACCTTTCGAGCTTTTGAATCTGCATGCGCCTAACCACGATCAAACTCGCCGGGTTCAAGTCCTTCGTCGACCCGACCACCTTGCACCTGCCTACCAATATGACCGGTGTGGTGGGCCCCAATGGCTGCGGCAAGTCCAACATCATTGACGCCATCCGCTGGGTGATGGGCGAAAGCGCGGCCAGCCGCCTGCGTGGCGACTCGCTGACCGATGTGATCTTCTCCGGTTCCAATGCGCGCAAGCCGGTGGGGCAGGCGAGCGTCGAGCTGATCTTCGACAATTCCGACGGCACCATTCAGGGCGAGTATGGCCAATACGCCGAGATCTCGGTGAAGCGCCAGGTGACGCGTGACGGGCAGTCGGCATACTTTCTCAACGGCGCGCGTTGCCGCCGCCGCGACATCACCGATTTGTTCCTCGGCACGGGCCTGGGGCCGCGCAGCTACTCGATCATCGAGCAGGGCATGATCAGCCAGATCATCGAGGCGCATCCGGAGGAACTGCGCACGCATCTGGAAGAAGCCGCCGGCATCTCCAAGTACAAGGAGCGACGCAAGGAAACCGAGAGCCGCATCAAGGCCACGCGCGAGAACCTCGACCGCGTGCGCGATGTGCGGGACGAGGTGGACAAGCAGCTTGAGCACCTGAACCGCCAAGCGCGTGCGGCCGAGCGCTGGAAAGCCTACAAGGAAGAGCAGACGCGCAAGGAAGCCGAGTTGCGCGCACTGGAATATCGTGGCCTCAAGAGTCAGCGCGACGGCGAGGGGCAGGGGCTTTCCGCCGCGGAAATCGAAATCGAGAAGCGGCTGGCCGAACAGCGCCAGATCGAGTCGCAGATCGAAAGCGTACGCGAGCGCCACGTCGAATCCAGCGAGCATTTGAACGCCGTGCAAGCGGAGGTCTACAAGGTCGGCTCGGAAATCGCCCGAGTCGAGCAGCAGGTCAAGTACAACAAGGAAACCGCCGAACGCCTGCAGCGCGCGCAGCAAGATGCCGAACGCGAGCATGCCGAACTGGCTGCGCATATCGCGACGGATCGCGGACAGGTGGAGACTTTGCGCATGGCGCTGGCGGAAGGTGAGCCCAAGCTGGAAGCCTTGCAGCAAATGCAGGACGACACTTCCGAGACGCTGCGCCAGACCGAAACCAAGCTGGCGGACTGGCAACAGCGCTGGGACGCCTACACGCGCACTGCCGGCGAAGCCAGTCGCGCCGCCGAAGTGGAGCGCACCAAGCTAGCCTATCTCGACCGCCAGGCGGTGGACCTGTCCAAGCGCAAGGACGTGCTGGAAGCCGAGCAGAAGGCTACCGACGTCGTTGCGCTGGATGCCGCGTCCGAGCAATTGCACTCGGAACACGATACGCAACGCGAACGCGTCGAATCGCTCGGTGGCATGCTTGACCAGCACAAGCTGGCGTACGAGAAGGTACTCGACGAAGAGCGCCAGGTGCAGGGCGCGCTCAACGATGCGCGTCAGCAATTGCAGACCGCGCGCGGCCGCCTGGCTTCGTTGGAAGCTCTGCAGCACGCCGCACTCGGGCAGGAAGAAAGCGCCGCCAGCACCTGGCTGGCGCAGTTTGGCCTGGACAAGAAGCGTCGCCTCGGCGAAGTGCTGCAGGTGGAGGCTGGCTGGGAAACGGCGGTGGAAACCGTGTTTGCCGGCTTTATCGACAGCGTGCTGGTCGACGGTGCGCATGATCTGGCCAAGGAATTCCATGCACTGAGCAATGCCGACGTTGCATTGCTCGATGCGGCCGAAGGCGGCGCAGCCACTGCCGGCACTCTGGCCGCGCACGTGCGTGGTCCGGCTGCGGCCATGACCATCCTGGGCCATGTGCTCGTCGCCGAGAGCATCGAGGAAGCGCATCAGCGAGTTTCCGGCCTTGCCGCGTTGGCGCCCTATCAGTCGGTGATTACGCGCACGGGCGAATGGCTGGGGCCGGGCTGGGCCAGTGTGCGCCGCGCGCAAGGCAACCAACTGGGCGTGTTGGCGCGCGAGCGGGAGATCCGCATGCTCACCGAACAAGTCGAATCGCTGGAGGCGCGCATCGAGGAAGCCGGCGCGCGCCTCGATGCTTTGCGCACCAGCAAGTTCGAAGCCGAACGCGCCCGGGATGATGCCCAGCGCGAGCTCTACAACGCGCACCGTCGCCAGTCGGAATTGGCCGGCCAGTTGCAAAGCCACCGCGGCAAGGTGGAAACCGCGCGGGCGCGGGCGGAAAAGGTTGCCGGCGAACTGTCGGCGCTGCTCGATCAGATGGAGGAGTTGCAGGCGCAGACGCGCGAAGCGCGCGCACGCCTGGACGAGTCCGTCAACAACATGGGCGATCTGGAAGACCAGCGCCGCGAACTCGAGAATGAACGGCGGGCCTTGCTGGAAGCGCGCGAAGAAGCACGCATGAATGCGCGGGAAGCCGCCGACCAGGCGCACGCGCTAGCCCTCAGCATGGAATCGAAACGCTCCTCGCTCGCCTCGCTGGAGCAGGCACTGGGGCGCATGGACAGCCAGATCCGCCAGATCGAAGCACGCCGCGGCGAAATTACCGAACAATTGGCCGCCGGTTCCGATCCCATTGCCGAGCTGGAGGCCGAGCGCCAAACCTACCTCGACCAGCGCTTGCTGGTCGACAAGCAGTTGGTGGAAGCGCGCCGAGCGCTGGAGGATTGTGACATCGCCTTGCGCAAGCTGGAGCAGCAGCGCTACAACCTGGAGCAGGAGCTGTCCGGTTTGCGCGAAAGCCTGTCGGAAAAGAAGCTTGCTGCGCAGGCCTTGCAGATGCGCGCCGAACAGCTGGCCGACGCGATCACTGCCTCGGGCCTCGATCTGGAAACATTGCTCGCCGAACTGGCCCAGGACGTCGATGCGACACAGTGGCGCCAGCAGCTCGCCGACCTTGCGCAGAAGATTGCACGCCTGGAGCCGGTGAACTTGGCGGCGATCCAGGAGCACGCCGAACAGAGCGAGCGCAAGACCTATCTGGACAACCAGCTCACCGATCTCACCAGCGCGATGGAAACGCTGGAAAACGCGATCAAGAAGATCGACCGCGAAACGCGCCAGCGCTTCAAGGAGACCTTCGATCGAGTGAATGCAGGTGTGCAGGAGCTGTTTCCCCGCTTGTTCGGCGGCGGCCACGCTTATCTCGAACTGACCGGCGACGACCTGCTCAGCACCGGCGTTTCCATCATGGCGCGCCCGCCCGGCAAGCGGGTGTCCAACATCATGCTGCTGTCCGGTGGGGAGAAGGCGCTGACTGCGGTATCGCTGGTGTTCGCGATCTTTGCACTCAATCCTGCACCCTTCTGTCTGTTGGACGAAGTGGACGCCCCGCTTGACGAAGCGAACGTCGGCCGCTTCTCCAACATGGTGCGCGAGATGAGCGAAAAGGTGCAGTTCATCTTCGTCTCGCACAACAAGGCCACCATGGAAGCGGCCAGCCAGCTGTGTGGCGTTACCATGCGCGAACCGGGCGTTTCCCGACTCGTGCAGGTCGATCTTGCCGAGGCCAGCAAACTGGTCGGTGCTGCCTGAGGTTGAGGCCGCTTAAAGTTAAGGATGTTCATCATGCTTGGATCCGAATTGGCTATTGCGTGGAACCCCTGGGTCGGCATTCCGCTGGCGATCGCCGGTGTCATCGTGCTGCTGCTGGTATGGCTGTTCGGCGAACCGAAGCGGGAGCAGGGCAAGCGGCGTCTCGTGGCCGAGCCGGGCACCGAGCGGCGCGAACCTACCCTGGGCGAGCCGGCTGAAGAGGGCGAGGCGTCCGTTGGCGGTTCGCCGGATCACATGGATCCCTTGTTCAGGGAAGCCGAGCCGCACCAGGGCGAGCTGGATGTAAACCTGCGCGCCGAGCTGGAGAAGCTGGGTGCCACACTGGCCGATCAACGGCATGAGGCCGCGCACAACCCCAATCCGACCGGGCAGTCCGCTGCCATCGTGGAAATGTTGCGTTCGCCGTCGCAGCCGGAAATGGTGCGCGCGGCAACGCCAGTTGAGCAGGCGCCGATCGCCACACCCTCGCCCACGCCAGTACAGGCGCCTGCATCGGCATCCGTGTCGGCGGCAGCTCCGCGTGTTCCGCCGCGTTCGGATTTAGGCAGGCGTCCTACGCAAATGCCGGTGGAACGCATCGTCAGCCTGTTCGTGATGGCGCGCGAAGGTCACGCCTTCAACGGCGCGGATTTGATCGTCGCCGCAGAAAAGGCCGGTCTGGAATACGGCGACATGGGCATCTACCACCGCCTGGTGGATGGCCGGCGCGAAGCGGGGCCGATCTTCAGCGTGGCCAATATGCTCAAGCCCGGCAGTTTCGATCTGACCCGGCTCGATACCTTGCGTACGCCAGGCCTGAGCTTCTTCATGACGCTACCGGGGCCTGTCACGGCACTGGACGCGTGGGATGCGATGTTGCCCACCGCGCAACGCCTAGCCGAATTGCTCGATGGCCAGGTGCTGGATGAAGAGCGCAACGCCTTGGGGCGCCAGCGCATTGCGCACATTCGCGATGAACTGCGCGGGTGGGATCGCGAGCATGACGGTGGTGAAATCCGGTTTGGCCGTTGAGCCGGCACCACGCAGGCAGAAAAGATCGCTCGATGGCTGGTCGGCGCGGATGGATTTTGTTTAGCGCGGAAGGCAAAAAAAGAGCGCCCGGTTCAGGGCGCTCACCAGGGAGGGGATGGCGGGGGAGCCGCTCTATCAGGCGGCTTTGCTGGCCAGGGAGCCGATGGAGTGGCGAGCCGTGGCGATGGCCTTCACCTTGTGTTCGGCGCTCAGGTTCACGCCTTCGGCGCGGATGAACTGGAGATCGTCGATGCCGATGAAGCCGAGTACGGCGCGCAGATAGTTTTCCTGGAAATCCAGGCCGGCGGCCGGGCCGGTGCTATACACGCCGCCACGGCTGGAAGCGATGATCACGCGCTTGCCGCCCGCCAGTCCTTCCGGGCCTGCCTCGGTATAGCGAAACGTCTTGCCAGCCACCACGATCCGGTCGATCCAGGCCTTCAGCTGGCTGGGAATGCCGAAGTTGTACATGGGGGCACCGATCACCAGGATGTCGGCCTCCAGGAACTCATCCATCACCGCCTGCCCGAGCTGGGCTGCGCTGCTTTGGGCATCCATCACCGGCGTCCAGTGCGGCAGGGGATGCGCACTCAGGTCGCGGTAAGTGATCTGCAGCGAGGGGTATTCGCGGGCGAGTTGATCGACGACCGCCGCGCTCAGTTCGCGCGAGACGGAGTGCGAGCCCAGTGAGCTGGCGTCAAGATGCAAAAGTTTCATGGTGGTATCTCCACATCCAATGTCGGGCGGGCCGACGTTGGAATTAAAGATAGATCCGGAACAAACTACCGATAAGATAGGGCTTTCGGAACTTATCGTTCCTCAAGGGAAACGACGATGAATGCACTGCCAGGCGCCATGCAGGACCTGAACGACCTGTACTTCTTCGCCTCCGTGGTCGATCAGGGGGGCTTTTCGGCCGCAGGGCGTGCCTTGGGGGTGCCCAAGTCCCGCTTAAGCAAGCGCATCGCGCAGTTGGAGGAGCGTCTGGGCGTGCGGCTGTTGCAGCGGACCACGCGGCGCTTCGTGGTCACTGAGGTGGGCGAGCGCTTCTACGGCCACTGCCGCGCGGTGCTAGAAGAGGCGCGGGCCGCGCAGGACGCCGTGGACGAACTACGGGCCGAGCCGCGTGGCGTAGTCAGGTTGAGCTGTCCGGTGTCGCTCACGCAGACGGTGCTTGCCCATCTGCTGCCGGAATTCATGGCGATGTACCCGAAACTGCAGGTGCGGGTGCTCTCGAACGACCGCCGCGTGGATCTCATCAACGAAGGCTACGATCTGGCCATTCGAGTGCGGAACCGGCTCGATACCGATGCCAACATGATCCTGCGCAGCTTCGGCCAGTCGCGTGTGTTGCCGATCGCGAGCCCTTCCTTGCTCAAGACCTATGGCCGCCCTTCGCATCCCAGCGATCTGGCACGCCTGCCGGTCGTATCCATGCATGAACATGAAGGCCCGCAAATATGGGAGCTGAGCGACATCAAGGGCGAGCGGGTGAGTGTGGAAGTCCAGGCGCGCCTCATCACCGGTGATTTCGCGATGTTGCTGGAAGCGGCGCGTGCCGGCATAGGCGTGGCGCTTTTGCCCGAATTCGTTTGTGCCCCGGCCATCCTCCGCGGGGATGTCGAGGCCTTGCTCCCGGATTGGAGCGCGCCGGAGGGCGTGATGCATTTCGTTTATCCAAGCCGTCGCGGCATGTTGCCTGGTGTGCGAGCCCTGGTGGATTTTTTTGCGGAGCGTCTGCCGGAGGCGACGCGCCTGAGTCACGAGAGGTGCAAGACCCGGCCGCTCAACGACCTGAATGCATCGAAACAAGCATCCCCTTAAGGAAGCCCTGATCTATTGCGCGCACCCGGCCTCCTGGACGTCACCCTGCAATTAAAATTTAGAATGTTGGAGCCGCACGCTTTGGGGCGGCAGCGGGTGCGCGTCGGGCGGAGTGTAGGCTGGGATGATAATCCCAGCTTTGCATGCGACATCCCGATGCTGGGATTGCCATCCCAGCCTACACTCCGCCTGCCATGCATGCAGTGCGGTTCGTGGAATGGATCAGGGCATCCTTAAAGCCATGCTAGTCTTCGCGTTTAGCCATCCATACCCTTGCCCATGACCATCGAAACCAAGCTTCCGAAAGTCGGCACCACCATTTTCAGCGTGATGAGTCATCTAGCCTTGCAGCACAAGGCGGTAAATCTCGGCCAGGGGTTTCCCGATTTTGAGCCGCCTGAGGCGCTGCGCGACGCATTGAGTCGGGCCATGGCCGATGGCCTCAACCAATATGCACCGGGCATTGGCACGGCCGCGCTGCGCGAACAGATTGCGCTGAAGACCGGGCGGCTGTACGGGCATGAAGTCAGTCCGGATAGCGATGTCACGGTAACGTCCGGCGCTACCGAGGCACTGTTCGCCGCCATCGCCGCGGTCGTGCGCGCTGGCGAGGAAGTGATCGTATTCGATCCGGCGTATGACTCCTATGAGCCTGCAATTGAGTTGCAAGGCGCTCGTGCAGTGCATATCCCGCTTGCCGTACCGAGCTTTTCGATCGACTGGCAGCGCGTGCGCGACGCAATCACCCCCCGCACGCGCATGATACTGATCAACAGCCCGCACAATCCTTCCGGTGCGGTGCTGTCGGCGCAGGATCTCGACGAGCTGGCGGCCATCGTGCGCGATACGCCGATCGTCGTGCTGTCCGACGAAGTGTACGAACACATCGTCTACGACGGCGCCGAACATCAGAGCGTGCTGCGTCATCCGGAACTGGCTGCGCGCAGCATCGTGGTGTCCAGCTTTGGCAAGACCTACCACTGCACCGGCTGGAAAGTGGGGTACGCGGTGGCGCCGGCGAAGCTTTCCGCGGAATTCCGCAAGGTGCACCAATACCTCACGTTCTGCACCTTTCATCCGGCACAGGTGGCGTTTGCCCAATTCCTGGCCAGCACGCCCGAGCATTACCTGGAATTGCCGGCGTTCTATCAGGCCAAGCGCGACCGCTTCCGCCAGCTGCTGGCGCCGTCGCGGC
Source organism: Dyella choica (assembly GCF_003977665.1). GTDB lineage: Bacteria > Pseudomonadota > Gammaproteobacteria > Xanthomonadales > Rhodanobacteraceae > Dyella_B > Dyella_B choica. The sequence goes on along the minus strand of NZ_RYYV01000001.1, from coordinate 88,495 downwards.
TGAAATTGCTGGACGTGCCTGGCGGCTATTTCCAGTTGGTCGACTATTCGGCCATTCGCAACGAGGGCGACGTCGCATTCTGCGAATGGCTGGTAAAGGAAGGTGGCGTGGCAGCCATCCCGTTGACTCCGTTCTATGAAAAAGCGCCGGGTACGCACCTGCTGCGACTTTGTTTCGCCAAAAGCGACGCTACGATGCAGGCCGGTGCGGAGCGTCTATGCAAACTCTGAACGTTTCGCTCGTGCAGGGCGCTACGCGCTGGCACGATGCGCCGGCCAATCGTGAGTACTACGGCGAACTGGTGCGACGCGTAGCAGGGCAAAGCGATCTCGTCGTGCTGCCGGAAACTTTTCTTTCCGGCTTCAGCAATGACACGCGAGTCAGTGCGGAAGGCATGGCAGGGGAGGGCGTGGCCTGGATGCGCGCGCTGGCGGGCGAGGTGAAAGCCGTCGTGACCGGCAGCCTTGCCATCCGTGAGGGCGACAAGGTCTATAACCGCCTGATTTGGGCGCGTCCGGATGGCAGCTACGAGCAGTACGACAAGCGCCACTTGTTCCGCATGGCTGGCGAGCACACGCGCTATGGCGGCGGCTCCCGGCGTCTCATCGTCGAGCTGAACGGCTGGCGCATCCTGCCGCAGGTCTGCTACGACCTGCGTTTTCCGGTGTGGCTGCGCAATCGCCGCCTGGCATCGGCGACAGCTGGCATGGACTACGACCTGGCGCTGTTCGTCGCCAATTGGCCGGCGCCGCGAAGGCAGCCTTGGCGCACGCTGCTGCGGGCGCGCGCGATTGAAAACCTCGCTTACGTGATCGGCGTCAATCGCGTGGGCGTGGACGGCAACGATTTGCCTTACGCGGGAGACAGTGCAGTGATCGATCCGGTGGGCGAGCCGCTGGTCGAACTAGGCCCGCAGGAGCAGGTCGTGACCGTCGCGATGGATCCTGCGGCCTTGCTGCAGCATCGCGAGCGCTTTCCAGCCTGGATGGATGCCGACGAGTTCACGCTCAATGGCGTGTGAGGGGTGGTTGCTACGGCAGAGAATGCTCGGCGTTTCAAAAAAATTTCACAAAGAGTATTGACGGCCGAGCCCTGTACCTGAATAATTCCGCTTCTTGCTTCGGCGGCTTCCGGTTTCGGCAGGTCGCCAGGGTAAAAGGTGTTAAACCACGCGCCCGTAGCTCAGTTGGATAGAGTACCAGGCTACGAACTTGGTGGTCGGGAGTTCGAATCTCTCCGGGCGCGCCATATTTACCAGGCACGGTGTCATTGGCTTCGTGTCTGCATTGCAGGCAGAACATCGTTTGTGATGAAACCGGACGAAGAAGTCCGGCGTGTTCGATACGGATTGACGGGCCCGAGTGTCACCCGTAGCATTTCCAAGCTCAAGTTTGCGAAAGCCGACTTAGGTTTCGAAAAGGATCGGGGTATAGCTCAGCCTGGTAGAGCGCCAGCTTTGGGAGCTGGATGTCGTGGGTTCGAATCCCTCTGCCCCGACCAGCAGGTGTTCTGCTTTTAGTCAAAGCGCCTGTAGCTCAACCGGATAGAGCATCGGCCTTCTAAGCCGACGGTTGCAGGTTCGATTCCTGTCGGGCGCGCCAGCTTCGTGGTTATGGTGGGCGTAGCTCAGTTGGTTAGAGTACCGGATTGTGATTCCGGTTGTCGTGGGTTCGAGTCCCATCGTCCACCCCAATTTAAGCAGTTCTGGGCCGTTAGCTCAGCTGGTAGAGCAGTTGACTCTTAATCAATTGGTCGTAGGTTCAAATCCTACACGGCCCACCAGCTAAAAAAGCACCCGGGGTGTCCCGGGTGCTTTTTTCTTTGCTCGTGTTTTGGCCCACGCTTGCTTCGCGCACGCGTTGATGCTCATTCCATGAGGCACAACGCGCAATGCGTCGTATGTCCGCGTCATCCGGCGAAATGCTTGAAGAACTCGGACGGTCCACTCTTGGCCGGAATGTAGCTGCCCCGCGCTTGTGCTTGGCCGTCGCCGAACCGTAAAATGCCCCTCTTTGGCGCAAGGCAAGCCATCGCCCCAGGTCGCGGCAGGGCAGGCATTCGACGGTCTTTTTCGACCCAAGAAGGGCATTGAGTATCCGCAGCTTGCAATCCGGCGAACGATGCGAAAGTGGCGGAATTGGTAGACGCACTGGATTTAGGTTCCAGCGGGTAACCCCCGTAAGGGTTCGAGTCCCTTCTTTCGCACCATCGGATACCTTGAGCCTGAATTGCGGGCGGGTAACGCCGCCTCGGCGCCGCTACGGGGCCATAACAGGACATTCCAGGAGACGTCATGCAGTTTTCGGTTGAAAACGTCGGCAAGCTCGAGCGCAAGCTCACGGTGAAATTTCCCGCGGAGCGATTTGAGTCGCAAGTCAGCGCGCGCATTGCGGAGATGAGCCGCACGGTGCGCCTGAAGGGCTTTCGCCCGGGCAAGGTGCCAGCCAACGTGATCCAGCAGCGCTTCGGTGCTCAGGTGCGCGGCGAGGTGCTGTCGGACCTGATCGGCAGCACGTTGCGTGAAGCCTTCGAGAAGGAAAATCTGCGCCCCGTCGCCAACCCTTCCATCGATACCACCGGCCAGCCGGAAAATGGCGAAATCGCCTATACGGCCACCTTCGAAGTGATGCCCGAATTCCCCGCAATCGATGTTGCCGCGCTGGAAATCAGCCGCCCGGTGGCCGAAGTCACCGACCCCGACATCGAGAAGATGATCGAAACCCTGCGCCAGCAGCGCCGCAGCTTCAATGAAGTCGAGCGCGCGTCGGCGGAAGGCGATTTCGTGATGTTCGAATACGACGCCGTGGCCGGCGACTACCGCTTCCCGGCCGAAGGCCAGGAGCGCGCCGGTAGCGTGTTGGGCTCCGGCACCTTGTTCAAGGCGCTGGACGGTGCGCTTACCGGCCGCAAGGCGGGTGAGGCGTTCGAAAGCGACATCGAGTTCCCGGTCGACTTCCGCAACCAGGAGCTCGCTGGCAAGTCCGCCAAGGTGAACTTCAAGGTTGTGAAGGTGCAGGAACCGAAGCTGCCGGAAGTGGATGCCGAGTTCATCCAGCTGTTCGGCATCGACGATGGCGACATGAACCATTTCCGCAAAGAAGTGCGCGCCAATCTGGAGCGTGAACTGAAGGCCGCCCTGATGGGCCGCCTGAAGTCCCAGGTGGCGGAGAAACTGGCCCAGGCGCACAGCGACCTGGAGGTGCCCAACCTGATGGTGCAGGGCGAGGCACGGAACCTGGCGGCAGCCAGCGTGCCGCGCGGCCAGCAGCCCCCGCAACAGCTGATCGACGCCGCCGCTCCGGCCGCGCGCTTGCGCGTTATCGCCGGTCTGCTGATGGGTGAGCTCGCCCGCAAGAACGAGCTCAAGCTGGACCGTACGCTTCTGGCCGAGCAGCTCGCCGCCATTGCCTCGACCTACGAGGAGCCGGAAAAGGTCATTGAACTCTACAACGGCGACCCCCAGCTGATGTCGGGGCTGCAGAACCGCGTCATGGAGGATCAGGTAGCCGAGTGGGTGGCCGATCACGCCAAGACCACCGTGCAGAACCTGAGCTTCGATGAGGTGATGCGCCCGGTCGGCGCCTGAGACGATTCGTTCAGGTCCGGCCAGCAAGCCAGGGCGCGGAGAGGGTTTGGCACTTTCCGCGCATCAGGTTCGGTCCACCAATGAACGTGGCGGCACGAATCGGGCACCCACCCGGGTGCGGGATTCGTGGCTGGTTTTCGCTCCGTTTCGCTGGTGGGCGGAATAACCAACCTGCTAGTCTGGTTTGAGCCTACGAATCGATTTCAGTCCCCATACCCGGAGAGCCGCACACATGGCCATGGACCCGATCCAGAACCTCAACCTGGTGCCGATCGTCGTCGAGCAGACCGCTCGTGGCGAACGTTCGTATGACATCTACTCGCGCCTGCTGAAGGAACGGGTGATCTTCCTGGTCGGCGAAGTCAATGACCAGGTGGCCAATCTGCTGGTGGCGCAGATGCTGTTCCTTGAATCGGAAAATCCCGACAAGGACATCCATCTGTACATCAACAGCCCAGGCGGCGCCGTCACCGCCGGCCTGGCGATCTACGACACCATGCAATTCGTCAAGCCCGACGTGAGCACGATGTGCGTCGGACAGGCCTGCAGCGCCGCGTCGCTGCTGCTGATGGCCGGCGCCAAAGGCAAGCGCTATTCGCTGCCCAATTCGCGCGTGATGATTCACCAGCCCTCGGGCGGCGCGCGCGGCCAGGCCACCGATATCGAGATCCAGGCCCAGGAAATCCTGTATTTGCGCCGCCGGCTGAACGATATTTACGTCCAGCACACCGGTCAGGCGCTGGATAGGATCGAACGTGATATGGAGCGTGATCGTTTCATGAGCGCCGAGCAGGCCAAGGAATACGGTCTTATCGACGCCGTCCTGGACCGCCGTGCGGTCGAAACGGTCAAGTCGGCCTGATTTGAAGCCAATTCCATCACATAACCCAAGGTTTCGGGTCCGGGTGCGGACTCGGAACCCTGTGCTATTCTCGACCCGTACCGGGATTTTCTAGCAGGATCAAACGAATGACTGACGAGCGGCAGGGCCGTTCCAACGACAGCGGCAAGATTCTTTACTGCTCCTTCTGCGGCAAGAGTCAGCACGAGGTGCGCAAGCTGATCGCGGGTCCATCCGTGTTCATCTGCGACGAATGCGTGGAACTGTGCAACGACATCATCCGCGAGGAGCTGGAAGAGAAGGCCGCCTCCGGGCGCAGCCAGCTGCCTAAGCCCAAGGAGATCATGGAGACCCTCGACCAGTATGTGGTCGGGCAGACGCGTGCCAAGAAGGCATTGGCCGTCGCGGTCTACAACCACTACAAGCGGATGGAATCGCGCCAGCGCAGCGACGATGTCGAGCTCGGCAAGTCCAATATCCTGCTTATCGGCCCGACCGGTTCGGGCAAGACGCTGCTGGCCGAAACGCTGGCACGCTTGCTCAACGTGCCGTTCACCATCGCCGACGCCACCACGCTGACCGAAGCCGGCTACGTGGGCGAGGACGTGGAAAACATTATCCAAAAGCTGTTGCAGAAGTGCGACTACGACGTGGAGAAGGCGCAGTCGGGCATCGTCTACATCGACGAGATCGACAAGATTTCGCGCAAGAGCGAGAACCCGTCGATCACGCGCGACGTCTCTGGCGAAGGCGTGCAGCAGGCGCTGCTGAAGCTGATCGAAGGCACGCTGGCCTCGGTGCCACCGCAAGGCGGGCGCAAACACCCGCAGCAGGAATTCCTGCAGGTTGATACGAAGAACATCCTGTTCATCTGCGGCGGTGCTTTTGCGGGGCTGGAAAAGGTCATCCAGCAGCGCTCCGAAACCACCGGCATCGGCTTCTCCGCCGAAGTTCGTTCCAAAGAACGTACCGAAAATCTCGGCAAGGTGCTGGCTGAAGTGGAACCGTCGGATCTGGTGCGCTTCGGCCTGATTCCGGAGTTCGTAGGCCGACTTCCGGTCGTGGCGACCCTGGATGAGCTTGACGAAGCCGCGCTGGTGAAGATCCTCACCGAGCCTCGCAACGCGGTCACCAAGCAGTTCCGCAAGTTGTTCGAGATGGAAGGCGTGGAGCTGGAGTTCCGTCCGGAAGCCTTGCAGGCGATTGCGCGCAAAGCGCTCAAGCGCAAGACGGGTGCTCGCGGCCTGCGTACCATTCTCGAGCAGGTCTTGCTGGACACCATGTACGAACTGCCGTCGCTTGAGCACGTCAGCAAAGTAGTGGTCGACGATGCTGTCATCGAAGGGCAGGCAGAGCCGTATCTGATCTATCGTGGAAACCTGCAGCAGCAGGCCCGCATCGGCAGTGAAAAGAGCGGCGACGCGGCCGCCTAATCACAGCCATACGGTGTATGAACGACAGCCTCGGCGGCCTCCGCCGGGGCTGTGTTTTTTCTGTTAGGGCGTCGGCACTTGTGCGCGGATCAAGGCGCCTCCACTTGACGAGTCAATGGCCTCGGCGCAGTGTCGGGGTCGTCAGCCTTGGCGGCGCTGGATGCGCCGGAGGAGTTCGGGAGTACCGGACTGGCTGATGCCGTAAGGATGGCCTGGATGGCCGCTCCAAGGTTTTCACCCTATTTTTCGCGAGAGATCTCCTGCGATGGCAAAAAGTGCCGCAATCCCCACCGCTACTGGCGCCGCCCTGGACGTACTGCCGGTGCTTCCGCTGCGTGACGTGGTCGTATACCCGCACATGGTGATTCCGCTGTTCGTGGGTCGCGACAAATCCATGCGCGCGCTGGAGCGCGCCATGGAGGGCGAGCGCCAAATCCTGCTGGTAGCGCAGAAGAGCCCGGACATCGACGACCCGGCGATCAAGGACCTTCATCAGATCGGCACGCTTGCCGGCGTGCTGCAATTGTTGAAGCTACCCGACGGCACCGTGAAGGTGCTGGTCGAGGGCCAGGCGCGCGTGTCCATTGATCAGTTTGAAGACGAAAGCGGCATGCTGGTCGCGCGTTCGCATGTCATCGAACCCGTATACAGCATCAAGGATCGCGAACTGGATGTGGTCTCGCGCACGCTGGTGTCATTGTTCGAGCAGTTGGTGAAGCAGAGCCGCAAGCTGCCGCCGGAAGTGCTGGCGACGCTCTCGGGCATCGACGACCCTTCGCGCCTGGCGGACTCGATCGCCGCGCACCTTTCCGTGCGCATGGCGGACAAGCAGAAAGTGCTGGAAACGGCCGATGTGGCCCAGCGCCTTGAATTGCTGATCGGCCTTGTCGATGGCGAAATCGATCTGCAGCAGGTGGAAAAGCGCATCCGCGGCCGCGTGAAGTCGCAGATGGAAAAGAGCCAGCGCGAGTACTACCTCAACGAGCAGATGAAGGCGATCCAGAAGGAGCTGGGCGAAAGCGAGGAAGGCCCGAACGAAATCGAGGAGCTGCAGAAGAAAATCGAAGACGCCGGCATGCCCAAGCCGGTGCTGGCCAAGGCCCGGCAGGAATTCGGCAAGCTGCGGCAGATGTCGCCGATGTCGGCCGAGGCCACCGTGGTGCGCAACTATCTGGACTGGTTGATCGGCGTGCCGTGGAAGAAGCGCAGCAAGGTTCGCAAGGATCTCGCGTTGGCGCAGCAGGTGCTGGATGCCGATCACTTCGGCCTGGAGAAGGTGAAGGACCGCATTCTCGAATACCTCGCGGTGCAGCAGCGCGTGAGCAGCATGAAAGGCCCGATCCTGTGCCTCGTCGGCCCGCCTGGCGTGGGCAAGACGTCGCTCGGCCAGTCGATCGCCAAGGCGACCAACCGCAAGTTCGTCCGCATGAGCCTTGGCGGAGTGCGCGACGAAGCGGAAATCCGCGGTCATCGCCGCACCTACATCGGTTCGATGCCGGGCCGCATCGTGCAGAACATGAACAAGGTCGGTAGCAAGAATCCGCTGTTCGTGCTCGACGAAATCGACAAGATGTCGATGGATTTCCGTGGCGATCCGTCGTCGGCGTTGCTGGAAGTGCTTGATCCGGAGCAAAACCACACTTTCAACGATCACTACCTGGAAGTCGATCTGGATCTTTCGGAAGTGATGTGGATTGCCACCGCCAATTCGCTGAACATCCCGGGCCCCTTGCTGGACCGCATGGAAGTCATCCGCATTCCGGGTTACACCGAGGATGAAAAACTGGCGATCGCGCAGAAGTATTTGCTGCCCAAGCAGATCAAGGCCAATGGCCTGAAACCCGAGGAAGTGGCGGTGGCTGAAGAGGCTTTGCGCGACATCGTGCGTTACTACACGCGCGAATCGGGCGTGCGCAATCTCGAGCGCGAGATCTCCAAGATCTGCCGCAAGGTGGTCAAGCAGCTTACCTTGGGTGAGCTCAAGGAAGGAGCGGAGCCGGCCAAGGCGAAGAAATCGGCCAAGGCGGCACCCGGCAAGGTCAAGGTGAATTCCGACAATCTGGAGAAGTATCTCGGGGTGCGTCGCTTTGATTTCGGCCGCAAGGAACTGCAGAACGAAATCGGCCTGGTGACGGGTCTTGCATGGACGCAGGTCGGCGGCGACCTGCTCAGCATCGAAGCATCGATCGTGCCGGGCAAGGGACGCCAGATAAATACCGGCCAGCTCGGCGACGTGATGAAGGAGTCGATCCAAGCGGCGTTGTCGGTGGTGCGCGCGCGTGCCAATCGGCTGGGCATCGATCCGGATTTCCATGAGAAATTCGATCTGCACATCCATGTGCCGGAAGGCGCAACGCCAAAGGATGGGCCGAGTGCGGGCATCGCCATGTGCACGGCCCTGGTGTCGGCGCTGACCAAGGTGCCGGTGCGCTCCGAAGTGGCGATGACCGGTGAAATCACGCTGCGCGGTCGAGTGCTGCCGATCGGTGGCCTGAAGGAAAAATTGCTTGCGGCGCATCGCGGCGGCATTACCACCGTGATCATTCCGGACGAGAACCGCAAGGATCTGGCGGATATCCCGGAGAACATCACCGGGTCGCTGGATATTCATCCGGTGCGCTGGATCGACGAAGTGCTCGATATTGCCCTGGAGCATCCGTTGCGTCCGCTGCCGGCCAAGGAGCCGGCCGAGGCGAGTGCGGCGGCCACCGCCGAAGCCGTGCCGCACGAGGACACTGCGGAGACACCTGCGCGGCCGCACTGAGCTCGATGGGTTCCAAAGCTGTTCTGCGATGGGCGGCACGTGCCACGTGCCGCCCGTTTCACATCGTGACTTAGCACAGCTGGATGACGTTTGCATAGCGTTTGCGCGTGCGTAATCGCGGCTGCTGAACCACCGCAATGCGTTGGTAGCACTTGTATTGCGGACCTTTGGGGGCGCTGGTATAAAGTCTCACCTCATCCTGACGTCTCATCCGATGCACAGCGATGCGGGGCTGCGTGGCAGCTCCCGGCACGAATCGACTCTTTTCCCGCTTTAGTCCGGTCCCAACCTTTCCGTGGGCCGAATACCTGTTTAAGGGAGTAACTCAATGAATAAAACCGAACTGATCAACGCCGTCGCCGAAAAGGCCGAACTGACCAAGGCCGATGCGCAGCGTGCGCTCGAAGCATTCTTCGAGACCGTGCAAAAGGCACTGCAGAGCGGCGATGACGTCGCGGTCGTCGGCTTTGGTACCTTCACCGTACGCAGCCGCGCTGCCCGTACCGGCCGCAATCCGCGTACGAACGAGGAGATCAAGATCGCCGCTTCCAAGGTTGCGGCCTTCAAGGTTGGCAAGACCCTCAAGGACGCCCTAAACTAAGCGGCCCGCTAGGGTGCGGGTGCTTAGCTCAGCGGTAGAGCGTCGCCCTTACAAGGCGAGGGTCGTAGGTTCGATCCCTACAGCACCCACCAGTAACGTGGAGCGGTAGTTCAGTCGGTTAGAATGCTGGCCTGTCACGCCGGAGGTCGCGGGTTCGAGTCCCGTCCGCTCCGCCACGGTTTGCAAGGGCGCCCCGGTGGCGCCCTTGTCGTTTAATCACGCGCGGCGACGCGCAACCATCATCGCGGGAAGAACCCATGCTGCAGTCACTACGCGACAAGATGCAAGGATGGCCGGCCATCATTGTGCTGGGTGTGGCCGTCTTCGCCATGTCGTTCTTCGGTATCGAAGGGTATTTCAACTCGCACGTTGATACCTTCGTGGCCAAGGTCGGCAAGCGCGAAGTCAGTCAGCAGCAATTTCAGGACGCGATCAACCGCCTTCGTCAGCAACAGCGCGCGCAACTGGGCGACCTGTTCGATCCGACGGTGTTCGATAAACCCGAATTCAAGCAGCAGATTCTGGACGAGCTGATCGGCCAGCAATTGATCATGCAGGCTAATGACGACCTCGGTATGCGCGTGTCGGATCAGGCGTTGCGTGACACTATCGCCTCGTCGCCGGCATTCCAGGTCGATGGCAAGTTCAACGCCGATATGTATCGCGCGCAATTGGCCGGCGCTGGTATGACGCCAGAGATGTACCAGGACAACATACGCTCTTCGCTGGAGGGCAGCCTGCTGAGGGATGCCGTCGGCAGCAGCACCATCATCACGCCCGCCGATGTTGATCGCTACCTGGACGTCGCCCAGCAGCGTCGCGACATCCGTTATTTCGTGCTACCACGTCCGACGCCTCAGGACAGCCAGGTTACGGATGCACAAGTGCAGGCGTACTACCAGGCGCACCAGGCGGATTTCATGAATCCGGAGCAGGTGTCGCTGAAATACATCGAAGTGAACGGCGCGGCTTTGAAAGCCGACACGCAGCCTACCGATGAAGATCTGAAGAAGCGTTACCAGGCGGAGATTTCGCGCTTCGGCATGCCGGAAGAGCGCGAGGTCTCGCACATCCTGATCAACGTGCCGAAGAACGCGACGCCTGCCCAGCAGAAGGCAGCGCTGGAGAAGGCTGAAAAGATCGCTTCCGAAGCCACGCCGGCCAACTTCACCAAGCTGGCGCAGCAGGATTCGGACGACCTGGGTTCGAAGTTGCAGGGCGGCGACCTGGGCTGGCTGCAAAAGGGCGTGACCAACGCGGCGTTCGACGCGGCCATGTTTGCGCTACAGAAGGACCAGATCTCCAAGCCGGTTCTTTCCGACGAGGGCTACCACATCATCTATCTGCGCGACGTTCGCAGCGGCCAGACCAAGCCGTTCGAGCAGGTGCGTGACGAGCTTTTGAAAGAGGCTACGTCGGGTGAGCGCGACCGCGTGTACAACGAGACCGCGGGCAAGATGACCGACCTGACTTCGCAAAACCCCGGTTCGCTGGAGCCGGCTGCCCAGGCTTTGCATTTGGAGGTCAAGCAGACGCAGCTGTTCAGCCGCGCCGGCGCGCAGGGCATCGCGGCCAATCCCAAGCTGATCGCTGCCGCGTTCTCTAACGACGTGCTCGCGTCCGGCAACAATTCCACCTTGGTCAACCTCGGCAAAACTGACTCGGTGGTGGTGCGCGTGGACAAGCACGTTCCGGCATCGGTCAAGCCGGTTACGGAAGTTCGCGACACGATCGTGCAGAAGATTCTCGACCAGCGCATTGCCGAGGCTGCACACCAGAAGGCGGACGTGCTGGTACAGCGCCTGAGCAAGGGTGAGGACGTCGTTGCGCTCGCCAAGGCCGAGCACGCCGATTTGCAAACTTCCAACCAAGTGCAGCGTGTACAGCAGGGCGTGCCACAGCCTGTGCTGGCACAGGCCTTCAAGACGCCGCATCCTGGTTCCGACGGCAAGTCGCAGTACGCGAGTGTTGAGCTGGATCATGGCTCATACGCAGTGCTGGCCGTCGACAAGGTCGAGCCGGGCGATCTTTCCAAGTTCCCTGCCGAGGAGCACCAGCAGCTGTATCGCCAGATGGTGCAGGCTTACGGTGGCGCGGAAACCCAGGGTTTCGTCGATATGCTCAAGACGAAGGCCAAGGTCGAAATCGCCAAAGACCGCATGTAATTGCCTCGCCTGTGGCTGAGGTAAAAAGGCGGCTCTTTCAGCCGCCTTTTTCATGGGTTGATAGGTTGGAGCCGGCTGGCATCAGCCGCGCAGGCTGAGCTGCCAATCCCAGCATTGCATGGGTTGCACGCATGGCAATGCTGGGTTTGCAGCCCTGGCCTACCCGGGCGGGTCAAGCTTGAGCACCTGGCCGGGCTTCAGCGCCTTGCCGTGCAAGTGATTCAGGCGTTCGAGCGTGCTCATGCTGACCGAATAGTGGTGAGCGATCTGCCACAGGCTTTCGCCGGACTTCACCACATGCGTTCTGATGCGAGGGGCGTCGGTTGGCGTGCTGTAGGCCTGATCGGTATAGGCCGCCGGCAAGGGCGTATTGTCGGAGGTGCTGGCCACCATGCCCTGGTCGTTGGCGATTTGCATCGCGTTGCGCAGCAGCTCGGCATTGCGATGCGGCATCAACAGGTGAGGCTGCGCGTCCGTGTTCAGGAAATTGGTTTGCAGCGCGGGATTCAAGCGCTTGAGCGCGCCGGTTTCCATGCCGGCTTGATTGGCTGCGAGCGACAACGCCATGCCGTGGTCGATGCGCACGGTTTCAAGATGCTGATCAGCCGGAAGGGTTGGTAGCTCCACGTTGAAACGCGAGGGGTCCCGCACCACGCAGGAGATCGCCAGCAGCTTGGTCAGATGTTCGCGTGTCACCTTCGGTACCGGCCACTTGGGAATGGCCGGTTCGTCCGGTGGCAGTCCGTGCTGCTGCACGAGCCGCTGGACACCAAATTCGCCGCGATTGAACGCGTAGTCGACCAGGCGCCAGTCATGCAACTGGTCGTGATAGCCGTGCAGCAAGTCCATCACGCCATCCGTCGCGGCGGAGGTGTCCAGGCGACCGTCGTAACCGCGGTCCATATGCAGTCCCATGTGGTGCGCCGTGCTTTGCACCAGCTGCCACATGCCCGCCGGCAAGTTGCGATGGCCGGGGATGGGGTGATATTGGCTTTCCACCCATGGCAACAGCACGAACTCACCAGCCACGTCGTGTTTCTCGGCCGCCTGCTGCACGTAGATCAGCTGTGGCAGTGCATCGCTCATCTGTTGCTCGAAGCGCTGCGGATTTTGCGTGTAACGATGCGCCCATACCATGATCTGCGGGTCCGCATCGCAATCGGCCATCGCAAAGCTGCTGCGCAATTTGTCCCACACGTTTGCTCTGGATTCCTGGGGAGTGGCAGCCGATCGCGATGTTTGCGGCGCAGGCGAGGATGCGGTCGGCGGCAGGCCGGAGGAAGGGGGGGGCGTAGTCGGTACTGGTGAGGATGGCCTGTTCGCCGGAGGCGTGGCGCACGCCGCCAGCAAGGAGGCCAAGGCAACCGGTAGAAGTCGTCGTGTGTGTCTCATGCCTGGAACACGTCCTTGGCGGAGCGCAAGGCTGCGAAGCGTGCGACGGGTTCATTGGCTGCGCCGTGCCGGCGGCACCAATCGATCACGCTTTCGCTGTTCACGCGCAGGAAGGGATTGCAGGCAAGTTCACTGGAGAGAGTCGCCGGCACGCTGGGCTGTTGCTGGGCGCGCAGCTTTGCCACCTCGTCGAGCCGCTGCTTGAGTGCCGCATTGTCGGGCTCCACCGTTTGCGCGAAGCGTCCGTTCGCTGCGGTGTATTCGTGGCCGCAACAAACCAGCAAGTTGTCAGGCAACGCGGCGATACGCTGCAGGGAGGAAAACATTTGCGCAGGCGTGCCTTCGAACAGGCGGCCGCAGCCCAGGCTGAACAGCGTATCGCCGCACAGCAGTACGCCTGTGCCCGCGTACACGATGTGGCTGATCGTGTGTCCCGGCACGGCCATGACCTGAAAGCGCGCAAACGGTTGCGTAAGTGCAAGCGCATCGCCGTCCCGTACGCGGTGCGTTGCTATGCTGATGCGATCATCTTCAGGCGCGTAAACGGGGACCTCATGCGCTTTGCGTAAAGCGCCGGCACCACCGATGTGATCGTTGTGGTGATGCGTCAGCAGGATCGCGCGCAGCTTCAGCTTGCGTGCGTGCAAGGCATCTTCCACCGGACCGGCTTCGCCGGGGTCGACTACAATGGCGTGGCCGCTGTCGTCGTGCAGCAGCCAGATGTAGTTGTCGGCAAGAGCCGGTAACGGTACGACGTGCAAGGGCGTTCTCCGCTCTGTTGCGCTGCCCGGACCGCATCGGCAGGACATCGCCCATGCAAAACGATCAGCGCATCCTTCGTATCGACTGGCGCAGGCGTCCTGATCTTGCGCGAGATCGCCGACTATATAGCCCGAGGCTTCCTGGATCGTTAGATATGTGTTAATCGAGCAGGTTCGGTGCTGCAGTGTGCGACTGGTTCGTCTTTGTAAAGCCAGCCGTTAAACTGTCCTACATGCTTTCGACAGGCCCCCGGTAGATGCCCCAGCGCGCCCACGATATTTACGCAAGTGCGCCCATGCGTAGTCTGCTGGCTGATGAGACGATGGCCTACATGCCCGATGTGCGTCGTTGCGCCGGCAGCCGGGCGCTGCTGCTGTCTGCCGCATCGGACGACAAGCCCCCGAATCCCCCTTACCTGGGTCAGTGGGTAACGCTGCGCCTCGCCGAGGGCCGTTTCCGGGGCGACGTATGCGCCAGCGCCGACGAGCCACTGCCGTTCATGGGTGAGAGCTTCGACCTGATCCTGCTGCGCCATGCGCTGGAGCTGTCGCCGCTGTCGCTGGACGAGGTCGTGCGGGTGCTGGCGCCAGGTGGAATGCTGGTGCTTACAGGGATCAGCCCATTGAGCGGATGGACGCCCTGGTGGCTGTGGCGAACCCGTGGTAGCACCACGCAGGCCAGGTCACCCTTTCAGCTCGCCGCGCGCTTGCGCCGTGCGGAAGTGCAGGTGGAGCGGGTGCAGCGGGTGGGGCAAGCGTTGCCGCTTTCTTCGGCGGCGTCCGGCCGGGTGCCCGGCTGGCTGGGAGGTGGCTACGTGCTGGTCGCGCGCAAGCGCGGCCCCGCCAGCGCACCGACCCGGCTGCGGCCCAAGCCGGTGACTGCCCCAGTACGAGCCGGCCTGGCGCCAGGTGCCAGGCGCAGCTCAGTGAGCTGAGCAACCCTATAAATTACGATTGAGCGACGGAGCCAAACGAGTGGCGGAAGTGGAAGCGTTTACCGATGGCGCATGCCTAGGCAATCCTGGCCCTGGTGGATGGGCGGCCTTGTTGAGAGCGAAAGGCGGCGAGCGCCTGCTGAGCGGTGGCGAAGCGCAAACCACCAACAATCGCATGGAACTGATGGCCGCCATTGAAGCGCTCGAAGCGCTCAAGCGCCCTTGCCAGGTAGTGCTCACGACCGATTCCCGCTACGTGATGCAAGGCATCGAAGAATGGGTGCCGCGCTGGATCAGCAACGGCTGGCGTACTGCCGACAAGAAGCCGGTCAAGAACCAGGATCTGTGGCAGCGGTTGGCAAGCGCTGCGGCGCCACACAAGATTCGCTGGCAGTGGGTGCGCGGCCATAGCGGGCATGTTGAAAACGAACGCGTGGACGAGGCTGCGCGACAGCAGGCTGAGCAGTTCAGGAAAATGGCATGAGGCAGATCGTTCTCGATACGGAAACCACCGGCCTGGAAGTGCGCCAGGGCCATCGCCTGATCGAAATCGCCTGTGTGGAGATGGTGGAGCGCCGAATCACTGGCAGTCGCTACCAGACCTATCTCAATCCCGAGCGTGCTATCGACGAAGGTGCGCGCGAAGTCACCGGCATCGCCGATGAATTTTTGCTCGACAAGCCGCGCTTCCACGAAATCGTGGAGGAGTTTCTGTCCTTTATCGACGGCGCCGAGTTGATCATCCACAACGCGGCGTTCGACGTGGGATTCATCGATGCCGAACTTGCGCGCGTGGGCGCGCACTACGGCCGCATTGCGGATCGCTGCAATGTACTGGACACGCTGCTGATGGCGCGGGAACGCTATCCGGGGCAGCGCAACAGCCTGGATGCGTTATGCAAACGTCTGGGCGTCGACAATTCGGCGCGCGATCTGCACGGTGGCCTGATCGACGCGCAACTGCTGGCAGACGTCTATCTTGCGATGACGTCAGGCCAGGTTGTGTTGGATCTGGGCTTTGAGGGAGGCACGGAGGCCCATGGCGCACACGCCATAACGGCTCCCGTGGTACTCGCGTGCAGGCCCCGTGTATTGCGCGCCAGCGAAGAAGAAGTGGGTGCGCATTTGAAGCGCCTGGATGCGCTGGACAAGAGTGCGGGCGGTCAGTCCGTATGGCGCAAACAAGAAGCGGAAGCTAATGAATCCGCACCAATATCGCCGTGACGTTATCGCTGCCGCCGCCTTCGAGCGCGGCCAGCAGCAGGTGATCAAGGCATTCTTGCGCCGCCAGATCACGCCGACTGATGATCTCCTCGATGCGGCTGTTGCTCACTTCCTCGGTGAGTCCGTCGCTGCACACCAGAAAAGCCACACCAGGCTCGAGCCGGCCTTTGGCCATACTGATATGCAGTAGCTCCAGTGCGGTGATGCCCAGAGCCTGGGTGAGGATATTGCGCTGAGGATGACGCCTGGCCTGTGCTTCATCGATCGCCCCGGCTTCGACCAGGCGCTGCACCAGCGAATGATCGTGGCTGATCTGCCGCAAGCCGTCTTTCCACTGATAGATGCGGCTGTCGCCCACCCAGGCCACTTCGTAGTCCTGCTCGGAAAAACGAATGGCCGCCACGGTGGTGCCCATGGGCAGCGCGTCGTCATAACGCTGCGCGTATTCCAGCAAGCGTGCCGCCGCACCGTGCACGGCTTCGGCCAATGACTTGCCCTGGCGTACCGATTCCACAATCGCATCGCGCGCCATCGCCGAGGCCACTTCGCCATGCTGATGCCCGCCCATGCCGTCGGCGACCAGAAACAGGCCGAGCGCCGCATCGGCGTAGTAGGTGTCTTCGTTGCGCGCGCGGCGCAAGCCGACATGGGTTCCGTGTCCGAATTCGATCATGGTTTTCAGCTGGGTGGATGCATGCAGCATGCCGGATGTGGGGAGGCGGTGCAAAAGTTTTGCCATGGCGTACACATCGTGGTCGCGCACGAGCAGACGGATGAGTTGGCCGATGGCGGAAAAGGGAGGGCGGTCCGTATCTGGTCCGGCTCGCCGCTCAACGCAAAGCCCGGCCGAACGGGCGAGGCCTCATCGGACGGCTTTTTCGGCCACCTACAAAAAAACGCCCGCATGGGGCGTTTTTTTGTAGGTGGCGGAGAGGGTGGGATTCGAACCCACGGTACGCTTACACGTACGCCTGATTTCGAGTCAGGTACATTCGACCACTCTGCCACCTCTCCGAAAAGTGTGCGCTATGGGTCGCGAGCCAGACATGATACGTGCTGTGCGTGGCTGTGACAACTGGCCGTGAGCTTACCGGATGCTCGGGGCGGGCGTGCTGTCCAGACGGGCGCCCAGCCGCTGCCTACGGGGCAAGTAGTGATGGTCAGGATCGAGCGACATCGCGACATAGCGTGAACGCCCGACGATTTCGTTGCGCGGGAAGAACCCGAGATAACGCGAATCCAGGCTGTTGTCGCGATTGTCGCCCAGCAACAGGTACTGGCCCGCAGGCACGGTCACCGGGCCGAAGTCGCGCGCTTCGCCAGGCCGGTAGAGTGAAAGCCGCACCAGGTGCTGCATGTTGCCCAGGCGCTCCATCTCGTAGCGCGCCGGGTCCTGCAAGTCGTCATGGATGCCGGACACGCTAACCGGCGAATAGCGGGCAGCAATGCCGTTGACGTAAAGCACGTTGTCGCGCATGGCCACTTCGTCGCCCGGGGTGCCGATTACGCGCTTTACCAGCTTTTCGTTGGCGGCGTGTGAGTCCAGCACGACGATGTCCCCGCGCTGGGGATCGGCCAAATGGACCAACGAAAGGTGGGTAAACGGCACGCGGACGTCATAGGCCACCTTGTCTACCAGGATGCGGTCGCCGATCTGGATGGTGGGCTGCATCGAACCGGTAGGTACCACGTTCCAGTCGGCGAGGGCACTGCGAAACACCAGCATGCCGAGCATGAAGGCGAGGAAGCCCTTGTTACGGGAAAGGAAGGTCAATACCCGACGCATGGCATACCCTTGAATTGGCGGGACAAGATTTCCCGCAAGGATGGACAGCGCAGGCGCCATAAGAGTTTCTGGTCTACCAAGCAAACGGAGCGATGTCGCCATCGCCCCGTTGCCGGTCTTAAGGATGATCTGAAAAAGTCCGTCACGGACTTTTTTAGACGCGCTTAAGTCCGGTACACGCCCGGACTCGGCTACGCCAAATCAAGCGCTTGCGCGCCTGATTTGCGGCGGGCCTTCCCTGGCCCGCGGAAACTCTGAACTTATTCAGAGTTTCCTTAAGCCGCCGCCTTTTTCTTCGCCAGCCGCAACCAGGTATCGACCACGGTGTCTGGATTGAGCGATACCGATTCGATGCCCTGGTCCATCAGCCATTCGGCCAGGTCCGGATGGTCGGACGGGCCTTGGCCGCAGATGCCCACGTACTTGCCGCGCGCACGCGCGGTCTTGATCGCCATGGCCAGCAGCTTTTTCACCGCCGGGTCGCGTTCGTCGAACAAATGGGCGACCACGCTGGAATCGCGATCCAGACCAAGCGTGAGCTGGGTGAGGTCGTTCGAGCCGATCGAGAAGCCATCGAAGATGTCCAGGAATTCATCCGCGAGCAGGGCATTGGACGGCAGTTCGCACATCATGATGACCTTGAGGTCATGCTCGCCCTGCTTGAGCCCGTTCCTGGCGAGTACTTCGACCACCTTGCGGCCTTCGTCGAGCGTGCGCACGAAGGGAATCATCACCCAGACGTTGGTGAGGCCCATCACTTCGCGCACGTGCTTGACGGCCTTGCATTCCAGGCCGAACGATTCGGCAAAGCCAGCGTCGACGTAACGGCTGGCGCCGCGGTAGCCGATCATCGGGTTTTCTTCGTGCGGCTCGTAGCGCTGTCCGCCGAGCAGGTTCGCGTATTCGTTGGACTTGAAATCCGACAGGCGCACGATCACCGGTTTGGGGTAGACCGACGCGGCGATGGTGGCGACGCCTTCGGCCAGGCGGTCGACGTAGAAGCTCACCGGACCCTTGTAGCCGGCGATGCGCGCGTCGATCTTTGCCTGCGTTTGCGCATCCTGCCGGCTGTATTCGAGCAGGGCTTTGGGATGCACGCCGATGTGGCTGGCAATGATCATCTCCAGGCGTGCCAGGCCGATGCCCGCGTTGGGCAGCATGCCGAAGTCGAAAGCGCGCTCCGGGTTGGCGACGTTCATCATGATCTTGAGCGGCGCCTCCGGCATCGCGCCGAGGTCGGCGGTTACTCGCTCGAATTTCAATTGGCCTTCGTAGATCAGGCCAGTGTCGCCTTCGGCGCAGGAAACGGTGACCTCATGGCCGTCGGGAATCGTATCCAGCGCATGGCCGGTGCCGACCACGGCGGGCACGCCCAGTTCGCGCGCGATGATCGCGGCGTGACAGGTGCGTCCGCCGCGATTGGTCACGATGGCGGAGGCGCGCTTCATCACCGGCTCCCAATCCGGGTCGGTCATGTCGGCAACCAGCACGTCGCCGGGCTGCACTTTGTTCATGTCCGCCAGCGAACGGATCACCCGTGCCTTGCCGCTGCCGATCTTTTGGCCGATGGCGCGGCCTTCCGCCAGCACCTTGCCTTTTTCGTTAAGGTGGAAGCGCTCGAGCTGCGTGGCATGCGCGCGCGATTTCACTGTTTCCGGGCGCGCTTGCACGATGTACAGCTTGCCGGTGTTGCCGTCCTTAGCCCACTCGACGTCCATCGGGCGCTGGTAGTGCTGCTCGATCACCAGTGCCTGCTTGGCCAATTCCTGCACGTCTTCGTCGGTGATGCAGAAACGGTTGCGATCGGTAACCGGTGTTTCCTCGATCCGTACGCGCTCGCCCGGCTGGTCCGAATAAACCATACGCTGCTGCTTGGCGCCGAGGCTGCGGCGCAGCACGGCGGGTTTGCCGGCCTTCAAAGTAGGCTTGAACACGTAGAACTCATCCGGGTTCACCGCGCCTTGCACCACCATTTCGCCCAGGCCATAGCTGCCGGTGACGAACACCACGTCGCGGAAGCCGGATTCGGTATCGAGAGTGAACAGTACGCCCGAGGCACCAACGTCCGAGCGCACCATCAACTGCACGCCGGCGGAAAGGAACACGTCCTCGTGCTTGAAGCCCTGGTGCACGCGGTAGGCGATCGCGCGGTCGTTGTACAGCGAGGCGAAGACTTCCTTCACCTTGTGCAGCACGTCATCGATGCCGACTACATTGAGGAAGGTTTCCTGCTGGCCGGCGAAGGAGGCGTCCGGCAGGTCTTCCGCCGTGGCAGAGGAGCGCACGGCCACGGCAATGTTGTCAGCGCCTGCGTCCTTGCACAGTTTGGCGTAGGCATCGCGTATCGCTCCTTCCAGGTGGGCGGGCAGGGCGGTGTCGACGATCCAGCCGCGAATTTCCTTGCCGCCTGCGACCAGGGCATCCACGTCATCGACGTCCAGCGAAGTCAGCCGCTCGGCGATGCGCTGGGACAGGCCGCTCTTTTCCAGATACTGCTGGAAAGCCTGGGCCGTGGTGGCGAATCCGCCGGGCACGGATACCCCTAGCTGGGCCAGGTTGCCGATCATCTCGCCGAGCGACGCATTCTTGCCGCCAACTTTGCCGAGGTCGGTCATGCGCAGTTGGTCGAGCCAAAGCACCAGATCGTTCAAGGGGGTCTCCTCAAGAGCTCTAAGGGAAAAAGCAGGCTGCGATGCCGGGCCAAACCGGTCGCACAAGACTGGTATTGTCCGCTGTCGATGGTGCGCGGCACAAGAAGACCATTGCGCTCTGGTGGCGCGCCACCTGCATACCAGTCAGGCAAAAGTCAAGCAACGACAAGGCTTCTTGCTTGGGTTATGGTGCAAAGCAAGGATCCAGGCCGCCCACGGAAAACGCATGCAACGCTCGGTTTTTTTCATCTCCGATTCCACTGGTATTACGGCCGAGACGATCGGGAACAGCATTCTTGCCCAATTCGAGGGGGTGCAATTCGAAAAGCACCGCCTGCCGTTCATCGACACCCCTCAGAAAGCGGAGAATGCCGCGCTGCGCATCAAGACCAGGTATGCCCAGAGCGGGCACCGGCCGATCGTGGTCAACACTATGGCCGACCCCGCGCTGTGTGAGATCGTGGCCACCAGCGGGGCACTGATGCTGGATGTGTTTGCGCCGTTCATCGGCCCCTTGGAGGACGAACTGGGCACCCGCCATTCGGGCGCGGTGAACCGTTCACATGGCCTGGTGGATTTCGCCAAGTACGAGGCGCGCATCAACGCCACCAACTACGCCTTGAGCCACGATGATGGCATGGCGGTGGATTACGCGCAGGCGGATCTGATCCTGGTCGGCGTGTCGCGCTCGGGCAAAACGCCCACATGCTTGTACATGGCCTTGCATTATGGAGTCTGCGCCGCCAACTACCCTCTGACCGAAGAGGATCTGGACAAGCTCGAGCTCCCGGCCCGTCTGCGCACCAACAAGCACCGTCTGTTCGGCCTCACCATCGAAGCTCAGCGTCTGGCGCAGATTCGCGAAGAGCGGCGCCCGGGCAGCCGGTATGCCACCTTGAAGCAATGCCGCTGGGAGCTGGAGCAGGCCGAAAGGCTGATGCGCCAGGCGGGCATTCCATACCTAAACACCACGCACGTTTCGATCGAAGAGATTGCGAGCAAAATCCTCGATCAGTTCGGCATTGAAAAAACCATGTACTAGGAGACGACCGCAAGCATATGAGTGCCGTACTCGACCGCCGTACCGCTCTGCTGCCAGGACGCTTCGAGTTCCTGATGGGACTGTATGCCGAGAATTACCATCGGCTGACGCGCCTGTTCGCTCCGCAGCAGCTGGAACTGGGCGATTACGTGTCGGATGTCGACGATGGCCTGCCCGTGCATCTGGTGCTGCAGGAGCGCCACCCCTATACGTTGGAGCTTGAACTGACCTACGGGTTTGTCGATGCGCAGACCGGTCGCCGCGCACCATCGGCGCAGTTGCGCATGTATAGCGACGCCCATGTCGCCGAGGCTTTGCATTGCCATCCCGGCCGCCATCTGTGGCAGGTGCTGGGACCGTTCCCGCCTGCGCATACGGTGTTCCAGCATCGGCTGCAGATGAACAGCTTTCTGACCCGCTGGCTCGAATATCTGGTGGAACAGGGGCATTCGGCGGGGACGCTGGAGCGAGTGGCCAAATCAAGCGGCTGAGCCGTTCATCGTGGCTACCAAAGTGTTGCAAGGCGTTGCGACTGGGTTGGCCGGGTCCTTCCGTGTGCGTATTCTGGTTCTTCTGTTTTTGGAGCTAGACGAGGTTGTGGAGATCGATGCAAGGCGAAAGGACGCGAGGACAGAAATTCGCAGCCATGCTGGTTGGTTTGTTAGGCATGATGTCATCCACCGCTTTTGCGGTCGACTTGTCGCTCAGCGGCGGCGATGGCTCGGTCGCTGGGAGCTTGGGCGGGCGGGTGATTCCGGGGTTGCTGCGCGCCGACCTCGGCTATCTGCATACCGGGCGAGGTGACGGCAATGCCGATGTCTACTCGGGCGATCTACTGCTTTCCCCCGCGCTACCGATCTTCCACCCCCAAGTAGGCGTTCGTTATCAGTACCAGGACAGCCGATATGGACGCGGCGGCGGCCTGGGCTTCGGTGGTTCACTTTTCCTGGGAGTATTGCCCAGGCTCCAGCTGGGGGTTTTTGGTTTCTACACGCCCGGCAAGTCGACCACTGGCAACCTTCGCCGCAGCGTCGATTATGGTGCGCAAGCGAAGTTGCACGTTGTCCGCAGCCTGTATGTCTCGGCCGGTTATCGCATTCTACGCAGCCGTTTCGAAGGTGGGGGCGAGCATGATTTGTATCGCGGGCCTGCCTTCAGCGTAGAGCTTGGGTTGTAGCTTGAGTGCACGCTTCCAGTCGCGTCCTGCGTAGAGTCGGCGAGACAGGGGGGGCGTGCCAGCCTACGCTGTAGCGGCGACGTGCGGCTCGATCGCCCGGTCGATCACCGTCGTCGCGCATTCGCTTTTCGCAGGCAACAAAAAACCCGCTGGACGCGGGCTCTTTGGAAAGGTGGCGGAGCGGACGGGACTCGAACCCGCGACCTCCGGCGTGACAGGCCAGCATTCTAACCGACTGAACTACCGCTCCACTTTGTACAACCTTACCTACCAGCAGCGGCCAACTTACCAAGTCCTTTTCCACTCCGCCTGCTGATCAGGTGAAATGGCGTCCCCACGGGGATTCGAACCCCGGTCGCCACCGTGAAAGGGTGATGTCCTAGGCCTCTAGACGATGGGGACGTGTATGTTGGTGGAGCCAGCCGGGATCGAACCGGCGACCTCTTGCATGCCATGCAAGCGCTCTCCCAGCTGAGCTATGGCCCCGCCGCTGGAAGCAAAAAAGAATAGGGTGGGTTCGTAATTCCGTCAAGCTTTTTTTAGAAAAAGTTCATGGCGAGTGAACATCGCACACAAACTCACGGGCAGGGACGAGCCTCCCAGGCTAGCGGCGGGGTCGTTGCATCGGGTTAAGCTGTGAACCGGGTACCTTCGTGAGTACGGCATGCACGATATCGGCTTCCTTCGCGATCTCGCACTGGTGATGCTGGTGGCCGGTGCCACGACCGTATTGTTCCAGCGCTTGCGGATACCCGTGCTTCCCGGCTACATCCTCGCGGGTGTGGTGATCGGTCCGCATACACCGGGGGTGCTGGTCGCCGATCCGCGCGCCATCGCCGATATTTCCAATCTTGGCGTCGTGCTGCTGATGTTCACGCTGGGACTGGAGTTCAGCGTGCGCAAGCTGCGCCAGGTCGGCGGCACTGTGTTGCTGGTCACCGTGATCGAAGTAGGCTTCATGTTGTGGCTGGGTTATCAGATCGGCCTGCTGTTCGGTTGGGGCGGGCGCAACGCGTTGTTTCTGGGCGCCATCGTGGCCTTGTCCTCCACCATGGTAGCGATGCGCGCACTGGAAGAAAGCGGCTTTCGCCAATGGCCGTTTGCGCGACTGGTGATCGGCATGCTGGTGGCCGAAGACATGCTTACCATCGTGTTGCTCACCTTGCTGACTGCAATCGCCATCAGTGGCACGGTGGAGACGGGAACCGCCTTCGCTCTGGTAGGGCACCTGGGGTTGTTCGTGCTGGCCGGCATGATCGTGGGGCTGTTGTTATTGCCGCGGCTGGTGGATTACGTCGCGCGCTTCGATCGCGACGAAACTCTATTGGTCAGCGTGCTGGGCATTTGTTTCGGCACCAGCTTGCTGGCGGCATGGCTGGGTTTCAGCGTGGCGCTTGGCGCGTTCCTGGCCGGTGCGGTGGTGGCCGAAGCGCACAGCGCTTCACGCGTCGTGCATCTGGTCGAGCCGCTGCGCGACATGTTTGCCGCGCTGTTTTTCGTGGCGATCGGCTTGAAGATCGACCCATTCCAACTCGCGCACTATGCGCTGCCCGCCGTGTTGATCGCCTTGACGGTGATGCTGGGCAAAAGCGTGGTCTGCAGCGCGGGCATGTTCTTCATCGGCCATGATTTGCGCACGTCGTTGCGTGCCGGGCTTTGCATGGCGCAGATCGGTGAGTTCTCGTTCGTGATCGCAGCGCTTGGACTTACGTTGCATGCGGTGGACGATTTCATTTATCCGACCGCGGTGGCGGCCGCGCTGATCTGCATGGTGGCTTCACCCTACTTGCTGCGTTCCACCGAATTGCTGGTTCGGGCGGGCCGGCACATAGTGCCGCGGCCGTTACGGCTGGTGATCACCAGCTACAGCGGCTGGCTGGAAAATCTGCGTCCCGTCGACGAGAACGTAGTGCTGGCGCAGATGTTTCGCCGGTTGCTTTGGCATATCGCGGTGAACATTTCGCTGGTCGTTACGCTGTTCGTGATCGGTGCCTACTTCAACGCGCACAACGCCGTCTGGTTCGAGCGCTTGGGGCTTGATCGCGACACGCGCCACTCGGTGATCTGGGCCTGCGCGCTGTTTCTGTCGCTGCCCTTGTTGATTGCGGTGTATCGCAAAGCCGAAGCCCTCGGCATGCTGCTGGCGGAACTGGGCATACGGGAGCGGTTCGCTGGCTCGTACACCCAGGCGATTCGGCAGGTTCTTGCGAAACTGATTCCGCTGGCGACGCTGTTGGTTCTGGCCATCCTGGTCGGTGTATTGGGTTCGACCATTTTGCCGCCCCGCGGCGTGGCGCTTTCGCTGGTTGCCGTGTGCGTATTTCTCGCCATCATTCTTTGGCGAGGCCTGGTGAAGATGCACGCAAGACTGCAGGCGGCACTACGCGAAACGCTGGAAAAGCCTTCATCTTCTCCTAACGAATCGAGCTGAACGAGGCGTTGCGCACACGCCAGCCTGAACTTTTCAACGGACGGGTGGTCAACTACGAATCGTCGTTGCCAAGACCGGACTGGACACCGCACAATGCGTGGCCAGCCTCCATTTGGGGGGAGGTCCGGCGGGGCACGCCGGCAAATCCAAAGACTTAGGGAGTTCCGAATGAAGCATTTTCTGCGACCCACGCTGACTGCGGCCGCGCTGGCCGTTGCGCTGGGCATCACCGCTGGCGCGCAGGCCCAGACGTCCAAGACGACCAGCACCGCAGCCACCGGTGCCGTCGACAAGACCAAGGCCAGTGAAATTCTCGGCTATCAGATCGCTGGGCAGGTTCCTGGGCCGATGCGCGAACTGGTGGACCCGGCGGCTGTGGGTCGCGCCGTGACCGCTGCATTGAGCGGCCAGCGTCCGAGCATGACCGATGAGCAGGCTGCCCCGGTGTGGAAGGCCTTCGTCGAGGAAGCCAAGGCCAAGGGCCAGGCGGAATTCGACGCCATGTCGGCGAAAAACAAGGCCGAAGGTGATGCCTTCCTGGCCAAGAACAAGAGCGCCGCGGGCGTGAAGGCCACCGCTTCGGGCCTGCAGTACCAGGTCATCAGCCAGGGCACTGGCGCCCGTCCGGGTCCGAACGACACGGTCAAGGTGAACTACAAGGGCACCCTGGTAAACGGCGAAGTGTTCGACAGCTCCGACAAGAACAACCCGCCGGGGCCGACCGCGATTCCGCTCGCCCACGTAATCCCGGGCTTCCGCGAAGGCTTGCAGCTGATGCAGGTAGGCGGTCACTACAAGCTCTTCATCCCGCCGAACCTGGCCTATGGCGCGGAGCCGAACCGTCCGTTCCCGCCGAATGCCACACTGATCTTCGACGTGACCCTGGTGAGCACCGGCCCCACGCCGGCTGGCGCACAAGCTCAGGGCGGTGGCGAAGAGCCCAGCGGCAAGTAATCGCCCCTCGGCAACGTAATGCCTGGATGAACGGGGCGCGAACGATCGCGCCCCGTTTGCGTTTGATGGGCACAAGCGCCGGTGTCCTTGACATAGGCGTTTCTTTTGACGCTGTTAGAATTCACGCCCCTCTACAAGGTGTTGATCCGATACGATGAAAGTCACCATTTTTGGTACTGGCTATGTGGGTCTGGTTACCGGAGCCTGCCTGGCCGAAATGGGTAACCATGTCGTCTGCGTCGACATCGATGAAAGCAAGGTGGCTCGCCTCGGCCGCGGCGAGATACCGATCTTCGAGCCGGGCCTCGAGCCGATCGTGCGGCGCAACCACGCCAACGGACAGCTTGAATTCACGACCGATGCGGCCGCGGCCGTGGCGCATGCGCAAATCATTTTCATCGCCGTGGGCACGCCGCCGGACGAAGACGGTAGCGCGGATCTGCAATACGTATTGAGCGTGGCCCGCTCCATCGGCCGGCACCTGGATCGGTATGCGGTAATCGTCAACAAGTCCACGGTACCGGTAGGTACCGCCGATCGCGTGCGCGTGGCGGTAGCCGCGGAGCTTGCCGCGCGCGGCGCGGCGATCGATTTCGACGTGGCTTCCAATCCCGAATTCCTGAAGGAAGGCGACGCAGTCGAAGACTGCCTGCGTCCCGATCGCATCGTGATCGGCAGTTCCAGCGAACGCGCCATCGGTTTGCTGCGCAAGTTGTATGCACCCTTCAATCGCAGCCACGATCGCACCGTGGTCATGGATGTGCGCTCGGCCGAGCTCACCAAGTACGCGGCCAACGCCATGCTGGCCACCAAGATCAGCTTCATGAACGAGATCGCCAACATTGCCGAACGCGTCGGCGCCGATGTCGAATGGGTGCGCCAGGGCATCGGCTCGGATCCACGCATCGGCTATCACTTCATCTACCCGGGCATGGGCTACGGAGGGTCGTGCTTTCCCAAGGACGTCCAGGCGCTGGAACGCACCGCGCGTGACGTAGGCTACAACGCGCGTTTGCTCGGGGCAGTAGAAGCGGTCAATGGCGACCAGAAGATGAAGCTGTTCGAATTCATCCAGCGTCATTTCGACGGCAGCGTGCGCGGGCGAACGATCGCCCTGTGGGGGCTGGCGTTCAAGCCCAACACGGATGATATGCGCGAAGCATCCAGTCGCCGCTTGATGGAGGTGCTGTGGGAGGCTGGCGCCAAGGTACGAGCGTTCGATCCGGAGGCGCGCGAGGAAACCCGGCGTCTGTATGGTGAACGTAGTGACCTGGTGCTTTGCGACAGCGCCTATCAGACTCTGGACGGCGCCGATGCGTTGGCGATCATCACTGAGTGGAAGGCTTTCCGGAGCCCCGATTTCGCCCGCATCCGCGCCATGCTGAAGGAGCCGGTCATTTTTGACGGGCGTAACATGTACGAGCCTCAAGTGGTGGAGGAGGCCGGTCTGGCGTACTACGGCATCGGCCGCGGCCGGAGCGTGGTACGGCCGGAAGTGCCATGAGCCATACCGAACAGCGTCTTACAGAGCTGGAAGTCCGGCTCACTTTTATCGATGATGCCGTCCAGGCTCTGGTGGCCGCCGATGCAGAACAGTCCGTGCGTATCGCGAAGCTGGAACGCCTGATACGCGATCTGCGTAGCGAGCTGGAAACGGTGCGCCTCGGGCAGGGACCCGATCCGCACAGCGAGCCGCCACCTCCCCATTATTGATTGAACGCAACACGTAACACTGGATTTTCGATCATGGTCGATTCATTGCGAGATCAGCTCCTGAAGAGCGGCATCGTCAAGCAGCTCAAGGACGAAAAGCGCCAGCAACAACCGGCGCCCAAACCGAAGGCGCCGTTCGCCAAGGGCAAGCCGACACACAAGTCGAAGCCTGCGCGCAGCGACAGCGAGATGGATCTGGCCAAGGCCTACGCCATTCGTGCGCAGACCGAGGCGCAAGAGCGCAAGCGCATCGAACAGGAGGCGGCCGAGCAGGCGCGCCTGAAGCGCGAGCGCAAGGCAAAAGTACAGCAGCTACTTGAAGGCCAGGTACTGAACAAAGCGGATGCCGATCAGGTGCGGCATTTCGAATACGGCGGAAAGATTCGCCGGGTGTATGTAGATGCCAACCAGCTTGCCGACCTCAACGCCGGCAAGTTGGGCATCGTGCAGAACGCGGGGCGTTATCTGCTGGTGACGCAGGCGTTGGCGGAGCAGGTGCGGGAGATCGATCCGCACCTGCTGGCCTTGCTGGTGAGCCCGGCCGCCGCGGGGGTGGACGAGGACGGTATTCCGGATGATTTGATGTGGTAGGTGGGGTGCTCCAAAGCGACCCGATCAACCGGCAACCGCCACGTCAGATTCCTCCTGCAGCTTCAACGCTGGATGGTCCCAGCCATGCTTCGGCGTGAAACGCTCGCCATGGCGCTTCGCCAGCGTTTCGAGTTTCTGGCGCATTTTCTCGGCGCCCTCGTTGCGTACGAACTGGATGGGGCCGCCACGGAACGGCGCAAAGCCGGTGCCGAAGATCACGCCGGCGTCGAGCAGGTCGGCATCATCCACCACGCTGTCACCCAGGCAGGCGACCGCTTCATTCACCATCGCGAGTATCATGCGGTCGCTCACATCCGGCGGTGGCGTGTAGTCCGGGTCCACCTGGGGTTTCTGGGGCTTGCCGTCCTGCCAGGTGTACAGGCCCTGGCCATCCTTTTTGCCGCGTTTGCCGGCTTCGAGTTTTTCCTCCAGGCCCGGCGGAAGCTCCAGGCCCAGGAAGGGTGCCAGTTCCTTGCCGACTGAAGCGCATACGTCCAGGCCCACGACGTCGGCCAGTTCGATCGGGCCCATCGGCATGCCGAAGGCCTTGGCTTCCCGGTCGAGTACCGGTCCGGGCACGCCTTCGTTGTACAGGCGCAGAGCCTCCAGCAGGTAGGGCATCAGGATGCGGTTCACCAGGAAGCCTGGCGTGCCCTTGACCGCCACGGGCAATTTGCCGATCGCTTTGCAGAATGCCATCACCCGTTTTTCGATGGCCGGGTCGAGTCGATCGTGACGTACCACTTCCACCAGCGGCATCTGCGCTACCGGGTTGAAGAAATGCAGGCCCAGGAAACGCTGCGGCGCTTGCAGAGGCTTGCGCAGTTCGTCCAGCGGAATGGATGAGGTATTGGTGGCCAGGATGCCATTGCTGAGGCTCAGTTGCGGCTCGATAGTCGCGTAAAGCGCTTCCTTGGCCGCAGGGTTTTCGAAAATCGCTTCGATGGCAAGATCGGCCTGCGCAACGCCGGCGCCTTCGACATCCGCGCGTAGGCGTTTGCACGCTTCTGCCACTTTTTCCGGCGTTTTCAGTTTTTTCTCGTACAGCTCACGAGCACGGTCCAGTGCGGGCTGGATGAACTTGATCTCGCGATCCTGCAGCGTGACGTCGAAACCCTTGAACGCCGCCCATGCCGCGATATCGCCGCCCATGACGCCGGCACCGACCACGTGTACGTGATGGATGTCCGCGTCGACGCCGCTGCCCTGGCCCTTCAGGCGTTCCTGCAAAAAGAAGATGCGGATCAGGTTGCGTGCGGTGGAGGTCTCCGCCAGCCTGGCGACCGAGCGTGCTTCGAGTTTCAGGCGTTGCTGAATGTCGCTGCCGCCGCGCTTCCACACATCGATCAGCGCGAAGGGGGCAGGGTAGTGCTCCTTGCGTACCTTGGCCGCAGTCTGCTTGACCACCATGGGCGCGAGGATCTGGCGCGCTAACCAGGTGTTGCTGATCCATGCCGTCGCACGCTGTGCGAACGGGCGAGTTTGGGGGTGACGCAAGAGCGCGCGCGCTTCAGCCATCAGCTCATCAGCGCGGGCCACTCGGTCGACCACACCCAGACTCTTGGCTTTGCGGGCGGACAAGGCCTTGCCAGTCAGCATAACGGGCAGCGCTTCCGCCGCACCGATCAGGCGCGGCAGTCGGGCCGAGCCACCCCAGCCGGGATGGATCCCCAGCATCACTTCCGGCAGCCCGATGCGGGTTTTCTCGTCGTCCGTGGCAATGCGCTGGCGGCAGGCCAGGATCAGCTCGGTGCCGCCGCCCATGCAGGCGCCATGTACCGCGGCCACGGTGGGGCAGGGCAGGCGCGCCAGCGCTTCAAACACCCGCTGGCCGCTCTCGATGTTCTCCAGCACCGTGCCCTGCCTGGCGTATTCGACGAATTCCTTGATGTCGGCGCCGACGGCGAACCCGTTGGCCTTGGCCGAATGGATGATGACCCCGGCTGGCTTTTCGATCGCCAACCGCTCCACGATCTGCCCCAGCTCATCGAGTACTTCGCGGGAAATGGCGTTGACCCCGCTATGGGCGCGATCCAGGGTGAGGGTAACGATGCCGCTGTCATCCAGGCTCGTTTTCCAGTGATTGAAGCGCAATCCTTCGAACATGGGGGCATAGGGGGATGGCCGGGAGGCCTTCACCATACCGTCCCGCAACGATGATTGCGAGACGTACCAATAGGGACGCCCTGATCTATTCCACGCACCCGGCACGACGTCCAGAAGGCCCGCAGGGTGTGTCGCGCGGCACAGGGCAGACTGGCCGTCTGTTCAAGCCGCGGGGCACGGCCCCGAGCGTGCGCTGACGGGTACGGGAATAGACCAGGGCATCCCAAGGGAAAGGTATTGTGTATCCCTGGGGTATGCCTCGTGGATCACGCATCGACGTTCCGGCTATTGCGCTTCGCGTACGACTGCGTAACTTACCAGATGCGACGACTTCCCTTTGGGCGGTATGACTTCCCTGATGGCCCCCGCGCCGCTTGCCGGCAGCGACATCTACGAGCGCATCCTGACTGCCCCGGGAGGGCTGGTCGTGCTGGAGCACGTCGAGAGCAAGGCTTTGATCGAGCAATTTCGTGCCCTGGCGCGCCTCAACGGACAGTCGGTCTATCTGTGGCGGCCTGAAACCGGCATGGAAAACCTGCGCGAGGCCCATGCGGTGATTCCCGGGTCGCAACGCCTGGGCAATGCCTTGCGGTATATCCAGCAAAGCATTCATTTCGGCGTGTATCTGCTGTCGCCGTTTCCTCTGCCGCTGGCGGCGACGGACAGCAGCTTGTTGCGGCAGCTGGCCCGTGCACCTGCGGGGCACGTGCGTCGGGTAGTGTTGCTCGATGCGCCGCAGAGCCTGGTCTCCAGCATCGACGACATTGCGGTGCGCCTGGGCAGCGCGGCGGACATGATCCAGCGCCCAAGGTTGCGCGACGGACGATGGCTGTTGTGAGTGCGGCTGCTTTTCAATCCGGCATCTTGCTGGTGGCCTCCCAGCGCGAGCTGCGTCGCGAGCTGTTCGACGCGCTCGATCACGAGGGGCATCCGACCATTCATTCCGCGCGCGACATGACGCATGCGGCGATCTTGCTGGAAGGGCGTGAACCGCTGGCGTTGATCGTGGTGGTATTCGACGGCGATGGACGTGCCGGCGTCACGGTCTGCGAACAATTGCGCCTGTTGCCGTCCTGCCTGGACGCGCCGATCATCGCCGTGCTGATCGACGACGCGACCGTCAAGCCTACCCAGTTGCCGCCCATGGTCGACGGCTGGCTTTACGCATCGCAAATCGGCAGCGAGCTGATAGCGCGCTGGCAGCAATTGAGCGGCGGGAAGCTGAAGCAGGTTGCGGAGCAGGCTGGGAATCCGCTTCCGGCACCTTCCTTTGCATTGCCCACCACCACCAACGATTACCGCTTCATCTTCGAAGATGGCGAAGGCGACTGGCTGATTGTCGATCCTGCCGCCGAGCGCGTGGTGGAGGCCAATCCCGCCTATATCCGGCATAGCGGCCTGGCCAATAGCTTGCTGACCGGCACGTCGCTGCCGGAATTGCTGATCTTCGAAACGGTGAGTCTGGAGAAGGCGCTGCTCGATGCGGACCGGCACTGGCTGGCGTGCCGGCGCAAATCGGTTCGTGGTCACGATGTTGGCGAAGCCAGCGTGCGGCGCGTACGGCACAACGGACGCGAGATGGTCGCACTGGCGTTTCGCAGCGCCAGCGCAAGCGTACGTCCGGCCGTCGCCCTGGGCGTGCTGGCACGCCTGTTCTCGGGCAATCACGACGATGCGAGTCTGCCGGAAACCGCGCGGCTGCTGCTGGACGAGATGGATCTGGACTATCTCGCCGTGTGGTCGGCGCGTCCGGAAGAAAGCAGCGTTCCGGTGCAGATCGTGCAGCGCTGGCGTGGCGAGGAGCAGATCTGGCCGGGGCCGCAATTGCAGAGCTCTCTGCGCTTGGTGCTCGCCGGTCGCACGCTGATTCATCCGCATGATGCGAAGCGGTTGGCCGAGGTCGACCCGCTGATCAATCTGCTGGGCTTGCGCGGTTTCGTTGGCTTGCCCTTGCTCGATGAACGGCGCAGTGTGCTGGGCGCCTTGCTTGCGGGCAGCCGCCATCCTTTCAGCGAACCGGGCATCGTGGAGCCGGTGCTGCATTGCTCCGCCGCCCATTTCGCGCACATGCTCGAATTGCGGCGCACACGCGAGCAAGGCCGGGCAGAAGGCTTGCTGGATGCGCTCACCGGCCTGCCCAATCGCCTGCTGTTCAACGACCGTCTCGACACCATCATTCGCGAGGCGAACCGCACCGGCGAAACCTTCGCCGTACTGTTCGTGGACCTGGACCGCTTCAAGTTCATCAACGATACGCTCGGTCATGCGGTAGGCGACCAGGTGCTCGTCGCGGTGACGCAGCGGTTGCGCAGCAGTGTGCGCGCGTCCGATACGGTGGCGCGTTACGCCGGTGACGAGTTCATCATTGTGCTGCGGCACATCGTCAAGACCGACGACGTGCTGCGTGTGGCGGAAAAGATCGTGCAGTTGATGGAAGCGCCGTTGCATCTGGAAGACGGTCCTGAGCTGCAGGTCACCGCATCCATCGGCATCAGCTTCTTTCCGGAAGACGCGCTCGATGCCGAGACCTTGCTCAAGCATGCCGATGAGGCGATGTATGCCGCCAAGAGCCTGGGACGCAACAATTACCGTGTCTACGACGTAAGCCCCGCGCAGGAGCAGCAGAATGCTGCCTTGAAGGCGCGCTTGCGCCATGCCGAGGGCAACGGCGAATTGCGGGTGTTCTATCAGCCGCAGATCAGCGCGGAAACCGAGGACATCGTCGGCATGGAAGCGTTGCTGCGCTGGGAGCATCCCGAATTGGGCCACATCGGCCCCGGTTTCTTTATTCCGTTGGCGGAAGAAACAGGACTGATCGTCTCGATCGGGGAATGGGTGCTGCGCACCGCCTGCAAACAGGCCAAGGAATGGGAGGACCGCTTCGGCCTGCGCTTGCGGCTGGGCGTGAACCTATCTGCAGTGCAGCTGATGCAGCCGGACCTCCCCGAGGTGGTGGAGACGGTCCTGGGGGAGAGTGGTCTGGACCCTGGGCTGCTCGAACTGGAAGTCACCGAGAGCATCAGCATCAAGGCCGCGCCCAACCTGATGGAAAACATGCAGAAGCTGCACAAGCTCGGCTGCCATATCGCCATCGACGACTTCGGCACCGGCGCCGCCTCGCTCGACTATCTGCGCAAGCTCCCTGCGGACCGCATCAAGATCGACCAGAGCTTCGTGCGCAACATCGGGGTCGACCCGGATGACGAAGCGATCGTGCGCGCCACCATCGAAATGGCGCATCGCCTCAAGCGCGGGGTGGTGGCCGAAGGCGTTGAAATCGAGCAGCACCTGCAGTTCCTGCGCGCCAACCATTGCGATGAGCTGCAGGGCTACCTGTTCTGCCGGCCGCTACCTCATACCGGCTTTGAGCGCCTGTTGGGCGAGCGCGAGCGCTTGTTGTCCGGACAGAGCCTTTCGGTTGTCCAGGCTTAAGGATGCCCCGATCTGTTCCACGCAACCCGGCATGGCGTCCAGAAGGCCCGCAGAGTGTGTCGCGTGGCACAGGGCATCCTTATTGAAATCTCGCCGCTCCTTGAGCCTCGACGTAGCGTCCCTATCTTAGAATGGGCTGGGTTGAACCTTCGCGCGCTGAACTTGCCGGCGCAAAACGGGTCAGAGCAGCTCGCCCATCCGATGGAACATCCCGGTATGGTTCAGTGACGAAGGAGATGGCCCGGATGGGCGATAACGAACTCGACAGCGTGCTGGTAGAGCGTGTCCAAAATGGGGACAGGCGCGCTTTCGACCTGCTGGTGCGCAAATATCAGAACAAAGTCATCGGGCTCATTTCCCGCTATGTCCACAACGCCGCCGAATGCGAGGACGTGGCGCAGGAGGCTTTCGTCCGCGCCTGGCGTGCCATCGGCTCGTTCCGCGGCGAGAGTGCTTTCTATACTTGGATGTACAAGATTGCCGTGAACACGGCCAAGAACCACCTGGTGGCGATGGGCCGCCGGCCGCCGGCGGACGATATCGCCATCGAGGATGCTGTGTTCGTGTCGGGCGCCGATCGCATGCAGGAGGGGGCCACCCCCGAGCGTGAATTGATGCGCCAGGAAATTGAACAAACGGTGTTTGCCACTGTCCAAGCCTTGCCCGAGGAGCTGCGGACAGCCATCACCCTGCGTGAAGTGGAAGGCCTCAGCTACGAAGAGATTGCCGAAGCCATGGGCTGCCCGATTGGAACGGTGCGTTCGCGCATCTTCCGGGCACGCGAGGCGATCGATGAAAAGTTGCGGCCATTGCTCTCAGACCGCGAGGATCGGATGTCATGACTGAAGCCAACATGGAAAATCTCTCCGCAGCCATGGACGGTGAGTTGTCCAGGGAAGAGTTGCGCTTTTTGTTGCGCAGGCTCGATCACGATGGTTCGCTGGTGCAGGTATGGGCGCGCTATCACGTTGTCGGCGAGGGATTGCGCAGGCAATTGCCGGCCATGGCCAGCGACGGCTTCGCGTCACGGGTGATGGCGGCCATTGAGGGCGAACATTCCGTTGCCAAGTCGCCCAGGCGTGACTGGCTGCGGCTGTCCATGGGCGGCGCGATCGCCGCCAGCGTTGCGGTAGCGGCGCTGATGGTGTCGCGGCCGACGGCGCCCGATTCCGAACGTCCGCCGGCCCGGCTTGCCGCCAGCGGCGCAACCGCCGCCCGTGGCGTTCGCGCCGGCGCGTCACTTGCCGCGACCACGGCCACGGCTGTTACAAGGCATTCAGGCAATGATCTGCTGGCGGCCGTGCCGCCTTCCTTGAGCCCCTATTCGGCCTCGGCATTGAGCCAGCGTGCTTCGGTGACCCTGGGTGATCCGATGGACAATCCGCTGTTTCAGCGCTACCGCACCCAGAATTATTCCATGCAGGGCTACGGGGCGCTGGACAGCCAGGACGGCAGCTATCTGATGCTGATCGACACCCCGCAGGCGCGGCCAGCCGCTGCTCAAGGCACCCACTAGGCAATATGCCTCGAAAGCGGTGAGCATGGGCTTACCGCTTTCTGCTGGGGCAGCCGTTTGCTTGCTCGTTTTTTCTTCGTTGTCCCTTTCTCTCGTTCCGCCTGGCGAGCCCTGGAGCGTGAAGAGAGGCGCCTGTAGCCAGAGGAGGAGTCATGAATCAACGCCGTCCCGTCACCAGCCGTCTTCTTCGTGGCCTGCTGGGCTGTTCCCTGGGTTTGGGGGTGGCCATGGCGTGGGCGCAGGCTGCGCCTGCTGTTGCCGGTTTGCCCGACTTCACCGGTATCGTGCAGAAGAACGCTCCCGCGGTGGTGCATGTGGAGGCAAAGTATTCCGGGCGCCGTCCAAAGAGTGCCGGAGGTGTACCGCTACAGGGCATGGACCCTGGTCAGGCGGAAATTTTCCGTCGCTTCTTCGGCATGCCGATGCTGCCGTCGCCGGAAGAGCAGGCACACACCTCGTTGGGTTCGGGCTTCATCCTTTCCGGCGACGGCTACATTCTCACCAATAACCACGTGGTCGATCACGCTGATGCCGTCACTGTCCGCCTACAGGATCGCCGCACGCTGACAGCCAAAGTGGTGGGTACCGATCCAACCTATGACATAGCACTGCTGAAGGTGGATGCTGGCGGCAGCCTGCCGGCAGTGAGCATTGGCGATTCGAGCCTGCTCAAGCCCGGCCAATGGGTGCTGGCGATCGGCTCACCGTTCGGCTTCGACTACACCGTGACACAAGGCATCGTAAGTGCGGTGGGACGTAGCCTCGGCAACAGGGATCAGCCCAGCACCTCCTTCATCCAGACCGATGTGCCGATCAATCGCGGCAATTCCGGTGGCCCGCTGTTCAACTTGCAGGGCCAGGTGGTGGGCATCAACTCGCAGATCTATTCGGATACAGGTGGCTACCAGGGCGTTGCCTTTTCGATCCCGATCGACCTGGCGATGAACGCGGTCGACCAGCTGAAGAGCAAGGGCTACGTCACGCGCGGCATGCTGGGTGTTCAGATCAAGCCGGTCGATGACGATGTCGTGAAGGCATTGAAACTGGACAGCGCCAAAGGTGCGATCGTGGTCAGCGTGTCGCCAGATAGCGCCGCACAGAAGGCGGGTCTGCAATCGGGCGACATCATTCTTGCCTACAACGGCAGTGACGTCGTACAGGGGGCGGACTTGCCCCCCCTGGTTGCCATGACGAAGCCAGGCACCACGGTACCGCTCAAGATTCTGCGCGATGGCAAGGAAAAGACCGTCAACGCGACCATCAGCGCCATGCCACGTGATCAGAATGCCAGCGCAGCACTGGACAAGGCGGCCCCGAGCAGCGGCGCGGACGCACTAGGTCTCAGCGTCGAGAATGTGGACGCCCCCACCCGCAGTCAGCTTGGCCTGAAAGCCGGCGAGGGTGTGGCCATTGCGAACGTCAGTGGCCCGGCAGCCGCACAGGCCGGCCTGCAGCAGGGTGACGTAATCCTGATGGTGAACCAGAAGAAGGTGGGCAGTGTGGAAGCGTTCCGCGCCGCCACGGCGGGGGTGAAGCCGGGCGATACCGTGCTGTTGCTGGTGCGGCGCGGCGATTCGAACAATTTCATAGCACTGACCGTTCCCAGCGAAAAAGCGGATTGAGTCCCTGTACGAAAGCCCGCCGTGAGGCGGGCCTTGCTTGGGTTGGCTCCAGGGGGGGGGCTGCCCAATGGCAACGTGGGCCGACGTTCTCAATCCATGCGATAATAAGCGGCTAATATCGCCATTCCGGTGATGGCCAGCCTTGCATCGCGCGGGGCGGTGAAGCTGACAGCGTGCCCATGGAACTGATTCGCAATTTCTCCATCATCGCCCACATCGATCACGGCAAATCGACGCTTGCCGACCGCATCATTCAGATCTGCGGCGGGCTGGCCGAGCGCGAGATGGAAGCCCAGGTGCTCGACAGCAACCCGATCGAACGCGAGCGCGGCATCACCATCAAGGCGCAGTCCGTGTCGCTGCCGTACAAGGCGCGGAACGGCAAGACTTATCAGCTCAATTTCATCGACACGCCTGGCCATGTCGATTTTTCCTACGAAGTGAGCCGCTCGCTCGCTGCCTGCGAAGGCGCGCTGCTGGTGGTGGATGCGGCGCAGGGGGTGGAGGCGCAGTCGGTCGCCAACTGCTACACCGCCGTAGAGCAGGGGCTGGAAGTGGTGCCGGTGCTCAACAAGATCGACCTCCCGACCGCCGATCCGGACAAGGTAAAGGGTGAAATCGAAGCCGTGATCGGCATTGACGCCACCGACGCCGTGGCGGTCAGCGCCAAGACCGGCCAGAACGTGGTGGAGGTGCTCGAAGCCATCGTCGCGCGCATTCCGCCGCCTAAGCCGCGCGATACCGATCGCCTGCAGGCGCTGATCATCGATTCCTGGTTCGACAACTATCTGGGCGTGGTGTCGCTGGTGCGCATCATGCAGGGTGAAATCAAGCCCGGTGACAAGCTGCTGGTCATGTCCACCGGCCGTGCGCATGAAGTCAGCGAAGTGGGGGTGTTCACGCCCAAGCGCAAGAAACTGGACAAGCTTTCCGCCGGCGAAGTGGGCTGGATCACCGCCTCCATCAAGGATGTGCACGGCGCGCCTGTAGGCGACACCTTGACCTTGGCCGCCAAGCCCGCGCCGCATCCGCTGCCTGGTTTCCAGACCATGCAGCCGCGAGTGTTCGCCGGCCTGTTCCCGGTTTCGGCCGATGATTTCCCTGCCCTGCGTGAAGCGCTGGACAAACTGCGACTCAACGACGCGGCGCTGTTCTTCGAACCGGAAAGCTCCGAAGCGATGGGCTTCGGCTTTCGATGCGGCTTTCTCGGCATGCTGCATATGGAGATCGTGCAGGAGCGCCTGGAGCGCGAATACGATCTGGACCTCATCACTACCGCGCCTACCGTGGTGTACGAAATCCTCAAAAGCGACGGCTCGGTGATGCAACTGGACAACCCTGCGCGCCTGCCGCCGGTCACCCAGATCGAGGAAATCCGGGAGCCGGTGATCGTGGCGAACATCCTTACGCCGCCCGATTACATCGGCAACATCATCACCCTGTGCGAAGAAAAGCGCGGCGTGCAGCGTTCCATTCAGTATCTGGCCACGCAGGTGCAGATCAACTACGAGCTGCCGCTGGCGGAAGTGGTGCTGGATTTCTTCGACAAGCTCAAATCGGTTTCGCGCGGTTATGCGTCCATGGACTACCACATGGAGCGCTTCGACGCCGGCCCGTTCGTGCGTGTGGACGTGCTCATCAATGGCGACCGCGTGGATGCGCTCAGTCTGATCGTGCACCGCAGCCATGCCGATCGGCGCGGTCGCGATCTGGTGGAGCGCATGAAGGACCTGATTCCACGCCAGCAGTTCGACGTCGCGATCCAGGCTGCCGTCGGCGCGCAGGTCATTGCGCGCTCGACGGTGAAGGCGCTGCGCAAGAATGTTCTCGCCAAGTGCTACGGTGGCGACGTCAGCCGCAAGAAGAAGCTGCTGGAAAAGCAGAAAGAAGGCAAGAAGCGCATGAAGCAGGTCGGTCGGGTAGAGATTCCGCAGGAAGCCTTCCTTGCCGTGCTCAAAGTGGACAAATAGCGGAGCCAACGCATGGATTTTGACTTTTCGGCCATTCTGCTCGCCCTCACCGTTCTGTTCGGTGTGGTTTGGGGCCTCGATCGCCTGATGCTGTATCGCAAGCGCAAGGCGCGCTTTGAGGCGGCCGCAGAGGAGTATCGCGATCCGGCGGCGGTGGATTGGGCCCGTTCGCTGTTCCCGGTGATCTTCGTGGTGCTGCTGCTGCGCTCCTTCGTGGCCGAACCGTTCCGTATTCCGTCCGGTTCGATGATGCCCACGCTCGACGTAGGTGATTTCATCCTGGTCAACAAGTTCGCCTACGGACTGCGTCTGCCCGCCTTCAACAACAAGGTCGTCGGCCTCGGCGAGCCCAAGCGTGGTGACGTGGTGGTATTCCGCTTTCCCGGCTACATTTGCCAAGACGATAATGGCAGGACAGTGCGCAGCGGCGACATGACCTGTGCCGATACGCATGCGCCGGTTCCCGGCCAGAACTGGATCAAGCGTGTGATCGGCCTGCCGGGCGACACCATCGAAGTGCACGACAGCCAGATCGTGATCAACGGCAAGCCGGTGGTCGATACGCAAATCGGCTCGTTCAAGGGCAATCCGGCCCGTCCCGAAGACAACGAGCTGCTGTACTACAACGCCACCGTGTGGAGCGAGCAGCTCGGCCCGGTCAATCACCTCATTGCACGCATGCCTGCACGCGGCCCTACGCCACCGGTCCCCAATGCGCGCGTGCCGTCCGTGGTGCCGCCGAACTGCTACCTCGTGATGGGTGACGACCGCGAGAACAGCGAGGACAGCCGCTGGTGGGGTTGCCTGCCGGAACAGAATCTGGTCGGCAAGGCATTCATGATCTGGTTCAGCTGGAAAGGCTGGGGTACCGGCAGCGTGGATTTCCACCGCATCGGCACGGTCATTCACTGAGCTTGCACGCCCTGCCGGCAAATCGTGAACATGTCGCTGGCGATGCTTGCGCGGACCGGGCAAAGTAGTGCCCATGGGGTATTTATCCAGAACAGGGGCCGCGCCGGCGGCATAGCGAGGGGACCATGAAATCCAAACAATCGGGCATCACGCTCATCGGCTTCATCGTGGTGCTGGCCGTGGCGGGCTTTTTCGCCTACATGGCCATGAAGCTGGTGCCGGCCTATACCGAGTACGCGGGAGTGGTGAAGGCCATGAATCAGGTCTCCACCGAAGGCGTGGAAGGCAAGACGCTGGACCAGGTCCGGCGCGACTTGGTCCGCAAGCTCGATTTCCAGTACGTCGATGAAGCAACCGTCCACCCCAGCGACATCACCTTCGGCGCGGGCGCGGGCGGCAACGAACTGCGCGTCAGCTACGACAAGCAGATCCCGTTCCTGTACAACATCGATTTCCTGATTCATTTCAGCAAGAGCGTGCCCGTACAGGGCAATGTCGCACCCCCGCAATAACTGTGGAATTGCCTTATCACTTTCGCGATCCGTCGCTTGCCGCGCTCGCCCTGACGCATCGCAGCGCCGGCAGACCCAACAACGAGCGCATGGAGTTTCTCGGCGATGCCCTGCTCGGGGCGATCATCGCCGAGATGCTTTACGAAACGCATCCCAAGGCGGCCGAAGGCGACATGTCGCGCCTGCGCGCACAACTGGTAAATGGCCAGGCGCTGGCAGCGGTGGCGCGCGAACTGGAACTCGGCGACCAGCTGAAGCTGGGTTCAGGCGAGCTGAAGAGCGGGGGCTACCGGCGCGATTCCATCCTTGCCGATGCCTTCGAGGCGCTGGTTGCAGCGATCTACCTGGACGGTGGCTACGAAGCTTGCAGAGCAACGGTGCGCACGCTGTTTGCAGACCGTATCGCTGCCTTTCCGCATGCCTCCAAGGACGCCAAGACCCGATTGCAGGAATGGCTGCAGGCGCAAGGTTTGCCGCTGCCGCAGTACGAACTGGTGGCGACCGAAGGCGAGGAGCATGCGCGCATCTTCGAAGTCCATTGCCTCGTCAGCCAGCCCGCGGCGGTGATGGCGGCAGGGCGCGGCAGCAGCCGTCGGCTCGCCGAGCAGGACGCGGCGGAGACGGTGCTGACCCGACTGGCAGGCGAGCAGGAAGGACAGTGATTTCCCGGCCGGAGGTGGCCGCCCGATCGAAATCCAGGTTTTCCGCATGGCCTTGCCGCCATGCCGGTGGCGTTCGCGAGCGCGCGGGGCCATGCTTATACCCGACTAAAAGAGTATCCGAACACTATGAACGAAGAACGCGATGACGCTGCCGAAAACGCGCCGCCGCATCCCGACTTTCGCTGCGGCTTCGTGGCGCTGGCGGGCCGGCCCAATGTCGGCAAGTCGACCTTGCTCAATGCGCTGATCGGCTTTCGTCTGTCGATCGTCAGTCCGCGCCCGCAAACCACCCGCCATCGCATCCTCGGCATCGCCACCAGCGACGCCGGACAGATTCTCTACGTTGATACGCCGGGCCTGCATCGTGGCGCCAAGCGGGCGATGAACCGCAGCCTCAATCGTGCCGTGCACTCCGCACTCAGCGAAGTGGAACTGGCCGTGCAGGTGATCGAGGCCGGGCGCTGGACCGACGAGGACGAAGCCCTCTACGAAGTGCTGCGCGAACAGAGCATGCCGCGCCTGCTGGCGATCAACAAGGTTGATCTGAGCAAGGACAAGGCGGCGTTGCTGCCCTTTGTGGCCGAGCTGATCGAAAAGCACAGCTATGATGCAGTGCATTACGTGAGCGCCTTGAAGCGCAAGGGGCTGGAAATGCTTACGCAGGACATCCTTGCGCGCCTGCCGGTGCGCGCGCCGGTGTTCGGCGAAGACGAAATCACCGATCGCAGCGAGCGTTTCCTGGCTGCGGAAATGGTGCGCGAGCAGCTGATGCTGCGCCTCAACCAGGAGTTGCCGTACGCCACCACCGTCGAGATCGAACAATTCAAGGACCGGGACGACGGCGTGGCGGAAGTTCATGCGGTGATCTGGGTGGAACGCGACGGCCAGAAGGCCATCGTGATCGGGCAGGGCGGCGAGCAGCTCAAGGCCATCGGCACCGCCGCGCGCAGGCATATGGAGCGCATGTTCGAACGCAAGGTATTCCTGCGACTGTGGGTTAAGGTGCGGGAAGGCTGGGCGGATGACGATTCCATGTTGAAGCAGTTCGGCTATACCGACTAGCCAGGCCGGTAATGCTCATCGAGCAACAGCCAGCCTTTGTCTTGCACTCGCGCCCTTACCGCGAAACCTCGTTGCTGCTCGAATGCCTTACGCGCGATCACGGGCGCCTGGGTGTGGTCGCGCGTGGCGTACGCAGCCAGCGCGGACGCCTGCAGCGTTCGCAGCTCGAACCGTTCCAACCGCTCGTCCTGGATCTGCATTTGCGCGGTGAACTAGCCAGCTTGCGTAGTGCCGAACCCACTGCGGTGCCGTTTCGCCTCGTGGGCGATGCAAGCCTTGCGGGTCTGTATGTTAACGAACTGGTGGTGCGGCTGACCGGGCGGCAGGACCCGCAACCGCTGCTCTTCGACGCCTATGCACAGACACTTGGGCGCCTCGCTGGAGGCGGGTCCCTGGCATGGCATCTGCGACGCTTCGAACGCGACCTGCTTGGCGCGTTGGGCTATGCCTTGCAGCTGGATTGCGAAGCAGATACCGGAGAGCCTTTGCTGCACGATGTGCTGTATGCGTACCGTGCTGAGCACGGTGCGGTGCGCTGTGGTCTCAACGAACCTTGCGCCGTGCGCGGGGGGGATTTGCTTGCATTGCACGACGATCGCATGCCAGAACCCCAAGGCCTGCATGCGTTACGCGGCATGATGCGCGAGCTGATCCGCTTTCATCTGGGTGGGGTCGAGTTGCGTGCGTGGCGTGTGTTGCGCGGGGCGCTCACTCGGAGATAGCGTAGGTTGGGGTGCTAACCCCAACGGCCCCTTTTTTCGTCCTCGCACTGTCGTTGCATATCGCAGACTGTGGCATTGCCTGCGGCGCTTTCGGTCGCGGAGCGACCGAGTTACTTCTCTTTGCGTGCCCAAAGAGAAGTAACCAAGAGAAAGGGCAACCCAGCGGGGGCACTGGGCGGGCATCCTGCCCGCCCAGTCCGTGAAGGCCGGAGGGGCTTTTCGACAGGGCATCCTGCCCTGGCGAAAAGGCATGGGCATCCCTGCCCATGCCCCCTAGCGGGGCCTGATCCTCCGCCCTTCACCGCCCCCGATGGGACCCGGAAAAGCAGCGCGCATCCATGCGCGCCCAGATAGCCATCGCGATGCGATGGTTAGAGCGTGTGTGCTTCGCACAGCTGGCCTCATGACGTCGGCATCTCGCTCGCGCCGCAGCAGCGAGCGCATGCGAGCCGTGAAACAATGCGCAGCACGCGCAGCCATCAAATGCGCACATGGATGTGCGCCTGTCTTGGGTCCCATAGGGCGTGAGCAGGTGGGCGGCGATCAGTCCGCAGGATGGCCTGCATGGATGCAGGCCAGGTTTTCGTCGGCACAGGAGGTGCCGTCGAAAACCCCGCCGCCCACCTGCGGTCCCGTAGGACAGGATGTCCGAAGGGCGCGCCCTCTGGGTTGCCCTTTCTCTTGGTTACTTCTCTTTGGGCACGCAAAGAGAAGTGACTCGGTCCCTTTAGGGACCGAAAGCGCCGCAGGCAATGCCACAATCTGCGACATGCACCAACGGTGCGAGGACGAAAAACGGGCCGTTGGGGTAAGCACCCCAACCTACGCCCCCGGCAGGGCCTCAATCGTCTC
The DNA here is from genome assembly GCF_003977665.1 of Dyella choica. Classification (GTDB taxonomy): domain Bacteria; phylum Pseudomonadota; class Gammaproteobacteria; order Xanthomonadales; family Rhodanobacteraceae; genus Dyella_B; species Dyella_B choica. The sequence goes on along the minus strand of NZ_RYYV01000001.1, from coordinate 45,080 downwards.
CTGCACCGAGCGCCGAAAGTCCGTCAGCGGCAGCATCGCTCCCCGATGATCCAGCTTCAGGTGATGCTGCAATGACACGATGTGTTCGGACAGCGATGCCGCGCCGCAAAATCCGCACGATGAGCGTAGTTTGTGCAAACGCGCTTCCAGCGCTTTGGGGTCTACGGCCAGCTCGTCCAGCTCCTTATTGATCGCCAGCAGTTCCTGCCGCAGCAGTCCGCGCAGAGCCTGGACCACGGCGGGCGTGCCGCTGGTGTGCATGGCCTGACCATCGTCCAGCAGCGGCAGATTGCGACGCCCCACGGCGGCCAGCGCCAGGACGCCGCGCAAATCCGCCAGCGTGCATGGCTTGAGCAGCACGGCATGGAAGCCCGTTGCGAGCAGGGCCTGTTGTGCCTGCGCGTCCAGTTCCGCGCTGCTCGCGACGGCCGGGCAAGCGCCCGAGCCCGCTTCTGGCTCGTTGCGCAGCCGGGTCAGGATCTCGATGGCACCGGCCCCCGGCATCCTGCAGTCCAGCACCAGCAGATCGAAAGTTTCATTGCGTGCCAGTGCCAGCGCTTCATGGCCGGAGGCGGCGAAGATGACGCGGGCGCCGAACTGGCGAAAGGCGTCGCCAAGAAAGTAGCGCGTAGGCGCGTCGTCATCAGCCACTAGCAGATAGGGCTCGGCGGCAGAAGTGGCGATGGGGTTGTCAGGCGGGTACGGCATGGTCCTGTGTCCGTATCGTTCAGCTTAGTTTGGCAGAATGTCGTCCTCATGTTTTCATTCAGCCGCCCGCTTGCCGCATGCGCTCTCTGGATCCTGCTATGGGCTGCGCCCGCATGGGCGGGTACCGTGGTGGTCGCCAAGCGTATCGATGTCCCTGGCGTGAGCTTGCAGGACGTGCGTGCGCAGTTCAGCCCCGGCGCAGTGCCTGACACGGTGCTGGTCAGCCTGCATGCCGGCAAGGCGGACATACCGGGACTGGGCTGGCGCAAGGTGGGTGTAGTTGTGGACGGCAGGCTGCACCGCGACGTACAAATGCGTTGGATGTTCGACGGGACGGTGCAGCTCAACGGCGCTCCGGGTGGCGTGCTCGGCAATGCCACCGTCAATCTGGTGGTGGATTCGTCCGCCAACACGCTCGAAATCAACACTGGCCAGGGCGCCGCGCGGATCGGTGCGGCGTTCCCACTGGATCAGCCCACGCACGCGCAAATCACCTTGCGCAGCCTGCCCGCCGGCTGGCTGCAGGGGCTGCTGGCAAGCGTCTGGCCGGCGCGCATCACCGGCGGCAAGCTCGATGCTGACCTCGCCCTCGACGTACGCCAGGAAGGTTTCCAGTCTTCCGGCGATGTCAGCTTTGCCGACTTTAAGTACACCACCCCCGCGGGCAATGTCGTCGGCCAGGGCCTGGACGGGCATGCGCGTTTCGCGCTGGATGCCACGTCGCGCCCGGCGCAGTTGAGCCTGAACGGCAGCCTGCATGGTGGGGAAGTGCAGCTTGGCCCGGTGTTGGCCAGGCTGCCCAGCCACGACGTGGCCTTGGATCTTGGCGCCAGCAGCGAACGAGGTGGCCTCGCCATCAGTCACCTGCGCATGGAAGATGCCGATGCGCTGCAACTGGACGGTGCGCTGACGATCGACGCCAAGGGCAACCTGCAGAAGCTCAAGCTGGAACATTTTCAGGCGCGCTTCCCGGCGGCCTACGAGCGCTACGGACAGCCCTGGCTGGATAATCTCGCAGAGCCGGGCCTGCAGATGGCCGGACAGCTCGATGGGCACGTCGACTATGCCAGTGAAGGCCTGCGCAGTTTCGGTTTTCATGCGGAAGAACTGGATGTCGCCGACAGTACCGGGCAGTTGCAGGCGAGCGGCTTGCACGGTGATCTGGACTGGTCCCAGCAAGGCGACAAGTCGCCCACCTCGCTGGCCTGGAACCAGTTGAGGCTGCATCAGTTCACGACCGGTGCGACCCAATCCCGTTGGCGCAGCCGCGCCGGGGCCCTGAGCCTGCAGGCTCCGCTGGAGCTGTCGGCGTGGAAAGGTTACGCCCGGCTTACCCGTTTCGATTGGCGGCCTGATGCGGGGAAGGCGGAACGCCTCGATCTTGCTGCCAGCCTGGCGGGCATGGATATGACGGCGGTCAACCAGGCACTGGGCTGGATGCCCTTGCCGGGTACGTTGGACGGCACTATTTCCGCCGCGCGCTGGACTGGCGACCGCTATGCGCTGGATGGCGAATTGACCATCAGGGCATTCGGCGGGACCGTCGCGATCGATCATCTGGCGGTGCAGCAACCGCTGAGCAATAGTCCCCTGCTGAGCGCGGACGTGAGCGTGCATCAGGTCGATCTTGCCCCCTTGGCCGATGCCTTCAATTTCGGAGCCATGGCCGGCAAGATGGACGGTTCGATCGAGGGCCTGCAACTGGCGGGAGGAAACCCGGTGGCGTTCAAGGCCTCGCTGCTGGCGCAAAACGGCGGGCATATCAGCCTGCGTGCGGCCAACAACCTCTCGGTCATCACCGGCGGAACGCCGGCCAATGGCCTGCAGAGCGCGATGATGAAGCTGTTCAAGACGGCGAGCTTCAAGCGGATGGGCCTCAACGTCAGCTTGCAAAATGGCGTATGTACGATGGGCGGCCTGGATGGCGAGGCCAGCGGTTATTCGATAGTCGAAGGCAGTGGCCTGCCGTACCTGCATGTGACCGGCACGCAGAACCGGATCGAATGGCCGTTGCTGGTCCGACGCCTCAGGACGGCTACCCAGAGCGCCGTGGCCGAGCGCTAAGCCGTTCCGCTGGTATCATGCAGGACTGGCCGGGCCGGCGAGGCCCACATTCCTCCCCTTCGTGTCCCGTCCGGGTCTTAAGCGATCCGGCGTTTTGTCTTTTCAAGAGAGCCGATGAACGAGTTCGAAGTCGCCATTACCGATCTGAGTCATGATGGCCGGGGTGTGGCCCGCATTGACGGAAAGACAGTATTCGTCAGTGGCGCCTTGTTGGACGAACAGGTGCGTCTGCGCATACGCAAGCGCCACCGTAATTTCGACGAGGCGGAGACACTCCAGATCCTCACACGCTCGCCGCATCGGGTGGAACCGCGTTGCAGCCATTTCGGTCAATGCGGCGGTTGCTCGCTGCAGCATCTGGATGCCGCCATGCAGATCGAGGCCAAACAGCGTGTGCTGGCCGACAACTTTGCGCGCATCGGCAAGGTGGAACCCGAAACCTGGCTTTCCCCGCTGACCGACGAAGCCTGGGGTTATCGCCGCAAGGGGCGCCTGTCGGTGCGCGCGGTGGCGAAGAAAGGGCGCGTGCTGGTGGGTTTTCGCGAGGAAAGCAATCCGCGCTATGTCGCCGACATCACGCATTGCGACGTGGTGCATCCGGCGCTTGGCCCAAAGATCGGTTTGCTGGGCGAACTCGTCGGCAGCATGGACGCCGCAGCCGATATTCCGCAAATCGAATTCGCCGCCGGCGACGAGACCATTGCGCTGGTGTTTCGCCACCTCAAGCCGTTGAGTGAAGGCGACCGCGTGAAGCTGGCGGCGTTCGCACAGCAACACGGTTTCGCCGTCTATCTGCAACCGGGCGGCGTGAGCAGCGTGCATCCGCTGTGGCCGGAACATCCGCGTCTGGCGTTTCGCATTCCCGCCGGCGACGATGTGGAAGAGGTGGAGCTGGAATTCCAGCCGCTCGATTTCGTGCAGGTGAACGCAGGCCTGAATCGCCGCATGATGCTACGCACGCTGGAGCTGCTGGATCCGCAGCCGCACGATCGCGTGCTCGACCTATTCTGTGGCCTGGGTAATTTCACCTTGCCGCTGGCGCGTCGCGTTGCAGAGATCATCGGCGTGGAAGGCGAGCATGGCCTGGTTGCGCGTGCAGCGGACAATGCTGCGCGCAATGGGATTGCCAACGCGCGTTTCCACGTCGCCAATCTGTTCGAAGATCAGCGTGGCACCGACTGGGCGCGCAGGCCGTGGGACAAACTGTTGCTCGATCCACCCAGGGCCGGTGCAGACAAGGTGCTGGAATACCTACCGCACAAGCAAACCGGGCGAATCGTATACGTTTCATGTCATCCGGCGTCATTGGCGCGAGATGCCGGCATCTTGGTGAACCAGCATGGTTTTCGCCTGAAGGCGGCCGGCGTGATGGACATGTTCCCGCACACCGCCCACGTGGAATCCATTGCGCTGTTCGAACGCAGATAAACTATGGGCATCGAAATCGAACGCAAATTCCTGCTCGCCAACGACGATTGGCGCACGGCAGTGACCACCCGCAAACACATCGCGCAGGGATATCTGGTGGATGTGCGTGCGCTGCGCGAAGGCACTGCGCGTGCTTCGGTGCGTGTACGCATCAGCGGTGACCAGTCCTGGCTCAATATCAAATCGGTGGAACTTGGCATTACGCGCGCCGAATACGAATTGCCGCTGGCGCTCGCCGATGCGCAGACCATGCTCGCCACTATGTGCAATGGTGTGCTCGAAAAATTTCGCCATCACGTGGACGTAGACGGTTGGATGTTCGAAATCGATGAATTCCTCGGCGCCAGCAACGGACTGGTGGTGGCAGAACTCGAAATGCCCCAGGCGCATGCCGCCTATCCGCGTCCTGCCTGGCTGGGCCGCGAGGTGAGCAGCTTGGCGCGCTACTACAACGTCAACCTGATCGAGCACCCTTATTCCGAATGGAGCGAGGACGAGCGCAACGGCGTCGATGCGCAGGCGGAGGAGGGCAGCTGATGCTGCTGATCGGTCTGGCCGGCACCGAACTGCTGGCGCACGAACATGCCTGGCTTACTGCGCCCGGCGTGGCGGGCGTGATCCTGTTTTCGCGCAACTACAGCCATCGCGAACAGTTGCTGGCGCTGGTGGAAGCGATCCGTGCCGTGGCCGGCGAAGACTTTCTGCTGGCGGTCGACCAGGAAGGGGGGGCGGTGCAGCGTTTTCGTACCGATTTCACGCGCCTGCCCCCTTTGATGAAGATCGGCGAGGTGTACGACCGTGACCCCGTCGAAGCGACCAAGCTGGCCGAGGAGCACGCCTGGGTGATGGCGAGCGAGTTGCGCGCTAGCGGCGTCGACTTCAGCTTTGCACCGGTTGCCGACCTGGCGCGCGGCAATGCCGCAATCGGTACGCGCGCGTTTCATGCCGACCCGGATATAGCCGGTGAGCTGATCCACGCTTACGTCCGCGGCATCCACCTCGGCGGCATGGCGGCGGTGCTCAAGCATTTTCCCGGCCATGGTTCGGTGGCGGTCGACACCCACAAGGCACAGGCCATTGATGCGCGCTCGCTGGACGAAATCCGCCGGCAAGATCTGCGCCCGTTCCTGGAAGGTTTTTCCGCCCACGCCGAGGCAGTAATGATGGCGCACGTCGTGTATCCCGCAGTGGACGATCAGCCCGCGGGTTATTCGCGCCGCTGGGTCCAGGGCGTCCTGCGCGAGGAACTCGGTTTCAAGGGCGCGGTGATCAGCGACGACATCAGCATGGCTGCAGCCGGCGTTGCCGGCGGTGTGGCCGAGCGCGTGCATGCGCATCTGCAGGCAGGTTGCGATCTGGTGCTCGCTTGTTTTCCCGACGTGGTGGAAGCGGCCATTGCCGCCATGCCGAAGCCCTCGGAAGCCAGCATGGGGCGCATCGCTGCCTTGCGTGGTGCAATCGGCTCGACCTGGGCCAGCCTGCTCGATAACCCGCAGCGCGATCATTTCGTCGCGCGCGTCACTGCATTGAATAGCTAAGGGTCTTACCTATGAGCACAAACTCGTCCGTTCCCCTGCTGGCCGAAGCGCTGACCCGTTCGGAGCTGCTGTTCAAGCGCGAGGATCTGGAAACTGTGACCGCCCATATCGGGCGCGCCGTCGATGCGGCACTCGATGGCGAGCGCGCGGTGTTTCTTACCGTGATGAACGGTGCCCTGATGTTCGCCGCGCAGCTCGCCTTGTCGATCCGCACCGATCTGGAGTTCGACTACGTCCACGCCACGCGCTATCGCGGTGCGACCTCCGGCAACGATCTTCATTGGTTGCGTGAGCCTGCTGTGTCGCTGCAGGGGCGCACCGTCCTGCTGGTGGATGACATTCTCGACGAAGGCCATACCCTCAAGGCCGTGCGCGACGACTGCTTGCGCCGAGGCGCCAAGCGCGTGCTGGTCGCTACGCTGTGCCGCAAGGTGCATGGCCGTTGCGTGGAAGGCATTCACTGCGATTTCAACGGCGTAGAGTTGCCCGACCGCTACGTTTTCGGCTATGGCATGGATTATTACGAGCAAGGCCGTAATCTGCCTGCCATCTATGCGCTGAAAGAATGACCGCGTCGTTGGTTTTCATGTTCATGGCCGTCATTCCCGCGCAAGCGGGAATCCATTTTCAGCTTTTCGCATCAGATCAAAATGGGTTCCTGCGTGCGCGGGAATGACGGTTCGTCATTTTCAAGGAGCTTTCAATGACTCATCTCCCCCTTGACCTCGCCGTCATCGGCGGCAGTGGCCTGTATCAGTTCCCTGGTCTGGAAAACGCCACACGGCAAAGCGTCGACACCCCCTATGGCCCGGCTTCCGGCGACGTGGTGGTGGGAGACTTCGCCGGGCATCGCATCGCCTTCCTGGCCCGCCACGGCGAAAGCCATACCTTGCCGCCGCACCGGGTGAACTACCGCGCCAACCTGTGGGCTTTGCACGATCTGGGCGCGCGCCGGGTGGTGGGGGTGAATGCGGTGGGCGGCATTCGCCACGACATGGGGCCGCGTACCGTGGTCGTGCCGGATCAGATCATCGATTACACGCATGGACGCTATACAAGCTTTTGCGACGTGGAGGGCGCCGAAGTCAGGCATATCGATTTCAGCGAACCGTATACGGCCTCCCTGCGTGTCGCCTTGATGGAAGCGGCAAAACGAGCGGGTATCGCGGTGATCGACGGTGGCTGCTATGGCGCCACCCAGGGACCGCGTCTGGAAACACGTGCGGAAATCGCCCGCATGAAGCGTGACGGCTGCGACCTAGTCGGCATGACCGGCATGCCGGAGGCGGCCTTGGCGCGCGAACTCGAACTGGACTACGCATGCCTTGCGCTGGTTGCCAATTTCGCTGCGGGCTGTGGCGACGAGGCGGAAATCAGCATCGAGGAGATCTTTGCGCACCTGGCCGCGGCGACCGCGGAGGTCCCCCCCCTCCTTGCCGAATTGCTCAAAAGGTGAGCATTCTAGTCGGCTGTGCGGGGGTGCATATTGCGCTTTGCCTGAAAAGATGAGGATACTTCTCCTGTGCCAGGGGCGGCGGACCTAGGGGTAGAGCTGGTTCTCGCAGAGACTTGGTGCATCCAGTCCTTAGATTCAGAGGTTCACGCAAATGCGTTTCGGTACGGTCAAGTGGTTCAACGATGCCAAGGGTTTCGGCTTCATCGCGCCCGAGGACGGTGGGGAGGACGTGTTTGTCCACTTCTCTGCGATCAATTCGAAGGGCTTCCGCAGCCTGCAGGAAGGCCAGCGCGTCAAGTTCGAAGTGACCCAGGGCCCGAAGGGTGCCCAGGCGTCCGGGGTCGAGCTCGCAGGCTGATCAAGCCGTTGTTGTTACCATGCAGTTCCAACGAGAAAGCCCTGCAGTAGCAGGGCTTTCTTTTATTGGATGCTCCCTTTCCCAAGGGAAAGGAAGGCCTGCAGTAGCAGGGCTTTCTTTTATTGGATGCTCCCTTTCCCAAGGGGAAGGGAGGCCTGCAGTAGCAGGGCTTTCTTTTCGAAACGAATTTTAGATCGATGCAGGCAGCTGGGACTGTCATCCCTGCCTACGCCACGAACTGCAGCCGAGCCAGTTCCGCGTATAGGCCGCCTTCGGCGAGCAGGCTTTCGTGCGTGCCTTGCGCAACGATGCGTCCGCCATCCAGGACGACGATGCGATCCGCACGCTGCACCGTAGCGAGGCGATGGGCGATCACCAGGGTGGTACGGCCTTTTTCCAGCCGTTCCAGTGCTTGCTGGATGGCCGCTTCCGATTGGGCATCCAGCGAGGAGGTCGCTTCATCCAGCAACAGCAACGGCGCATTGCGCAGGATGGCGCGTGCAATGGCAATGCGCTGGCGCTGGCCGCCAGACAGGCGCACGCCGCGTTCGCCAAGTTCGGCGTCATAACTGTCGGGCAGCATCTGGATGAAATCGTGGGCCTCCGCGGCGCGGGCTGCGGCGTGGACTTCCTCGTCGCTGGCGTCCTGTCGGCCGAAGCGGATGTTGTTGGCGGTAGTGCCGCCGAAAATCACCGTTTCCTGCGGTACCAGGGCAATCGCGCCGCGCAATTCGGGCAGGCTCACGGCACGCAGATCGATGCCGTCGAAACAGATGCGCCCGCGCTGCGGATCATAGAAACGCAAAAGCAATGCAAATACCGTGCTTTTGCCGGCTCCCGAAGGACCGACCAGCGCCACCGTTTCGCCGGGGCGGACGTCCAGGTTGAACTGGTGCAGGGCAGGGGCGTCCGGTCGGGTGGGATAATGGAATTCGACGTTTTCAAAGCGCAAGGCGCCGCGCACCGGCTGCGGCAGGGCTTGCGGATGCGGCGGATCGGCGATGCCGGCTTCTTCATGGAACAATTCGCCGATGCGTTCCATCGCTCCGGCGGCGCGCAGCACGTCGCCCCACACGTCGGAAAGGCCCATCATCGAACCGCCGGAAAGCATGGCGTACACCACGAACTGTGCGAGCACGCCGGCATCCAGGCTGCCCTCCAATACATCGCGCGCGCCTACCCATAGCACCAGCGTTATCGCCCCAAAGAACAACACGATCACCGCGGCCGTAAGAAAAGTACGCATGCCGATGCGTTGACGCGCGGTCGCCAGGGCAAGCCCGATGGCGTTGCCATAGCGCTCGCTTTCGATGCCTTCGCGCGCATAGGCCTTAACTGCGGGGGCCGCATTGAGCGTTTCATTGGCGACGGCCGCAGCGTCGGCCAGGCGGTCCTGGCTGGCGCGCGAAAGCTTCTGCACGCGGCGGCCGAAAATCAGGATCGGCAGCACCACCGCCGGAATGACGAGCGCGGTAAGACCGGCCAGGCGTGGGCTGGTCCAGATCATCGCCGCCGTCGCACCGACCAGCATCACGGCGCTGCGCAACGCCACCGAAATGCCGGAGCCGACCAGCGCCTGCACCACTTCCGTATCGGTGCCCAGGCGCGAAATCAATTCACCGACGCGGTTGCGCTCGAAGAAGCTCACGTCCAAACGAATCACGTGCGCATACAGCTTTGCGCGCAAGGCGGCGAGCGTGCGTTCGCCCAGCAGCGAGATGCAGTAGAAGCGTGCGGCGGTGGCAAAGGCCATCACCAGGGCGACCGCGAACAGCCCCATGAAGCTGGTATTGATCGCCGCGAGGCTGGAACCACGAAAGCCATGGTCGATCATGTGCCGCACCGCCATCGGCAGCACCAGGGTGGCGCTGGAGGATAGGCCCAGGAATACCAGCCAGCCCATCGCCAGACTGCGATGGGGTTTCATAAAGGGCCAGAGCAGCTTCAGGGAGCCGATGCGGCGACGGGGCTTGGGATCGTTCGCGGGCGTGGTGCTCATGGGGTTTCGAGGTGAGGGATCTGAGGTCAGATTGGGATGGCCCGGGTTGATTCAATCCACCCAGACCTAACCAGCATGGCTCAATCCAACGCGTGCGCCTCGCTCCGCCCACGGCTTATGTCGACAATGCGTGCCTTGGCCTCGCCCGCGCGGTCGGCCGGAAGACGCATCCGCAGCGTTACGCCGTCGGCCGCGAAGCTTTCCTGCTCGATTTCAGCCCCAAGCTCCTTCAGCCGGGCCTTCATCAGGGCAAGCTCGGCAAAATCGCAACGCAGCTCCAACCGCGCCATGGCTACGATCGGTGTGCGCGAGGCCAGCCGCAGGCATTCGGCGGCGGTGCCGCCGTAGGCGCGCACCAGGCCGCCGGCGCCGAGCTTGATTCCGCCGTACCAACGGGTCACCACCACGGCCACGCGGTCCATGCCCTGGCCCTCGATCGCTTGCAGGATGGGGCGCCCGGCCGTGCCGCCCGGCTCGCCGTCGTCGTTGAAGCGATAGTCCTGGCCGATGCGGTACGCCCAACAGTTGTGTGTCGCGGAGGCATCGCTCACACGCTGTACGTACGCCAGTGCCTGCTGCGGTGTCTCCACTGGGGCAGCCTGGGCCAAAAAGCGGCTTTTGCGAATCTCTTCGCTGTGCTCAAACGGGGCGGCAAGGGTGTGCAACATGGATGTAGCGTAGGGGAATTGAACTGGGCGGTCACATGGGCATTCCTCGCGAATGCGTTACGCTGCCCGCTTTTGATCGGGATGAGGCCTGCATGCTGCTGCTGTTGTTCCTGCTTTGCCTGCTGGGTTACGTACTTAGCCGCTTCCGTCGCGGTCGTGCTGGCTGGTTGTGCTACGGCGTCGCCTTCGGGCTGTTCCTGGCGAGCGGCTGCGGGCCCCTGCCGGCGTGGCTGCTTACGCGCCTGCAGGCGCCCTATGCGACCCGGCCGAAGGTGGCCTGGGCGGCACGCAACGCGATTGTCGTGTTGGGCGTCGGTACATCGCGCGTTGTCGCGACGAATGAAGTAGGTCCCACGGTGTTCGCGGGCGGCAGGCTTGCCGAGGGCTATGCGCTGTATCGCGAATGCAAGCAGACCGGCAACGATTGCAGGCTGGTCGTCAGCGGCGGAGATCCCTTTCGCTATGGCGTAACGGAAGCGAAGGCATACGGTGATGTCTTGCTGGGCATGGGCGTGGATCGTTCGGACCTCATGCTCGAAACGCGCAGCATGAACACCTGGCAGAACGCGCAATTCTTGCAGCCCATGCTCAAGGCGTATGCCCCACAGCGGGTGGTGCTGGTGACGGCAGCCGTGCATATGCGCAGGTCGCAGCAATTCTTCCTGCATTTTGGCATCGACGCGCTGCCGGTGCGGGCCGATTACGAGGATGCGCGATTGACGTGGTTTCCCAATGGCTGGAACGTGGCGCTGACCGAATCGGCCTTGCACGAATACGTCGGCGTGCTGACGTACTACATGTACAACGCGATGGGGTGGAATGCGCCGCCGAGCAGGTATGGGGCGCCTTGACCCAATCACCAAGAACAACTCCCTCCCCTGCGAGCAGGGGAGGGAGCAACGGCATCAAGCTGCCGTCTTCAACGACGCAATATCGATCACAAAGCGATAGCGCACGTCACTGTTGAGCATCCGCCCGTAAGCCTCGTTGATGTCCTGGATGCCGATCATCTCCACATCCGCGCCGATGCCGTGCTTGGCGCAGAAATCCAGCATCTCCTGCGTTTCGGCGATGCCGCCGATCAGCGAGCCGGCCAGCGAGCGGCGACCGAAGATCAGTCCGCCGGAGTGCACGGGCGGATTGACCGGTTCCACCAGGCCCACCAGCACGTGCACGCCATCCAGCTTCAGCGTGGCCAGGTAGGGGTTGAGGTCGTGCTGGTGCGGCACCGTATCGAGAATGAAATCGAAGTGGCCGGCGACGGCCGCCATCTGGTCCGGATCGGTGGATAGCACCACGTGATCGGCCCCTAATCGGCGCGCTTCGCCTTCCTTGCCGGGCGAGCGTGTGAACAGCGTGACGTCGGCACCCAGCGCCTTGGCGAACTTCAGACCCATGTGGCCGAGGCCGCCCAGGCCGACAACGGCTACCTTGTGGCCCTTGCCGACCTTCCAGTGGCGCAGCGGCGACCAGGTAGTGATGCCGGCGCACAGCAGCGGCGCGGCGGATTTCGGATCCACCCCGTCCGGCACACGCAGCACGAACTTGTCATTCACCACGATGCGTTCGGAGTAGCCGCCATAGGTCATCAAGCCGTCGCGGCGGTCGGTGCTGTTGTAGGTGAAGGTGGGCATTTCCTTGCAGTACTGCTCCAGGCCCTGGGTACAGGCGGCGCAGTGCTGGCAGGAGTCGACCATGCAACCCACGCCCACCAGGTCTCCGGGTTTGAAACGGTCGACCTGGGCACCCACCGAAGCCACCCGGCCGATGATTTCGTGACCGGGCACCATCGGATACAGCGAGCCGCCCCATTCATTGCGCGCCTGGTGGATGTCGGAGTGGCAAACGCCGCAATACAGGATATCGATCACCACGTCGTCCGCGCGCGGATCGCGCCGTTCGAATTGATGGGGTGCCAGCGGGGTGGTAGCGGATTGCGCGGCGTAGCCGCGGATGCTGAGTGCCATGCAGTTCTCCTAAGGGGGAAGCCGAGCGAGGGGATGCATTGAAGGAGCAAAGTATGCGTAGTGCAACAAAAGGCAGGTAGCCGAATCCTGCTAAAAGCTTGCTCGATCCTGCAAAATGTCCCTGCGGGGACTCGTCTTGGTCTGCAGGAACAGGCAATCTTTGCCTGTTCCTGACAGGCCGTATTTCGCATGAACAGCCAGCTCCAGCCCATCCAGATACCTTCCCGCCTCGAGCAGGATTACGAGGAATTGACAGCTATCGTTGAACGATACGCCCAGCTGGAGGGCGTTACGGCCACGGCCTGGCCGGCGCTTTCGTTCTTCCGCGCGGACGCGCCCAACGACCGCAGCTGTGCCTTGTATGAACCCTGCCTGGGCCTGCTTCTGCAGGGCAACAAGCATGTCCTGGTGGGCGAAGAGCGCCTGGAGCAGGAGTACGGTCACTATCTGATCAATTCGATCGATGTACCCGTCACCGCCCAAGTGGTGCGTGCCTCAGTGCAGGAGCCGTGCCTGTGCATCACTTTGCGTCTTGATCCCATACGCATTGGCGAATGGCTGTCCGAGGTGAAGCTGTCCAGGCCGACCAGCGCGACCGCGCGCGGCATCGCGCTGAGTCCGGTCGGCGCGGAAGTGCTCGATCCACTGTTGCGCCTGGCGCGGCTGCTCGATACGCCGCAAGACTTGCCGTTGCTCGCGCCGCTGATCGAGCGCGAGCTGATCTACCGGCTGTTGACCGGCGAGCAGGGCGCGCGCCTGGCGCAGATCGCCACCGCAGGCGGGCAGGGGCAGCAAATCGCCCGGGCCATCCAATGGCTGCGCCAGCATTTCAACAAGCCGCTCAGGATTGCCGAGCTTGCCGGCATGGTCAACATGAGCCCTTCATCGCTGCACCATCATTTCCGTCAGATCACGGCGATGAGTCCGCTGCAGTACCAGAAAGTGTTGCGCCTGCACGAGGCGCGCCGCCTCTTGTTGACTCAAGGCTGCGACGTGGCCACCGCCGCGCACCGCGTGGGTTACGAAAGCCCTTCGCAGTTCAGCCGCGAATACAGCCGGCAGCATGGTGCGCCGCCGTTGCGGGATGTGATGCGCCTGCGGGCGATTGGAAACGTTGCCTGCGAGGAGCTTGACGCTACCGTGTAGATTCCCCGCGATCGGTCATGGCTCTACGGATCACACCTTGCGCACTTTGATTTAGAATCAAGGTCTCTGAGCGGGAGCCAGTATGTATCCACGCAGTCTCCTTCGAAACGTGACGAAGGGCATTTTTCATCGGGCCTTTCCGTCGAATACACCCACGACAGAAAAGCCCGTCTGCAATATCTGCGGTTTTCGACTGATAGCCACGCCTGAGGTTTTGTCGGAACGCGAAATGCGCAGTTGTGCCATTTGCGGGTCAACGCTGCGGTTCCGTGCGATTGTTGCGGCCTTGCAATCCGAACTCGATGATGATGGCCGAGTCCGGGTCCTCGCGCGCATCCCAAAGCGCAAACACGTCAAAGGGATCGGCATGAGCGATACGGGCGTCTACGCCTATTTCTTGCGGCGCAAATTCGATTACCTCAATACTTTCTACCATATCGAGCCCAAGCTGGACATCTGCTCGCCGGCTCGGCATTACCTTGGCCAGTTCGACTTTATCGTCAGCTCCGATGTTCTGGAGCATGTGGACGGACCGACTGGGCGCGCATTGGGCAACCTGCGCGCCTTATTGAAGACCGGAGGCATCCTCGCGCTCACGGTGCCATATGGCTTTCATGAGACTACGATCGAGCATTATCCGGATCTTTACGAATACCGGATCGAGGGCGAGGGCGCCAATCGCATCCTCGTCAACGTTACCGAGGATGGCAGGGAGCAGCGATTCACCCACCTTTGCTTCCATGGCGGCGATGGTTCTACTCTTGAGCTGCGAATCTATGCGTACGGTGATCTGGTCCGGCAGCTTGGCGAGGCGGGTTTCACCGATATTCGATTGCACGATGCCGACTATCCCGAATGGGGGATCATCCATCGGCACAAGTTTGGCCTGCCGATCACCGCGAAGGCAGCGTAAGTTGGGGTTTGCACCCCAACCTACAGTGCGAGAAATCAAGTCTCCCGCATCACCATCAACCTTATCTCGGTCATATCCTCGATCGCATACCGCACACCCTCGCGTCCCGTGCCTGACAGCTTCAAACCGCCATATGGCATGTTGTCCACGCGGAAGCTCGGCACATCGTTGACGATCACGCCGCCCTGTTCGAGCTCGTCCCAGGCACGCATCGCATGGCTGAGCTGGTTGGTGAAGATGCCGGCTTGCAGGCCGTAATCGGAGTCATTGACCATGGCGAACGCCTCGTCGATGTGCTCGAAAGGCACGAGCAGCACGAACGGCCCGAATACTTCCATGCGATTGACCTTGGCGTCCGTGGGCACGTTTTCCATCACCGTGGCCTCAAGCATGTTGCCCTTGCGTTTGCCGCCGCACAGCAGCTTGCCGCCGGCCTGCTGCGCTTCGTTGATCCAACTTTCCAGGCGCGTGGCGGCAGCTTCGTCGATCATCGGGCCGAGGAACACGCTGGGGTCCTTCGGATCGCCGGCCCTGAGCTGCCTGACGGCTTCGACCAGGCGCCGCTTCAGTTCCTCGTAGAGCGATGCATGCGCATAGATGCGCTGCACGCTGATGCAACTTTGGCCGGATTGGTAGAACGCGCCGAAGACCAGCCGCTCGATCAGCCGGTCCAGGTTCGCACCCTGATCGGCATCCACGATGCAGGCCGCATTGCCGCCCAGCTCCAGGGTGACCTTCTTATGGCCCGCACGCGCCTTGAGGTCCCAGCCGATCTGTCCGCCGGTGAAGGAGAGCAGCTTCAGGCGAGCGTCTTCCACCAGCGGCGTAGCGTGCCTGCCGTCCAGCGGCAGCACGGAAAACGCGCCCTTGGGCAGGTCGGTCTCCGCCAGCACCTGGCCGATGATCAAAGCGCCGACCGGCGTTTTTTCCGAAGGCTTCAGCACGAACGGACAGCCTGCGGCGATCGCCGGAGCCACCTTGTGCGCGACCAGATTCAGCGGAAAATTGAACGGCGTGATGAATGATACCGGCCCTAGCGGCACGCGCCGCGTAAAACCGTGGTAACCGTCCAGGCGTCCGGCCAGTTCGAGGTTCAAGGTCTCGCCGTTCACGCGCACCGCTTCCTCGGCGGCGATACGGAAGGTTTCGATCAGGCGCGTCACTTCGCCAGCGGCATCCTTGATCGGCTTGCCGGCCTCGATGCACAACGCCATCGCAAGCTCTTCATGGCGCTCCTGGAAGCGCTGCGCGCAGTGCTGCAAAACCGCTTGCCGCGCCCACGGCTTGAACTTCTTCATCGGACCGGCGGCTTGCACGGCAGCGCGAATGGCGGCCTCGGTGGCTTGCTCATCCGGCACGGCAACGCGCGTGGCGATTTCACCGCTGTACTTGTCGTACACCTCCATCATGATGGGTGAGGTGCGCGCTTCGTTGGCCAGGTAATACGGATAGCTTTTGTCGAGCATGTTCACTCCTTCACCGCGGCACTCAGATTACGGATTTCTTCGTTGAGCACGCGATGGTTGTCGGAATAGTCGATGGCAAGATCGATCAGGTGTACCCCACCCTGCTCGAAGGCGCGTTGCAGGGTGGGGAGGAATTCATCTGCGCTGCCCGGACGATGCCCGCGCGCGCCATGCGCTTCGGCGAAACGCACGAAGTCAGGGTTGCCCAATTGCATCCCGTAGTCCGCATAGCCCATATCGGCCTGCTTCCAGCGGATCATTCCGTAGGCGTCGTCGCGCAACAGCAGGATCACCAGGTCGAGCTTGAGGCGCACCGCCGTCTCCAGCTCCTGCGCGTTCATCATGAAGCCGCCATCGCCGCAGATCGCCAGTACCTTGCGTTCCGGATACACCATCTTAGCGGCCATCGCCGAAGGCAGGCCTGCACCCATGGTGGCAAGCGCGTTGTCGAGCAGCACCGTATTGGGTTGGCGCGCCTTGTAGTAGCGTGCATACCACAGCTTGTACATGCCGTTGTCCAGGCAAAGGATGCCGTCGTCGGGCATGAAGCGGCGCGTGTCTGCGACTATGCGTACCGGATGCATGGGGAAACGGGCTTCATCCGCATACTGGCGAAGCTGCGTCTGGAATGCTTCACGCACCTTGTTGAAATAGCGGAAGTTCCAATGACCCTGTGGGCTCAGCGCGTCGGCCAGCCGTTCCACCGTATGCGCGATATCACCCACCACTTCAATCTGCGGGAAATAAACCGTGTCCACTTCGGCCGAGGAGAAGTTGATGTGGATCACCGTGCGCCGTCCGCGCTGCATGAAGAACGGCGGCTTTTCCACCACGTCGTGGCCGACATTGATGATCACGTCCGCTGCATCGATCGCGCGGTGCACGAAATCGCCATCGGAAAGCGCGGCATTGCCCAGCCACAAGGGGTGCTCTTCATCGACCACGCCCTTGCCCATTTGCGTGGTGAAGAAGGGTATGCCCAGCTTGTCGATGAATGCGCGCAAGGCGACCGCGGTGCGCTGGCGATTGGCGCCAGCACCGATCATCAGGATCGGGTGTTTCGCGCTGCTGATCGCTTCGGCGGCTTGCACCACGGCAGCATCGTCAGGCGAGGGCCTGCGTGCGTACTCGGTGGGAAGCAGAACGTAGTCTTCGACTTCATCGCGGGCGATGTCCTCGGGCAGCTCCAGATGCACCGCGCCGGGGCGTTCTTCCTCCGCGCGACGAAACGCTTCGCGGATACGCGCGGGTATCGTCGCCGCCGACACCAGCTGGCGCGTGTACTTGGTGAGCGGCTGCATCATGTCCACCACGTCGACCAGTTGGAACAGGCCCTGCTTGTGCGTGCGGATCGGTTTTTGGCCGGTGATCATCAGCATCGGCATGGCCCCCAGCTGGGCATAGGCGGCGGCGGTCACCAGATTGGTGGCCCCCGGGCCCAGGGTGGACAGCGCCACGCCTGCCTCGCCGGTGAGCCGGCCCCAGGTCGCCGCCATGAAGCCGGCCGCCTGCTCGTGACGGGTCACGATCAGGCGGATGGATGACTCCCGCATGGCTTCGACGAAGTCCAGGTTTTCCTCGCCAGGCACGCCGAAGATGCAGCTCACGCCTTCGGCTTCCAGCGCTTTTACGAACAGTGACGCAGCTTTCATGCATCGTCCTCTCGAAAGATACCGCCGCTATATGTACTCCAAAGTTCGATTCAAGCGGGAATACGTTTGATTCGTGTGAAGAATGAATGCGCTTGCGCGAATGCACTCGGTCTAGTTGCACAATGCTCCCTCCCCTACGTGGAGTAGGGGAGGGAACGATCTATCGTGCAGCTGAGATTCGACGCCAATCAGGTGGATGCGAGGGCATTGCCGCGCGGGATTTGTTATTCCTTGCTGACTCGCAGCGCCAGTTCCCCATCCACCAGTTTTGCCCGCAACGGCGTATCCACAGCTACGTTCTGCGCTGACCGCAACACCTTGCCTTGTGCATCGAACAAGATCGCATAGCCGCGCTCCAGCGTGGCCAGCGGGCTCACAGCGTGCATCGCGCGAGCGGTCTGCTGCAGATTCAATTGTTCGCGTTGCAGCTTGTGCTGGATCAGGTGCCGCAATTGCAGCGCATGCTGTTCGAGCTGCTGGCGCAGGATCGCGACGCGTTGGCGTGGGTGCAGGGCAAGCAGCCGTGCGTATACGCGCTCAAGGCGTACCGATTTGCGCGTCAGCTGTGCCGATTGGCAGGCGAGCAGGCGGCGATGCAACTGCAGCAATCGTTGGCGATCGCGCTCCAGCCGCGCCTGTGGGCGTTGTGCCTGCAAACGCGCCAACAGATGATCGATGCGCTGCAGGCGTGTTTGCAGGCGCCGCTCATGCACCGCGGTGATGCGCTGGCGCAACTGCTCCAGGTGTCGGCGTTGCGCAAGAATGTCCGGCACCAGCAGTTCGGCTGCCGCCGAAGGCGTGGGGGCGCGCAGATCGGCAACGAAGTCGGCTATGCTGAAGTCGATCTCATGCCCGACTGCGCTTACCACCGGCACGGCGCTGGCGTGAACGGCGCGCGCCACCTGCTCATCGTTGAAAGCCCACAGGTCTTCCAGTGAACCGCCGCCGCGCGTGAGCAACAACACGTCGTAACGGCCGCACGCCGAAGCCTTGCGCAGCATAGACACGATCGCTGGCGGCGCCTCGCGGCCCTGCACCGGCACCGGTAGCACGTCGATCTCCACCAGCGGCCAGCGGCGAGCCATCACGCTCAGCACGTCGCGAATCGCAGCGCCGGTGGCCGAGGTGATCACCCCGATGCGGCGTGCGTAGCGGGGCAGGGGGCGCTTGCGTTCTTGGGCGAACAGGCCTTCGGCGTCCAGTTGCGCTTTCAGTCGTTCGAACTCGCGTTGCAGCGCGCCTTCTCCGGCCGGCTCCATGTGTTCGACCACCAGCTGGAATTCACCGCGCGGCTCGTACAGGCCAACGCGCGCGCGCAACAGTACATGCAGGCCATCCGCGGGCCGGAAGCGCAAACCCATGCTCTTGGTTTTGAACATGGCGCAACGGACCTGCGCCAGGCTGTCCTTCAAGGTGAAGTACACATGCCCGGAAGTCGGACGCGCCACGTTGGAAAGCTCGCCCTCGATCCACACCAACGGCAAGGCGTCTTCCAGCAGTCCTCGCACCAGCCGGTTGAGCGTGCTGGGCGTGAGAACGTGCCGTGGCGGTTTACCGCCGGCACCCTCGTTGAAATCGTCGGGCGCATGCATGGAGGCGGGAGACTAGCACGAATGGCTTGGGGAACATCGCATTGGCGCATGATGCGCATGCTAAGTATCATTCATATTCGTCAAGTGGCTGAAGTGTCGCCTAAATTGCGTCCGGTCGGGATCATCGACGCGGCAGTCTGATCGTGGTGAGGAGGACGAGCGTGTGCAATGCGCACAGCAGCAGGAACGCCCACGCGTAAGCGGAGGCAGCAGTCTGGCCGATGGGTTGCGATGCCAGCATCCAGGCGAGAAAGAGCGCGCACAACGTGGTGAACGTAGGGCCGCCCAGACGCTGCACGATGTTGAGCGAAGTGGTCGCCATCGGCAGATGGCGCCGATCGACCGAGGCATACGCGGCGGAAATGGTGGGTGCGCCGATCGCACTCTGACCGGCCCCGCGAAGGAACAGTGCGGGCAGCAGCACGTGCGGATTCAATCCATGGCGTGCCAGATACGCCAACGGCAACGTTCCAAGTAGCGCCAGCATGGCACCACCGGCCGCCACCGAGCGCACGCCGAATCGGTCCGTCAGCGCGCCCATCGAGGGATAGCTGACCAGCATGCCCAGGCCGAGCGGCGCGAGCATCCAGCCCATCTCGGCGGGCGGACGGCCACAGGCCTGGACCAGAAACACCGGAATTAGCATCTGGCCGGCGAACACCGCGCCGTTGGACAGGAACTGAGTGATGGCTGCGGCGCCAA
The DNA here is from genome assembly GCF_003977665.1 of Dyella choica. Taxonomy (GTDB): domain Bacteria; phylum Pseudomonadota; class Gammaproteobacteria; order Xanthomonadales; family Rhodanobacteraceae; genus Dyella_B; species Dyella_B choica. The sequence continues at coordinate 25,423 of NZ_RYYV01000001.1, read as the reverse complement.
AGACTTTGCCGCGAAACAGCTCCAGATCGATCAGCGCGCGATCGCCCTTGCGCAGTGCTACGCGCGCGAATCCGAGCAACAATATGCCGCTGCTGACCAGCGCGATCCATCCCTGGTATTGGCCTGCGCGCTCGGAGCCGAGCAGAAACAGCACCAATGCCGGCGATAGCAGGCACAGGCCCAGCCAGTCCAGTTCGCGTCGTTTCGCTGCCTGCCTGTCGTTGGGCAGGTACAGTGCGGCGAGTGTGAGCGCCAGGGCGCCAATCGGCAGATTGACCAGGAACAGCCAGCGCCAGGACGCCTGCTGCAGGATGGCGCCGGCGATCACCGGTCCGAGGATGGGGGCCAACAATACCGGCACCGCAGCATAGCCAACCACGCGCGCCATGTGTCGTCCCGCAGCCTGCGCGATCATCATCTGCGCCATCGGTGCGAGCAAACCTCCGCTCACGCCCTGCAGTACGCGAAACGCGATCAGCGACTGCGCCGACCAGGCCAGTCCGCACAACGCCGACGACAGCGTGAAGCTCACAAAGCACCACAAATAAAGTGCCTTGGCGCCAACGCGATCCACCAGCCAGCCGTTCAACGGCAACACCAGAGTTAGGGCGAGCAGATAGCCGCTGGTCACCCATTGGATCGTTGCCAGGCTGGCGTGCAATTCCTTCGCCAGGCTGGCCAACGAGACGTTGACGATGGTTGCATCGAGTTGCGCGAGCAGGGCGCCCAGCAAGGCTACCGTGCTGATCTTCCAGATCGATGGATCGAGCCGATCAGCGGCTGGTAGCCCGGCAGGGTCGCGCGCGCTCACATCCCCATCAGACATGTCGCTGGTCGAGCAGGGCGATGATCTCCTTCGTGCTGCCCGATTCGCCAAGGCGCGGAAATATGCGCGCCACGCTGTTGCTGTGGGCTTCCTCGCTGCGGTCGGTCATTGCGTCGATGGCGAACGTCACGTGGAAGCCGAGTTCGTGCGCGCAACGTGCCGTGGATTCCACGCCGATGCTGGTGGCGACGCCGGCCAGCACGATTTGCGTGACGCCGGCGGTCTTCAAATAGGCTTCCAGGCCAGTGCCCGTGAAGGCGCCCCAGGTGCGTTTGGTTACCCGGTGGTCCTGCGCCTGCGGGTTCAATTCCGGCAGCAGTTCGGTCCAGTCTGCGGATGACGGCAAGCTGGGAGGTGCTTGTTCGGTGCGGCCTGGTGCACCACCGGCCACATTGACGAGAACGACCGGCAGCGCATGGCGGCGAAATGCACCGGCCAATTCGCTGGCATGCTTCACCACATTCGCCATCGAGTGGACCACCGGCAGGGCGGCGATGCCTTTTTGCAGGTCGATGACGACCAATGCCGTCTGTGGGTCGAGTAGGGTTGCGCTCATGAGGGGAGTTCCTATCGGCGGGGATAGAGGTGCGGACGGACTGCGATTAGCCTTCGCCCAGTCGTTTGATCAGTGGAATCGCAGCGGCCAGGATGCGGATTTCATCCGGGTCCAGTTTCGCAAGCGCGGCAATCAGCCATGCCCGCTTGTCAATCTGGCGCTGTTTTCTTACCTCGGCACCTACCGCCGTCAGCTCGAACAGAATCTGCCGTCCATCGGTGGGGTGAGGTTTTCGCTCGACCAGGCCTTCTTCTTCCAGGCTGGCCAGGATGGCCTTCATCGACTGGGGTTTCATCGCTTCGGCGCGGGCCAGTTCCGCGGTCGCCATCGGCCCGTTTTGCTCGAGCCTGGCCATGGCGCCCATCTGGGAAAAGTTGAGTTCGTTCGGGTTGGCTTCCGAGCGAAGCCGACGCAGTAGCTGCCCGACGGCCAGGGTCAGATCGGCGACGACGGTTTCGACCGGTGCGGGGGAATGACGTGAGCTTGACATGGGCGCAGCATAGAGAAAGAAAGTTTAACTTGCAAGTTAAACTGCCAATATCGGATCGCGCAGGTGCACTAGGGCCGCGTATCGTCGCTATCGCACGATTCGCGCAAGCGCTTCACTCTTTGCGAGCACCGTAAGTAGCGGTGCGGCTCTGAGCAATGCACGGGCTTGGGCATTGCGCAGGACATCGCGATCGGCCAGTTGCGCGATGATGCTGGCATCTTCGATCACCACGTCGATCTCGCGGTGGTTCAACCGGCTCGCATAGTTGAGATGAGGGGAATCCACACGTGCTCATCGGTCATTCGCCACCGCAGTCTTGGCGCGCAGCATCGGGCCGCTCCGTTCGGACACGCGATGCGGGCTTGCAGCAAAGGCGGGTATTCGCGGCGTTGGGGTTTGCACCTGGACCTACTACCCTCGGTAAGCATTCCCTGCCACCATCTTCCCATGTTGCCAGAGCAGCGCCTTACGGATACCGATGCTTGCGCGCGGCTGATCGTCGAGCGGCTTGGAGCCGACCTGCGCGTGGCGGCGCCATTGGGTCTGGGCAAGCCGCACGGATTGCTCAATGCCTTGTATCGCCTGATGCTGGCCGACACCTGGCGATCGATGACCTTGTACACCGCCTTGTCGCTTACGCGTCCGCAGGCCAAGCCCGGGCTCGAAGCACGTTTCCTTGATCCGTTCGTGGAGCGCCATTTCGGCGTCGACTCCATTGACCCGCAGTACGCCATCGACCAGGTGCAAGGCAAGCTGCCGCCGAACGTGGCAGTGCACGAGTTCTACATGCAATCGGGCGCGTTATTGCAATCGACCAGTGCGCAGCGCAATTACATCAGCCAGAACTACACCCACGTGGCGCGCGATCTGGTCGTGCAGGACATCAACCTGCTCGTGCAGCTCGTGTCGCGCCGCGAAACGCCAGCTGGCGTGCATTACAGCCTGTCGTGCAATCCCGATCTCACCCTGGATTTTCTCGATCGCGTCAAGGCGGCCGGCAGATCGCGGCCGTTGTGCGTGGCGGTGGTGCATCCAGCATTGCCGTACATCGGCGGCGATGCCGAAGTGCCGCAGGACTACTTCGACATCGAGCTCGCACCCGCTTCATCGCCGCCCTTGTTCGCCGTACCCCGGTTGCCGGTGGAAACGGCCGAATACGCGCTGGGCCTACATGCCAGCGCGCTGGTCAAGGATGGCGGCTGCCTGCAGATCGGCATCGGCGCTCTGTCCGACGCCTTGGTCAAAGCCCTGCTGTTGCGGCACCAGAACAATGTGTCCTGGCGAAAGGCGTTGGTCGCACTGGACTCACGTGGCGCCACCCATCGCCTGGCCGAGCACGTGGGCGGCCTGAGCGGCTTCAAGAGCGGCTTGTACGGCTGCAGCGAAATGGTGATGGATGGATTCATGCACCTGGCCAAGGCTGGCGTCCTCAAGCGTCGCAGCTGGGACAATCTTGCGCTGGAACGCGCCGCCGCCGCGGGACGCCTGCCGGTTGACGTGCCCGGCGGACATTTTTTGCGCGGCGCATTTTTCCTGGGCTCGCGCGATCTCTACCAATGGCTGGAAACGACGGCATGCAGCGATGCCGATGCGATCGACATGTGTCCGGTCTCCAACGTCAACCAGCTTTACGGTGACCACCAGGCGCTGGCTACGTTGCAGCGGCGCGGCGCGCGCTTCTTCAATACCTGCATGATGTCGACCCTGCTGGGAGCCGCCGCTTCCGAAACGCTGGAAGACGGCCATGTGGTGAGCGGTGTGGGCGGCCAGTACAACTTCGTTGCCATGGCGCATGAGTTGCCAGATGGCCGATCCATCCTGCTCCAGCGCGCAACCCGCCAAGGGCGCAACGGAGTGGAGACCAACATCCGCTGGCATTACGGACAGCTCACCATTCCGCGGCACCTGCGCGACATCGTGGTGACCGAGTACGGAGTGGCGGACTTGCGCGGCAAGAGCGACAGCGAATGCATCGAAGCCATGCTGGCGATCAGCGACGCGCGCTTTGTCGATGCCTTGGCGGCGCAAGCCAAATCGCACGGCAAGCTGGCCGCGGACTTCAAGATTCCCGACGCCTGGCGCAAGCATCTTCCGCAGATGCTGGACAAGGCGTTGGCCGAACCCTGCGCCAAAGGCCTGTTGCCAAGGTTCCCGTTCGGCAGCGATTTCACTGAAGTGGAGCAGCGTCTGCTTCCCGCATTGGCATGGCTCAAGTCCTCGAGCGTTACATGGAAGGGCCGGTGGCAATTGCTCAAGGCGGTTTTGCGGCCTGGCGAAGCCGCCGCAGAAGAAAGCATGGCGCTGGAACGGATGGGATTGACGGCCCCCAAGAGATGGGCTGACTGGCTGCAACGTCGCATGCTGCAGGCGGCATTGCGGCGTTAGTTGTTTGGCGCATTCGTGTCGGGCTGCGCTGGATACACGCTGGATTGCGATCGATGTCACCCGATGGTAACGGAAGGTGAATTGCGCAAAGCCGCACAGCGTGTTTCACTCGACGGGTGGCAGAATGCGTCTTCCAGAACACCGCCACAGGGGAGCAAGAGCGTGGCCTTGGCCTATTTTCATGACCGTGATGGCAACAATGCGTTGACTACGGATGGCATTCTTTACGCATCGCTGCAACTGCCAAACGCTCGCTGGCCGTGATAAAAGTCAGCCCCCAATTGCGCACGGCCGGCATCTATATGTTGGTTTCGGCGGCGTGGATCTGGTTCTCCGGACACCTGCTGGGCTATCTGGTGCACGATGCGCATCGCATCATCGTCTACCAGATCATCAAGGGATGGGTATTCGTCCTGGGCACGGGACTGCTGCTGTACTGGATGATCGGCCGCACGGTGCGACGGCTGGGCGAGGCCAATCAGCGGCTGCTCGACAGCCACGAGCAAGCTTTGCGGGTGTTGGTGGAAGCGATGGACGTAAGGCACAAGGAAACCAGCGATCATTCCGAACGTGTGGTACGCATGGCGTTGGGCCTGGCGCGACGGGTGGGGCTGGAAGGTGATGCCCTGCGTGACGTGAAGTTTGGCGCGCTGCTGCACGACATCGGCAAGCTGGCCCTGCCGGATGCCATCCTGATCAAGCCCGGCAAGCTGGACGAGGATGAAACCAGGCTGATGCGCACGCACCCGCGCATGGGTCACGACATGCTGCAGCGGATCGACTTCCTGCGCGGCGCCAGCACCATTCCGTACAGCCATCACGAACGCTGGGACGGCACTGGCTATCCGCAAGGATTGAAAGGCGGCGAGATTCCCCTGGCCGCGCGCATCTTCAGCGTGGTGGATGTGTGGGACGCGTTGAGTCATCCGCGTGTGTACAAGCCTGCCTGGCCGGAGCCGGAAGTTCTGAAGTACCTGCGCGATGCGGCAGGCAACCATCTGGATCCGGGGCTGGTGCAGCTGTTTCTCGATCACTACGCCGAGCTTAAGGCGCTGGCTTTGAACGCCTGATTCTCGACGTAGGCTGGGATGACAATCCCAGCATCGCCATGCACACATACAGAGGGATGCTGGGGTTGGCACCTACGATGCAACTCAGGGCCGGGGCCGCAACAGCAAATAGAACGCAGCAACGTGCGTAATCATCAACGCCGGCACGTAGATGATCGGGATTGCGTAGGTGCTGCCCAGCGCTCCCGCGTGCGCAGGGAGGTCGATCTGGGTCGCGTGATAGTAATCGACGATGAGGTCGATCGTTCCCACCCCATGGAAGGCCACCACGAACAGCCAAAACAATGGGCGTACGCGCGCCGTGAGCAGCGCCAGCATCGCCAGCAATCCTGTCGCCAGGTCACCGTAGGCTGCGAACGTGGCAAAGCTGGCAGGCAGATCGGGGCTGACGATTCCCGGCAGGATGAAGACCAGGCCAAAAAAGCGGAAGCTGTGCAAGGTGGCGATGGCTCGCTGCGCTTCGAACAGTGGCATCGACTTGAGCCGGGGCCAGGCGTAGACGCCGAAGCAAAGCAGCCATGCGGCGTAGCCCAGCAAGAGATGCGATTGAAAGATAAATTCCGGCGACATGTTGTCTCCCGTCAGGCGTTGCCCGGCAAAGCCTCGAATACGGCGGTCAGAATGGCCAGCCGGTCTTCCAGCAGATTTCGTCCCAAGTTGTCCGAAAGCTGCGCAAACTCCGGTCCCATCACCACGCCCAGATGGGGCGAAGGCGGCGGCCCGGAGGCACGCAGTTGAGCGACCCAGGCCTTGGCCGCCGCGGTATCGTCTTGCGATGCCAGTGTGCGGAAACCTGCTTGTTCGATCGCCTCCCGGGTTGCGTCTGCCGTAAGCAGAAAACTCGTTGCCGGCGTTCGCGCCCAGGGAACGGGGTAGTGCGGTTCGCTGCCGTTGGCGACGACGTCGAATGTCGCAAACCTGCCGCCTGGCTTCAGCACGCGTCGGATCTCCCCGTAGAGCCGTGCGCGATCGGCGATGTTCATCGCCACATGCTGCAGCATTGCGGTGTCGAAGCGACTGTCGTCGTAGGGAAGGTCCAGCGCGCTGCCGGTGTGGAACGACACTCGTTCGCTCTGCCCCGTGCGCAGGGTCAGGTAGCGTGCGGCATCCACAAACGGTTCGCTCAGATCGATCCCCACGACCTGGCAGCCGTATGTGGCCGCCAGAAAGCGCGCCGGTCCGCCGACTCCCGAACCTATGTCCAGCACCGATGTGCCGGCGGTAATGCCGGCCAACTCGGCCAGCTCGGCCGTGGCGGCAAGCCCACGGGTATGAAACTGGTCCAGCGTGCCTAGCTGCTGCGGCGTGAGTGGCCGATCCTCCGGCCCGAAAGCCGCAAGCGCGCTCTTCAGCCGCTCGGTCAGGCCGGTTGCGCGATAGTGATTGCGTACGCCATCAAGGGCATCGGTCATGGCAAGCCTCCTCAAATTGAATGGGCAGGCTAGGTGTACCATCGCTGCTCGCGAGCGACTATTCACCACAATGTGGACGGGCTATGAAGCAGAACTTCACAGTCAGACAGGGCGCGCTCGATGGCGTGGAGGCGTTCCTGAGCGTTGCCCAACACCGTAGCTTTCGACGTGCGGCCGCCGAACTTGGGGTGACCCCGTCGGCCATCAGTCAGGCGGTGCGTGTACTTGAAGCGCGCGTAGGTGCAGCACTCTTCATACGAACCACACGCAGTGTCGGGCTGACCGAAGCCGGTGAACGGTTTCTTGCGCGCGCCAAGCCGGCCTTCGAGGAGCTGGTCGCCGCCGGCGAGGTGGCGCGTGGACTCGGCCAGCGGCCCGCCGGCTTGTTGCGTCTTGCCGTACCGCGTGCGGTGGTGCCGATCCTGCTGGAGCCACTGATCGCATCCTTCAGCCAGGCCTATCCCGAGGTCGAGGTGGAGATCGCCGCCAGCGAGGAGCTGATCGATATTGCGGCGGAAGGATTCGACGCCGGCATCCGCATGGGCCAGTTCATCGCCGCCGACATGGTCGCGTTGCCGTTGACGCCACCGTTTCGTCTCATCATCGTTGGCAGCCCTGCCTATTTCGCTGGGCGCAAGCGTCCGAAACGCACGGATGATCTGCGCCAGCATGCCTGTCTGCGATGGCGGCGCTCCAACGGCGCACTGGCCCTATGGTCCTTCAACGACAACGGCAAGGCGATCGAGATTGCCGTATCCGGCCCGTTCATCGCCAACGACTTTCCCACCATGCTGGGCGCGGCCGTCGAAGGCATTGGCCTTGCCCAGGTGCCCGAGCCGATGGCCGCCGAAGGCTTGAGAGCGGGAAAATTGGTGCAAGTGTTGAAGCCGTACGCGCCAGTGACGCCGGGAGTGTTTCTCTACTATCCAAGCCGTCGGCAGATCATGCCGAAGTTGCGCGCGTTCATCGACCACGTGAAGAGCCGCCCGGCAGGCCGCAAAGCCTAGGCTTATGTTGCGAAACCCAGCAGCGCCATGCATGCAACCCACGCGATGCTGGGATTGCCATCCCAGCCTACAGGAAGCCGCCGCCTTCCAAAATGCGCTGCGCCGGAATCATCGGCAAGCCTTTCCAACACTGCGCATGAAATGGCGTCGTAGCCGAGGCCCTGACTTTACGCAGAAACAACTCGCGCGGGATCTCCACTGCCCCTAAACCCAGCAGATGCGGATTGCTGACTTGCGCATCAATCAATGGAAATTCCCACGCGCGCAACAGCGAGGCGAGCGCGCACAACGCCAGCTTCGAACCGCCGCTCTGCGCGCTGAACATCGATTCGCCGCAGAACAGGCGCCCGATGGAAACGCCGTAGATACCGCCGACCAGGCGATCCTGTTCCCACACTTCCACGCTGTGCGCGTGGCCAAGATTGTGGAGCGCGCTGTAGCTGTCGATCATCGACGAGCCGATCCAGGTGCCGAACTGGCCCGGCCGTGGTGCCGCGCAAGCCTGCATCACCTGGCGGAAGGCGCGATCGACGCTCACTTGCCAGGTCGTGTCCTTCAACGCCCTGCGCAGGCTGCGATTGGGCCGCAGCCGGTCCGTATGAAACACGCAGCGCGGATCGGGCGACCACCACAAGATCGGTTCGCCCTCGTTGAACCAGGGAAAGATACCGTGCTCGTACGCCGCCATCAGGCGCGGGGGGGAGAGGTCGCCGCCGAAGGCAAGCAAGCCGTTGGGCTCAACCAGGGCGCTGCGCGGGTCGGGAAATTGCCCCGGATGGTGGTCATCGAGCCTGGTCAGGCGAATCATGGTTGGGTGTAGGGGCTGTGTTCGAGCAGTTCTTCGGCGTAAGCGTCCATGCCTTCGCACTCGTGTGCAAGAGCTTGGCGTACGGCCGCGCGAAAACCTTCGTGCAGCAGGAAATGGCGAGAATGCGTGCGCACCGGCAGGAAACCGCGTGCAAGCTTGTGCTCGCCCTGCGCTCCGGGCTCGAAGCGCTGCAAGCCCTGTGCAATCGCGTACTCGATGCCCTGGTAATAGCACAGCTCGAAATGCAGATCCGCCAGATCCACGTCGGCGCCCCAATAGCGACCGTACAAGGTGCTTGCACTACGCAGCATCAATGCCATCGCAATGATCTCGCCTTTTTGCCGGGCCAGCGCCAGTTGCACCCTGTCGCCCAATTCCTGGCGCAGGTACAGGAAGAACGCCTCGGTGAGCGCCGCGTGGTTGCCCTTGGCATCGAAGGTGGAAGTGTATAGCGCGTGTACCCGTCGCCATTCCTGTGCACTCAATTGCGAGCCGCCTACCATGCCGATGTCCAGGCCATACGCAGCCACGCGCTTGCGTTCGTGGCGGATGTTCTTGCGCTTCTTGTGATTGAACGCGGCCAGGAATGCCTCGAAATCCGCATAGCCCCGGTTGTGCCAATGGAACTGCACATCGCTGCGCGACGTCCAGTCCGCATCGAAGGCAGGCAGGTCCGCGTCGGTCAGAAAATTGGCGTGCACGGATGAAAGCTGCAACTGCTGCGCCAGTTGCTGCATGGCATCCAGCAGCCGTTTGCGCAGCACATCAGCTTGTGCGACACCGGTCCCGACCAGCAGGCGTGGCCCGGTGACGGGGGAGTAGGGCACGGCGTTGAGCAGCTTGGGATAGTACTGGCCCCCGGCGCGCTCCCAGGCCGCGGCCCAGCTGAAGTCGAACACGAACTCGCCGTGTGAATTGCCCTTGAGGTACAGAGGTGCGGCGGCAACCAGTTGGCCTGCGCGATAAAGCCCCAGGTGATGCGCCCGCCAGCCCCATTCGGGACGAATGCAGCCGGTGCGTTCGAGACCGGCGAGAAAGGCGTGCGAGAGGAAAGGATTGTCGTCGGGGCGCAGGGCGTCCCATGCCGCAGCGGCGATGTCGTCGATATGGTCGTGGAAGCGGGCTTCGATCACTTTCTTTTAGCCCTTCTTCATCGTGTATGAAGAGGTCACTGTTGCCTCACCGTCATTCCGGCGCAGGCCGGAATCCAGTTTTAATAGATCGTGCGAAGCACTCAAAACCCGGTTTTGTGTCCTTCGGACGTATATTTTGACTGGATTGACCAGCTCCGCTGTTGTGAAGCGCCTCGGCCTGCGCCGGAATGACGGTGAGGCAAGGATCAGCATTGTCCCTAGGCGCGAAACATCAAACCTTCGCGTGCTGATCCAGCCACCGCTCCGCATCCAGCGCCGCCATGCAGCCGAAGCCGGCCGAGGTCACCGCCTGGCGGTACACGTGATCGGCCACGTCGCCCGCCGCGAATACGCCGGGTACCGAGGCCATTGTCGCCATGCCTTCCAGGCCGCTGCGGATCTTGATGTAGCCGTCGTGCATGTCGAGCTGGCCTTCGAAGATGCCGGTATTGGGCGTGTGGCCGATCGCCACGAAGAAGCCGGTGGCGGCGATGTCGCGCGTGACGCCGCTGTCGACGTCCTTCACGCGCACGCCGGTCACGCCGGTGTTGTCGCCCAGCACTTCGTCGATGGTGTGGTTCCACACCAGCTCGATCTTGCCGTGGGCAGCCTTCTCGAACAGCTTGTCCTGCATGATCTTCTCCGCGCGCAGCTTGTCGCGGCGATGCACCAGATACACCTTGCGGCCGATGTTGGCCAGGTACAGCGCTTCCTCCACGGCAGTATTGCCGCCGCCGACTACGACGACATCCTGCTCACGAAAGAAGAAGCCGTCGCAGGTCGCGCAGGCCGACACGCCCTTGCCCTTGTAGTGCTCTTCGCTGGGAATGCCGAGGTATTTGGCAGTCGCACCGGTAGCGATGATCAGCGCGTCGCAACTGTATTCGCCCGAATCGCCCTTAAGCCGGAACGGACGCTGCTTCAGATCGACGCTATGAATGTGGTCGAACTCCATCTGCGTCTCGAAGCGCTCGGCATGCTCGGCCATGCGCTGCATCAGTTCTGGACCTTGCACGCCCTTGACATCGCCCGGCCAGTTGTCGACGTCGGTGGTGGTCATCAGCTGACCACCCTGCTGCAGGCCGGTGACCATGGTCGGCTTGAGGTTGGCGCGCGCGGCGTACACTGCGGCGGTGTAACCGGCGGGGCCCGAGCCGAGGATCAGCAGTCGGCTATGCTTGGGGGTGGTCATTGCTATAATCCTTAAGGGGTTGCTGGCGGTTTATCCAGGCGATTGCCGGCTTGCGGATAGCCTTTCAGGGGGCCGCCGTGGAGTTCGCAAGAATGGGGAAATCGCACCGGGTATTCAAGGTACCAGTTGGGCCCGATTCAACCGGTCCAACGGGTGTGAGTCGAGGGCAGCGAGCGACGGCGAAGCGGCGAGAGGTTCGCACGATGCCTTGCCGCTGCTGAATCTTGGTTCTCACTTCGCAGATATCTTCACTCACTGGCGGGTTTCTCGCTTTACACTGCAACGCGCAAATTTATCTGACTCTCAAGGAAACACACCCAGGTGGCGGCGCGTAGCGCAAACGTTCGAAAAGCAAAGGAAAAGACCGGCCTCAGCGAGGAAGTAAAGCGCCGCCTGCGTGAGGCCGGCGCGCTGCTGCTGTTGCCGCTGGCGCTGTACCTGCTGGTGTGCCTGTTCAGCTACGATGGCTCCGATCCGGGCTGGTCGCACGCCGACACCGGCGGTCACGTGCACAATCTGGGCGGCACGGTAGGAGCCTATATCGCGGACTTGCTGCGCTACCTGTTCGGCAGCGTGGCCTATTGCTTCCCTTTGCTGCTGCTGTTTCTCGGTGTGCAAGTACTGCGCAACCACGGTGTGCGCAGTGTGCAGCCTTGGGAGCCGTCGCTGCGGCTGATCGGTTCGGTGTTCTTTTTCATTACCGCGCCGGCACTGTGCTGGGTCGAATTTCCCGACAGCACGATGGGCCCGGAAGGCGCGGGCGGCGTGATCGGCCGAGGGGTGGGCCATGGCCTGCTCAGCGCCTTCGGTGACAAGGGTGCGCCTTTGTTCCTGCTGGCGATTTTCCTGGTCGCAGTCACCTTCGCCACTGGGCTTTCCTGGTTCAAGCTGATGGATCTCACCGGGCAGGGCGTACTGAGGTTTGGCGGCTGGTTCGGCGGCAAGCTGCGCAAGGCGCCGGAGGTGATCGCCGCGCACCAGGCGCGGGTCGAACGCGAAGTGGTGAAGAAGACCGAGGCCATCAAGCAGGCCAAGCGCGAGCCGGTGCGCATCGAAGCGCCCGCGGCGCCGGTGGTGAAGAGCGAGCGGGCGCGCGTGGAAACGCAGATTCCGCTGTTCGTCGGCGCCGCTCAGCCCGGCGAACTGCCGCCGCTGTCGCTGCTGGACGAAGCGCCTGAGCAAGGTCCGGGCTATTCGGAAGAGACGCTGGAAGTGCTGTCGCGCCAGGTCGAGCTGAAGCTCAAGGACTTCAAGATCGAAGCCAAGGTGGTGGGCGTCTACCCCGGCCCGGTGATCACCCGTTTCGAGCTGGAGCCGGCAGCGGGCGTGCGTGGCAGCCAGGTGTCGAGCCTGGACAAGGACATCGCGCGCGGCCTGTCGGTGGTCAGTGTGCGCGTGGTCGACGTGATTCCGGGCAAGAACGTGATCGGCCTGGAAATACCCAACGCCAAGAAGCAGATCGTGTACCTGTCGGAGATCCTGCGCTCCGACAAGTACGACCAGCAGAAATCGCCGCTCACGCTGGCCCTGGGCAAGGACATCGGCGGCCGCGCCATGGTGGCGGACCTGGCCAAGATGCCGCACCTGCTGGTGGCCGGCACCACCGGCTCGGGCAAGTCGGTGGCGGTGAATGCGATGGTGCTGAGCCTGTTGTACAAGGCCAGCGCCAAAGACGTGCGCATGATCATGATCGACCCGAAGATGCTGGAGCTCTCCGTGTACGAGGGCATTCCGCACCTGCTCGCGCCGGTCGTGACGGACATGAAGGAGGCCGCCAACGCGCTGCGCTGGTGCGTGGCCGAGATGGAGCGGCGCTACAAACTGATGGCCGCGGTGGGCGTGCGTAACCTTGCCGGCTTCAACAAGAAGGTGAAGGACGCCGAGAACGCCGGCCAGCCGTTGCTGGATCCGCTGTTTCGCCCCAATCCGGACCTGCCCGGCCAGGTGGCCGAGCCGCTGGAGCCGCTGCCGTACATCGTCGTGATCATCGACGAGTTTGCCGACATGATGATGATCGTCGGCAAGAAGGTGGAAGAGCTGATCGCCCGCCTGGCGCAGAAGGCGCGCGCCGCGGGCGTGCATCTTATCCTCGCCACGCAGCGCCCGTCGGTGGATGTGATCACCGGCCTGATCAAGGCCAACATCCCCACCCGCATCGCGTTCCAGGTTTCGAGCAAGATCGACTCGCGCACCATTCTCGACCAGTCCGGCGCGGAAACCCTGCTGGGTCACGGCGACATGCTCTATCTGCCGCCCGGTACAGCCACGCCCGACCGCGTGCATGGCGCCTTCGTCGACGACCACGAAGTGCACAACGTGGTGAACTGGCTGAGGGCACAAGGCGCGCCGCAATACATCGAGGGTGTGCTGGAGGAAGTGCAGGCCACCGCCGACGGCAAGTTCATCAACGAATCCGGCCTGCCGCAGGAAAGCGAGGAGGGCGGCGATGCCGACGCGCAGCTTTACGACAAGGCCGTACGCATCGTCACCGAGACACGCCGTGCCTCGATCTCCGGTGTGCAACGTCACCTGCGCATCGGCTACAACCGCGCCGCGCGCCTGATCGAGCAGATGGAACAGGATGGCGTGGTCAGTGCGCCATTGCACAACGGCAACCGCGAAGTGCTGGCGCCACCGCCGCCGAAGCACTGAGCTTGCCGAAATCCACTCCCTCCCCTGCTTGCAGGGGAGGGAGCAGTTAGACGCAAATCTTTTCCATCGCACTTGCATTAAGCCTCCCAGCGGCACACTCGCGACATCCGATACCAGGAACGGGAATCCATGAAACGCCTCCGCTTCGCAGCTATCCTTTTTTTGCTCGTAAGCAGCCTGGCCCAAGCTGCCAACGGCCCGGCCCGCGCGCGCCTGGACGCCTTCGCGCAAGGCCTGCACGCCATATCCGGCAACTTCTCGCAAACGCTCACCGACCCCAACGGCAAGGCCGGCAAGACCAGCAACGGCACCCTGGTACTGGAAGCACCACGCCAGTTCCGATGGGACACGCTGGCGCCCTACAAGCAAACCATCGTCGCTGATGGCAGTCGGGTGTGGCTGTACGATCCGGACCTGGAGCAGGTCACTGTGCGCCGGCAGGACACTGAAGAGGCGCACAGTCCGCTCACTGTGCTTACCGATCTTGCGCAGCTCGACAAGGAGTTCCACGTGGTGGAGCAGGGCGAGCACGATGGCCTGGTGTGGCTGCGTCTTACTTCCAATGCCAGGGATCCGCAGTTCAGCTACGCGGATTTGGGTTTCGACGCGAACGGCCTGGCGCGCATGCAGTTCAAGGACCAGCTCGGCGCCACCACCGACATCCGCTTCTCCAACTGGAAGCGCAACCCCGAAATCCCGCCGCAGGATTTCAACTTCACGCCGCCCAAGGGCGCGGACGTGATCGGTGACCTGCCCGAAATCAGCACCCAGCCGCTGAAAAATTGATCCGCCAGTTGCCACGCTGGGCCTGGATCGGCGGCGGCCTGCTCGCGCTGGCCGCCGGCTGCATCAATGCGGTCGGCTATTTGTGCTTCCGCCATCAGCCGGTGACACATCTGACCGGCACCAGCACCGAGTTCGGCATGGCGCTGGCGCGAGGGGATCTGCCTGAAGTCGCGCACTGGGGCCTCACCATCGTTGCGTTCCTGGCCGGAGCGATGCTCAGCGGTTTCATCGTCGAGCAACGCACGCTCCAGCTTGGCCGCCGCTATGGCGTGGTGCTGACGATCGAATCGCTGCTGCTGTTCGCAGCCACACCGATGATTCACGGCGGCAGCGATCTTGGCCTGTACCTGGCGGCCGCCGCATGCGGTCTGCAGAATGCGATGGTGAGCACCTACAGCGGCGCCACTCTGCGCACGACCCACCTGTCGGGCATTTTCACCGACCTTGGCATGTACCTGGGGCAGCGCCTGCGTGGCCTGAACGTGGACGTGTTGCGCATCCACGTCTGCCTGCTGGTGGCGGGCCATTTCATCCTGGGCGCGACCCTGGGTGCGCTGGGCTTTACGTATATCCAGGAGCGGGTGCTACTGGTGCCGGCGGTGCTTATCGGAGCGGTAGGCCTGGGGTATGCGATCTACCGGCATTTCTTTTTACGGCCCTCCGCCTAGAGTAGTATTCACTGCCTCAAATTGCTCCCTCCCCTACGTGTAGTAGGGGAGGGTTGGGGTGGGGTGAAGCAACCTCGCAATGAATTCAAACGTCGTCGCAAGCTCGTACAACCCCACCCCAGCCCTCCCCTGCAAGCAGGGGAGGGGGCGGATCACTGCAATCCCAGCGCCTTTCTCAACTCGCTACGCGCAACGTTGTAGTCGGCTTGCCACTGCTGCGTATCCTGCAGGATCTCTTCCGCCAGTACGGTTCCTGCAAGCTTGCCTGCCTCAATGTCGCTAGGAAAATGCACGCCCATCACCACCCGGTGCTGGGCATACAAATCAGCCCGCGCAAAAATCTCCGCGCGCTTCTCCGGCAGCATATTGGCCAGCAACACCGCCGTGGTATAGCCGAACGTGGCGTGCCCGCTGGGATAGCTCCAGTCGCCGGACTTTTCCTTGGACAGCGGATGCACTTCGGCGGAAACCACCGACGGTCGCGGCCGCTGCCAAAAGGCCTTGGCTTGCTTCACTTCCGCCTTGTCGAACTTGGCGACGCGTTCGAAGAACGCCGCCGTGTTCGGCAGGCTTGAGGCTTGCACCTTCAAGCCGATGGCATCGGCAAAACGGAACACGGAATGTTCCGCGTCTGCCTTGGCCGCGGCCACGTCCTCGGCGCTGCGCGAATGCTGTACCGCCAGCACCGCCTGCAGATCACGCTGGGCCTCAGCCGAACCTGCTGCCGGCGGAGGCGGCAGCAGGTTCGGCAGTCCGACGACGGCGGGGGAGGCGCCGTTGCCATCGGCCAGCGCGGGCTGGCCGATCAGAAGCATCGACAACAACAGTACGTAGCGTTTCATCAGAACAGGTCGGCCGAAACGGTGAAGTTGAAGTTGCGGGCTGGGATGGTGAAATAAAGCGGCGTGCTGGCCCCACCGGTGGTGCCGGCGAGGGAGTTGATGGTGGTGTTGTTGAACAGATTGTTGAGCTGCACGCCAATCTTGAAGTCCTTTACGTTGGTGATATGCGGATCGAACATGTAGCTGGCGGCGAGATTGGTCACCGCATAGCCGCCGATCGGCGTGTCGTTCTCCGCGTTGGCCGTGTAGTAGGTCTTGCCGATGAACTTGTCGACCAGCGACACGTAAAGGGGGCCATTGCTGTAGGTGAGGCCCAGCGCGGCGGTCTTGTGCGGCGTATTCGCGTTCCACTGGTTGTCGGTGGTCTGGATGGCGCGGTTGAGCGAGGCGTTGGCATAGACGCTGAAGCCGCCGCCCAGCACGTAGGCACCTTCAAGCTCGATGCCTTTGTAGTGAACACCGCCGCCGTTGTAGAACTCGCTGATGCCGGCAACGTTGTGCTTCTGCACGAAGTTGTTGAAGTCGATCTTGTAGATGTCGCCCGACAGCGTCAGGCGGTCGCTGCTCCAGGTGCTGCCGAGCTGGATGTTGGTGGTCTTTTCCGGCGCGACGGCGGCATCGGAAGCCACCGGATTGGGCACGTAGAACAGATTGAGGTTGGGGGCCAGATAACCCTTGGCCCATTGCGCATAGGCAGTCCAGTTCGAGGAGAACGCATAGTGGAACGAAGCCGACGGCAGGGTGGCGTTCCAGTCTTTCGAATAGCTCAGCGGCGTGCCCGTCTTCTGGTTCACCGGCGCGTCGATGTTGCGCTTGAAGTAGTTGTACTTCGCGCCGCCGATGAAGTAGGCGTTGTCGGTGATGTTCCACTGGTATTCGACGAACGGCTGGATCGTGACCAGCGAATCATTCATTCGGCGATCGGCCGCGGCCAGCGCCAACGTTGGTGCGCCAGGGTTGGCCACGGGGTTCAACAGATTGAGCGTATCGTCGAATTCGTAGAGCCAGCGGATGTCGTCCTGATGGTCGTACCACACGCCGGTGCGTACCTCGCCCGGACCGATTTCCTTGGCCAGGCGGAAAATGTCGCCCCATGAACGGTTCGTGTTGCGCATGTGCTGGCCGGGCACGTCGGTGGGGCTATAGAACGTGCCATTGGGCGTTTCGCCATTCGGATCTTCGCCGTTGAAGCCGAAGTGGTTGTAGCCGTAGGTGTAGATCTTGTTGTCGATCGTCCAGCCGGCGAACGCCGAGTGCAGGCCGATGTAGGCCATGTTGGTGTTGATCTTGTCCTCGTTGTAGCGGTAGTAGGCCTGGCTGGTCGGATCGTTGTTCAGCGCGTAGTTGATGCCGTATTGCGCAATCTGTGCCTTGGTGGCGCCGAACGGCACGTACTGGTTCAGCTTGTTCCACATGGCGGCAAAGGTGAGCGTGGTGTTTTCGCCCAGCGGTTGCACGACCTTGGCGAACACGCTCTGGCGGCGCTGGCCGGCGTAGGTGAGATAGCCGTCCGACTCATTGTTCTGCAGGTTGATCACCGCATTGGTGCCACTGCTGGTGAAGCTGCCTGTATCGATGCGGGCGCCTTCCACGGCGGTATCCCAGCTGCCGAAGCTGATGTACGGGTGGACGTTGAATTTGTCTTCCGGATTGATCGAATCCACCGAAATGGTGCCGCCGAACGTGGCGTTGCCGAGCGTGCTGGCCGTACCCGGGCCGCGATCGACCAACACGCTGCCGGTTTCCTGATTGGTGAAGTACGAGGTGGAATGGTGCGTGAAGTCGTTGGAGTCCATCCACGGGATGCCATCGAACGTCACGTTGTACTGGCCGTCCTGGAAGCCGCGAATGGAAACCACCGCCGCTTCCATCAAGCCGGAGCCGTTCGGCGCCACGGTGTACACGCTTGGCGCGATGGCGGCGACATCGGTGTAATCGCCGGTGGGCGGGACGTTTTCCTGGATATAGGTGCTGCCGATGATCGACTGCGGCTGCGTCGCCAGCATGGAGCCCTGGGTGAGAGCCACCGAGCTGACTGCCGAAGTGGCGGCCGTTACCTGTACGCCATGGAGGGTTTTGGGGGTATTTGAAGTATCTCCGCCGCCATTATTATCCGACGCGTTGGGGCCACTTGCTGCATTATTTCCATGATTAGCCACGTCCTGGGCGTGGATCGGTGCTGCAAGGGTCATCGCCAGGCAAAGGGCGAGGTAGACCGGCGTGCGGCGGCACGGCGCAAGTGTCGATGGCGTCATTATTTTTTTCCGGTATCGGCGGGTTGTAGAAAGGTCGACACCGTAATGAGGCTTTATGACATTTCAGTAACATTTACATTAAAATGACGATTTTGTTATGCGAAAGAAAATGCGCTAAGAATAATCTAAGCTATGCATTATTCCTGTAATGAAGGGGCGTCATTTCGAAGGCTAATGACTTGATGGAATTAAGCTAAATCTAAGCCATGCATCATTAATGAAATAAATCATTATCAATAATAATGGGCGCTCATTCCAGCTGGCAAGCGGCATGCCCGGCAAGGCCCGCCCGCCGGATGCCCTATCATCGGCCCATGGAACGACGCGAAGCACCCCACACCCCGCAACTGTTCGGCAGCGACGCGGAAGAACTCAAGCCCCTGGCCGAACGCATGCGTCCGCGCAGCCTGGACGAGATCGTCGGCCAGCAACGTCTGCTTGCGCCGGGCAAGGCCCTGCGCCGCGCACTCGAAGCCGGCCGCGTGCATTCGATGGTGCTGTGGGGCCCACCGGGCTGCGGCAAGACCACGCTGGCACTGTTGGTGGCGCGTTATGCCGATGCGGATTTCCGCGCCATCTCCGCCGTGCTTTCGGGCCTGCCGGACGTGCGCAAGGCATTGGCCGAGGCCGAGGTAAACTTCGCGCAAGGCCGGCGCACCGTGCTGTTCGTGGACGAAGTGCATCGTTTCAACAAGGCGCAGCAGGATGCCTTCCTGCCGCACATCGAGCGCGGCGTGATCATCTTCGTCGGCGCCACCACCGAAAACCCCTCGTTCGAGCTGAACTCGGCCTTGCTGTCGCGCTGCCGCGTGCACGTGCTGGATGCCGTATCCGTCGACGACATCGCCGCGGCGCTGCAACGGGCACTCACCGATTCTGAGCGCGGACTGGGTGCGCAACAACTCCAGGTAGCCGAATCCGCCCTGCGCCTGATCGCCCAGGCTGCCGATGGCGATGTACGCCGCGCACTCACCTTGCTGGAAATCGCGGCCGAGCTGGCGGATGGCCAAATGATCGACGAGGCCACGCTGGAGCAGGTGCTGGCCGACCGCACGCGCCGCTTCGACAAAGGCGGCGAACAGTTCTACGACCAGATCTCCGCGCTGCATAAGTCCGTGCGCTCTTCCGATCCCGATGCCGCAGTGTATTGGCTCACCCGCATGCTCGACGGTGGCTGCGATCCGCTTTATCTCGCGCGCCGCATGACGCGCATGGCGGTGGAAGACGTGGGCCTGGCCGAACCACGCGCCTGGCGCATGGCGCTGGATGCATGGGATACCTATGAACGTCTTGGCAGCCCCGAAGGCGAGCTGGGTCTGGCGCAGCTGGCGATCTGGCTCGCCATCGCACCCAAGAGCAACGCGGCCTACATGGCCTACAACAAGGCGCGCGAAGTAGTGGGCCAAACCGGCACGCTGGAAGTGCCCATGCACCTGCGCAACGCGCCCACGCGCTTGATGAAAGGTCTGGGCTACGGCAAAGGCTATCAATACGACCACGACGCGAAAGGCGGCATCGCGTTAGACCAGCAATGCTTGCCCGATGCGCTGGCAGGTACCGAATTCTACGCGCCGGTGGAACGCGGGCTGGAAGTGAAATTGCGCGAGAAGCTGCTTGCTCTGCGCGAGGCAAGGAATCAGGCTCGCAAGAAATAGCTTGGCCCGGAATAGTAGGCTGGGATGAAATCCCAGCATCGCCATCTGCATGAAAGCTGGGATTTCATCCCAGCCTACGGGTTGGGCGGAAACGGGGGTGACGCGGCATAATCTCCCCATGCAATTGCGCTACCTCAAAACCTTCATCGCTGTCGCCACTACGCTCAACTTCACCCGCGCGGCCGAGCGGGTGCACCTGGCGCAATCGAGCGTCACCGAACAGATCCAGGCCCTGGAAGCGGACCTGGGCGCCATGCTGCTCGATCGCTCAAACCGCCAGTTGCGTTTGACGGCGGCAGGGCAGCAGTTGCTTGAGTACGCGCAGGCCTTGCTCGACCTGGCCGACGAGGCACGCGCCGCCGTGGCCGATGCGGCCAAGCTGCCTAGGGGCAGGCTGACGATCGGCGGTTTGGAAACGCTGTGCGCAACTCGCCTCTCCCCGTTGCTGGCCCACTTCGCTCAGGCACATCCATCCATCGAACTGCAGCTGAAGGCAAGCGGCAGCGGCGAGTTGCGTAATGCGCTGCGCAGCGCTGCCATGGACGTGTGCTTTGCTTTCAGCACGCTGGACGAAGGCGAGGAGTTGCAAAGCGAAATCATCGGCAGCGAACGCCTCGTCATTATCGTTCCCCCTGGGCACAGGCTTGCCCGGGCTACCGAAGTCGGGCCCGGCGACATCGCCAAGGAACCGTTCCTGGTGACTGAGCAAGGCTGCGTTTACCGTCACATGTTCGACACCGCATTTTCCGCACAACGCCCCCGCATTGCCGCAGAGGTTGCCAGCCTCGCCGCGATCCGTTCGCTGGTGGAAGCTGGCATGGGTTGTGCGCTGCTGCCGGAAGTTGCACTCGCCGGCAGCAACAGCGCGGTCCATCGTTTGACTTGGCATGGCGATATGCAAACCGTTCCGGTGATGATGGTGTGGCGGCACCGTCGCGTGCAACCGCCAGCACTGAAGCTGTTTCTCGACGAGGCCCGCGCAAGCTTTGCCACCCTTACGCCAGCCGATGCCCGCCGTCCACGTGCAGCACAGTCCCGGTAACGAAACTGTTGCGCATCAAAAAGCGAATCGCGTCGGCGATGTCGGCAGGCTGACCAATGCGGCCTACTGGCAGGCGTTTGGCCATGGTCTCGTGCGCGGCGGCCTTGCCTTCGTCATCGGCAATGAAGCGCCAGACCGGCGAATCGACCCAGCCTGGCGAAACCACGTTGACCCGCACCGGGCCCAGTTCCACGGCCAACGCATAAGCGAGCGATTCCAGCGCACCGTTGATGGCGGCCACGACTGAACCGCGCGGTGCCGGCCGATAGGCGGCAATGCCGGAGGTGAAAGTGATCGAGCCGCGCGCCGATAATTTCGGCGCGCCATATTTCGCCAACAGTAGCGGGCCGATGAATTTCGAATCGATCACCTTGCGCGCCGCGTCCAGTTGCAGTGATGGCAATAGCTGATAAGCGTTCTCGATGTCGGCGGCTGTCGACACGATGTGATCGAGCGGACCGCTGCGTTCGAACAGCTCCGCCACCTGATCTTCCCGGCCAATATCGGCAACCTCCGTTCGCAGACGCTCCGCATGGCGCAGATGCTCACGTGCGCCGGCCAGCCTTGCGCCCGAACGGCCTACGATGATGACTTCGGCCCCTTCCGCCAACAACATCTCCGCCAGCGCCAGGCCCATGCCTGAGCTGCCGCCTACGATCAATACTTTTTCCACCTGGGTATGCATAACGTCTCCGCCTTGGGAAACATCGATTTTCCCGGCGTTGGCGCAGGAACGGAAACGGGAATGCACGATAGTTGGCATCGGAAAGGCCGATGAAGGGGCGTCCTTGCAGCATGCCCGGATTCGACCCCGTCCCTTGCTTGCACCTGATAAGCAATGTCTCAGCTGACGGGTATCTGCTCCCTCCCCTACGTGTAGTAGGGGAGGGTTGGGGTGGGGTGAAGCAACCTCGCGCTGAACTCAAACACTGCAGCAAGCTCGTGCAACCCCACCCTAACCCCCCGCTGCAAGCAGGAGAGGGAACTACCTATCTATCGTGCAACTGGGATTCGACGCCAATTAGGTGCGTGCAGCAAGTCTGCCTTCGACCCGGTCGGGGATCAGGGACTGGGCGCCACGCCTTCCCTAGGCACAAGCCCCAACCATTTGCACTGCGCCCCGACACCGCCTAGATTTCTCTCACCATCCTCAAAGGGGAGGGCTTTCGCCATGCGCATCCTCGTGGCCGCCATCTTCGGCGGCATCGTCATGTTCATCTGGGGCGGTCTTGCCCACATGGTGCTGGGCCTGGGCAATCCCGGCATCTACCAGCCGATGCACGAAGACGTAGTGCTGACCAGCCTGCACGAAGGCCTCGGCAGCAAGCCGGGCGTCTACATCCTGCCCAGCTTTGATCCTAAGCAATGGAGCGACCAGGCCGCCCGTACGGAATATGCGCAGAAGGCGCAGGCCTCGCCTTATGCATGGATCGTCTATTTGCCGCAGGGTGAAGACATGACCGACATGCATCGCCAGCTTCCGCGTCAATGGGCGACGGACACCCTGGCGTCGCTGATGCTCGCCTGGGTGATGGGACTGGCTGCTTTCGGCTTCATCAAGCGCTTAGGGCTGGCCGCCGCCGCGGCTGTGTTTGCCTGGCTGTCCGCCCTGGTGCCGTACGGGACCTGGTATCGCTTTCCGGAGCCCCTGGTCTGGGCGGCGCTGGTGGAACAGCTCATCGGCTGGCTGCTGGCCGGGGCGGTGATGGCCTGGTGGATCGGGCGGCAGGAGCGCAAAACAGCCTGATCGGAACTCAAGGGCGGGCCGTCGCAGCGATACGCTCGACGGCTGTCTGGTGGTGGGATAAAATCCTACCAACCCAAATGGAGGGAGGCGCCCGATGACTGCCAAGAAACGGAGCATTACGCTCCCGCCCGAGATGGCCGACTATGTCGAGCGCAAGGTCGCATCCGGCGAATACGGCTCTGAAAGTGAAGTGCTGCGCGACGGGCTGCGTGCCCTGCAGGCCCGCGACCAGGCTGTCGAAGCTTGGTTGCGTACGGAAGTGGCCGCCGCCTATGACGCCGTCAAAGCCGATCCCTCGCGCCTGGTTAGTGCCGCTGATGTGCGCTCCCGCCTCGCCACGCTGCCGCAACGCCTGCTTAAGAAAGAAAACGCCGCGTGATCCTTTACGCGGTCGAGTACGCGCCTGAAGCCGTCGACCAGCTCGAAGCTTTGTACGCATATCTGGCCTATGAGGCCGGTTTGAATGTCGCGCGGTCGTATATCGACGGCATCCAGAGCTATTGCGAGGGACTGAATCTGTACCCCGAGCGCGGCGTGCGCCGCGACGATATCCGGCCCGGGTTGCGCATTACCAACCACCAAAGCAAAACCATCGTGGCCTTCACGATCGACCACGCGGCGCTTCGCGTCGCAATCTTGGGCATCTACCACGGTGGCCAAGACTATGAGGGCGATCTGCGGGCGAAAGGTTGACTCGCGCGCCGGGCAGAGCGCCGCGTTGCGGCAACCGCGGCCCCACAGCGATAATCCGGTGTTCTTGCCCCCATCGGATCCGAACATGCTGGACCCCGCACTGCTGCGCTCGCGCTTGGCCGAAACCGCCGCGCGCCTCAAGGAAACCCGCGGCTTCGCGCTCGATGTGGCTGCTGTGGAAGCCCTGGAAAGCCAGCGCAAGCAGCTCTCCACCGAAACGCAGGAACTGCAGAACCTGCGCAACACCCGCTCCAAGGCCATTGGCCAGGCCAAGGCCAAGGGCGAAGACGTGGCTCCTTTGATGGCCGAGGTCGCAGGCATCGGCGACAAGCTCAAGGCCAACGAACACGCCCTGGCCGATGTGCAGGCCAGGCTCAACGAGATCGCGTTGGGCATTCCCAACGTGCCGCACGAATCCGTGCCGCTGGGGAGCGACGAAAACCACAACCAGGAAATCACCCGTTGGGGCACCCCGCGCCAGTTCGACTTCCCGGTGAAAGATCACGTCGACCTTGGCGAACGCCACGGCTGGCTGGACGGTGAAGCTGGCGCCAAGCTTTCAGGCTCACGCTTCACCGTGATGCGCGGACAGCTCGCGCAACTGCATCGCGCGCTCGCGCAGTTCATGCTCGACCTCCACACGCGCGAACACGGCTACCTGGAGTGCAACGTGCCGCTGCTGGTCAATGCCGACAGCATGCAGGGCACCGGCCAACTGCCCAAGTTCGAGGAAGACCTGTTCGCTACTCAAGTGGGGGAGACCAAGCGCTACCTGATTCCCACCGCCGAAGTCTCTCTGACCAACCTGGTGCGCGACACCATCCAGGACGCCGGCACGCTGCCGCTGCGTCTCACCGCCCACACGCCGTGCTTCCGCGCCGAAGCCGGCAGCTACGGCCGCGACGTGCGCGGCATGATCCGTCAACATCAGTTCGAAAAGGTGGAAATGGTGCAGATCGCGCGGGCCGAGGATTCCTACGCGCAGTTGGAGGAAATGGTCGGCCACGCCGAAACCGTGCTGCAAAAGCTGGGCTTGCCCTATCGCAAGGTGATGCTGTGCACCGGCGACATGGGCTTCGGCGCCGCCAAGACCTACGACCTGGAAGTGTGGCTGCCCAGCCAGAACACCTACCGCGAAATCTCCAGCTGCTCCAATTGCGGCGATTTCCAGGCGCGCCGCATGCAGGCCCGCGTGCGCAATCCGGAAACCGGCAAGCCAGAACTCGTGCACACCCTCAACGGCTCCGGCCTCGCCGTCGGCCGTACGCTGATCGCGGTGATGGAGAACTACCAGAACGCCGATGGCTCCATCACGGTGCCCGAAGCCCTACGTCCCTACCTGCACGGCGCGGAGAAGATTGCGTGACCGCACCGGCGAGCCGCTCGTGGGACAAGGTGGAGTTCTACTCCAGCTACTTCCTGATGCTCGTGCTCGCCTCGGTGATCGGCACCCGCCTGAGCTTCGCCAGCGTGTGGCAGATCCCCGCCCTCGACCTGGTCTTCAGCATCATCGCCCTCGTGCTGGTCCTGGCCAGCTTCTGGATTGCCCGCAAGCGCCGCAGCTGGCGCGTGTGGATCATCACCTTCGCGGCAGCAACGCAGCTGCTGCCGATGGTGCTGCGCTATCCAGCTACGCTGTTTCCGCTGCTGGGCGGATTGATTCCGGTGGGGATCACGGTCTGGGCGCTGGTGGCGCTGTCGCGGAAGGGGCGGCAAGGCCCGCAGGCACGCGATTCCTGATAGGATGATCGACCTTGTAGGCCGGCCGAACTGGATGCCTGCGTACAAAAAACGGAGAGATGGCCGAGTGGTTTAAGGCAGCAGTCTTGAAAACTGCCGTAGGTGTAAGCCTACCGTGGGTTCGAATCCCACTCTCTCCGCCACCCATAAAAAAACGCCCCCAGGGGCGTTTTTTTATGGGTGGCGGAGAGAGTGGTCTGATGAGAACCCATGCGGTTTGACAAATTTGTCGGGAAAAAATTTGGACAGCCTAAGGCTGTTCCCGAGGCGCATCGTCAGGAGTAAACGTAGAGATACCTCTATTTACCTCGTGATTGACGGGGGGGCTGCAAGGGCAACAAGATATGCTTCATCCATGAGCCTTCAAGTGCCCTGGTCTAATGGTTTCGGACACCGCGATAGGGGATGATTCCCGCCCCGAGACCGATCCCCATGAAACGATCTTCCCGCCGAACATTCGATAC